>JBHAEQ010000041.1:0-24017 GCA_041855685.1 Prevotella sp. | reverse complement strand
TTATGCTTGAAGCTGCGGCTGAATCGCCACCCGAAGTAACAGAAAACGAATAAGGGGGCTTGTCAACAAAATGATACCATCCCAATTCTTATGTATCAATGAGTTAGAATGGAGAATTTTATGTTTAGCGGACAGTAATAGTTGCATATACATCATCACACTTAGTTGTTACACAAGATTTAAAGCTACACTTTGCCAGAAACGGACATTAGCGCACCTTTCATAGTTCTTTTCAATTTGGTAATTATTACTGTCCGGTAAAACTTTATTCTAATCACTGCCATAAAGTAGAAGCATGTCATTTTCCAATCTGTAAACATTAACTCCGCATTGTTACTTTTCATATATTTTACGCAAGTTCGATATAATGTTATTATGTGAACAAATTCAGTTGTTTTGATTTCTCCATATACACCGAGAGAGCACTTTTATGGAGTTTTATACACGTTTGTATAACAAATTGTACAAACGTTGTTTGATTAGTGGGATTACTTTTCAAAAAGACAGCCCGAATCCTGTAAAAACGGACTTTGGGCAACGTTTCTATTACCTTTTGAGTTTTACCGGACGGCAATCTTTGGTAATGATATGTATACCATAAACAAACAGCCTTTGGAACAGTTTCTTCATCAACCTACAGGGAGCCGTTGCGACATATTGCTTATTTCCGAAGAAGTAGTATATCAATATACAAAGGGCATAATATACACAACTTGTATTCTCACGTTATATTAGAACGGATAGCCAACTGCTAAATGCAGGCTTTGGCTGTCTTTGAACTTGTTTATATTAAAGAATCCTGACTTACCTGTATTGTAAGGCATGTGAAGACCTATGCCCCAATCAATTCTGATTACAAAGAAATCAAGATCATAGCGTATTCCAATTCCTGTACCTACTGCCATATCCTGAAATATACTCTTCCATTTGAAAACAGACTCTTGCCCTCTGTAGCCATCTTCTTTCAATGCCCAGATGTTACCCGCATCAATGAATAATGCTCCATAGAGATTTCCGAAAAGATGCGGACGGTATTCAATATTTGCTACAAACTTTACATCACCTGTCTGGTCGAGATAGGAAAGTCCTGCAACATCGGTCTTATAACGCCCTGGACCAATGGCACGAACGGTAAAAGCACGTATGCTGTTAGCACCGCCAACATAGAACTGTTCGGAGTAAGGCGCATCTTCAGAGTTTCCATAGCTCCAGATGACACCTGCATTGAAATGTGCAACAAGATTAGCTCTGTCGCTTACCAACCATGTCTTTGTAAAATCGGTTTCAACCTTCACAAATTGTGCATAAGGGTTTTTAAGCAAATGCTTTCCACTTTCCGACCAACTTTTACCTGCAAGTGCATATCCTGCGGAAATGAGATTTGCAGACTCTGACACCGTAGTCTCCCATGTAATAGGATTTCTGAAGGTGGAAGGCGACTTATATATATAGGTGTAGCGCAGTTTCGGAATAAACTGGTCAAGCATTGAAGCCAACAGATAAGGGTTGGCATTAAGAATATCGGCAAACTTGTCGGTCATTCTGTTCATATAGTCGTACTGTAGAATGAGTGGTGAAAATATATGCTGTGATGTTGATGTAGGCTGAACGGAGTAAGTAAGTTCGCCTGACATTATATGTCGGTTGAAGAAGTTGCCT
The DNA here is from genome assembly GCA_041855685.1 of Prevotella sp. Taxonomy (GTDB): domain Bacteria; phylum Bacteroidota; class Bacteroidia; order Bacteroidales; family Bacteroidaceae; genus Prevotella. The sequence goes on along the minus strand of JBHAEQ010000041.1, from coordinate 22,358 downwards.
CGGTTCACAACCTGATTCGATGCCTTTATGAGAGTGGTAGGCGTAGAAGTCCAGCGTCGGTGTTTCATGAAAGGAAGAAGCAGACGAGGTATTTCAAACGTCAGATTGGTACCGTATTCATAGGAATTGACAGCAACATTTGACGATGTACCGCTTCCTCCTGTCTGCCACTCTATAGACCCGAAAAGGTTAAGCGACAATTTCTCACCATAGCGCAAAGCATTACGGCGGGTAAATGTAAGCTCGGCACCAGGACCTATGCGGCTGGTGGTTTTGCCTGTGAACTTTCCTTCGAGCGATATTTCGTATGGTTTGCCGAATACTGCCGATATTTCCATATCAAGAGTATCGCATGTAGAGGTTGTATCACGAGGTATGAATTTAAAGTCCACCGACTGGAAATTCTCGTTTGCCGTAAGCCTGCTCAACGACTCTCTGTAGGCATCTTCGCTATAGGGTTGCCGTGGTCTCAACTTTGTATCAGCTAAAATCACCCTTGTGCGAATAGGTGCACGCTTCCCGTTGTAATGAATCTTAAAACGGCGACGGACTGTTGAATCCTTGGTCTGTTCACCGAAACGGTTGCGAAGATATATGTCAGTCTTGCCTATATACCATTTGCGAGCCACTTTATGGTCGAGTGAATCCAGCATCTGTAATCTCAGTCGCACCTCCCCGGGGGTGGCTATTGTATCTGCAAGGTATGAAGAATGTCCCGACTGATAGAAATAATAACCATTGTTACGAAACAAAGCACTCAGTCGCTGACGCTCCAAGTCAAGGTCAGCAACACTGAATCCCTCACCCTTTTTTACATATGCGTCGGCAGACGACGAGCGTATCAGACTGTCCATTCCAACAGGGAAATTCGTGTACTCAATGGTATCGATAGTAAACAGATGTCCAAGGTCAACGGTATATGCAATTTTTCCCTCTTTGGGGTTCTTCAAGGTTATTTCCTCATAATTTACTATACCACGGAAATATCCATTGTTGCGCAATGTTGTCTGTGCGACAGTAGCTCTAAGCATAGGATTTACATCTGACATGAGAATCGGTGTTGTGCCAAATGTGCGATTCACCCATTGCGCTATTCCTGACTTTTTACCTGAAGTTGCATTCCATACCCACAACCTCCAAGGGAAAGGAGTCCTGTAATACGAACTTCCTAAAAGAGCACCATTAGGAGTTGCTGCCAATGCAGCTTCTATCTCCTCTTGTGTTTCAATGAAATGTTGATTGAAAGAATAGTTTTTATACTCGGTCTTTTTCATACCGGCATACAATTGTTCGTCCTCCTCAAGTGAACTGGTTGTAGAGCAGCTGGTAATCAACACGACCGCCACAATGCAGAATATGTGTTCTATGAATGATTTCATTCGTTATCTCGTCTTTTTATTTTCTACTGTATCTGGAATAATCTCCTTTACATCTGGCAGCAGGAATTCACTACCACTCTTGCGCCACCTGAACAACTCTCCAATACTTTGAACTTTGCGTTTCCATGCCACGCCTACACCATAAGATCCTACATAACCCTCCAGATAATCATAGATTGCACGATTATAGAAGAGTCTAAGATTGGTATTGGAATGTTCGTTGAGACGGTATTCAAAAGCAATATTATCGAACAGGCTCTCGGCATTGGTCTGATTCGACGATACCTTTCCTCCTACAACTATGCGGATGCGATTGTTCCAGAATCTCTTGGCAAACTTGAAAGTATAGTCAGTATGCAATGCGCCCGTAGCATCGGTAGAATTGTCAATACCTAATGACAGGTCGAGAGTACGCAGTGCATTTCCTGAAATAGTATTTATCTGACCTTGCAAGAATGAACTAAGTGCATTGTTCATCGAGAATGACGATAAGTTATTGTCAGACATATACATGCCGGTTGTAAGCATTGTAACAGCAATTTTCCCACGTTCTTCCTTAGTCATTGCACGTAACTCACTATTGATAGTCATGTCTTCCGGTGCCTCAATTATGAACTCAAGACCCATGTTGTTAAGAGTCTGAGTTATAACAACTCCGCAGTTGAAAGTGGTGCTGTAGTTTTTTCCCTCAGACGAGACGTTAGCTTTTGTCGTCTCTGTAGCTGTGATGTTAAGAGTAGGGTTCATTACATCGCCGGTGAACTCTACATATGAACCTTCCTGAATGGTAAAGTTCTTTAGTGGAATAACAGGCAAAGAATATTTCATTTCACCGCTGTTGAGAGTATAACGTCCTGTAAGTCTTAACTCATCCTGACTATATACCATTCGCAGGTCGCCGCCTCCTGTCATGTCAAGATAGTTGGTCTTTGTGGCATTAAGTGCGCAGAACACTCGTGCTCCCTCACTGACAGAAATGGCAAGATCCATATACAACCCCTCGATAGGCGGGCGTACAGTAATCTCGTCAGCAGTCTTACGGAAATCGGTAAACTTCACCAACTCATCCATCTTGTTGTCTGTGGTGAGCGGGCTGTCTCGAAGAATGTAAGTCATATCGGTGGAGCTGAGAACATCGAGCTTTCCACGTATCTGGAGAGCCGACAGCGGTCCTGTCATCATGGCAAGGAAGTTGACATAGGTTTTGCCAAAGACTTCACTCCTTCTATTCTCCTTTGCATCAATGACAAGGAAATTACGAGCCGACATACGCAGGTTTGCCATCATCTTATCCATGTTGGAGAAATCAACATTGCCGTTGATAACAAGCGGCTGGTCGTTGTTGGCATACATATTGAAATTTTCAAGAAGCAGCTTACTATTCTTTATGCGCACAGTGCGATTCTCGAATTTCATCTCCACACCATAGGGAACACTTACCAAAGAAGCCGAGTCTAACAACACCTCACCATCAATCTGCATTGCAGAAAGAGGACCGTCGATAGTAAGTTTTCCATCGCCATAGCCTTGCAGACCTATAATCTTATCGGGAATAAAGCCATTGACCCAGTCAAGCGGCAGACGTGCCAAATCAACGTCGGCATCAAGGATTCCTTCTTTTGTTCCAGCTTTGTAAGTACCTTTTATTGTACCGACTTCATTGCCATTATGGCTTAATATTCCGTCAAGATAGTGTCCTCCATCTTCTAAAGGCATGTAAACAAATTCCGAAGAGATATTACCCATCTTAGCGCCTTCGTAAACAAGACTATTGACGTCGAGCGATGTTGAAACGGAAAGTTCCTTGTCTGTCTGGATAATATGGAAGTCGCCGTTCATGATTCCTTTCACATTAGGCATATAAGGCACAACGCTAACAACAGACGCCAAATCAAGTTGATTAAGGTGCAGTGTCAAATCCTGAAGTGCATCGAGATTGTCATCATTGCTGAATATCTGCAATCCTGTGCCATCATCAGCACGCAATGCCATATTTGCTGAAACACGGTTGTTGTCGGCAAGGAAGAAATAGTTATCCTCATTGGCAGTGAAATTGCGGTAACCGAGAACAGGTCGAGGGTCGGCAAATTTAATGCGTATGCCGTTATGTTCAAGCAATGCGTTAACGCCCATCTTTATACCAAGACGGTTTTTCTCGTCATAGAGGGCAAGATTTATACTGCTTCCTGTCTCAAATAGACTTCCGTCGAACAAAGCATTGAAGCTGTATTGCGGATTATTCTTCTCATTCTTTATCTGTCCTCTATACTTAAATCCAGTAGAATCAGTTTCAATATCCAGTCTTATCTTGTCTAACTGCATGTCAAAGGCATACAGCGAGTCAATCTGCGCATAGCCGTTAAGACCGTCGGCAGGAGAACTTGTTATATCAGCATTTATCTCGCGGTACTTATATCCCATCTTTGCCGCATAACCGGCTACAAGGTTGTTCTTTCCAGAACGAAGCGTAAAATGACCTATAGGAAGGACTTGCTTCAGTGAATCCTGTGATATGTACTTACGGGCTATCTGCTTGTTGAGTTCCTGTGCCATATTGTCGGCAAGACTCATAAGTTCTCTATATCCACCGCTTGCAGACATGTCGAGCATAAAGTCGCCACTGTTCATCTTTGCCCAAGTCGAGTCTCTGCGGGTAAGGGCATCAATATAAAGTTCCGATGTACGGAAGAACAATGATGTGGAATCGCTTATGACAACGTCACTTACAAATCCTTGAACTTTGTAATAATCGTCCATATTGCTTGCCACATCAACATGAGCACAAAGCGAGGTGCTAAGCGGTGATTCGACAAGCTTCATACCATAGAGATCGGCTTTATCAAGATTACAAGCTACAGTTGCCTTCAAGTTGTTTTTACTAAGCAAGGCATCAAGAGAGATATCTCCACGCAGCAGGTCGTTGATGCAATGCAGATTTGAATATACAACTCCATTGCTGACTCTTGCCGTGGCAGTTGTTCCCGACAAGTCGAAACCGTTATAATACAGTTTCGTTACGTGGGCATTGGCATTAAGTTGGGTTCTGCTTGAAAATATGTCTGTACCTGCTCCCATTAATGTTATATCGCCTGAGAAAGGAGTAAGCCCCATACCAGGGAGGAAGTGCTGCAATGGGAAAGCATGTGCCTTAATATCAGCATTATAAACCATTGATGAGGTATTACAGCGTCCTTTTAACGCCAGCCAACCTCCCCCCTGCGATGCACGCAAGTCAGCATTATATACAGAACCGTCGGCCAGCAAGCGTCCATCAAGAGTTATACCTCTCGGAATGCGGACTGTTTTCTGCATGTCCTTATCAAGAAATACATTTGCCAAGGAACTCATGTTATAGGTTTCTGCATTGACATTCAAATTGGCAAGCAGGTAGTCGGTGTCGGCAATATTGTTTATATAGCCATTGGCAGTAAGCCTGAACACCGTTGGCAAATCAGCATTAAAGCGATTGACATTCATGCGCCGCATATTTCCTGAAATATCAATATCGGCTTTCAACGGATAATGCGGCAGAGCCGACTTTAACTTGTCAGGAACTTCTGTCATAAACAGCAGTATATCTGGTTTTCCAAGTTCTGCATGCCCTTTAACCGACATGTTACCCGGATTAGCGTCGTCTAATACATTCATATTCATCGTTATGGCAAAATCAGCCTGTGAATATGGAGTTGCTATCTTTACATTGGGTATATAAAGAGAGGCGGAATCCATTCGTAAAGTGCCCGAGATTTGACTCAAAACCAGCCCGCTTTGCTCCCTAAAGTGCCCCGTTTTAATCTGCAAATAGAGGTCAGGTGAATTATAACTTAATGAGTCTAAGCCGATATGCAGTCCTGTAATATCCAGATGATTGTAGTCGAACCCTTTAATATGAGGTTCAAACTTGTTGTCGTAGGTTATTTTGTTAAATGTCAAATCAGCATCAGCTACACTGTAAAGTTCGTCATACAGGCTGAAGAACCCATTGTTTACAACAGCCTTTCTTATGCCTACACCTATTTGCAGAGTATCGCCAGGCATGGTCAAGTTGACATTTGAGTTCTTTACCTTCAGCTGCTGCAATCTTATTTTCCAACGGTTTTCACTGGTAGTAGTATCTGTAGAAGCTGTATCGGAAAGTTGTATATCAAGATTGGCACCGTCAAGCAAAACGCTGTTCAGCATCACATCTTCCATGCCAAGGTCTATGCCGTGACTTTGCACACGCAGAGTATTTGCACTACCCTTAACATGTGCAGAGGCAATAAGATTGGAAGTGTTAAGATTAAACGATTGCAAAAGCAACTCATCAACCTCTACCTTTGAGCAAAAAAGCGGCAGAAGCTGCAGGTCAACAATAGTTTTCTGAATGTCGGCTATAGTGTCTTTGACTTGTGGCAGAGAATCGTTCTGTTTCAGAACCCGTACACCTTCTACTGACAAATCAAGAGGAAATGAAAGATTGACATGATTTACGGTGATTTCCATCCCCGTCTTTTCAGAAGCAATATTTGCAACTCGCTGTACTGCCCAATTTTGAAATGGAGGCAGATAAAACAATGCCGCAAACGCGATTATCAGGATAATTGGTATAAACAACACCCAACCAATTATCTTAAGAACCTTCTTCATAAGCGTTATTTCTTTATCTCAGAGACAATATCAGCAGTAATATCACGCCACAATTTATCATCGGGAACAGGAGCAGAAATGTCAATCTCTTCTTTAGACACAGGGTGTATGAACTTAATCCTGCGAGCCAGTAGAGAGATGCTTCCATCAATGTTACTACGCTGTGCACCATATTTCAGGTCGCCTTTTATAGGACAACCTATTGAAGCAAGCTGACACCGAATCTGATGATGCCTGCCCGTAAGCAGATTAACCTCCAGCAACGAGTAATTATCGGTACTTCCTATAAGTTTATAATTGAGAATTGCCCTCTTTGAATTAGGCACCTCTCTATTATAACTATAACTCTTGTTCTGCTTTTCATTTCTTACAAGCCATGAAGTTATAGTCCCCTCTGTTGTCTGTGGTCTGTTTTTTGTTATTGCCCAGTATGTCTTATGTATATCACCATCACGAAACATATTGCAAAGACGTGATAATGCTTTAGAGGTTTTTGCGAAAACAACCAATCCAGAAACAGGTCTGTCAAGGCGATGTACCACGCCCAGAAAAACATTTCCGGGCTTTTGGTACTTCTCCTTTATATACGCCTTAACAGTCTCCGACAATGGTTCGTCACCGGTTTTATCGCCTTGAACAATTTCACCACTTGCCTTAGAAACTATTATAATATGATTGTCTTCGTAAACTACCTCCACAATATGTTGTATTACATATTCATACCGCCATCAATCTGGATAACCTGACCGCTGACATAACTTGACATGTCAGATGCAAGGAACACGCAGACATTGGCAATATCCTCAACCTGACCACCACGACGAAGTGGAATCTTGGACATCCAATCCTTTCTCACTGCCTCAGGAAGCTGGGCTGTCATAACAGTCTCAATGAATCCGGGAGCAACGGCATTTGCACGAACTCCCTTAGGACCAAGCTCCTGAGCAATAGACTTTGCCAATCCTATCATACCTGACTTTGAAGCTGCATAGTTACACTGTCCTGCATTTCCGTGAACACCAACAACTGAAGACATGTTGATGATAGAACCACCACGCTGACGAAGCATGATAGGAGCAACTGCATGTATGAAGTTGAAAGCTGACTTTAGGTTCACATTGATAACAGCATCCCACTGCTCCTCCGTCATGCGAAGCATCAAACCGTCCTTTGTAATACCAGCATTGTTGACAAGAACATCAATAGAACCAAAGTCCTCATGTATCTTCTTTACAACAGCCTCTGTCTCTGCAAAATCAGCAGCATTGCCAGCGTATGCCTTGCAAACTACGCCAAGAGCTTCTATTTCCTTGCGAGTAGCCTCAAGACCAGCCGCCATGTCGTCATTAAGTACAAGGTCGGTAAAAGCAACATTAGCTCCTTCGGCTGCAAACTTCAATGCCACAGCCTTACCAATACCACGAGCAGCACCTGTAACAAGAGCTGTCTTTCCTGAAAGTAATCCCATAATTCTATAAAAATTATAATATAATAAAAATCGTTATTTCTCTGGATTTATGCGTCTGCCTAAAGCTCCATAAACCACTTTTGCAACTATTGGCTTACTTGCCTCCTCACTCAACCCGGGAGCAATCCGGTTATAAATAAAAGGCACCTCAAGTCCTTTAATACAATAGTGGGTAATGTCAGCAACCAATTCAATATTATCTATTTCAAAATCGCCACTTGCATTACCCTCGGTATATACACGACGGAATATCTGAATCTCATCATCATCAAAGTTCTTACGCACCTTCTCCACCATCCATATATTGCGGAAAAACTCAGCACGAAGATTACCATTTCTCACAACTGTTTCCTTAATCATGGTAAGATGGGTATAAATCAATTCTATAATCTTGTCTAAAGGACAGATATTCATTGACGAAACTTCTTCAAGTTTATCCGACAAACGCTCAAGTTCACATTCAATAACAGTAGAGAAAATTTCCTCCTTACTATTAAAATAGGTGTAAAGCGTGCGCCTTCCCTTGCCAGAAGCCACAGCTATATCGTTCATCGTGGTATTAGCAAATCCATTTTTAGCAAATAAAAGTCTTGCTACATCTACTAATTTTTGTCTTGTCTTTGATATAGACATATATATTTTCCCAGATTAAATTGCACATTATGTTATACATGCGCAAAGGTAGTGTTTTTATTACACAACACAAAGAAAAATGAGCAAAAAAACGATTTATTGGGCAGAAAAAACAAAAAAAGGAGATAAATATTTGTATATATCGTATAAAATGCGTACCTTTGCACTCGCAAACAGGATAACAATCCTTTTTGAATGGTAATATATCGCGGAGTGGAGCAGTTGGTAGCTCGCCAGGCTCATAACCTGGAGGTCGCATGTTCGAGTCGTGTCTCCGCAACTTTTTTAACGTCCAATATGCTGAATAGTAAAGCATTTGGGCGTTTTCCCATATTTTTAATATGGGAGAAAATCGGCTCAGTAAAAAATTAGTACATAGTTTGAGTAATACCAACTTTTACAACATTTTTCTTATCTGGAACTCGCGTATTTAAGGAACGTTGCCTTGACACAGTTCAAATTACACACCTATGGAAGCTTTGCTTTACGGTTACTCTTCAGGCAAGACCAGCCCGGGCGCAAAAGTTACCTTTGTCGTTTTGCCTGTGGCAAGGCTTACCTGCCCATCGTATGCAAGATATTCTTCCTTGCATTTCATGGTAGAACCAGCGTAATACACCTTCAAATGATAATTGCCCTGCAGCAGCTTGCTCATTTTAAAATTGACATTGTAGTTGCAGATGCAGTCTGCACGCTCCTCGAAGTCCACTTTGTGATACACAACGAGCGTGATTTGGTTGTCTTGGTTGGTTACACTTACTTTGCGCTCCTTTATTACGCAGTTGTCTTTCACATCTTCTATCAGGCATTGGGCAGTGCCGTCTTTCCCAAGTTCTATATTAAGCGTTGCCGATGCCACAGCATTGGCTTCAAGGACCTCGTTGCGCGTGTCGGTTTCGGATAATGTCAAACTGCAGTCCGAGTTTGTAACGTCATGCACTTTCAATGCTTCAAGAACGAAATTCTCTGAAGAACATGCCGACAACCCCAATAGGCATATCATACAATAGAATACTTGTTTCATCATCGCTGAAATTTTATTTGTTGATACTATTTGTTCTTATAACGCTATTGTCCTTTATTTATTGCTTGCACTCTCACGTATTTCCTCCATCAGAGAATAGGTGGCAGTCATACTATCCACTCCGTAAGCTTGACTGTCCGTTCTTCCGCTCTCAACCATATCGGCAAAGGCTTCTATCTCTGAGAAGAACCCCTGCGAGTAAATTTGGTTATTGACAACAGTAGGGACAAAGCCATTTCTGTCGTACAGTTTGACAACAGATGCATTGCTGTGGATGACCTTCTCCAACGGAATGCCAAACAAGACGGAACGTCGGGGCGAGAAATCGAGGCTTTCCATGCAGTCCAACGAGTAAAATCCCTTGTCTGTGCTGATGCTCAGCAGTTCCCGCGATTGTTGCCAAGTGTAGTCGGTAGAAAGTTCCAGCATCCCCATCGTGTCGTGATGTTCCAAAACAAGAAAGATGGTATGTCCCCCCTTCTTGCCTCTTGCGGCATGAGCAGCCCTGACGATGGCTCTGCCAAATAGGAACACGACATAATCAAGCGGATGGATAAATAGGTCGGTCAGCGCATCCCCCTCGGGATATAATCCCGTGAGATATCGGTAATGGTAATGATGTACGCATTCCTTTGCTAATCGCCTTTGCAGGATGTGCGTGGCAGGTGCAAAGCGCCTCTGCAATCCCACAACGATGGTTTCTGAAGCATGCAGTTTGACGACATCCCTCAATGCGTTCAGTTCTCGGATGTCCTGACAAGGTGGTTTCTCTATGAATAGCGATTTCCCTGCCATGATGACTTTGCATGCAATCGTGAAATGCGAACATGGATTGGTTGCAACGAATACACCTTTGACGCACTCGTCATCCAACACCTCCTGCAAGCAGGTTGTACCTTTCACACCCTTATATTTTTGATGTATCAAAGCCGCTTTTCGCTCGGAAGTACAACAGATGTACTTCAAGGGCAGTTGCAGATGTTGCATGACTGGCAGCAGGTTGCTGACACAATGATTTCCAATGCCAACGAGCGCATACTGCTGCTTGTAGGTCTTTTCCAAAGCCCCGATATTACGGATGCGTTTGTATCTATCGATGATTTTACCAATATACTCCATATCTCGTTATTCTCTTTATTATGATGCCGTTTTCTTGAAATGCTTCTTGTAGGTTATTCCCCTGTCGCCTGTCCATTGGTACTTTCCGTAGAACAGTTCTATCATTCGCTTCGGGAATATCCTCTCCAAGTTGCGCAACAGTATGATGTCGTACTTGCGATGGTAGTTTATCCAGCAGCCGTTGCACTCCTTGGAATGTCTGCATTGAATGTCTAAGGTCTGCCGTGAGTTGAAAATCTCGTCAAGTGTATTCCGATGCACGTTTCCCAACACTACGTCAAGGTTTTGGCACAACGGCACATCTCCGTTAGAATGGATGACCAACTCGCTGAAAATGCTGTGGCAGCGAAGTCTCAGCCTATTGTTTTTCCATTCATCGTACAAGGCTACAAAGTCATAGTTCTCCTCGGTCTTATTTATGGCAAGGGGAATGCTTCCTATGTAGTCGTTGTCGTCCACATCCATAAGTTCCTTTGTCGTGTCAAAGAAAGACATCGTGCTGTAAATGCCTATCCGCACGTCAATATCATATTTTTTGGCAATGCCGATGACGTGCTTCATGTCCTCAAACGAGTTCCACGGCGAGAGACAAAACATAAGGGAAATGGGCACGCTGTCCTTGCATTCCTCTATGACCTGTATCACCTTGTCGTATCCATCACGTCCACGCATATACAGATAGGTTTCCTTGTTGCCATCGAGCGATATGTACAGGTGCTTGGGGCGATGCTTCCTTACTGCTTCAACGATCTTTTCCACAGCAAGACAGTTGGAAAGAAGTGTATAGTTGGGATGATGGGTATCGAACCATTCCAATATCCTATCGGCTTCGGGATGGAGTATGAACTCTCCTCCCTCCAATCCCACCACAGTTCGTTTTGACACGCATTTGCTGTTCATTATATTGATGATGTCTGCCAGACTCAAATTCTCCGTTGGTTTCTTCCAAATGGAGCAGTGCTTACAACGCGACTGGCATCTTGTCGTTGAGTATATCATCAGCGATGTGAGTTCCTTGTGTCGCTTGCGCAGCATGTTGTTGATAAACACCAATCCATTGTAGATGTAGTCGTAAATTCCGTACATTCTGTTTCGTTGTCAGTTTATTGTTCCTTACATTATCAAGGAGTGCAAACCAACGAAAAGACTGCAAGCATTGCATGCCTTTTTAGAAGAAAGGCATACTTACCATGTGAGTCGCAGTCCGAAAGGAACAGTGATGAAGAAAGGATGCTCGGTGCGATAGTTTTCTATTCCACTGCCATTCCCAAAGTAATAGAACATATTAGGTTCGAAGTACAGACTGAACGGTTTGAATATCCTGTACTGTATGCCGATACCCAAATTGACAGACCATTGATAGCGAGGCTTGATGTTGCCTTTCAGCGTGAACGTCGAGTCGGATGTAAAGATATACTTCTTCTCAAACGAACTATGAACAGGCATTTCAAATGTTACACCTCCTGTCGTATAGGCGTTGAAGCGCCCTTTGCTCCATATACGGTAGGTCAAGCGCAGTGGTATGCCAACATAATCTATCTTTTGGGTTTTTACCAACTTCGCCCTGTGGTATTCACTTTCAAATTCCGACTTCAACCTCGTGTAGGTCAATCCTGTGCCGAAAGTCCAATTTGGACTGAGTTGTTTGTTGAAGGAAAGATTAAATGTTTTAGGACGGTAATGATGCGCAACCTCTCCCAATGGACTGTTGTCATCCATTGGGTGCTCAAGCAGTATCAATGACATTCTTGCTCTCTCGACAGAGTCCATCAAAGCATTGTTTTGGGCATAATAGTTCTCTAAATCAGTCCAAGTGTACAGTTTCGCCGTTGCGCCACCATTGGCATAATCCACCACCGACAGGTAGCCCAAATTGGACAATGCACCATTGGCACCTGCATTGGAGGAATATCCCAAGTTGAAAGTCCAGGGATATTTTTTCTTCTGTGAAGTGGCTGGATACCCGTGCGTGTTGAGAGCTACGAGTTTGTTTGGCGATATTGACGGCAGGCAGAACAGGGAATCCGTTACATTACTTTCCACCGCCAAATGTTTTTGCAAGGAGTCGGTGTTGAGTGCCATTACATGCTGCTCTTCTATTCCTATTATATTTGTAGTATCGGGCTTTGCGTACCGTTCCTCTATTTGCTCTTGCGCAAAATAGTTGCTGAATTGTTTCTCGGGAGAGGCTGTTGTTTTTGTCTGGTTCAGATTGTCGGTGTTCTTTTCTGCCGCTCCCGACTCTCTCGTATCCTCCCTGCGAGATTTCACGAAAGCGGAACTGTTTCCTGACTTCTTTTCATATTGATTCCTTGTAATGAAGTAGATATATAGAGGTATGAAAACGGGAAGCAACAGCACCAGCCAATAGTCGACCAGCATGGTGCGAAGCATTTTCTTTGCCCTGAACAACTGCGAGGAAGAACTATGCGGGGCAATACCAAGCAACTTTCCGATTTCTTTGTGCGCCAAACCATCTAAAACCGACAGTTTGAACACCTCCCTGTTTCCCTTGGGCAGATTTTCGATGGCAGACAAAAGCACGTCAAGCTCTATGCTTTTGTGTGGGGTATTTGACTCATCATCTGCAAAATCAATATCCAACTGAGACAACAGAAACTCACTCTTTTCAGTACGTTGCAGATACTTTAAGGAAAGGTTTCTCACGATGGTTATCATCCAACCTTCCAACTTTGAATTATCCTTCAAGTCTTTAAGTGACATAAAAATGATGATAAAAGCATCGTGCAGAATATCCTCTACCACGCTTTCATCCTTTATGTAGTGTCGGCATACGCCTCGCAGTTTATGGGCATACACCGTGTAAAGTTCTCCAAGAGCGTCCTTGTCTCCTTGCTTGCAAGCGTCTATCTGTATCATTTATTTAACGGCAACAAAACTCCTTTTACTATAAAGGAGTGGATGAGCACTAAAAGACTGCACGATTTTCCTTTGTTTTTTAAAGCCAAACCAATTAAATTAGCATCTATTCTTTTGTATCAGAGTGTTATGTCGATCTAAAGTAGGAAACAAATATACGAATTTTCTCCAAAATCACCTGCCTGTTAATAGAGAAAAGGTTGTATGTAGTCATTCCGTAGTAATAAAAGAATCCTGTTTGAACAACACTATATTCCTTTCTCTTTCATTGCGTTATCACTTAGTGTGGTTATTTAGTAATATATAATCGGTAAAAGAAATAAGGAAATATAATCATTAGTAATTCGTGCTAATAAGTAGGAATATAGCCGTTATCACAGCTGTTGATTTCTGCGATCTCCGACATATATACTTTCTGAGCAAGGAGCTTCCATGCTATCCAGCAGAAAAGATAATGCAATGATTGTTGATAGCGGATAATGAGTGCGTAACCTAGGAAATCTTTATTACTTGTGCCTTCTCACTTGCACCTCTTTCGTAGAGGGATACAGGTTGGAAGATTTCTGTATATTTACACGAGTTGGGGATAAGCAAGGGGGCAGTCCTAAACAAATTGAGCCCGGCATAATGCCGAGCTCAACATGTATGGAATATTAATGTTCAATACTTCTTATTTTGCATAAGCCACAGAACGAGTTTCACGAATTACAGTAATCTTAACCTGACCAGGATACGTCATTTCATTCTGTATCTTCTCTGCTATTTCGCCTGACAGTTTCTCTGATTCAACATCATCCATCTTGTCAGCGCCAACAATAACACGTAGTTCGCGTCCTGCCTGAATAGCATATGTTTTTGTAACTCCAGGATATGACATCGCTATTGCCTCAAGATCGTTAAGACGCTTAATATAAGCCTCTACTATTTCACGACGTGCGCCTGGACGAGCACCAGAAATAGCGTCACAAACTTGAACGATTGGAGCAAGCAGTGTCTGCATTTCAATTTCATCATGGTGAGCACCAATGGCATTACATACATCAGGCTTTTCCTTGAACTTCTCAGCTACCTTAGCACCATATATAGCGTGTGGAAGTTCTGTATCTTCATCAGGAACCTTACCTATATCATGGAGAAGTCCCGCACGCTTAGCTTTCTTAGGATTAAGTCCAAGTTCTGCCGCCATTATTCCACAAAGATTCGCAGTCTCACGAGCATGCTGAAGCAGATTCTGACCGTAGGAAGAACGGTATTTCATTTTACCGACTATACGTACGAGTTCTGGGTGCAGACCATGTATGCCAAGATCGATAGTTGTACGTTTTCCTGTTTCGATAATCTCATTATCGAGCTGTTTTTTAACTTTTGACACAACCTCCTCAATACGTGCAGGGTGTATTCGTCCATCAGCAACAAGCTGATGAAGAGCCAATCGGCACACTTCACGACGCACAGGGTCAAAGGCTGAAATAACAATAGCTTCTGGGGTATCATCAACAACAATTTCAACACCGCATGCAGCTTCAAGAGCTCTTATGTTACGTCCTTCACGACCAATGATTCGTCCTTTTACCTCATCATTGTCAATATGGAATACAGAAACCGAGTTTTCTATAGCTGTTTCTGTAGCAACACGTTGAATTGTTTGTATAACAATCTTTTTTGCCTGCTGGTTAGCATTGAGTTTTGCCTCATCAATGATTTCGTTTATATAACTCTGTGCCTCGGTCTTTGCCTCATCACGAAGAGACTCTACAAGTCTTGCCTTTGCTTCATCTGCACTAAGTCCTGAAAGTTCTTCCAGTTTTTCACGTTCTTGAATCTGCATTTTGTCAAGTTCCTGCTGCTTCAAGAGAATAACTTTCTTTTCGTTATCAATGCGTTGCTGGGCAGTATCAACTTCCTGTTTACGACGTCCAAGTTCTTCTTGGCGCTGATTCAGAGAAATCTCCCTCTGCTTAAGTCTGTTTTCATTCTGTTGGATTTTCTGATTGCGCTGCTGCACCTCTCTTTCCAACTCAGACTTCTTGTTCAAGAACTTCTCCTTAACCTCAAGGAGTTTCTTTTCCTTCACCACTTCAGCCTCTTTATTGGCTTCTGCTACCATTCGATTATATTCTCCCTTTATCAAATATCGGAAGATTGCATAGCCTGCGACACCTCCCAAAACAAGACCTGCCACAGCCGCTATAATTGCTATTAACATACTTTTTGTATAATTTTGGTTAAACTTTATTCTTTACTTCAATGCATCTTCAATTTCAGAAGTAAGATTGGAAAGAATTTCGTTAAACGGCATAACATCTTTACGATCAGCCTCTTTTTCAAATCGCAATGCAATATCCAAAAGAGCCATATACATTATTTCCTTGTCACCTTTTATCCCCTTGAATCTATTAGAGTAAGAGTTTATTACATCGGTAACAAGTTTAGCAGACTTTCGATAAAATTCCTCTTCGGAATGGAGAATATTCACCGTAAGGTCTGTATCGTAAAGATGTATTGTTATTCTTCTTTTCTTTTCTACTTCATCCATCGCGCCACTTACTTTTCATTTAGAAGCGTTATGCATTTGTTGACATCCCGTATAATCTTGGCTACTCGTGCTTTTGCTGTCTCTAAATCACCATCAGTAACCTCAATCATCTTTGCCATTTTCAAACTCTCGTAATCACGTTTAGCCTGCGCCAACTGTGCCTGTAGTTCTGAAATCTTTTTCTCCTGATTATCAGCCAACAAATAAAGTTCTTTATTCTCCTGTACTTTTTCCTTGTACTGGAGCACCAATTGCCTCATTCTGGTTGTAAAAAGGTTCAAGACTTGATTACTTGCATCCATGTTGATTACAGATTTGCCAACAAAATTACTAAATTAAGTATTATTACACAAATAAATCTTACATTTTTTTCAACATGCAGGAAATTTTATGTATAATACTTATATCATCTTAGGTCTATATCTGCTATTCTTCTTTCTTTGGAGACTCTTTCTTTGCCAGCATCACTACTTGAAAAACAAAGTCGGTAATCCATTCTTTTGAAAAATTCAGGCGCTTGTTGTATTGACGCACCGCCATAGCAGTTTTCATTACTTCCGCATCAGAAAAATCATTTTTCATCAAGATGTCATTAACAGTTTTCTCTGTCATTGAGCGTATAGCGCTTTTGAAAATAGAAGGCACACGCAACTTAAATTTCATCAAGTTTCCAAGAAGCATCATTATATCCTGCGAGAATCCCTGAAACTGAATCATGTATGTTTGAACATCCTGAAGTTTGCTACAGTTTTTCTTGATACTTTGATCTATTTCCTTAAAGAAATTATCGTTAGTATTGTATAATTCTTTCATCATCTTCTTACATGCACTTTTCTCACCTACTCCCAACTTGTTATTCTGTGTAGGAACATGCAGAGTTGCTTTGAAAGTTCTTAAATCAGGAAGCATAGCTAAGTTATTGATTCCCAACCCTGAAGCCAATGATGCTTGAAAGTAAACTCTAACTAACATCATGTAGTCTTCCATACCACCTGCTTTTGCCTCAGTTTCTTTTCTAAATATCTTTGATAAAAACCCCATAATTAAATAATTTCACATATTAACAGACTGCTGTTTCCGCAATCTTTTTGCAAAATTACAACATTTTATCCAAGATGCCAAAACATACATTAGATTTTTTCAAAATCAGCTTACAACACAAACTCTACATTAACATACAGTAAATAATAGAGTGTGGAAACAAAAGTTTTCTTGGAAATGAATCTGAGTTATAAATAATTTTATTAATTTTGCAACCGTAGTATGATATTTACACTAAATTAAGGACAAAACATGAAAGGAATAGTCTTAGCCGGCGGTTCAGGAACCCGTCTCTACCCTATCACAAAAGGTATTAGCAAGCAACTAATACCAATTTATGACAAGCCAATGATATACTACCCTATCTCAGTGTTAATGCTTGCAGGCATCAGAGATATACTGATAATATCAACTCCGCACGATCTCCCTGGATTTCAGCGTTTACTTGGTGACGGAAAAGACATAGGAGTGCATTTTGAATATGCAGAACAACCGTCTCCCGACGGACTTGCACAGGCATTTATCATTGGTGATAAATTTGTTGGCAACGACAGTGTGTGTCTTGTTCTTGGTGACAACATCTTCCACGGTAGTGGTTTTACCAAACTTTTAATAAACAGTGTAGAAGCTGCAGACAAAAACGGCAATGCAACTGTATTCGGTTATTATGTAAACGACCCTGAAAGATATGGAGTTGCAGAGTTTGATGCAGAAGGAAACTGTCTGAGTATTGAAGAAAAGCCAAAGAATCCAAAGAGCAATTATGCTGTTGTAGGTTTGTATTTCTACCCAAACTCTGTTGTAGAAATTGCAAAAAACATAAAGCCGAGTGCTCGTGGAGAGTTAGAGATAACAACGGTCAATCAAGAATATTTGGCACAAAGCAGATTAAAAGTAGAAACATTACAGCGAGGTTTTGCATGGCTTGACACAGGGACTCACGACAGTCTGTCCGAAGCAAGCACATTTATTGAAGTTATAGAAAAACGCCAAGGATTAAAAGTTGCATGTCTTGAAGAGATAGCTTTCAAACAGGGTTGGATTACCTCCGACCAACTGTTAACCAATGCATCTCCTATGGCTAAAAACGAATATGGCAAATATCTCATAAGGCTTACAGAAGAATCAAGATAGCCTTCAAATTTAGAATTAAAACAACATAAATATGGAAGAAAACAAAAATCAGGGCACATACGTGCAATCACAAGATGAAGTTGGCAAGAAGCAACTTTTCGACTTCTCAAACATTTTCGCCACTTTCATCTTGAACTGGCAATGGTTCCTCGCTGCTATTTTCGTGTGTATAGTGATTGCTTTCGCCTATAACCGCTATTCAACTCCTTACTACAGCACCACTGCAAAACTGCTCATAAAAGAGGAAGACAACAACTCGCGTGCCGCACGCAATTCCCTTGCCTATGCAACCAATCTTGGCTTTATGACAAACTCTGCCGGTATTGACAACGAAATGGAGATTCTGAAATCTGTAACTATCAGTAAAGAGGCAGTGAAACAGCTGAAAATGTATGTGAGCTATTATGCAAAAGGCAATATCACCAAACGAGCTATCTACAAGACACAAGCTATAAATGTAGATATGAATGCCGAGGACCTAAAGAATCTGAAAACTCCCATATCACTTGAAATATCACCTTCCGACAATGGTTACAGGGTGAAAGGAAAATATAAAGCACCTATTCCCGAAGATACTAACGATACTGGTGTAGGCACTTTAAATATTGACGAAGAGATTAAAACACTGCCTGCCCGAATAAGAACAAAATGGGGTGTAATAACACTTTCCCGCAATGGCAGACGCACTCTTGAGAATACGCTAAAAGCTGTTATTGTTTCACCACTAATTATGGGTGAGATTTATGCAAATAAGCTTACAGTTACCCAAAGTGCAAAAACAACAACAATAGCAGTACTCACTTTGAAGGATGCACACACACAACGTGCATTAGACTACCTCTCAGCACTTGTGCAAGCCTATAACGATCAAGCTAATGAAGACAAGAACGAAATTGCACTAAGAACTGAAGACTTCATAAATGGCCGATTAGAGAAAATCAGCGATGAACTGGGCAATACTGAGGGTTCAATGGAGAGATTCAAGAAGATTAACAAGGTTATAGAACTTGAATTATCAGCAAAAGAGACGATGACTAATGCGAGCAGCTACAACCAGAAACTTGTAGATATTAACACGCAGATTGCTCTCATCAATAATCTCGCAACATATATAAATGACGAAAATAACAAATATCAGGTAATACCATCTAATATTGGTCTTGAAGATATCAACACTCAGGCTCTTATAAACAACTACAATAAGCTGTCGCTTGAGCGCAGCACTCTTCTCCGCACAGCAGGAGAAGTAAACCCTGCCATCAAACCACTCACCCATCAGCTTGACGACATTTACAACAGCATAAAACAAGCGATGTCGCAGGCAAAGAAGTCGCTCGAAATTCAAAAGAGCAGTATTTCCACACAATACAACAAGTATCAAGGTCAGATTCTAAGTACTCCCGAACAGGAAAGAGTCATGAACTCAATAGGCCGCCAGCAAGAAGTGCAGACAGCTCTTTACACTATGCTTCTACAGAAACGTGAAGAGAACTCAATATCACTTGCTGCAACTGCCAATAAAGGAAAACTCATCGACCGCCCTTCATTCGATGGAGTAGTAAAGACACGAAGTTCAATTGTATATCTGATTGCTTTGTGTTTAGGATTTGCTATTCCATTTGTGGTGATTTCAGTCATAAACTATATGAAGTATAAGATTGAAAGCCACGAGGATATTGCCGCAATTACAAACATACCTATTATCGCAGATGTTCCTGTAGCAAATGATAAAGCCAAGACTATCGGCGAACTTGTTGTGCATGAGAATGAGAACAACATGATGGAGGAAATATTCCGCGGAATGCGTACAAACCTGCAGTTCATGCTGACAGAAGGACAGAAAGTAATACTTACAACATCCAGTATCGCCGGCGAGGGTAAAACGTTTATTGCAGCAAACCTTGCCGTAAGTTTTGCACTTCTCGGCAAGAAAGTAATACTCATTGGTCTTGATATACGCAAACCTCGACTATCAGAGCTGTTCCAACTTTCAGACCACACCCACGGCATCACCAACCTCCTTGCAATGCCTTCACCTAACGAGGAGAACATCAAGGCACAAATAGTAAACTCCAGAGTAAATAAAAATCTCGACCTTCTCATGGCAGGTCCTGTTCCTCCAAACCCAGCCGAAATGCTTGAACGGTCACAGTTGGAAACCGTAATCAATACCCTCAAGCAGACATACGACTACATCATTATCGACACCGCACCTGTAGGGCTTGTTACTGACACTCTCAACATCAGCAGAGTGGCTAATGTAACAATAGCCGTATCACGTGACGACTATACTCCAAAGGAGAATATTGCAATGATTGACGAGCTGAACAAGCAGGGAAAACTAAAAAATACCTGCCTTGTATTCAACGGCATTGATATGTCTAAGAAGAAGAACAGCTACTACTATGGGTATGGAAGATACGGCAGATACGGTAACTACGGCCGTCACTACACTTCTTATGGCAGATATGGTTCTTCGGGCACATACGGTCACTATGGAAGTTACGGAAATTACAGCAACTCCCGCTATAGCAATAAGAATGATAATTCAATAAAACTATAAATATGATTATAGCAGTTGATTTCGACGGCACTATCGTTGAAGACAAATATCCGGATATTGGTGCGGAACGTGCCTTTGCCACAGAAACCCTTAGAATGCTCATACGCGACAGGCACCGTCTAATTCTTTGGACTGTCCGTGAGGGCAGAACATTAGAAGAAGCTGTGGAATGGTGCCGCAAAAGAGGTGTTGAGTTTTATGCTGTCAACAAGGATTTTCCTGAAGAGAATGAAAGTACAAATGCTCACTTCTCACGAAAGATAAAGGCTGATTATTTCATTGACGACCGTAATATCGGCGGTCTGCCAGACTGGGGACAGATATATCAGATTATCTCCGAGCATAAGACATTAGAGCAAATAATACGAGAACAAGTAAACAACAGACTTGAAGACCATGCGAAACCAAAGCGCAAGCATTGGTGGAACATCTGACAAGTGTATATAAACCATAAAAGAATCCCCGATAGTCAGAATAACGACTGTCGGGGATATTTAGTTGAATAATTATTTCTTCTGACCTTTATTGATCGTCATGCGTCCATAGTTTACAGCATGCTGCGGACATACGTGGTAACAAGCCAGACACCCCACACAATTTCCTTTCCACAAAGGATAAACAGAAGAACTCATGGCTATGTTTTCCACCGGACAAGCACGTTTGCACTTTCCGCATGACACACATTTTGAAGTATCAACACGAAAGAAACGGTCGGTTACGAGAAATCTGTCAAACAACGGGCGGAGCACATAGGTCTTTGTCCATGGAAAAAGCCCCCGCTCCACTCTCCTGTCATCTATACCTTTCATTATTCCACCTGCAATATCAGGCAGAGCACTGCTTGATGTCTGCTTCTTGTGTTCAGCAAGTTCCACAGGGTCAATATCAAATCCCGGCAGACAAACATAGGTGTTAGGCATTGCCAAAGAATATGCGGCATTAAGTTTTCTACCTATGAGTTTTTCCACAACATGGTCAGTATAGCCAATATCATCTCCACAGGTCATTACGGCATAAAGATACTTTCCTGTAAACATCTGACGATGGGCAAGCAGAAAATCCTTAACTGTACGGGGAACTCCCCAACCATATACAGGAAACACAATGCCTATTGAGGCATCGTCGGAAGCCTCTGCCTTAAACATCATCGACACACGCTCATCGAGCAAGTCTGCCAACCGGCATGCTATGCTTAAACTATTGCCTGTACCCGAAAAACAATATATCATCTTTAGGATTAGTCTTTTACCACTGCTTTACCGGCATTTATCCAACCATTATAGCCCGCATCAAGTTCTACAACCTTATAACCTCTACTTGACAGAATCTCGGCAGCACGCTTACTTCTGCGCCCTGAACGGCAATAAAGAGCTATAGTGCGCCCGGCAGGTAAAAGCTCGACAGCCTTTTCCGTAAAGTCTGTACCCAGCACATCTATATTCAATGCACCGCTTATATGACCTTCGGCATACTCTTCGACTGTTCTGACATCAAGTCTTACGACAGCCGTATCGGCAATCACGGTCTCAAACTCATCTACTTTTACCGACTTAAACGCCTCTTCACTCTGTGCTCTACAACCAAGAAAAGAGAAAATACTTGCAAGAATCGACATAATCAATATTGTTCTACACATACAATTTATAAAGTTAATAAATAAATTACACCTTGAAATATATATTAATAATCTGTTATCATTTACAAAGATAGTAATTTTCTGCTAAACCGACTGGACTCCTTAAAAAAAATCCTTGCGACAGAGTCAAAAACAGAAAAGTGTTCCTTGCCCGGCTTAGGCAAGCATGCCAGAGTGGAAAAAATCATTTGCCCGGCTTAGGCAAGCATGCCAGAGTGAAAAAAGTCATTTGCCCGGCTTAGGCAAGCATGCCAAAGTGAAAAAAGTCATTTGCCCGGCTTAGGCAAGCATGCCAAAGTGAAAAAAGTCATTTGCC
>JBHAEQ010000040.1:0-67258 GCA_041855685.1 Prevotella sp. | reverse complement strand
CGAAAAAATGTGTACTTTTGCTCATGTTACCTAAGTTTGTTAGCAAAAGCAAAGGTAACAAAAAGGGCTGATACCTCGTGAGAAGTGGCAGCCCTAAATTTGTATCTTCCCAAAAAGTTTAGCGGACAGTAATAGTTTTTTATATAAACCAACAAGAAAGTTATATGAATAAGAGAATTTTGGCAATAGGAATAAGTATCTTCCTGATTTATCCATCGTATGCTCAAAAACAGTGGACACTGAGAGACTGCATTGAATATGCAATACACAACAACATTCAATTAAAGCAACAAAAACTACAAAAAGAATCATCAACAGAAGAACTAAAGCAGAGCAGAGCACAACTCTTACCATCTGTAAGTTTCACAACAGGACAAAACATCAGTTATCGTCCTTTCACAAACAATAGCGAGACAACAGTTACCAATGGAATTGTAGATACGAAAACAAGTAAAATCACATACAACGGAAGTTACAGCATAGGGACCAACTGGACAGTATGGAATGGCAATAAAAATCGTAATACCATCAAGCAGAACGAAATAAGCGAACGACAGGCGGAACTCAACGTCATAGAAACAGCCAACAGCATACAGGAACAAATTACACAACTCTACATTCAAATACTCTACACAACGGAGGCAGTAAAAGTACACGAACAAATTGTAGAGATAGGCAAGCAAAACCTTAAACGCGGACAGCAGATGCTAGAGGCAGGCAGTATGGCTAAAGCAGAAGTTGCACAACTTGAATCACAACTTGCAACCGATGAATACAACCATGTAAATGCATATACACAAGTGTCTCGCTATAAGCTTCAATTAAAACAACTTCTTGAGATTAACAACGATGAAGATTTCAACATAGTAATCCCCTCTGCCAGTGATGATAAAGCACTTGCCCCCATCCCATCTCTTGCCGAAACGTATAATACCGCTGTTCAGGCACGCCCTGAGATAAAGAATGCGCAACTTGGAATTGAATCAGGAAAACTTCAGGAAAAAATAGCACGTGCAGGCTACATGCCCACCATAGGAATAAATGCATCAATAGGCACATCAACCAACTCCGCGTCAAATAATTATTGGGGCACTCAGATGAAAAGCAATCTAACAGGAGGAGCAGGGATAAATCTCAGCATTCCACTATATGACCAACGTGCGGCAAAGACAAGCATACGAAAAGCTAAACTGCAACAACAGGAACTACATCTTGAGTTGCAAAACGAACAGAAGCAGTTATGGAGTACAATAGAGGGCTACTGGCTTGATGCCAACAACAATCAAGCCAAATTCAAAGCCGCACAAACAAGCACAAAAAGTGCACAAGAGAGTTACGAACTTGTGAGCGAACAATTCAAAGAGGGACTTAAGAATATACAGGAACTGACAACTGGAAAAACAACACTACTCAACGCAGAACAAAGCAGACTTGAAAGCAAGTACTCTGCAATACTAAGCATAGAGATGCTGAAATTCTATAATGGTGAGGAAATAAATATCTAACAAAACAGTAAAATCATATTCATATGAAGAAGATAAAAATATCAGTACTGAGCGTCATAGCTCTCGCATTAATAAGTTCGTGTGGAAACGAACAGAGTGTTTCATATTCTACTGCCAAAGTAACAAGGCAAGACATTTCCACAAGCATTACCGCAACAGGTACTATTGAACCAGTTACACAAGTGGAGGTGGGTACACAGGTATCGGGCATCATATCCAAAATATATGTTGACTATAACACAGTTGTAAAGAAAGGTCAGGTCATTGCAGAACTTGACAAAACCAATCTTGTGGCAGAACTTACATCTGCACAAAGCAACCTTGCAAATGCGCAGAGCAATCTAACCTACCAAACAACAAATTTTAATCGCTACAAGAATCTCCATAACAAAGGTCTTATATCGGCTAACGAATATGAGAGCGCAAAATTAAGCTATGAGCAGGCTATGGCACAAGTTTCCGTTCAAAAGCAGACGGTTGAGAAAGCGCGTACAAATCTAAGCTATGCAACTATCACTGCGCCTATTGATGGTGTTGTGCTCTCAAAAGAAGTAGAAGAAGGACAAACCGTGGCATCTGCCATGACAACTCCCACGCTATTTATCATTGCAAAGGATCTTACGGATATGCGGGTTATTGCAAACATTGATGAGGCTGATATAGGCGGAGTAATGGAAGGACAACGAGTTAGTTTCACTGTCGATGCCTTTCCAGATGATGTCTTCTCCGGTACCGTGACACAAGTCAGACAGGAGGCTACTACAGAATCTAACGTAGTAACATATGAAGTGGTTATATCCGCACCAAACGATGAACTCAAGCTAAAACCAGGCTTGACGGCAAATGTAACGATATTCACTCTTGAGAAAAGCAATATACTGGCAGTTCCTGCAAAGGCGCTGCGATTCATGCCGAGCGATGCTATACTGGCTGACGGAGAGAGCATTGAGGACATAGAAGCTAAGAATAAACTCTGGACTCGTGAAGGCAAAGTATTCAAAGCACATGCTGTGGAGACGGGCACCTCAAACGGAACGGTCACGGAAATACTATCAGGCATAGCAGAAGGAACAGCCGTATTGACTGATTTCAATATAAACGGAGAAAAAGAAGAAGAGGAAGAGAAAACTTCTAATCCATTCATGCCTGGACCAAAGAACAACAGAAGCAACAACAGTACGCAAAAGAAATAGAACATAGTTGTCAATTATATTATGATTGAACAAAACAATAACAGAAAAGTTGTCATTGAACTTGACAATGTAAAGCGCTACTTCCAAGTGGGCTCCGAAACAGTAAGAGCATTGCGCGGTGTAAGTTTCAAAATCCATGAGGGTGAGTTCGTAACCATACAGGGCACATCAGGCTCTGGTAAATCCACTCTTCTCAACCAGCTTGGATGCCTCGACACTCCTACAAGCGGTGAGTATTATCTCGACGGAGTGTCTGTAAGACAGATGTCTAAGAATCAACGGGCACACCTACGCAATAGAAAGATAGGCTTTGTATTCCAAAATTACAACCTTCTTCCTAAGACCACAGCTATAGAGAACGTAGAACTTCCGCTTATGTACAATTCCAACTTCAACGCACGTCAGCGCCGAGAAGCTGCCGTCAAGGCTCTAAAAGCAGTAGGACTGGGAGACAGAATGGAACACAGAAGCAATCAGATGTCGGGTGGACAGATGCAGCGTGTGGCAATAGCCAGAGCTCTTGTCAATGAACCAGCTGTACTGCTTGCCGACGAAGCAACCGGAAACCTTGACACACGCACGTCATTTGAGATGCTCGTTCTATTTCAACAGCTCTACAAAGAAGGACACACCATAATATTTGTAACCCATAATCCAGAGATTGCCGAGTACTCAAGCCGTAACATCAATCTCAGAGACGGCATGATACGCGAAGACACAATCAATAACAAAATCAAATCGGCAGCCGAAGCACTTGCCGCATTACCAATCCCACAAGACGACTGAAATGAATATTATAAATCTTTTCAAAGTATCAATAAAAGCCGTTGCCAACAACAAGATGCGCAGTTTCCTTAGTATGCTGGGCATAATAATAGGCGTGGCTGCTGTTATAATAATGATGAGCATAGGACAGGGGTCAAAAGAGAGCATAAGGAGTGAACTGTCAAAGATGGGAACAAATCTCCTTACCATACGCCCAGGCGCCGACATGAGAGGCGGAGTAAGACAGGATCCGTCGGCTATGCAGACACTTAAGACTACAGACTATGAAAAAATTCTTGAAGAGCGAAAGTTCATAACCGACGTATCGCCAGAGGTGACATCGTCAGGACAGGCTGTATATGGTAATAATAACACAAACACCACCTTGTACGGCGAAACACCAGAGTATCTTGACATTAAACAATGGACGGTGGAGGAGGGAGACTGTTTTACAGAAGAAGACATAAAGAAGGCTGCAAAAGTGGCTGTCATAGGTAAAACCGTAGTCGATGAACTATTTGGTGAGGGAGTTGACCCTATAGGCAAAACCATCCGCTTCAAATCAATACCAATGAGAATAGTTGGAGTGTTGAAATCTAAAGGATACAACTCATGGGGCATGGATCAGGATAATGTCATTATAGCACCTTACACCACAGTAATGAAGCGCATAGCGGCACAAAACTATCTATCAAGCATAAACTGTTCAGCCATAACAGAGGAACTGTCCGATGCAGCCATAGAGGAATTAACACAGATTCTTCGCAGACAGCACAAGATAAAGGATGAGAGCGGAGAGTCAGACGACTTCACCATACGTTCACAGGCAGAGATGATGCAGACAATGTCATCTACAATGGACACAGTGACACTAATACTGGTCGTAGCAGCAGCTTTCTCATTGCTCGTAGCAGGAATAGGCATCATGAACATAATGTTAGTATCGGTTACTGAGCGCACTAAAGAAATAGGTCTGCGCATGGCGGTAGGAGCAACAGGCATGGTAATATCACTACAGTTCCTCATAGAGTCTATATTAATATCAGTCACCGGAGGAATTATCGGTATAATAGTAGGCTGCGGGGCATCGGCATTTGCAATACCAGCTTTCGGCATGCCGTCAAGCATACCGCTATGGTCTATATGGGTCAGCTTCGGAGTATGCGTATTCATAGGCGTGATATTCGGATACATTCCTGCACAGAAAGCTGCGAATATGGATCCTATAGAAGCAATTCGACACGAATAGGAAGAATATTGCAAGACGGTGTGCGGCATCACATCAACTGATTATTGTAAAGCAGATTAGGCAGAGAGTAATACAGTTTGAAGATAAATTTATCAACGTGTAGAAAAATCTTTTTCTATGCGTTGATATTTAGTTTAATCCCAACCTAATAACCTCATAACATGCGGAAGTATTATTATCTACAGAAGGCATTTTACAATGTGTGAATGAGCTTCCGCATCACGTTTCTATGTTGAGGTGTACACATTTCCAAGTTGAGGAAGGACAAGGTATATTGAAGTAAACAGCAAAATCACTATTTTTAGGTATTGCAAGTTTTTACACAATGATATAACTTTGCATATTGGAAACATACACTGGGAAACATTTATGATATTTTTTTTCACTATAATTATAGTGGACGACTCACCCTGATACAGGGTAAATTGTATCATGTTGATACTAACTCAGCATCATACACGAAGTACGAATACATGTTCGTACCAACTCAGATTATGGAAACGATTTAAATAACAAACTAATTATTTTATATGTCCCGTAAAAGGTTTTATATTATTCTATTAGTGCATTTATTATGCTGCAACATGGCTGCTTATGCACAACAAAACACGCACTTACGTATAAAAGTTATTGAACAAGAAACCAACGAACCAATACCTGGTGCCATAGTTAAGGAAAACAAAAGAATATTTGCAACAGACAATCATGGATATTGCAATATTCCATACAATGATTCTGGAAAAATAACAATTTCAGTAAGTTCAATAGGATTTAAAGACATAAACTCACACACATTCCGCGTAACAAGCAATACACTCATAATAAAACTTGAATATGCTGACAACGAATTAGAAACAGTAAATGTAAAAGCACAGCGCCGACAAACATCTATTCTTCAACAGACCACAGTAATAGATGCTAAAGAACTTGAGAAAAGCTCAGCACTTTCACTTGCCCGATTACTTGAAAAAGTACCAGGCGTAAGCAGTATAAGTTCTGGTAATGCTATTGCCAAACCTGTAATACAAGGCATGCACAGTAGCAGAATATTATTAGTCAACAACGGAGTCAGACTTGAAAGCCAGAGTTGGGGAATGGACCATGCTCCTGAAATCGACCATACATCTTCAAGCATTATTGAAGTTATTAAAGGTGCAGAATCCATACGCTACGGCTATGGAGCCGTGGGTGGAGTAGTGCTGCTCAACCAAGCATCACTGCCATACGGGCATAGTAAGCCTAAAATAAAAGGAATTGTAAATACAGGCTATTCTACTAATGCACGCGGATATGATGGAGCGGGTACAATAGAAATTGGATATAAAAAAATAGGAGCACGATTCCATGCCATGTATCAACGTGCAGGAGACTATTCTACAGCTGAATATACACTCAACAATACCGGATATAAAAATATAAGCTTATCAGGAATGGCAGGCTATCAGAACGGTAGTCTTACTGCCACACTCTCTGCAAGCATATACTATTCAAGAAGCGGAATATACTATGGAAGTAAACTCTCAGATATTGACCAGCTTCTTACACGCTTTCAGATAGGACGCCCTGAAGAGAATACCATACGTCCGTTTTCTTATACCATGGAACCTCCGTTCCAGCAGTCGCAGCATGTAACATTCAAAGGAGATATTAATTGGAATCTATCTCAAAAACATAACCTGCTTGTAAGACTATCGTTTCAGGAAAATCTAAGAGAGGAATATGAAAACCGCAAGACTGCAAAATTCAGCTGGTTGCCTGTACAAGACCTACGCTTATCAACATATAATGCCGAGGCAATATGGTCTGCCAACTGGAAATCAGGCATGAACTCACAATTTGGAATCTCTGGCATGTATCAATCCAACTACAATGTACCAGGAACAAGGCAGCCTGCATTCATTCCTAACTTTGCAGCACTTACAACAGGATTCTTCTTGCTGCATAAAATGTCTTTCGGAAAACTTACCTGCTCGGCAGGCATGCGCTATGATATGCGTGGACTCGATGTAAACGGCTATACCAGTCTGTCTAATTTCAAATACTATGACGACTTCAAGGTATATAGCAATTTCACAGGAAACATAGCAGCACACTATCAGTTCAACGAAAATCTTGATGCACGAGCAAACATAGGCTGGGCATGGAGACCACCTGATGTAAACGAACTGTATGCGAGCGGTTTGCATCATGGCACTTACTGGGTTGTTGGAAATCAAAATCTCACAAGCGAACGAGGCTATAAAGCTGTATTCGGCACACGTTACCGGACATCATGGCTTTCCGTAGAACCAAGTTTCTTTTATCAACAAGTAACCAACTACATTTATGACAATATAGGTACAGGCGCAGATAGATTCCATAACCATCCAAGTGGAAAATATCCCAAATTCATATATGGTCAGGACAATGCCAGAATAATGGGCGGCGACATTACAGCAACAATAATGCCTCTACCTAATCTTATGATAAGTGGTAAAGGAGAATGGATATATGCCCGCAACATAAGTCAGGACTGCTGGCTTCCATTCATGCCGTCCGACAAGTATGGAATATCAACAGAATACGGATTTAAATTCGGAAAATCAAGAATATGGAATGCCTCAATAGCCATTGAAGGAACTTATGTAACAAAACAAACTCGATTCGACTCTTCAAAAGACCTTGTGCCTGAATCACCATCAGCCTATTTCCTATTAGGAGCAAATGCAGAATTAAGCACAGAATTTAACAATGGTCATAAATTGAAATTCATCTTTATGGGTGACAATATTCTAAATAACCTCTACAAGGAATATACCGACCGATTCAGATACTATGCACACGAACGAGGAGCACAATTTACAATTAGAACAATTTACACATTTTAGAAATGAAGATATTCGATTATAAAAACATAATGGTGCTGGTATTGCTTGCAACACTGTCAGCCTGCTCAATGGAAGACTTCTTAGACTCATTGGTAGAAGCACCTGCATCAACAATAGAACGTAATGTAAAAGGGCACGAACAGATTTATTCCGTGCAGGCAATACTAAGACTGTCAAAACAAAGAGCCGACGGACGTTCATACACAGCTTATGGACTGAGCAATTTCATAACACCACCAATACCTGTTTATCAACAGATAGACATAAGCAAGAATGATTATGGCAACATAACGATTACATCTGACAGAAAGCATTTTGATGTTATCAAGTCAAAAAACTACTGTTATTCTTTAGAATTAAGATATTATGACTTAAACGGAAAACTTATAAATCATCAGTTTTCAACATTTGATGAGGAAAATCCTGACGGTTCTACTCTTCTGCATCATCAGCATTTCTTTACTCTACAAAATTATTCACTACAGGGCGAACAATTGGTTTATCCCATGTCGTTAGACAGTTTGTACTACGACGAATTCACATTCCAAATGGATAAAAAGTCTTTGATAGAAAGCTCTGTCATCTCTCCTAACAATGTATATGTACCAATTGAAGGATATGAGCCTGATAAAGTCAAATACAATGCAGTGTTAGCACAACATGCAATTGAGAAATCAGGCAGGAAAGAGGCACTATCAATATATACCGACCCTGAATCAGGAAGAAAATACAAACTCTTCAAAAGTCTTATTCCGACAAAACTCGACGACAAGGTAACAAAGCTGTTTACATACGAATACAGAGATACCGACCCTGTAGAAGATGAACTTTTCAAAGAGGTGAAAGGACTTGACGACCTTGGCAGAATAAGAATAGGAAAGAGAGTGAAGCTCCTTCAGCAAAACCGAAGCCTAACCACAGAAGCACGCCGCGATTATCTGGGATTCAAGGGAATATTACACTTCAAGAGAACAAACGTTGCATTTCAAATGAGAATTTGTATTGCACACATGATAACTTCTACAGAGAAATACATTGGTCCTAACAATGTAAAAGGCATTATGCATGAACATAATCAGATATCGCCATCATGGAACAGCTATGACATAGACTATCCATTGGCATTCAGAGTTATTGCTGATGCTGACGACAATGAGGATAAATTCTTAAAGGATGTACAACGATTCTATCCCAATGCCGACAAAGAACAATTAAAAGGAATGTTCAGCAATGATAATGACTGGTATAGACATTTTTCTCAAATGACAATATAAACACATAGAACAGTATTCAAAATGATTAAAACAAATAAACTGTCACAACTTCTATTATTGGGCTTTCTACTCATGGGCATGAACTCATGCGATGACTTCATATTCGGAAATATCAAAATCGACGATAAAGAAAACCCGCTCATACAAAAGAAAACACCACGCTCAGGAGCGGAAATATACTACGGCAGTGAACAAGGCCAACATAAACTGCCTGTTAATAAAAACGCAAATATAAAGAATAACGACCCAAACGGGGCTTTTGCCAATTGGTACACATGTTTGGTAATGTTCAAAGAAGGACACTCGCATCACGGAGGAAAGATGCACGGAAACCCAGTATATACACGAGCAGCATGGAGGCAGGAGCAGTTCGCTGAAATTCGTAATAACGAGTTGGGAATACCGGAAATAGAGTTTGACCAAAAAAGTATTCTTACATTCGTAGAAGAAGAAAGAGGAGCGAAAGCGCCTAACTATTTCCGCATTATAGGAGGTACCTCCAAACTGTGGGCAATGTGCCTTTATTTCTACGATAAAGAAGGAAACTTTCTCAATGACAGCATTCTAAAATATTCTGATGAATATCAGATTTTCTTTAGTATAAGCGATATTGACAATCACAACAAACCATATAAAGTAATGGATGTGCGCTATCGCAAGGAAATGCCAGAAGTGGGAGTTATCGAAGGAACAGAAGCTGAATGTTTCAAGAATAAAAACAGTTTTGAGGAACGACGTGTATTAACACCGAAGATTCTTGAATACATCTACAGAGACACATGGACACATCAGGATATGGCTGACGGAGTGCGCGATTTCTTCAACATCAAACTGCTACCGCCTTTAGACCACAAAAGCTACGACAAAGCCACAGAAGAAGATGTTGACTGCATAGGACTAAAAGGAC
This sequence comes from Prevotella sp., assembly GCA_041855685.1. Lineage (GTDB taxonomy): Bacteria > Bacteroidota > Bacteroidia > Bacteroidales > Bacteroidaceae > Prevotella. The sequence goes on along the minus strand of JBHAEQ010000040.1, from coordinate 57,498 downwards.
ATTTCAAATTCGACTTGGCAAAAGATGAAAAAGAATTAGATGAAAGACCATGGCCGTTAAAACTAAGCGATAAAAGCTTTAAGAAAGAATATACACGACCAACTTTCCTTCTTCCTAAATTCTATCTTGCAGTAAGAGTCATGAAATGTAAGAAAGGAAAAAAAGCAACTGTAGAAACACAGTCGTCAGAAAACAGGACAACAAAATGTGCACCATTCTACGAACCTCATGTAGCTTCTGAATGGACTGAGATAATACGCTTCAACATACCAATAAAAATATATAGTTCATCATTCGACAGCGATCCTACAAATATTGACCCATACGAACCTTTCTACTATCATGTGGGAAGAGAAATAGGACTCAATCCTGAAGATGCTTTTGAAACAATATTCTCAAGTTCAGGAAATGGAGGACTCGGATTTGACTCGTGGTTCCTATAAAAAGTTTCGCACGTGAACATGACAAATAGAAGTTGAATAACATAATCAATAATTAAAATACAAACGAAATGAAAACATTTTTCATCATTAAGTATGCATTGCTGTTTATTGCAGCAACAGCTCTGACAGCATGTAACAACGGAGAAAACAAAGAAGTGCCTGACTCGGAAAAGAAATTAGATCATCTCATATTTGAAGAAATATGCTACACCGGAAGCTGGCATGAAAAATGGGAGAAACTTTATGAAGAGGACCAGTACATAAAAATAACCAACCCAACAGAGCAGGTGATGCATCTTGACGGCATGGCGCTGGCGCAGACCGGACTGAACATCAACAAACTCATAAATCTAAAAACTGGCACCGACTACAGGGAAACGCATTTCGGAGCCGGCATCATGCTGCGATTCCCTGGCAAAACAGGAGAACAGAAATATCCAATAGAACCCGGGAAATCGGTGCTTATAGCAAAGATAGCACACAACCACACTGTATCAACCAGCGAAGAAACATATTACTGTATTAATTCATACGATCTCTCTAAAGTAGATTTTGAATGGGCAACAGCAAAACAAATAGAAAATGAAGGCATGTTCCCTGATAATGATAAAGTGCCCAACATGACAACCGTATATCCAGTAGAGTCGGAAAACGATGATTCCGACCCAAAATCAATTATACCTAAATATGGTGCATTGGCTCTGGTAAAGATACCAGCAGAGATTACCGACGAAATGCTCATCAATAATAAAGAATATAAATGGAGCACTATATGGACAACAAGCGACAAAACAGAAGGTGGAGTAGGACAGGAAGGCGGTGGACACGCCCATAACGGCGACTATGACCCTGTGGTCTTTCTGAAGCTCCCAAACGAATGGATTGTTGATGCGGTACAGATATGCCCACAAAAAGAATACCAATGGAATGTAGTGTCAACCGACATTGACGGAGGATATTGCAGTGTATTTACCTATGCCAATGACAAGTTCAAGAATGCAAAAGCACTTGCAGGAAAAGCTCTTACACGCAAACACGATGGTAAGAAATTCGTTGATACAAACAACTCGACAATAGATTTTGAAGTAAAAAACGCATCGTTGGCAGCAAAAAAGAATGATGCAGACAAAGCAGAAAAGTAAAAATACACCATTCTTAATACCATACCAAATAAAACCACAGCAAGCCCCGTTCATGTAACACAGCAATACTGAACGGGGTTTTATATAAAACAGTAAATATATGAATACACTTTACCTGACTTCATCACTCATTTTTAACTAAAAACATAACTGACTTATATGTATATTTGTGTCACCTGTTTTTGGGGTGACACGATGACGAAGTCAGAAAAAAGAACTTATCACATGGGATTTGGTAAAATTTCTGTTACAAGAAATGTGCTGTCCGCATACAAATCCATGTAGCGATTATAAAATATTGCCTCACTGCAATCGTTGAATATAACCTCAAGCTGGATAAACCAGTTGTTTGAAGGTGTAATACAAGTTATTTGAGAACATAAGGAATACTATTAACAGATAATGATATAGGTTAGTAGTATTCCTTACCAGCACTTTCGATAATCTCTATTCACTGTATTTCACGATAGTAGGTAGGCATGTTTCCTGTCTGCCGCTTAAAGAATTTCACGAAGTTTGACGGGTCGTCAAATCCCAAATCATAGCCTATTTCCTTTATCTTCATGTCAGAATACTGCAGCAGGCGGCGGGCTTCAAGCGCTATTCGTGCATTAATCATTTTCAGAGGTGTTGTATTTGCCACATCAGAAACACTCCTCGTGAGCGTTTTTGTAGAAACATTAAGCAAGTCGGAATATTCCTGCACACTGTGCTTACTGCGAAAATGATGCTCCAGCTGCTGCCTGAACCTCACGAATAACCTGTCGGGTTGGCAGTTGATACATAGTCGCTTCTCGGTAATATTATTGCCGCAACGCTGAATCGTTATTAGAAACAAATGCAGCAGATGACGCAGATAATCTTTGTGGGCAAATGCCCCGGGATTAGTCAATTCATGACGCATGGAGTCAAGCATATACTCCAGCATACTGCGGTTAGAATCATCTACACGCAGATAGGGCAGACTCTCAAAAGCATTGAAAAGGTCATATTTCAAGAAAACACTCTCTATAGAACTCTCGTCGCTCAAGAACTGCTCGCAGAATCTTATGACAGTTCCATCGTGCGACGAGTCTCTGTCAAAAGCATGAATCTGCCCGGGAGAAAGAAAGAACAAAGTCCCTCCAGAGAGTGTATGCTTTTCAAAATCAACTTCATGCACCCCGCTGCCACCTGAAAACCATATTATGTGATAGCAGTCATGCACATGCGGCATGTAAAGTTTATCGCCCTCCTCGCGCAACAGCTGACTCATGTCCGTCACACACAGCTCGCCGGAATTGTCACAGGCACCACCATGATTTGCAATTGTCAGTTCTTCCATAGTCATATCATAATTTATTCACTTTACATGCAAAGATAAGATGAAAAATATAAATGCAATGGTAGAATAGTGTATATTTATGGTTAATTAAGGACACTCTACATATCTTTAACACACCATGTCCGTAATTAACCACACTTTGTTCCTTTTATCCATTGCGGGATATAATGTTTTGCAGTAACTTTGCACCAAGAAAATAAAACAATATGAAGAAGATTTATTTAGCAATAGCATTAACAGTAGCGTTCGCAAGCTGCAACAACAGCGTGGCAAACAACAATCAGGAAGAAAAAGAAACGGTAAAAGAAGTAACAAACGACAACAAACTAAAAGGTAATACAATGGAACTTAACGTACAGGAATTTAAGAACAAGGTTTTCAATTATGAGGCAAACCCTGACAAGTGGGTATTCGAGGGCGACAAGCCCGCAGTAGTTGACTTCTACGCAACATGGTGCGGTCCATGTAAAATGGTAGCCCCTATCATGGACGAAATGGCACAGAAGTATAACGGTAAAGTAGATTTCTACAAGATAGACGTTGACAAGCAGCAGGAGCTGTCACGTGTATTCGGCATACGTTCTATCCCTACACTGCTCTTCATTCCAAAGAACGGCAAGCCTACAATTATAAACGGTGCCATGGGCAAAGGCGACATGGACGCACGCATCAAAGAACTGCTTTTGCAATAAGATGCCATGGGCAAGCCGACGTTCAAGAATAAGAACAACTACATATACTGGGCTATCATAGCCTATCTCGTGATAGGTGCTTTCTTTCCCATAGTAGGTCTTCTGGCATTCATCTGCATGGTAGCCCCTGTAGCCTTCGCCTTCTCTCGCGGACGCTTCTGGTGCGGCAACTATTGCCCTCGAGGCAGCTTTTGGGACAATGTAATGTCTAAAGTGTCGCTGGGCAGAAAAGCCCCCGACTGGCTTCGCGGCAAAGCATGGAGAAGTTTCATGGTGGTTTTCATATTCACTATGTTCGGCTTGCAGATATACTTCTCTGACGGCAGTCTTGAAGCCATAGGCAGAGTATTCTGGCGGATAATACTCGTGACATCAATAGTGGGCATAGTTCTTGCTTGGATATATGCTCCACGCACATGGTGCACATTCTGTCCGATGGGCAGTCTGTCGGCACTTGCCACTCCAAAAAGCAAGGAGGTAGATGCAAAAAGAATACATGTCAGCAGTTCATGTGTATTGAAATGTAAGAACTGTGCACGATTCTGCCCGATGGGACTGTCGCCCTATGAATCAAGAGACCAGCAGCACGGCTATCTGCACTACGACTGCATAAAATGCGAAAGATGCGTAAGCGTATGTCCTAAAAAGGCGGTGAGTTTATAACACTCATCGCCTTTTTTATATGCCTATAAAAGAAATGGCTACTGACAGGATAAGAAAGAAACTTAAATGTATAATCAAAAGGCATAACCCAAGCTCAAACCTCAAAGCCTGCGTAGTGTTCTATTTTTCCTTTATGTAAATATTCTTCCCTATTTTATTATTTCTGTGCGAGGGTGTGTCAAAATAGACTCATCCTCAGGAGATTTTATGTATTTTGAGTTTTAGCGGACAACAATAGTTTACAAAGAGAGATTATATATGTCAAATATGTTATCAATCTACTTTTTTCTGCCAACAACTTTTAGTACCACAGGGCTTTGATTGCGAAAATAGACTACAATAGATTTAGAAAAAAAACTATTATTATTAGAAATATCAATAGATAGAGATACATTTCCCTTTTCACCTTTTTCAATAATTCTATGCGGATAAATAACATCAGTACAAGTACATGTTGTTTTAATCGTATCTATCAATTGTGGCATTTTAGTATCATTGTAATATTCAAACACAACATCGAGTTTATCAACATTACTCAACTCCATAAAATACTTTACATCTTCATTAAATATAAATTTCTTTTCTTTCTTTGGTTCCACCTCTGTTTTAATTGCTACTGTTTCAGTATCGGAACAACCTGTTAATAGGTATATTAACATTGGCAATAATACTTTTACAATCATAGAAGTCAGTATAAATGAAAATTATAATAATAACATCATAAAAGTAGCAATACAGACATTGGTATAACAATAAAATAAATGCATACGTATCGATAGTTTTTTCCCCGAAATTCAATATAGGCGATATATGCACTCAATGATATATATAGTATTGTTGTTATAATAGCAAAATATAACAGTGCAGGAAAATGCCTAAGAAAAGTATTTTGAACAATAATAAACAAACTAAAATATACATGTACTTTATGTAAGAAAGTCAAAGACCTTAATTTTGATTCTTTTCTGAGTTCTACTGTATGCATGTAGTTTATAGATAGTACCATAAAAACAATAAATACAACTCCAAGCAAAATATAATCAAATAACTCATTACATAACGGTGTCAAAAGTACGATAGGACAAAGCAATAAAGATGCCATAATAAGGCTTGCTAATAAAATTCTGCACCTCTTATTCATGGAATTTATTCTTTTATTCGTTTTATACAATCTCTATGATTTTTGTCTGCGGTAACCATACAATCCACGTACGATGCAGCTGCCCATGCGACTCCGACTGCAGTAAGAGTACCTCCACTGACACCTATTCCTGCAAAAGAAATAACAATACTACCAAAATAGAACAAATTACATTTATTTACACTTCTAATATGATCTTGATCACATTTTCTTTCAGCTTTTTCTCTATCAGTATAACCTATTTGCCTTTCTAATGATACAGGAAATAAATCCGCAATTTGTAAAGCAGTATGTAAATCAGAAACAAGAACTTGCTCCAAAGGATTGAGTGCAGTATTTTCTAAAGACACAGAAGAACGAGTAATGATTTTCATACTATTATTTATACAATCATAGAAATAATTAACAAACTCTTGTGAGAAGTTTCTTGTAATATAGTTCTCCATAACATCTTCATCTGCCAACAACAACGCAATAGAATCCTCGGATAATTGAGGTAATAAGTATTTAGAGAAAACGTCTTGATACTTATTCTTAAACTCAAAAGTTAATTTGTCTATTCGTTCACAAATCATTATAAGCTCATCAGGAGTAATATCACCTGCAGTTGTGCGTGTTGAAACTCCTAAAAGAATTGCTTCTTTTTGTTTATTAAATAAATCCAAATCATGGTTAAAATTATCAATATGATTATCGAACAATACAACAGCATTGTCATTTTTACAACTTATGCCTAAAAATAAACACAGACATAATAAAGACACAATAATAGAATTAGTTTTCCTTTTCATAACTTTCCTTTTTTTTAGTTAAACAATATGGTTTTTATTTTAATAAATAATGAATAGCTAAACAAAGTTATAAATTAAAGTACCTAAATCAACTTATAGTGTTCATTAATTTGAAACTGTAATGAAGCAACTAAAAATACTTATATCAATTTTGATTGCCCAAAAATAATAATTTATTTACGAAGCAACAAATATCACTATCAAACGAATGCTTTTTTTAAAAATATTTAACTATAATTCGTGTACACGTAACTACTCAGCACCCTATGGGTATGAGTAGCTACTGTTTGACTATATAAACTAATTCAACTTTCGCAAGCTCAAGTTGTTTTAGGAGTTAAAGGAATCCAAGGAGTTAAGACAATATTAATGTGTTTTTTTTTAGACATATTACTTGCATTACGCCTCTGGAGGAGGCGCATTACTTACCTCTAACCTTAAAACATTCGTCCTGCACTCCTTATCTCCTTAACTGAGCATGTTTACATGCAAAAGTTCGTTATTTATAAATTTTGTTGTTAAATTCATTTATTTTATATACTTTTGCATTGAAAACAATATATTGTGCAGCGAAAACCGATGCACTTAAAAGTAAGTTAATTCAAAAATAAAACAATGAAAAATAAATGGAAATACTATAATATTACAGTGTTAATATTAGATTTTATTAGTATTTTTTTATGGATGTACTTATTGTTCATAAGTATTGGTAACCAATCAAATTGGTGGACTATTACATTCTGGATTATAATGGAAATTGTTAGCATTATAAATCTTTATAGAGACATAAGATTATTCCAAAGTAATAAACAATAAAAATAATGATATAGAGAGTGTAAAAGAAAAAAATAATGATATAAATGATAATATCACTGTTTACTTTTACACTCTTTTTAATTCACTATACCCCTCCTAATATTTTCTTAATATCATTGAGCTTATTAAGCGCTTCCATAGGAGTGAGGTTGTTAATATCAAGTCCTAATATCTCGTCTCTTATCTGTGAGAGCACAGGGTCGTCAAGCTGGAAGAATGAAAGTTGCTGACTTTCAACATTGATTGGCGTTATGCTGTCGGCTTTTCCTGCTGCTCCCACCTGTGAAGCCTCCTGTTCAAGCTGTTTCAACACCATGTTCGCACGCTTAACAATTGATGACGGCATGCCCGAAATCTCGGCAACATGAATACCGAAAGAGTGAGCCGAACCACCACGTTCGAGTTTACGAAGGAATATAATCTCTCCACCAACATCCTTTACACTAACATTGTAGTTCTTTATTCGTCCGAAATGCTTTTCCATTTCGTTGAGTTCATGATAGTGAGTAGCAAATAGTGTTCGTGCCTTAACATCTTTTTGTTCGTGCAGATACTCTACTATAGCCCATGCTATTGATATTCCGTCGTAGGTGGAAGTTCCTCTACCAAGTTCATCGAAGAGCACTAATGAGCGGTCGGAAACATTATTGAGAATATTAGAAGCCTCGGTCATCTCAACCATGAAAGTAGATTCACCGAGCGATATATTATCCGAAGCACCTACACGAGTGAATATCTTATCAACCAAACCTATTCGTGCTGACTCGGCAGGAACAAAACAACCTATCTGCGCAAGAAGCACTATGAGAGCAGTCTGACGAAGCAAAGCCGACTTACCAGCCATGTTTGGACCTGTTATAATTATAATCTGCTGGTTGTCATTGTCGAGATACACATCATTTGGAACGTATGATTCGCCCATCTGCATCTGAGTTTCTATTACGGGGTGGCGACCCTGCTTGATGTCGATAATATATGAATCATCAATAACAGGACGCACATATCGACATTCTTCAGCAACAGAAGCAAACGACAACAGACAGTCTAACTGCGCTACTATACCGGCATTAAGCTGTATAGGACTTATGAAGTTCTGTATCTCAAGCACAAGAGCGGCAAAGAGTTGTTCCTCTAATGCCAGTATCTTTTCGTCTGCACCAAGTATCTTTTCCTCGTACTCCTTCAGTTCCTGTGTTATGTATCGTTCAGCCTGAGCCAATGTCTGCTTGCGTACCCACTCTTGCGGTACTTTGTCCTTGAAGGTATTGCGCACCTCAAGATAATAGCCGAATACATTGTTATAGCCAACTTTCAGGGAACTTATGCCTGTATTTTCTATTTCACGCTGCTGCAGACTTATGAGATATTCCTTTCCTCCATGCGATATATCTCGCAGCTCGTCGAGTTGAGGATTAAAGCCCGGACGAATGACATTACCCCTGTTCACAAGCAGCGGAGGTTCAGGATTCATCTCAAGTTCTATTCTGTCTCTAAGCGATTCACACAATTCTATCTTCTCACCCATTAGTCGTAGCGACTCATTATCAGAGTGCAGACATGCGCCTTTTACATAAACAAGAGCCGAAAGAGCATTCTTCAGCTGAACAACATCACGTGGTGAAATTCTGCCTACTGCCGCCTTTGAGATTATACGTTCCATATCGCCAACGGCGTGCAGCTGCTCATCAATAATCTCACGAAAGTCGGGAGATCGGAAGAAGTATTCCACTATGTCGAGTCGCTGATTTATTATCTTTGCATCTTTAAGTGGGAACACCACCCATCTGCGCAACAAACGTCCGCCCATAGGAGTAATCGTTCTGTCAATAACTCCAAGGAGCGATATACCTTCGTCGTTCATAGGATTAAGCAGTTCCAGTGAACGAATGGTGAACTTGTCAAGTCTTACATATCGTTCTTCTTCTATTCGTGCAATAGAATTAACATGTTTTATGCTTGAATGCTGGGTATATTCCAAATAATGAAGAATGGCTCCTGCCGCAATAAGTCCGTTCTTAAGGTGGTCAACGCCAAATCCTTTCATATTACGAGTCTTAAACTGACTTGTAAGTTTCTGTTTTGCAGTCTGTTCTGTAAACACCCAGTCCTCCATTTCATATATGCAATAGCGTGTACCGAAGAACTTTAGGAAATCCTTTTTGCTATGCTCATTGTAGAGAATCTCCTTTGGCTGGAAGTTGCCAAGTAGCTTTTCAACATAATCGGGAGTTCCCTCGTCAACAAGGAACTCACCCGTTGAAATATCTAAAAAGCTTACTCCACATGCTCCTTTTCCGAAATGCAGGGCAACAAGAAAGTTGTTCTCCTTGTTGTTGAGCACATTATCTGCCATGGCAACACCTGGAGTAACAAGTTCGGTAATACCTCTTTTTACAAGTTTCTTAGTGAGTTTAGGGTCTTCCAACTGGTCGCAAATAGCCACTCTCCTGCCTGCTCTTATGAGTTTCGGCAGATAAGTATCAAGTGCATGATGTGGAAATCCAGCCATAGCAGTAGGTTCGCTGTTAGCCCCATTATTTCTTTTAGTAAGAGTTATTCCAAGAATTTTAGAAGCTTCTATGGCATCGTCATGATATGTTTCATAAAAGTCACCACAACGAAAAAGAAGCAATGCTTCGGGATGCTTTGTCTTTATATCGAAGAATTGCTTCATCATTGGAGTGAGATTACTTTCTGTTTTTACCATAAGTTTTTTACTTTTTATGCCAGCAAAATTACGAAAAATATTTCATTGTTGAAAGAAAAAGTAGTATCTTTGCACATGAATGCATAAACTGAACATTATGAGAAAATTGACAATAGCATTTCTTGCTTTATTTTTTGCCGGCAGTTTATGGGCGCAGACAGCACGAGAGGAGATTCTGAATAATATTTGTCTTTCGGGCAGCAACTATCTTGCTTATCCTACACCAACAAAGGTTTTAACCCCTGCACCAAAGGATAAAAAACCTTTCTACATAAGCCATTACGGACGTCATGGTTCACGCTATCTATGCGACAAGGAAGAATATACAAAACCACTCTACATACTTAAAAAAGCAGAAACAGCAGGTGTGTTGACACCGAAAGGTGTTGAACTGCTTAACAAAGTGCAACTGATGAGCAGCGAAAGCAATAACCGAATAGGTGAATTGACGGAACTTGGAGCACTACAGCACAGGGAAATAGCAGAAAGAATGTTCAATAGATTTCCTGAAGTCTTTGCCGGCGATGTCACTATTGATGCAAAGAGCACAATAGTAATAAGATGTATATTGTCAATGGAGAATGAACTACAAGTGTTTGCTGCCAAGAATCCTAAATTAAGAATAAAGCATGATGCCAGCGAACACGACATGTACTACATGAATTTCGACGACAAGGAACTTACCTCGAAGAAGTGGAATGACGAGACTAAGAACTATTACAGCAACTGGGAAAGAGATAATCTGCACCCTGAGAATTTCATAAGAAGAATATTCAACAGCGAGAGTTGGGTAAACGACAATGTCAATAAGTTCGATTTCTATAATCACATATTCAATCTTGCCGGTATTGTTCAGAACTCTGAAATTCGTCATAAGCTGTCACTCTACGATCTTTTTGACAAAGACGAGATATACTCTCTGTGGGAACACAAGAACATAGGGTGGTTTATGACATACGCTTCAAGTACTCTCAATGGTGGTACACAACCTTTCTCACAGCGCAATCTGCTAAAGAAAATGATTGAAGAGGCTGATTCTTGTATTGCCATTAACAAACCGGGGGCAACACTCCGGTTCGGTCATGAGACGATGGTTATGCCATTGACATGTCTGTTAAATCTGAATGGAAACGGCAATAAACTACACCCAAGCCAATTAACAGAGAAAAACTGGCGTAACTATAAGATATTCCCAATGGGGTGTAACATTCAGATAATATTCTATCGAAAGAATCCTAAAGACAAAGATGTATGGATAAAAGTGCTGCTCAATGAAGAAGAAGCCACACTGCCTATACAACCAGTACAAGGCTCTTACTACCGATGGAGTGATTTCAGAAAATACTATACCAACATTCTCGATTCCTACGAGCAATGATAACATACAGTTAAAACTTAATATTCAGAAGGCAATGAAATGGAATGACGAATACTGGCCACTGCTTATTCATCTCTACAAGAAGAAACCTGAAGGTGTGAAAGCTATATATTCGCATGGACTGATAGAAATTGCACTCAACCTGCATATAACTCCTCAAGAGCTGCACAGAAAAATGATGGAGCTTAGAAAACTTGATACACCTTTCATGCAACAGCTATGGGAGGAATATAAAAGTACAAAAAAACTAAGTAAAGCTGTTAAGATACTTCAAGAGAAGCAGGGATACGGCACTGCAGGAAAATATTTTCAGGATATAGAAACAAACGAATCGTGGGAACTTAATTTCCGTCCGTTAGATAAAGAGCCGCTGCTCATGCCTGTTCACTTGATAATTATCCTCGACCTGTATTTCCAACTTACACCAACAACTATGGTGAAAGATACAGAGGAAATACAAAAATTGGCAAAGAAACTAAAGATTCAAGTAACACTGATTCTACGTGTTATGGAAGTATTTAGATTCTGCGACCCTTATCTAAACAAAGAAGAAACAATATCAGATCCACTTCTGCAACCATGCAAAGAGGTTTGGAACAAATTTGGAAATGACGATATAGAGAAACTTTCTGTATTTGCCGCACAACTAAAAGAATACTTCAAATAATGCATCAAAAGCTTAGTCAGAAACAAATACAAGAGCAAAAGCTTCTGCAGCAACAGCGAATTACTCAGCATCATTTGCTGACAGTTAAGTTGTTGGGAATGTCGTTAACAGAATTAGAGAACAATGTAGTTGCCGAGATTGATGATAATCCTGCTCTTGAAGAAGACTATAACGATGATAATTTTGATGACATAAACAACGAAGCAAATAACGATAACGACAATTCTGAAGAGTTTAACGAACAGCAAGAGCGACAGGAAGAACTTAACAAAGCTCTTGAAAATATGGGAAGTGACGATGATATGAACTCAAATGAAGGGTTCAACTATCATGACTCTGCCGAATACGAAGAATTTATCTATGGAGACACCGAATCATTCATTGACAAACTTAATGAACAGATGGGTGAACTGGAACTCTCAGAGACTGACTCTAACATTATGGAATATCTAATAGGAAGTCTTGATGATGATGGTCTTCTTAGAAAAGATATTGCTACTATTGCTGATGAACTTGCTATTTACGAATATATAGACACCAATACTGAAGATGTAGAAAGAGTACTACAGATTCTACAAGGCTTTGACCCTGCCGGAATAGGAGCACGCTCACTTCAGGAATGCCTGCGCTTACAGGTAGAAAGAAAAAACGACGACAAACTTAAAGAGTATATGCTCATGGTTATAGACCATTACTTCGAGTCATTCACAAAGAAACGCTGGAGTCGTCTGCAGGAGACTATGAAACTCAACGACACACAAATGGAAACTCTTATCAATGAACTGCGCAAGCTCAATCCAAAGCCCGGAGCATCAATGGGAGAGACTATAGGAAGAAATTTTCAGCAGATTACTCCCGACTTTATAATAAATACAACTGACGACGGAGAGATATATTTCGACATAAACAATGGCAATCTGCCAAATCTTACGGTATCTGAATCATTTGAAGAGATGATGAACAACTATCGGAATGTTGAGGAGGGCACTCTAAACCGTTCTGACAGAGAAGCAATGAACTATCTAAGAAGTAAGCTGGAAAAAGCCAAATCATATATAAGTGCAATAAAGCAAAGACAGTATACTATGTACTTAACTATGCAGGCTATTATAAACTGGCAGCGCAAATTCTTCCTTGAAGGCGACGAGTCAGACCTCCGCCCCATGATACTAAAGGATATTGCAGACGCAACAGGATTAGATATTTCAACAATATCAAGGGTGAGCAATGATAAATATGCACAAACCCGATGGGGCACATTTCCTCTTCGCTTCTTCTTCAACGACAGCTACACCAATGAAGAAGGCGAGGAAATGTCAACAAGAAAGATTAAAATAGCACTTAAAGAAGTTATTGACAACGAGGACAAACAGCATCCTCTCAGTGACCTTGCCATTGTGAAGATAATGACCAAGCAGGGATTTCCTGTAGCAAGAAGAACTATTGCAAAGTACAGAGACCAGCTTGGAATACCCAAATCAACATTGAGAAAGAGTTGATAAAAACATTATGGAGAAGAAACTTATTATAGCAGCACGTACATTAAGCCTCGTTTTTAATCCGTTTTACCTTCCTTTGGTAGGATTAATAATGCTGTTCTGGTTCAGTTATCTCAGCATGCTTCCACTGTCATACAAGCTCACGATAATAGGGCTTGTATATCTATTCACCGTGCTTTTGCCTACTATCATAATACGAATTTACCGCAACTACCACGGTTGGAAACTGTTTCAGCTCAGTCAGCGCGAACGCCGAGTAGTGCCTTACATCGTTTCCATACTGTCATACTTCACCTGCTATTACATAATGGACTATTTCCATATTCCTCACGTAATAAGTACTGTTCTTGTAATAGCTCTCAGCGTTCAACTTATATGTGCCTTTATCAATATGGGCTGGAAGATTTCCACCCATTCAGCAGGTATCGGTGCAGTGACAGGAACATTAATAGTTTTCAGCATATACTTTGGCTTTTATCTGCTTTGGTGGCTGTCTTTAGCACTCATAATATCAGGACTTGTGGGTTCGTCACGCCTTGTCCTTCGTCAGCACAGCCTTGCACAGGTAATAGTAGGATATGCATTAGGTTTAGTAATTTCAATATTAATAATACTCTTTATATGACACCAGTTGTAAGCATAATAATGGGTTCAACAAGCGATATGCCCGTTATGGAAAAAGCTTGTAAGTTTCTTAACGACCTTCAGATTCCGTTTGAGGTTAATGCTCTCTCTGCTCACCGCACCCCAGATGCAGTAGAGACTTTTGCCAAAGGAGCAAAGGCACGAGGCATAAAAGTTATTATCGCGGCAGCAGGTATGGCAGCTGCTCTGCCTGGAGTAATTGCGGCAAGCACTACTCTGCCTGTAATTGGAGTTCCAATCAAGGGAATGCTCGACGGACTTGACGCTATGCTGTCAATCATACAGATGCCTCCAGGCATACCTGTAGCCACTGTTGGTGTGAACGGGGCACTCAATGCTGCAATTCTTGCATGCGAGATGATTGCTCTTACCGACGATGCAGTGGCAGAGAAAGTGGCTCAATATAAATCTACACTTGGTGAGAAAATAGAGAAGGCAAATAAAGACTTAGCAGAAATAAAATATGATTTCAAGACGAATTAGTTCTGTAGTCAGAGTTGGAGACTTACTCATAGGTGGAGACAATCCAATAAGAGTACAGTCAATGACAACTACAGACACAAATGATACTGCAGCTTCAGCAGCACAAGCCAAGCGAATTATCGACGCAGGAGGCGAACTGGTGCGACTTACAACACAGGGTAGGAGAGAGGCTGAGAACATGAAAAACATCGGCAATGCACTAAAAGCCGATGGATACAACACACCGCTTGTGGCTGATGTTCATTTCAATGCCAATGTGGCTGATGTGGCAGCATATAATTGTGAGAAAGTGCGAGTTAACCCGGGAAACTATGTTGACCCTGCAAGAAAGTTCATAAAACAGGAATATACCGATGAGGAATATGCTGCTGAACTAAGCAAGATTGACGAGAGATTTACTCCTTTTCTCAATATATGCAAGGAAAACAATACAGCAATACGCATAGGAGTAAACCACGGTTCACTCTCCGACCGCATAAGAAACCGCTACGGCGACACGCCTAAAGGCATTGTAGAGAGTTGTCTTGAGTTTCTTAGAATATGCAAGCGCGAGAACTTCAACAATGTTATACTGTCTATTAAAGCCAGCAATACAGTAGTAATGGTACATTCGGTAAGACTTCTCGTAAAAGCCATGCAGAAGGAAGATATGCACTATCCGCTTCACTTGGGAGTGACAGAAGCCGGTGAAGGTGAGGACGGACGCATAAAATCGGCAGTGGGAATTGGTGCATTGCTGACTGAGGGAATAGGCGATACAATACGTGTTAGTCTATCTGAAGAACCGGAATATGAGATTCCTGTTGCTAAGAAACTCGTTGCCTTCATCGAGGAATGTGCAGACAAGCGGCAGAATGCAGAAATTACTAACGACACTCTACACCTTTCATTCAACGAGGACAATACCGAAGACTTACAGATTAAGGCATCAATGGCTGCAGGAGCGTTGCTAATCGACGGCAAGGCACATAATCTTGTAATCACAAACAATGGCAGGGAAGAGACAGAACTTGCCGATTCCATACTACAGGCTGCAAGAATTAAGTTCACAAAAACAGAATACATAAGCTGCCCCGGCTGCGGACGTACTCTCTATAACCTGCAAGGAACAATAGCAAAAATAAAGGAAGCCGTCAAAGATGCATCGAAGCATAATCCTAAACTAAGCACTCTTAAGATAGGAATCATGGGCTGTATAGTAAACGGACCCGGCGAAATGGCTGATGCTGACTTCGGATATGTAGGAGCAGGAAATAACAAAATATCGCTCTATAAAGGTCAGGAATGCATTGAAACAGGCATTCCCGAAGAGGAAGCTGTAGAACATTTACTAAAATTAATAGATAAATGGACTTAAAAGGACACTACATTGCAGCTACTGACAGATACGACCGTAGTGACAGAATCTACACACGTTGTGGTAAGTCGGGAGTGCTATTACCAAAGCTGAGTCTTGGCTTCTGGCACAATTTCGGCGGACATGACCCCTACGAAAGAAGCAGAGCTATAAGCCATTATGCTTTCGATAAAGGAGTAACCCACTTTGATCTTGCCAACAACTATGGTCCGCCATACGGCAGTGCTGAAGAAACAATGGGCAGACTTATGGAAGATGATTTCCGTCCATACAGAGATGAACTATTCATTTCAAGTAAAGCAGGATATGACATGTGGCAGGGTCCATACGGCAACTGGGGCAGCAGGAAATATCTTATCGCCAGCTTAGACCAAAGCCTTAAGAGAATGAATCTCGACTATGTAGATTTGTTCTACAGCCACAGATACGACCCCAATACTCCAATAGAGGAGACTATGCAGGCACTTGTTGACATAGTTCGTTCAGGAAAGGCGCTTTATGTAGGAATAAGCAACTGGCCGCTTGAACCATTAAAGAAAGGCTATGAGTATCTTAAAGCCCATGATGTGCCACTGCTCATATATCAGGGACGACTTAACATGATAGACCGCAAGCCGCAAGAAGAGGGAATACTCGACTTCTGTGCTGAAAATGGAGTAGGCTTCATATCATATTCACCATTGGCACAAGGGCTCCTTACCGACCGTTATCTTAATGGAATACCACAAGATTCACGAATGGCAAAAGATTTCACTCTGCGCAAAGCAACCCTAACACCCGAACTCATAGCACAACTAAATAACTGGAATAATGAGGCTAAGGAAGTAGGACAAACATTGGCAGAACATTCTCTGCGATGGATTCTAAAACAAAAGGGAGTAACAAGTGTGCTTGTAGGAGCAAGTTCGGTTGCCCAGTTAGAAAAGAACCTGAAGTGCATGGAATAAACATGGCATAATCAGCTTATGCATTAATATTTTTATCCCAAATCTGTCTGTAACGACGATTTGGGATAATTTGTATTACACGCTATTTTACACCCAATCATAACATTGAAGGTACTTTAATAGTTACTGCCTAACTAATGGGCACTATGCCCACTAACTATCGGGCAAAACCTCACTCACCGACTGGGGTCAACCCCTCTCACCGAGTTGGCAAATGCCGACTCTTAGGGCTGATAGTGGATTATTTATAAACTGAAAGAAATTAATAAGAAACTTCGTTATCACGCTGCAGGGCTTTAGAAAGCGGAGAGCTTAGTAATATAAATCTGTCCGTTAGACTCAATGAATCTTACTCTGAACTCCTTTGCCTTGAATGGCTTGCAAGGCAGAATACGCTTATTGCCAATGGTGGTTGTCTGCTCTGTAGTCGGCAGGGGCATCCAACTGCCGTTTGAAGCTTTGTATTCTACAGCAAATCGTGATACATGCTGACCTTTAAGAATATACTCTTGAAGCATGAAGTACTTAACTTCTATTTCTTTCTTCAACTTCAATGTAAGCATTGGTTTGGCATCACCTGTCTTTGGCGACCAGTATTTGTCATAGTCGGAACTAAGCACATTGCCAGCGGCAGATGCCTTTGAAGCGTTGGAAGAGCCTTTAACTTTCGCCTCTAAGAGCAAATCAGTATTAAAGGTAGAAGTAACAAGTTTATTATATTCAGCCAGCGAGACGGCATCTATAGGGTGTATAAGACCTTCCTTTGTTGGTGGAACATTCAACAGGAAGCTGCCATTACGACCTACGCTCTTTAGATAGAGGTCGAACAAATCAGCTGGTGTGCATACTCTGTCGTTCTCTTTTTCATGATAGAACCAACCCGGGCGAATTGAAACGTCGCACTCGGCAGGAATCCAGTCTGTGCCGTCGGCATGACCGAAAGTAAGTTCTCTATACTGAGGGTATCCGGGATATACCTCGCCGCCCCGCAGGAACGACCAGTTTGTTTCGCCTGCTATGCCGCTTTCATTGCCTACCCAACGACAACCGGGACCACCGTCAGAGAATATTATAGCATTAGGTTGCAACTTATGAATAAGTGCAAATATCTCGTCATAATGATAATAAGTGCGACGGTCGATAACTCTGTTCTCGCATGCTCCGCCGTAATATCCATCGCCACCATTGGCACCATCGAGCCAAACCTCAAAGATGTCGCCATACTGTGTGAGGAGTTCGGTAAGCTGATTTTTGAAATAATCAATATACTCCGGCTGTCCGTAGAAAGACTGATGACGATCCCAGGGAGAAAGATATACACCGAACTTCAAGCCATACTTACGACAAGCGGCAGCCATTTCGCCTACTAAATCGCCTTTACCTCCTTTGTAAGGCGAACGTGCAATAGTATAATCAGTATATTTTGAAGGCCAAAGGCAAAATCCGTCGTGATGCTTAGCAGTTATGATAATGCCTTTCATTCCGCCAGCTTTCAATACTTCTGCCCACTGATTACAGTCGAGACGAGAAGGGTTGAAGTTAGCAGGGTCGGCATCGCCATATCCCCATTCAACATCATTAAAAGTATTCTGACCAAAGTGTATGAATGCATAGGTTTCAAGTTTTTGCCATTCCAGCTGTGCAGGTGTTGGCACAGGACCTTGTGCAGACATAGTTGAAAGATTGAATAATGAAAGAATGAAAACAATCATTCTAAAAGAAATAGATTTTGTCATATTAGTTTGGGTTATGTTGAAAGTAATTATAACTTCATATTAGTTAGGAAAGCCTTTGCACTTCCGAATTTAAGGAACATGTCGAGACGCACAGGAATATGGCTTGAGTCTTTAGTGACAAAGAAACGTGCTATCTCCTTCTCTTTGCCGTCTTCAATTTCTATATAAGACAATTTAAGACAATCATATTTCTTTCCATTGTCAGCCTTTACCTTTTCACTGCCGGTGAATTTAAGCTTAGCCTTAAGAATCTTTGTTCCGTCGGTTATATCAATCTTCACCTCATGTCCTTTCTTCCAGCTTGATGGATTGAACGAACGTGCACGCTGGAAGATGTTGACCATGTCGAACACACAGTTGTCGAATGTTTTTGTAGTCCAGTCGTGTGTGCCGTCATTTCTCTGACGGTGTAATTTAATTTGGCATTTTCCATCAGGATAGTTATAGAAAGCCTCGTCAACAGTGTACCAATTTCCCTCACGTGCTCCTTTTCTGTAATAGAGTGGTGCCATGTCAAGAGTAGAGTAGGCAAGAAGAGTGTCGCGAAGTACAAAGAAGTTATCCAGTCTGCCGTTACCGCGAGTTGTCAGCGAAGTGCGGAAAGCCTTTTTTCCATTGTAAACAGTTTCTACTGTTGACATAGAAGCAGTGCCAGCCTTTACCCACACGAACTGCCAATTGTAATAGAGATTATACGATATATACTCACCGCTTTTTACTGCTGTATTTGTATATGTGCATTGTGCTGAAGCATTAAGCATATTTACTGCCAGCAGTAAAAGAAAAATAATTCTTCTCATAATGTGTTATCTTAAATGGTCAGGCAGCATGATACCCATGTCTTGAGCCCGTCGTAAGTTTTTGTTTAGTTGTGCTTTCTTGTTCGTTGCAGATTTGTTCTTCCTTAGCTTGGAAGGTTTCTGCTGGTTAAGAGGTTTCTCATCAGGATTCCACGAAGATGTAATATCCCAGTTTGCACGACAACTTATTTCCTTTGGATAATAGTACACCTGTTCGGGTTGCAACAGCTCGTCAAATCGACCTGTGTCCCAAATTCCGTTATTATTATCATCAACTATTACACGAAGATAATATGTTTTTTCTTCGAGATAATAGAAAGTTGCTGTACCAGTTGTTGTTTTTTCTTCTTTCACAATCTTATCACCATCCTGTAACAGCTGCATTACAAGATTCTTTCCTGCCAAGGATGGAATATTCATTTGGAAGGTGCCATATTCATTCATGTTGCGCACATGAAGCCCTGTTTTCTCTTTCTTATTCACATTACCATAAATATCAACAAAAGCCGCAGAGTCAAGTTCAAAGCTGTATTGCATACCAGGCTCCCATTCAGCAAGTATCTCAAAGGTGCGTATGTTTGTATTCGGTTTATTCCTTATTTCCCACTTTGAATTATACCAAACAGAATCGCGCTCTATATAGAGATGAATCTTTGCTGTATCAATTGTCATTAATGGAGTAGGGAAGTCAATTGATATATTCTTGTCGGGATCGAATTTCGACTTTGCCGTTATGTTCACCTTCAATGGTTCAGGTGCCATGATAGAGTCGTAAGGCTCACCACGGCGTTTCTTTTTCATTTCCTTCTTTAACCAGTCCTCGTAAACTTTCTGCTGATTCTTCATTCTACGTTCATACGACACTTTAGGAATGAGCATAAGAGTATCAGTCTGAGGTTGCAGAATGCCTAAAGAATCAGTCATTCTGTAAGTCATTTCTATTTCTAAGGAATCAGTATTCACAAGTGCTGTATCACTCAACCAATAAGTAAGAGTATCATTCTTGGCACTTGCCTCAAGCACATATTTATTATTGAAATCAAAGTTAAGACCCTTGATTTCAGGTAGGATAGAATCGCCATAGCTGAAATAAAGAGTGAACCTGTCAGCCTCAGTACGTTCATTCTTTATAAATCCACGGTTAGTAAGCGGTTCGGTAAAAGCTCTAAGCATAAGATTATCAGGGATGAAATGCTTATACTGAACACGGTCAATACTCTTTATGCGCAGCGAATCAAGCATGGTTGTATCCTGACGAAAATCGTCGAACACTGAAGGAACGACAATTTCATTCCAGAAAGCCATCTGCTCGCCGCTATTGGGAGTGAGCATGAAGTTGTTGTCCATATCGCCAAGAGCATAAACACGATACTTTCCTTCCTGAACACCTTTCACCGAAAAGTGGCCATTCTCATCGGTCTTGGAAACTCTAAGTAGTGGAACTGTCTTGAAACGATTAATAATAATAGAGTCGCTTTCATTGTCAGAATCAAGTTTATACAATCCCACTTGTATTCCTTTAACAGGTTCAAGAGTTTCAGAATCAAGCACATATCCTCCTACTTCAAGAGTGTCAATAGCATTGCCGGTAGAAAATTTATAAGTATAATTACCCATAGAATTATTCTCATTATTATCGCTTATAGCATCAGAGAAATCTATGGTATAAGTAGTATTTTCCTTTAGTGAATCCTTAAGTTCAACAACTATATAACGTCCTTTATTCTTTATATCAGCCTGCTCTATCTGCGGAGGAGAGATAATAACCTTCTCAGTAGGATTATCAAGCTTAATATATTCATCGAAATAAATAGCTATACTCTTCTGACTAATATTAACTGCTCCATCAGAAGGATAAGTATGAATGACACGAGGAGGTTTTTCATCATACCAACCTCCATCAGGACTGCCCATTCTGGCACAACCCGCAATAGTCATTATCAATGATACTAATAATGAAAAAACGACAATATACTTACTTCTCTTAATCACTTACTCATTAAGTTTTATGAGTTTATCAATTATATTTCTACTATTCGACAATCGAGGAACCTTATTCTGACCACCTAACTTACCTTCCTGCTTCAACCATTCATTGAATAATCCTTTACGGGCAACAATGATTTCAAGAGGCTGTAGTGTAATATCCTTGAATCGCTTAGCTTCGTAATCAGAATTGATGCTTTGAAGCTGCTGGTCAAGAATACACGCAAACTCGTTTATATCAGCAGGTTCTTTAGAAAATTCTATCACCCACTGATGGCGACATTTCCCATCTTCATCCATGAAAACAGGAGCTGCTGTATATTCCAGAATTTCTGAATCTGTCTTTTTACATGTATAGTCAAGTCCTTTCTCTGCATTATCAACAATAAGTTCTTCGCCGAAAGCATTTATGAAAGACTTGGTACGACCTGTAATGATAAACTTGTAAGGATTACGTGAAGTAAAGCTTACAGTATCACCAATGACATATCTCCATAATCCCCCAGATGTACTTATAATCATGGCATAGTTCTTGAAGAGTTCTATACCATGCAAAGGTACTATCTTAGAAGTATCTTTTACCATACCATTATCATCAATCTCTTCAATAGGACAGAACTCATATAATACTCCATAGTCTATCATAAGAAGCATTGACTTATCCTTTTGATCGTTCTGAATACCGAAAAAACCTTCACTTGCATTATATGTCTCCATATAACACATGCCAGATTTTTTAATTAACTGCTCATATTGAGAACGATAAGGAGTAAATGCTATGCCACCATGAAAGAATACTTCCAGATTAGGCCAAACCTCATCAATAGTATTCTTACCAGATTCTTCAAGAACTTTAAGTAATACAGAAAGCATCCATGAAGGAACTCCTGATATGTTAGTGACATTCTTTCCTATCACTTCTTTGGCTATTTTCTCACGCTTAACCTCAAAATCGGTAAGCAGAGCTGTTTTCTTACTTGGAACACGAATCAAGTTTACAAGTGGATCAATATTCTCAATAAGAATAGCTGAGAGATCGCCAACGAGTGAATCGGGCAACGTATAGTTAGGTGAATGTGAACCTCCAAGAATAAGACCCTTACCATCTAAAATCTTACTTTCAGGGTGTTCTTGTAGATAAAGAGCAACAGTGTCTCCACCTCCTTTATAGTGAACATTATGCAAACACTCAGGAGTAACTGGTATAAACTTAGACTTGTCGTTAGTTGTTCCTGATGACTTTGCATACCATTTAACTTGCCCTGGCCATAATATATCAGCTTCACCATGACGCATACGGTCAATATCGCCTTTAAGTTCCTCGTAAGAATTTACAGGAAGAGCCTTTGCAAAATCATCATAGTTATGAATTTCACTGAAAAAATGATTGCGCCCGTATTCTGTATTAGCAGCTCTTTTTAATAAATTATTAAGAACTTCGCGCTGTAAACGTACAGCATCAGTTGCATAAAGAGCTATTTGCTTTTGACGATTACGAAATACAAGTTGCGCTACTTTTGTTATAAACATTATCGCATTTTTTGCTTTTAAGGTTACAAAGTTACTTATTCCGTTAGAGAATAAAGAATATAACCACTGTTTTTATTTTTTTTTAGTCGAGTAATTCACACATAGGGGGTACTTCCTTTTAAAATGGAAACAATAATGGAAGTATGAAAGTCATCACTATTCCCATTATAATCTGTAATGGAAGACCTACTTTTATATAATCCATGAATTCATAATGACCCGCTTTCATTACCAACGCATTGGGTGGAGTAGAAAAAGGAGAAGCAAAACACATACTTGCACCAAGTGTTACAGCAAACAGAAATGCGTAAGGACTAACACCTATCTGCGTTGATGCAGAAAAGGCTATAGGGGCCATAAGAACTGCTGTTGCAGTGTTACTAATAAACATTGTCATAAGTGATGTAGTGAAATATATACCTGACAATAGAACCATAGGACCCATTTCTCCTAATGATTCAACAAGTTTATGCGATATAAGAGCAGATGTTCCAGTTTTTTCAAGTGCAACAGACATTGGCATCATTGCTGCAATAAGCACAACACTTTCCCAGTTTATTGTTTTATAAGCAGCCTCTACAGTACGGAAACAACCTGATAAAACCATAAGTAATCCTGCTATGATGACAGCTGTAACAGGAGCTACTGGAATAAAATCAAACACCATCATACATATCATAAGCAACATTATAAGTGCTGCAACAGGTGCTTTATAATTAAGAGTAACCTTACCAGCCTGTTCAGAAGGACTACCTAAAACAACCCACTCACTTTCTAAGCTGTCAAGTTTATTAATATTTTTCCATGAACCCTGAACTAAAAGCACATCACCAACTCTAAGTTTTTCGTCGGCAAGATCTCTCATTATATAATCTCCATAACGACGTATTCCTAATACATTAATATTATATTGTTCACGCAGACCGGAATCTTTAAGCATACTATCAGCAAGACGTGAGTTAGGCATAAGTACAATTTCTGCCATACCAATGTCATAGAAGTTAATACCTGATGTAGTAATCTCTTCTAATGAATTATCTTCGGCAAACTTCGACATTACTTTCTTATCACCTGTGAGATATATTATATCAGCAACATTAAGTACGGTATCAGCACTTGCCACCGACTGCTTTATATTGCGTATTATTCCTCCCCTGTTAGTATGCTCACGTCTTATTTCTACAATAGACAACCCATAACGATTACGAATATCAAGTTCAGCTACACTCTTTCCATTAATATTAGAAGAAATATTTATACGATATGCACAAAGATTACTTTGTAAATCATATTCTGCAACCATTTCTTCAAGTGTTTTTCCTTTACGCTTATTCTTATCAGAAGAAGTTCCTTTCTTATCCAAAAACCATTTACTAAGAGGCATAAGAACAAGTATTCCTATACTTATACTGACTATTCCTACAGGAGAGAATGAAAAGAATGACAAAGGTTCATATCCGCCATTAACAAGAGATTCTTGTATTACAAGGTTAGGAGGAGTACCAATAAGTGTGAGCATACCTCCAAGACTACTTGCAAAAGCCATAGGCATTAGCAATCTACTTGGACTCGCTCCTGATTGTGAAGACATACTTACTATTATAGGCATCATCAGCGCTACAGTGCCGGTGTTGCTGACAAAAGCTCCTACAAACGACGTTGTAAGCATAACCAATAAGAACATAAGTGTGTCACTACCCTTTGAAAGCATCATTATCTTCTGACTTGCAGCCTTTGCCAATCCTGTTTGTAATACAGCGCCACCTACAACAAAGAGTCCAACCATCATAATAACTACAAGTGAAGAAAATCCTGATAAAGCTTCTTCAGCAGTTAGAATACCTGAAATAAGTAAAACAGAAAGTGCACAAAGAGCAACTATATCGGCACGTATGCGCCCTATTACAAACATTAAGACTGTAACAATGAGTACTATAAGAGTGATTATCATATTATGGGATATATATAATAAGGTAAGAAAATAAATACATACTTGATTTATCTATATGCAAAATTACAAATAATAATCCACAATGCGAAATTATCCACAACACAACATCTATATTTTATTTTTATTTAAAAAGAAAAATATGATGATGAATATATAAGGTGGAAAACGTGCATAACTTTTTATGTATCTTTACATTCTTTATTGTTGTATGTAAATTATTATCAAGTTGTATATAATTATAAAATCCCAAAAATCAGCTTTTTATGTTTTTATATGTTTTTATATTTTTCGGTTATATATTCGGTTATAAAATTTTAAGTATATATATATTGAAAACTTTGGAAATAAGTTATTAATACTGTTTATAACTATTATGGTTATCCACAATTTCTATGGAATAAGTTAAGCCAGTGGATAATACTTTTCTTTTCCACTGGCTTAATAATAATTTTTCCACTATTTTTCCACTTGTTAGTTTTCTTTGAATGCAGCTGTTTCAGCGGCTTCTATTATTTCATCTCTGCTTTTTTCGCGTACAGAAATATAACTTAAATCAAACAAGCCATCATCATCTTCTTCTGTATTTGATTGATGCTTTACAATATCATTTTCATTATTTTCTTCTGTAGAAACTTTAGATTTTCGAGGCTTTCTCGTTTTCTTTATTGTTTCTTCTTTATTTTCTTTAGGAATTTCTGAAATATCAGGAACATTTAGTACAGGTTCTTCTTCCATTTTAGTACGCTCTGATTTAGCAGTGAATACAGAGTCTATAAATTTACTGTTTTTGCGGAGTTTTTCCAGTGTAAGCTTCGACGCAAGTTGTTGTGCTTCCTTCTTTGTGAATCCTTTTCCTGTAAGACCTTCCACATTTTCAAGTATAACTTTATAGCTGAATATAGGACTTCCGTTCTCATCTTTATTTTCACTTACTAATTCGTATGTAAGAAGTATGCGGTTCTTTTGTGACCATTCAAGAAGTTTTGATTTAAAATTTACTTCTTTGTAAGCCACTTTATCTATGTTTATAAGCTTTTTTAGTATTCTTTTCTTTATGAATTTCATACAAGCATCATAACCTTTATCTATATAAATAGCACCGACAAGAGCTTCGAATGCATTTCCACCAAGATAAGAATTATGACTTTGTGAATTTCCTGAAGTAAGAACAAGCTTCGTTATTCCCATTTCCTTAGCAAGTTTGCCAAGCATTTCTCGTTGTACAAGTTTTGAACGGGTGTTTGTTAGAAAACCCTCACGTTTCCCAGGAAAATGATGATATACAATATCTCCAACTACAGAACCAAGTACTGCATCTCCAAGAAACTCTAATCGTTCATTGTTAACGGGTTTGCCTTTAGAGTTTCTGTGCATTATGCTCTTATGTAAAAGAGCCTGCTTATATAGTTCTATGTTTCTTGGAAAGAATCCTATAATATTCTTTAAATCATAATAAAGCTCCTTATCCTTTTGGAAAAGGAGCTTTATTCTAATAAAAATATCAGTCAACATTTAGTATTTCTTGAATATTACACAAGCATTATGTCCACCAAATCCGAATGTATTAGAGAGTGCCGCACGAACTTCACGCTTCTGTG
The DNA here is from genome assembly GCA_041855685.1 of Prevotella sp. GTDB lineage: Bacteria > Bacteroidota > Bacteroidia > Bacteroidales > Bacteroidaceae > Prevotella. Next base: position 31,202 of record JBHAEQ010000040.1, on the reverse strand, counting down.
CTGTATTGAATGTGAAGTTCAGCTTATAGTCAATTTCAGGGTCTTCATCACCTTCTTCGTGATTAATTGTTGGAGGAATAATATCATTCTTTACAGCAAGAACACATACTAAAGCTTCAACAGAACCTGCTGCTCCTAACAAGTGTCCTGTCATACTCTTTGTAGAAGAGATATTGAGCTTATAAGCAGCGTCTCCGAAGAGGTCCTTAATAGCTTTTACCTCTGATACATCGCCAACAGGTGTTGATGTTCCGTGAACATTAATATAGTCAATATCCTCTGGTTTGAGATTAGCGTCTTTCATTGCCTCAGACATTACAAGCTTAGCACCAAGACCTTCAGGGTGTGAAGCTGTAATATGATGAGCATCTGCAGACATACCTTCACCAACCATTTCAGCATATATTTTAGCACCACGTGCTTTAGCATGCTCAAGTTCTTCAAGTATTAAGCAACCTGCACCTTCACCCATTATAAATCCATCACGGCTTGCTGAGAATGGACGGCTTGCTGTTTCAGGAGATTCATTACGTGTTGAAAGAGCGTGCATAGCATTGAATCCTCCTACACCACCTTCGGTGATAGCAGCCTCTGCACCACCTGCTACAATTACATTAGCCTTACCCAAACGAATGAGGTTGAAAGCATCAGCTAAAGCATTGCTTGATGAAGCACATGCTGATGTTGTGGCATAATTAGGACCATGAAAACCATATTTGATAGAAATATGTCCTGATGCTATGTCGGCAATCATCTTTGGAATGAAGAATGGATTGAACTTAGGACCATTTTCTTTGTGACTGTAATAGTATCCAATTTCATCCTCAAATGTCTTAATACCACCAATGCCTACACCATATACAACACCAATACGATTCTTATCAACAGTTTCAAGATCCATTCCTGAATCCTTGATAGCCTGATCAGCAGCTATCATAGCAAACTGTGTGTATGGGTCTATCTTACGTACTTCCTTTCTGTCAATATAATCTGTTACATTAAGATTCTTAACTTCGCAAGCAAATTGTGTCTTGAAAAGTGATGTATCAAAACGTGTTATAGGTGCAGCTCCACTTTTTCCTGCTATAAGAGCTTTCCAAGTCTCCTCAACATTATTTCCAAGGGGAGTTACGGCACCAAGTCCAGTAACTACAACTCTTTTTAATTCCATAATGATAATTTATAATGTTTATAAAACGAAATTATGGTTTATAGTTAATAACCTTTGGGCTTTTGCCCTCAGATTATATACTATAAACCATTAAATAATTGAAGTTTATATGCTCAGATTATTACTTCGCATTTTCCTCAATATAGCTAATAGCGTCGCCAACAGTAGCGATTGTCTCAGCCTTGTCATCTGGAATAGAAATGTTAAATTCTTTTTCAAATTCCATGATAAGCTCAACTGTGTCAAGCGAGTCAGCACCAAGATCGTTTGTGAAAGATGCTTCTGGCTTTACTTCTGCCTCATCAACACCAAGTTTGTCAACGATAATAGCTACAACTTTTGATTCAATTTCTGACATGATAATAAATTTTTAAAATGTTTATATATTAAATTTCAATTTCAAAATCGAATGCAAAGTAAATAAAAAATATTCACACTGACAAATTAATTAGGTAAAAAACAAGTTTTTTTGCACAAATAATACTACTATGTGCATTCATAACTTATATAAATCAAGATATTTTATTGTTTTTCTGCTAAATATTTCAATGCTTTGTCGTTAAGTTATTTAGTATTATCCTTGAACTTCCTTAACTTCTTGAACTTATTAGGATTCAGTTGAAATTTAGTGGGGAGCTTTCAACTTGAGTTTAAGGAGATACGTAGGGACAGACCCCGTGTCTGTCCGCACAAGAAATAATAAAATCAGGAATAATATTGACATAAAGGAAAAATAAAACACTGCACATTACTGAACCAAGCCACTATGAAAGCCATCATCTTGCCTGAAACTATTTATTTCCCGCTAAATTTCGGCTGAGTTCTTATTAGTTATAACTTAAAATAGTTAATCTAATATTAGTTTTAATATTTCTTCGGGATTAATATCCATGCATTGGTAATTGCCAAATCTGCATTCTTTGTTGCCGTAAATACTGCATGGACGGCATGGAATGTCTTTCTGGACAACATCATTCATACTTTGATTCCAGCCCAAAAATCCTGCATAAGGATGAGTTGCACCCCAAACTGATACTACTCGAGTGCCTACCAAAGATGCTAAGTGCATATTTGATGAATCCATACTAAGCATCACATCAAGATGACTCATGAGTATAAGTTCCTCACCCAGATTCTTGAGTGCATCAGAAACACTTATACATCTTGTATTATTATTGGCGATAAAGTTTATAATATCCTTCTCTTTATTTCCTGCACCAAAGAAGAAAAGTTTGCTTTTGCTGTTTTTTTCAAGAAGAGAATCGACAATCTTTTTAAGTTTTTCTATTGGATATATTTTTCCTTTATGTGCTGCAAATGGAGCTATTCCTATCCATTTTTCTTCTACTTTCTTTTCTTCTATTCTGTCTGATATAGTACTGAAGTTTCCTTTTCCTTCTTTATAGATAGAACGAAAGTTTATATCTATTGGATAGCCAAGTTTTTTGAGAACTTCAGCATAGCTTTCAAATGATGTTGGAAGTTGGTGAAAGTATTCTCCTTTTTTACAGATGAGCTGTTTCTTTTCTTTTCTGTGCTTGTTGATACTTGCTGTTTTGAATAATCTGAGTTTGAATCTCAGTGTTATATACTTTGCTCTTAGTGTACCATGAAAGTCTGATATAGCAGAGAAATTCTCTTTTGCAAGTAAATGGTATAGTTTATTAAGTCCATAGAAATCTTTGTATTCTTTCTTTATATCGGCAGGCATGAATTTTACATTACCTGCCATTCCCTCAAAGAAAAAACGTGCAAATGGTTGACTTAGTACTGTTATTTGCAGGTTAGGATATTGTTGTGACAATGATTGAACTACAGGTACAATCATTGCCACATCACCCATGGCAGAGAATCTTATAATCAGCAGTTTCTCCAATGGTTATTTCTTATAAAGTACAGGATTAGTTGATGGGTCGTTATACATTTTCATCTGGCGATATACTTTCATGTATTTTCTTCCTGCTTTAATGTCTTCAAGAAGTTGGTCTATAGCCATTGAAAGGTCAACTTGCTGTTCTAAGAGAATATTCAGTTTGTTTCGGCATTTCTGAATATGTTCCTCATCAGCATCTTCACGCTCTGTCTGTTCTTTCATGTGATATATTTTCAATGCTAATATACTAAGTCTGTCAACAGCCCATGCAGGACTTTCTGTGTTTATAGTAGCGTCTTCAAGTGGAGTGACATCACTGTTCTCTGTACGGAAATAAGAGTCTATCTGTTCCACGAGATCAGTTCTGTCCTGATTGCTCTTGTCAATTCTACGTTTCAGGAGCAGTGCCTCGTGTTCGTCTATATTAGGATCGCGTATAATATCCTCAAAATGCCATTGCACAGTATCTATCCAGCATTTCTGGTATAGCATGCTTTCAATAGAGCCAATGTCATACGGATTGTTAATAGGCGTATTGACATTGTCTGTGAGATGATAGTCATTGATTGCCTTGATGAAGATGTCATTGGCTAAAGATGTAAATTTCATGATTGAATTGTTTTTTGTTTTCGGCAAAGTTAATATAAAAAGAATGAACCTCCAAATTTTAAGTTGAAAATTATCCTTTCTTGTCTTTACACTCCTTTTATTCCATTAATGCCTTGTTCTTTAACTGTAATATGTAAAATAACGAAAAAATACTTATTTCTTGCTGTTTATAATATAAATTAGTTGTAATTTTGTATGTAAACTATTTTTTTAATATGAAGTCCTCAAGAGTATATTTATTGCTAAAACTGTTTGTTGTCACTATGATTATTTTCATGAGTCAAAAAACATTATTCATGATATACAACAGTGGTATAGACAATACTATAGGCATTTCTGATTATCTGTCAGTTGTTTTACATTCTGTTAAGCTCGACATGACGGTTACAGGTTATACTCTCGTTGTACCGCTTCTTGTTCTTTGTGCAACATATTTCGTGCGAATAAACCTGCAAAGAGTTCTCTTTCCTTATTATATATTGATAACTTTCCTGACAACACTCATATTCGTTGCTGATACAGTGATGTATGGATTCTGGCATTTCAAGCTCGATACTACAGTATTTATCTATACCGACAAGCCTGCCGATGCCCTTGCAAGCGTGAATCTTTGGTTTATAATTCTCTGTATTCTTACATTTCTTATTCTTCTTTTTGCCTACCTTTATATTATATATAAGGTATTACCAAAATCGGTATTATCTCCTGTGCATAATAAGTTTGTATCGCTTGTAATGATGCCTTTAACTGCATTATTGTTTATAATTATACGTGGAGGAGTGGGCAATGGAACTGCAAATGTGTCGAATGCATATTATTCTGACAAGCAGTTTCTAAATCACTCATCTGTTAATCCTGTATTCAACATGCTTTATTCAATGGCACATCAGCAGGATTTCAGCAAGGAGTTTCATTACTATTCCGATGACAGCGAGCGTGCTTCTCTTGTAAAAGGAATATACAATACCGGCGGTTTAACAACCGATACAATTCTTAACACACGTCGTCCCAACATATTACTCATCGTGTGGGAGGGTTGTTCAGCCAATATTGCAGGTTGTTTAGGTTCTGATTCAGGAGCAACTCCAAATCTCGACAAACTGGCATCTGAAGGCATATTGTTCAGTAATTGTCAGGCAAACAGTTTCCGAACTGATCGCGGTCTTGTGAGCATAAACAGCGGTTGGCTTGGTCTGCCTACAGCTTCATTGATGAAAATTCCAGAGAAAAGTCAGTCGTTGCCAGGTATAGCAAAGACACTAAGAAATCATGGTTACAATACTGATTTCTGGTATGGTGGTGATATTTCGTTTACTAATATGGGCGGTTTTATGCTTCAGAATGGTTTTCAAAAGACATATTCCGACAAAGATTTCAACCGTAAGGAACGCCAGTCAAACTGGGGAGCGCCCGATGAGCATGTCTTCAACCGAGTTCTTATTGATATTAAGTCGCGCAATAACGATGTTCCTTGGTTTACCGAGATAATGACACTCTCAAGCCATGAACCATGGGACGTGCCGTATAAACGTTTAGAGAAAAAGATAGAGAACAGTTTTGCCTACACCGACCATTGTATTGGCACTTTCATCTCCGAACTCAAGAAACTACCTTTGTGGAAGAACACACTCATCATTATAGTACCCGACCACGGCGTTCTATCTTCTTCGGAATATTCATTCTCAAGTCCTGAAGTCATTCATATTCCGCTTGTCTTTGCAGGTGGAGCTGTTTCTGAAAGCCGCAATATTGACATACTCATGAATCAATCTGACATTGCTGCAACATTGCTTGGACAGTTGGGCATTTCACATTCCGATTTTCTCTTCAGCCGCAATGTGCTTAGCAGTACTTACACACGTCGTTCAGCTTTTCATACCACAAAGGTTGACATGACATATTTCGATGAATCAGGATTTACTACTATTGACCTCACAACCAATAAACCTGTCAGAGAATCACCATCGTCATCAATATCGAGAGCTCAAACAGGCAGAGCTATTCTACAGACATTGTATGACGATACTGCTCGCAGAGGTTTTTAGTAACCCCATTAACCACAAATTAATTCATTGTATTTTGCAGAAAACTTTTCATAAGTTTTATGAATAACAATTCTTAAGACCTAACGATAGTTATTCTTATGCACTAATGATAGTTATTCTTATGCACTAACGATAGTTATTCTTACACTCTAACGATAACTATCCTTACAAGCTAACAATAACTATTGTTACACAGTGATAATTGTTATTATTACTTTCCGGTAAAATTTTTATTGTATTCAAAGTTAGTGTACATCAATACTACACATAGATGTTGCACCCTACAAAATGAGCTATGAAATCTTCACCTTATATAATATTAATGGTGTTTGCAGGTTATTATGCAACGTGCAATAATTGTAAACGTTTACGGTAATAATCATAAAAGTGTATTGCAGTATGCTTGTTTCAGCTGTACCTTTGTTACGTAATTTTACTTTAAACTATAAAAATCAAAACGTAGTATGAGTCTTATTGACATTATTGTTGTAGTATTGCTTACAGTAGGTGTATTGACTTCAGGCATGGCTTTTTCCAAGAAGGGCAGGGACATGACATCATTCTTTGCTGCAGGTGGAGCTGTTCCTTGGCAGATGAGTGGACTGTCGTTGTTTATGAGTTTCTTCTCGGCAGGTACTTTTGTTGTGTGGGGTTCTGTAGCTTATCTGTATGGCTGGGTTTCTATAAGCATACAGTGGACAATGGCAATAGCCGGTTTGATTGTCGGCACTTTTATAGCGCCTCGTTGGCACAAGACAGGTTCTCTTACTGTTGCTGAGTATATTGACAAGCGTTTGGGAGTGCCGGTGCAGAAGACTTACACTTTCCTGTTCTTGTTCATATCTTTGTTTTTGACAGCATCATTTCTTTATCCTGTTGCCAAGATAGTAGAGGTTTCAACAGGTTTGGACTTGAATCTGTGCATTATATTATTAGGTTCATTCTGTATAATGTATGTATCGGCAGGTGGCTTGTGGGCTGTTGTTTCTACAGATATATTGCAGTTCATAATTCTTATGGCGGCAATTATCATAGTGGTGCCATTGTCGTTGGAGACAGTAGATGGTATTTCAAACTTCCTGACAATGATTCCAGAAAGATATTTCAATATATCAAACAACGAGTACACTCTGTTGTTCATTATTGCTTTTGGTATATATAACACTATTTTCCTTGGTGGCAACTGGGCTTATGTTCAGCGTTTCACATGTGTCAGGACTGCTTCTGACTCAAGGAAAGTGGGTTGGTTCTTTGCTGTTCTATATTTTATAAACCCTGTTTTGTGGATGCTTCCTCCTATGGTTTACTATCTGCTTAATCCTTCGCTTGATGTAATGGGAGCGGAAGGTGCATATTTGATGATGTGTAAGGAAGTGCTTCCAAAAGGAATATTAGGACTCATGGTCGGCGGAATGATATTTGCCACAACAAGTGCCATGAATTCAAAGTTGAACATAGCATCGGGTGTTGTTACTAATGATATTTATAGGAAGCTGCGTCCTGAGAGTTCGGAGAGGCATCTTATGACTGTTGCCCGTTTCTCTACTATAGCTTTTGGTGTAATAAGTATATTGATAGCTCTTATGATTCAGTATATGGGCGGTGTTGTGAATGTTGTGATAAGTCTTGCTGCATTGACGGGTGTACCTCTTTATCTGCCTGTGATGTGGACTCTTTTCTCAAAGCGGCAGACGGGATTCTCTGTCTTGACCACAACTATAGTAAGTCTGTTGTTCAACGGATTCTTCAAGTTTTTGTCTCCAGTGATATTTGATTTCTCTTTTGACAGGACTGAGGAGATGCTCTTTGGAAGTTTGATGCCTGTGGTTATGATGTCGGCTTTTGAGATTTATTATTTCGTGATGAATAAGCATTCAAGCATGTTTGACAACTATAAGGCATGGGAGAATGAGAATAACAAGAAACGTGTGACAGTGTCGGCTGAAGAAATAGATAATGTGAAAAGAGAAAACACATACAGTATGAAGATTATTGGCATGGGCATAACATTTGTGGGCTCGTCAATTTTCGTGTTGGGTTTGTTGGCGTCCAATCATAATATTCTGGTGACATGTACTGGTGTTGTTTTTGTTTTGATAGGTATTTTACTGACAAGACTTGCTGTTGTTAAGTTGAAAAGAAGAAAATAATTGTTTTGCTATGATAGAGGAATTCTTTGAAAAGGAAAAGCGTTCGCTTGATAAAGTGCATATTGATGTTGATTTTCTTGTTGCCGGTGGAGGTATGGCTGGAGTGTGTGCGGCTATATCTGCGGCTCGTATGGGCTTAAAGACTGCTTTAGTGCAAGACCGTCCTGTGTTGGGTGGTAATGCGTCGAGCGAGGTGAGATTGTGGATATTGGGAGCTACTTCGCACATGGGAAACAATAATCGCTGGGCACGTGAAGGAGGTATCTTGAACGAGATATTGATAGAGAATACATATAGAAACAAGGAAGGTAATCCTATTATATTCGACACGGTGCTTCTCGACAAAGTACTGGCTGAGAAGAATATCTCTCTGTTTCTTAATACCATTATATATGATATAGAGAAGAAAGACGAAAAGAATATAGATTCTGTTTCTGCCTATAATCCACAGAATGAGACGAAATATGAGTTTAAGGCAAGGTATTATTGTGATGCTACCGGTGATGGTATATTGGCGTATTTGGCTGGAGCCTCTTTCCGGTCAGGAGCTGAGGATGCATCAGAATATGATGAGAAGTTTGCACCAAACAGGAAGGAATACGGTGAGAAATTAGGTCATACGATATTCTTCTATAATAAAGATGCAGGACAGCCTGTCAAATATGTTGCTCCTGACTTTGCTATGAAGCGCTGGGAGGTTGAGAAGCATATAAACAGAGTTAATAATCCTGAATATTTCAGTCCTACACAAACCGGTTGCAAGTATTGGTGGATTGAATATGGCGGACGCATGGATACTGTTCGTGAGACAGAAAATGTGAAATACAAACTCTTGGAGGTTCTGTATGGAATATGGGATTACATAAAGAACTCTGGTAAGTATCCTGAAGCCGAAAATCTGACATTGGAGTGGGTGGGAGCAATTCCCGGCAAGAGAGAGAGCCGGCGGTTCATTGGCTACTACATGCTGACTCAGAAAGATGTTATAGAGCAGAAGAGTCATTATGATACAGTGACCCATGGTGGTTGGTCGTTGGATTTACATCCTGCCGACGGTGTTTTCAGTTCTCAAAAGAATGCCTGCAACCAGTGGCATTCAAAGGGAGTTTATCCTATTCCATATCGTTGTTATATAACTCCTGATTTGGATAATGTATTTCTTGCTGGACGTATTATAAGTGCTTCGCATGTGGCTTTTGCTTCAACACGGGTTATGGCTACATGTGGTGCTGGTGGAGAAGTGGTTGGAACAGCTGCCGCTTTCTGCTTGAAAAACCAATGTTCACCAAGAGAATTGATGGAAATGGAGAAGATGAAAGCATTTCAAATGGTTCTGAATAGAAATGGAGTATATATCCCACAGACATGTATAGAAAGTTCTGATACTTTGTTGAAAGAAGCAGAGATAAATGTTTCTTCTTCACTTGTATTGAATGAGATTCCATTTAACGGTGGCTGGAAGATGCTATCATATTCTGTTGCCCAAATGCTGCCATTGCAGAAAGGAAATGTTCCTGCAATGACAGTAAAACTTAAAGCCTCGAAGAAAACAATGCAGAGGGTTGAGTTGAGAATAAGCAGCAAATGTTTCAACCACACTCCTGATGTGACTTTGGAAACAAAGGAAATAGAATTATCAGAAGGTGAGAATAATATAACTCTCGACTTTGATGTAGAAATTCCGCATCAATGTTATGCTTTCGTATGTTTTATGAAGAATAATGATGTTGAAGTATATAGCTCAACAACATTGATAAGCGGCATATTGTCTGTGGTTAACAAATCGCTGTCGGCTGTTTCTAACTTTGGAAAACAAGAACCGATTGCTGATATTGGTGTTGAGAGTTTTGAGTTCTGGTGTCCCGAGCGTCGTCCCGACAGCTATAACATAGCAATGAAGATAACTCATGGTCTTGCATGTTTTGATGCTGAAAACATGAGAACTACTACTTATCGCCCTGTAGAGAAACCTAATGCGTGGGTTGCAGACATCTATGATGACAGACCTCTAATAACATTTAAGTGGAAAGAGCAAAAAGAGATTAACGGATTGATATTGTTTGCAGATCCTGATTATGACCACCCTATGGAGTCAGTTCAATGGGGGCATTATGATGACAGGATGCCCTGTTGTGTTGATAATATAGAAATATTGTTGAATGGCGAGACTATACATCGTATTACGGATAATCATCAAGCTATGATTTCAATTACGTTTGATGAAAGAATCGTTACTAACAAACTGCAAATAAGATTAACTAATTCTTCTTGCAATACACCCGTTTCGTTGTTTGGAATTCAGTTTAAGTAATACTTTTGCACATGAGAAAGATATTAATCACTACGATATGCCTTTTATTATCAATGTCTTCATGGGCTTCTGAAGAGTTGCAAATCAACAGTGTTGCCTACGAACAAGGCAGCAGAATATTGCTGTTGCATACTTCTGAAGGTATTGTGTCGTTGAAACTTGGCGGACAGACCTGCATATACGGCGGCAGTGCATTCTCTGTAAATACTGTTGATACGTTCAACACTTCAAAGGGTGTGCATTTTCCTGAAGAATATTTCATTTATCCACGGCGTGCATGGCTGAATAATGTGACAGGAGCATCGCTTCTCAATGCAGGTCTGAAGAGTGTAATAGATTATTATGAGGTTGTTTCTACCAATCCGTTAATACTGAAAGGCGGAAATGAGTATGCCGACATCGCACTTGAGTTTGAGATAAAAGGAAGTATGTTGAGAGTTAACCAAACGATTGTTCCCCGTAGAGATGGATATTATTCTCTGTCAACGCGTGATATTCTTAATGCCGATAAGCAGAAGCCTTTCAAGATTGTCATTCCCGGATATGTACATGCTGAAAGGATTAACAGTGACTTTATTTCTTCTTATGCCTATGAGCATGGTGCACCTGATATGCCTGTGGTTTATCAGGACAAATGTGCTACAACGCCGGTGTCTATCATTCAGACGAATGACATTACTATAGGTGTTGCTCCATCGAGTGAATATCCAAGGAAACCTTATATGGCAGGAAATAATACACACAATGAATGGAATGTGGGTTATGCCTTCATGAACGGGTACACGGAGCTTACACCTTTATTGTATTATCCCGTTATCGGCACACCCAAATCATATCTTAAAAAAGGCGAGCCGTTGAAGTTTGCATATAATATCATTGTTTCGAGAAAGGGTTGGTATGATGTGTATAAGAAGGCAGTATATGATGTTTTTCATTTTGATGAGATGCGTAATCTTAGAAACAAGAAGTCGTTGTCTGACAGAATGGCAAGAATCTTAAAGTACATGGAAGAAGAGGGACCTCGACTTTTTATAAAATCAGAATATGATAATGTTACAATAAGTGCACAGGAGTATCTCGGCGGAATAAAGGGAGCTGATGGTGACGGCATGAAAAACGCCGACTATGGTGCTATGTGGATGTTGGCAGAGTTGACTGATAATTCTGTGCTGAAGAGAGATATTCTGCCATACGTGAGGAATTTCAAATTGAAACAGATGTTTGACAGTGGCAAGTATAAAGGTGCGCCAAGAGGACAGTATTTTCTATGGAAAGGTAAGAAGTGGGTTGAGGAATGGGGAGAGCATATAGAGCCTATTGCCATTACTTACTATTCTTTGATTGATGTTGCAAACATGTTGTTGTTCCAGCCGAATGATAAGGCATTGAAGAAAAGCATTCGTGCTTCAGCCGATTTGCTGTTGAAGATGCAGCGTGCAGACGGCAGCTGGCCGCTTGGAGTAGATATACGCACTGGTGAATCAATATTGCAGGATTTACAGGACTTCCGTCCTACGTTTTATGGCATGTATGTGGCTTATAAAGTTCTTGGTAAGAAGAAATACCTTAATGCTGCTGTGCGTGGTGCAGATTGGTTCTTGCGTAATGCAGTGAACGAAAATCAGTTTGTGGGTGTTTGCGGCGACACTCGCTTTGCTCCTGATTTCGCAACAGGTATGGCTGTAGAAGCATTGCTTGATATGTATGCCGCCACAAATAATGAAAAATATAAGGAAGCTGCACTGAAAGTGGCTGAATACTATACAACTTATATTTATACACATCCTTCGGAAAGTGTTAAACTGGTACATGAGAATGGCAGGCAGTATAATCAGCAGGCATATACCCAGTCGGGTTTAGTGTGCGAACATATAGGTGTTATCGGCTCTGCCAATCCTCAGGGACCGATTCTGCTTTCAAGTTTTGCGGGTATGTTTGTCAGACTCTATCGCACGACTGGCGATGAGCTTTTCCTTGATATGGCAAGGGCTTCAGCCAACGGAAGAGATAATTTTGTGGAAGAGCGTTCAGGCATTGCTTCTTATTATTGGTCGCATTTCAATAAGACAGCACTTCCCTATCCACAGCATGCTTGGTGGCAGATAGGTTGGATTATGGATTATCTCATGTCGGAAGCAGAGTTGCGGAGTAATGGCAGAATATCATTCCCAAGAGGATACATCACCCCCAAGGTGGGTCCTCACAAGATTACAGGTTTTGAGGCAGGTGTTATCGACGGCATGAAAGCAAATCTTGTTTTAGAGCCTGAAATGACTGATAATGCTAATCCTGATTTGGAAGTATTGACAGCAATATCTGAAGACAAGGAAACTCGCTTCTTCATTATAATGAACAGCAGTAATGCCGCTTCGGAGATGAATATGAAGTTGGGTAAGGAGAGTAGGCAAGTGAAAGATACTATTGAACCTTACGGCATAAGAATTATTAAGATGCAGAATGATTAATAACATGCGCCATGTAGATAATGTTTTTATCGGAGTATAAGGTAATCTTGACTGGCGTTGAATATAGAAAATAAATGATGAACAAAGAATATTCTTTTATGCATAATTGTGTTGTATTGCTTCTTCTGTTTCTTCTTCCAAAGGTTGCATATCCGCAGACCTATATGATTGAAGCAGAGCAGTTTCAATATGCTGGTGGCTGGAAAACAGAGAAAGATGCTGAGGCTTTTGATAAATCTTTGTTGATGGTTACTGGCGGCGGAGTGGCTGCCGATGCTGTAACGGTCATTTCTGTTCAAGAGGAAGGCAGTTATGTATTCTGGTCGCGTACTAAGGATTTTAAGTCACAGTCTCCGAAAACCCGTATATCAAGACTTATAGTAGATGACACTGATTTGTCAGACCAAGGTAAGCATGGTAATGACGGATTATATTGGGAGAATGTGGGAACAGTTAAACTTACAAAGGGCAGTCATGTGTTGAGACTGAAAGATGTTGCCGCAAACTATGCGCGGGTTGATGCAGTGCTGCTTACTAAAGACAGTAAGATAAATCCTAATAACATGTCGTATAAGCAATTACGCGGATATATCCTCCAGCCTGTAATTGCTAAGGTTGACGACCATTCGTTGGAACTTAAGGACAAAGACTATAGAGTAATTTCAGAGTCTTGTAAAACTGTGAATGAAATATCTAATGGTGCCATTCGTATTAAGTTTTTGCAGTCGGGTAATGATTTGCTGAATAAAACTCAGGTTCTTGTTAATAACCAGTGGGTCAGCCTTAACGAGCAGATAGAGGATAATCAAATTTACTTGATAAAAGCAAAGAATTCTGGAGTAAACTTCAGCTCTTTCTATACTTCATGGACAGGTGTGAAACCAAAGGAATTGAATGTTGACGGCAAGAAATATCCTATCTATGATATTGCTGACATGCAGAATCCATTCCTTAGTGGAGGCGTGTATAGACTGAAAGCATATAGTATGGAGAAAGTTAATGATGGCTGCTTGAAAGTGTATTATGCCACAGAGGATAATGACACAGTTGTTTCAACATGGCAGATAAAGAAGAATCATTATCATTTTGATGTTACATTTGAATATATTACCAAGCAGCCACAGTATTATAGCATTGCCATGGGGGCATTGCAGGAAATGAACAAAGAATCTGTGAGCAATGTTCTTCTGTCGCCTATGTATCAGTTTCGGCGAATTCCAGAAAAGCCTAATCTTCTGCCTATGGCATTATGTCCACAGCCGGTGAGCATAGTTGAGGCAAAAGGCATGAGTTGTTTCATAACAGGTAATCCTATAGACTTCTCAAGAAGCTGGGGAGCATACGACATGGGATTCTCTCTGCTCAATATTAATCATAAGGTTCAGCCGATGGCATTTGCTCCAATTCTTGGTATGAAGGATTCGTTCTATGCGAGCGGTCAGATGATTAGAAAGACATTCAAGATAGGTATTTTGCCTTTACAGTGGCATAATACCCTGCAATATGTGTCGGACAGCATATTCTGTGTAAAAGACTACCGCACACAAACAACTTCACTCAATGATGCCATATACAATATTATTAATTTGATGAAGATTGATGAGGCTTCCGGTTGGGAAGCTGACATGAAGGGATTTCTTGATATTGAAAGTAATCCGAAGGTGAGAACAGAAGTTGTGCAGACCTCTCCTTTAGGACTATTATCAGCTGCCATAATAACTAAAGACGAGGATTTGTATGTGAAGCGTGCTTTGCCTGCTATTGAATACATGCTCTCAAGAAAAGGATATAGATGGGGTTATCCAAATGAGAATGACCCTGAAACAGAAACTATGGTTAATACCTTTACACCATTTAAGTCAGAATATAACACTGCACATTTCGAGGCACTCCATAAGCTGCTTAACTACAAGAATCCTTGGATAGTTGATGTTGCAATGCCAAACGGTTCGCCTCGATATAGTAAAGGATATGCTGTTAATGAAACTTGGACAGGCGATTTGGCAGCTTACAAGATGACCAAAGACGAGAAGTGGCTTGTAAAAGCAACTATCGGTGCAGACTATATGATTAACAATGAACTGTATAACAATTCTTCAAAACCAGTTTATGACTGGATGTTCTATAATTCGCATGTTTACCCGCAGTGGTTTGACTTGATTGACTTGTATGAGGTTACGAAGAACAGAGATTATTTTAATGCTGCTTGTTACGGAGCATTCTTCACTATAGCGGGTCAGCGTTCTTATCCTATGGTACAGAATAATGAAATTACTATTCATAAAGACGGAAAGTATGCAGGCAATGCCAATATATTCTGGAAGAAAGACAAGAGATTCAAGTTGGGCTATCCACGCCGGCAGGGCGATGTGCAGGAGAAGATTATTGATGAGAATGTGTTGTCCCCGGTAGGATTAGGATTTGAACAGCCCATGACATTCTTTACCAAAGGCGATAACCTTAATCATGTGTTCATGTCGAGCTGGGCACCGTCTTTATTAAGATTGAATGCCAATCATAAGCTTGATTTCTTTGAAACCTATGCCCGCAACTCAATTATAGGACGTTTTGCCTCTTACCCGGGTTATTATGCCGCAGGTTATACAGACCTTCCGTTGGATTCAATCTATCCATATAAAGGTCCTGATGTGACATCGCTTTATTATCATCATATTCCTTCACATCTGGCTTTAACAATGGACTATCTCATTACAGAGGCAATACAGCGTTCAAAGAAAGTTATAGACTTCCCTTATGGCAAGCAGCAGGGATTTGTGTGGTTCAACAACAGAATATACGGCGGACTGAAAGGTTCTATTCTTCACGACCGCAATGTTGAGCTATATATGAAGAAAGGACTTGTAGAACTGGGAGCAGGTAATGTGAACTATGTAACAGGAGTTTCCGATGAAAATTTCTGGCTTGTTCTATTGAATGAAGGAAACGATCCAGAGAAAGTAGATGTTAAACTCAATGTTCCTTTTGTTGCCGATAACTCTGAAGCTGAAATCTATCACTTCACAGAGACAGGTTCTGTTGTGAGCGATGCTGTGGAGATGAAGAACAATAGTTTCACTGCTGATATTGAACCTAAAGGAATTTCTCTTTTCTCATTCCCTCTGGCGCAGGCATGCACTCATGTCGATACAAAGCCTGTTGAAAATGGAATGAGGGAAATCGATATTGCAAAGAACAACAAACTCTATCTCTTCAGAATACGTTCACCTTTCGGCTGGGACTCAGTATATGGATATGTTGCAAAAGCATTGCCCAAGAACTATACCGTGAGTATGGAATATGTTGCAGACTATTCAAAGACAGACCGCAGTGCAAGAACACAGTTTCCTTATGAGTGGACCTTTGTTCGTATTGACAACGACAAGCAGGTAGAACTGAAAGTTGTTGTAATGGATGGAAATAAGAAGGTGGAAGAGAAAAGTATTAAATTGTAGAACTAAAATATCTAAATTAATAAATGTATGAGAACGTTTTTTATCACATTGGTAATTCTTATTACTGGTAGTTTGAATGCGTTATCCCAACAAAAAGTAGAGGGACTGGTTGTCGATGACACTAAAGCTCCTCTATTGGGAATAACTGTTGTGGAAGAGAATACTTCCAATGGAGTTGTGACTGATTTAGAGGGTAAATTCAGTCTGACTGTACCTAACTCTGAATCCGTGCTTGTGTTTTCAGGCGTTGGCATGAAGACCGTGAAGCAGAAGGTTGGTAAATCCAAAAAGCTTTATATTGTGATGGAAACAGATGCAAAGGAGCTTGACCAAGTAGTGGTTATAGGATATGGTTCTTTACAGAAAAAAGACTTGACAGGTTCTATCGGGACTGTTGACGTTGACGATTTGCGTAAGAACAACACTGGTTCTTTTCTTAATGCACTGTCGGGTAAGGTTGCTGGTATGAACGTATCTTCTTCTTCAGGTGAGCTTGGTTCTGATGTGAGTATCACCATTCGCGGAAGCAACTCTATCAATGCCGGCACTCAACCGCTGTATGTCATTGATGGTATGCTGATAGATGTTAATACCAACGAGGTTGCAACTTCTGCAATTTCAGGACGTACCGTTTACAACCCTTTGGCAGGTATAAATCCTGCCGACATTGAGTCGGTGCAGGTATTGAAAGATGCTTCGGCAACAGCTATCTATGGTTCTGCGGGTGCTAATGGTGTAATTGTTATTACTACTAAGCAGGGCGCTCAAAACAGAACAGTTGTGACATTTGATGCAAAGTTTGCTTTCAGCACAGCTACTAAACGTATGAACATGTTGCAGACACAGGAGTTTGCTGATTATCGTTTCTCGCGTTTCCCCACAAGTAATGAATGGGGTATTGATGAAAACGGTGACGGTCTTCCAGACAGAGTACGTGTATATGGTTTGGAGTTTGAGGAAAACGAATCACATGACTGGCAGAACGAATTATTGCGGACAGGCTTTTCTCAAAACTATAATCTGGGTATAAACGGAAGCAGCAAGTCTAATGCTCTGGTTTACTCTTTGAGCGGCGAATATCTAAAGCAGAATGCTATTGCCAAGAACAACAGTTTCAAGCGTTACTCTGCAAGATACAAGGTGGAGTATGCTGCTAATGACAAACTGAGGATTGGAGGCAACGGTTCTATTGTAAGAACAGAACTCGATGGTCCTGTAACTGTTGGAGGTGGCGAACAGTATAATGGTTGGTTGGAGTCATTGCTTATATACAAACCTTTTAACTTCAAAATTGATCCGGGCGATCCTGATAATGCTGGTTTATCAAATCCTGCATTGACATTGTATAATTCATATAAGCATGTTCCTTTGACTCGTATGTTTATCAATGGTTTTGCACAATACAAGCCACTCCTAGGTCTTACGTTGCGCACAACAATAAGTACAGGTCTTACTTTCTCGAAGAGTGAAGAGTGGTATCCTTCAATCACTTCATGGGGATATGTGCGTAACGGTTTGGCAAATGTGTTGGAGACTTCTTCAAAACAGTGGCAGAGCACGACTACTGCTACATATATGAAAAGCTTCAAGGGAGGACATCACCTTAATGCCATGATAGGCTTTGAGTCAAGCAGCTATGTATGGTCAAATATGAATATCACAGCAGAGAATTTCAATGTGCAGACATATAATCCTGTATTTGATTTGGCTCAGGCTGGAACTTTGAGAAACAAACCTTCAACAAATAAGTATAAACAGACACGAATGTCGGAGTTTGGTAGATTGTTTTATTCATACGCCGACCGTTATCTCACAACATTGACTCTGCGTCGTGACGGTTCTTCAAAATTCGGTAAGAACAACAAGTATGCTTTGTTTCCTTCTGTTGCTTTGGCATGGAAAGCTCATAACGAGAAATTCATAAAGTCAGTAAAGGCTGTTGATGAATTGAAATTCAGAGCAAGTATTGGTTCTTCGGGTAATGACAGAATTGCTTCTTACCGTTCTATGTCAAGACTTGACACCAACTATTTCCTTAATGTTGATGAAAGTGTTGTCATGGGTCTTTCTCCTTCAGAACTTCCTAACTACGATTTGAAGTGGGAGACAACTCATCAATATGATTTAGGTGTTGACTTGAGTATCTTGAAGAGACGTATTAGTCTTACGTTGGATTTCTATTACAAGAGGACAAAGGATATGCTGCTTCAGGCTGATGTTCCAAGTCAGAGCGGTTCATATAAACAGTGGCAGAATATTGGTGAAGTAGAGAATAAAGGTTTTGAATTGTCATTGAACACACTAAATATTGACGGCAAGAATTTCAAGTGGAGAACAAACTTCAATATAAGTGCTAACAAAAACAAGATATTGTCGCTCGGTTCTGTGACATCGATTCCTGTTTCAATCTCTGATGGTGTTATCAACGAGATTGCACGTCTGAAGGTAGGCGAGTCGATAGGCAGCGGTTGGGGATATGTGTTCGACGGAATATATCAAACTTCAGACTTTGATGAGAATGGTGACCTAAAGGAAGGCATTGTAAAAATTAAAGGTGTAAAGTCAAAGCCTGGTGATATGAAATTCAGAAGTCTTAACGGCGATAACGAGGTTGACCCAATTAACGATAAGACTGTTATTTCAAGAAGTGATCCAAAGTTTTTCGGAGGACTCACCAATAGTTTCGAATATAAGGATTTCTTCCTCTCTGCTTTCTTCAATTTCAGCTATGGTAACGAGGTGATGAACATTGGTCGTTGGAAGTATGAGGGTTTGAATGCTTACTATAATGTTACTGAAGAGTATTACAGAAACAGGTGGACTGAGGATAACCCTTCAAACAAGTATCCTGCTGTTAATGGTGCAGGAAGAAGTGAGTCTTCTACATACTATGTTGAGGACGCTTCATTCATTCGTCTTCAGAATCTGACATTCGGCTATAATGTGCCTTTCAAGTTCTTGAAGCCATTGAAGATAAACAGCTGTCAGCTGTCATTATCTATTGACAACCTCTTTGTAATAACTAAGTATTCAGGGTTTGACCCGGAGGTTTCCTATTGGAATAAACTAATAACAGGTTTGGACAATGTTACTTATCCTCGCAGTAGGTCATTCTCATTAGGAATCAATATAAACCTTTAAAAATTAGAACGTATGAAAAGTAAGATATTAATTATGGGCTTGTCGCTTGCATTGCTGTCAGGTTGCGGCAGTGATTTCTTAGATGAGACGGTTTATTCATTTGCTTCTGGTGAAAGTTTGTTTGATACAGCAGAAAGCACCGAAATGGCGTTGACAGGCGTTTATGATGCAATGAATGCTAATAACATTCAAGGTAATGCTCCTTATGCTCTTTTTGCATGCAACATTCATGTACTGACGCAAACGGGTTGTGACGAGATAATCGGCAGAACTGATTTTATTCCTTTGGCAGACTTTAAGCCATTCTGTAATTATACCTATAACTCGGAATCTAAGTTCTTGACCGATGCTTGGTTTGCTCTTTATGCTGGTGTTTATAGAGCCAACAATGTTATAGAGAATGTATCTTCTGTTTTAATGGATGATGCAAGAAAGAATGAGATTATGCTGGAGGCAAAGTTCCTAAGGGCTTTCTATTATTCTTATTTGACATGGTTCTGGGGTGCAGTTCCTGCTCCAACATCTACTGTAGGTAGTTCTCAGCTTCCACGTTCAAGTGTAAAAGATGTGTATAGTATTATCATTTCTGATTTGAAGGCTGCTTATGATGGTCTTCCTGAACGTAATAGCAAGAATGATTCTCGTATTAATAAATACACTGCTGGTGCTATGCTTGCTAAAGTATATCTCTACTTGGCAAGCTGCAAGGAGAATAATGTTGGCAAGAGTTTAGACTTTGAGCTTAACTCTTTTGACTGGGTTGACAGCAATGAGTATTATAAGGAGGCAAAAAATGTCTGCAAGGATATTTATGAAAATAGCAGCTATGTTCTTACAAACGATTATGCCTATAGCTTTATAGCTGATAATGCTACGTTGAAGAAAGAACAGATTAAAGAGGCATTGATGGTTGCTACATTTGGTAAAAATGCAAGTAAGTATTATTTTTTCCAGCGTCTTACTGGTCCTGCTGGCAATGTAAACACTAATGGTGGTGGAGCTGGCTGGTTTCCGGCTATGGGTGAGCTTGCTTCGCTATATAACTCTAATGATACTCGCTACAAGCAGAATATTGGAGGTGCACTTGCCTCTGCAAAGCAGACAATCTTGGGTGTGGAATACTTTGTCCCAGTAGGATTGTATGGTAGTGGTTCAAACATATTCATGACAAAGTTCAGACAGAGTAGTCCTGCTTCAAGAACAGCAGCTGGTGTTCCTACATATCTAAGTACTTTGAATTATCCTATAATCAGATTTGCTGATGTTATATTGATGTATGCTGAGGCTTCTTATAAAACAGGTGATGAGACAGTAGCCAGAAACCTTTTGAATGCGCTTCGACTCAGAGCTGCTAATGATGATGCTGCAGTGGCTGCAACTTTGACTGCTCAGTATAAGAAGACCGACTTCATGGACGAATTGAAAGACGAGCGTTCAAGAGAATTGTGTGGTGAAGGTTGGAGAAGGTTCGACCTTATAAGATGGGGACGCATTGAAAGTGTGGTGCAGAATCTGAATACAAAAAATATTACTGCCAGCGGACCAAATGTATATTTCTTTAACGAACGTTTTGCACAAGCTGTTAAGGATAACTTCCAACCGTTCAAGATTTGGTATCCTATCCCAAAGCGTGAAATGGAGGTTAACATAAATTTGATACAGAATCCCGGTTGGGAGCAGATTGTGAAGTGAAAAGTCAAATTAATAAATGACACTACTGAATTATGCTGAAGAATCTTTTTATACTTTTATGCTTCTACTTGAGTACGACTGTCATGCACGGTCGAGAAAACTATATTGTGAAGTCGCCTGACGGAAAGTTGCAGGTCAATGTCTTTTTAGGAAAGAATGTTGAATATACAGTTCTACATTCAGGAGATACTGTTATTGGTCGTTCTGCTATTTCAATGAATCTTGCTGACGGTAAGATATTGGGAGCTTATCCGAAGGTTGTTGAAACCATTAAAAGAAAAATTAATCGAACCATTCAGACTCCTGTTTATAAGAAAGCATCGGTAAACGATTATTGTAATGAACTGGAACTGAAGTTTAAAGACGATTACAGTATTCTTTTCAGAGCATATAATGATGGAGGAGCTTATCGTTTCGTATCTCATTCTAAAAAACCGTTCATTGTAGAGAATGAGCAGGCTGAATTCAACTTCTCTGAAGATGTTGATGTTCATGTGGCTTATGTTCCTGTTCCTTCCAGAGAGGTGCAATATCAGTTTGTAAGCTCATTTGAGAATACTTATGAGCAGTCGCCTGTCAGTATGTGGACAGAAAACCGTTTGGGTATTTTACCTCTTCTTGCAGAGAAGAAAAGTGGTAAGAAGATATGTATTACAGAAGCCGATTTGATGAACTATCCTGGAATGTTCTTGCTCAATTCAGACAAGAATAATTCTCTGAAAGGTGTGTTTGCTTCTTATCCCAAAGAAACAGCACAAGGCACTCGTAACTTCCTTCAGGAGATAGTGAAGTCACGTGAGGCGTATATTGCACAATATGAAACTGGTACTACCTTTCCTTGGCGTGTAGTAATTGTTGCTGACAATGATACAGAACTTCTTAACAACGACATGGTATATAAACTCTCAACTCCTTCAAAAGGCGATTTTTCTTGGGTTAAGCCTGGAAAGGTGGCTTGGGACTGGTGGAACTCTTGGAATTTGTCGGGAGTTGACTTTGAGGCTGGTATCAACAATAAGACTTACGAATATTATATTGACTTTGCCTCACAGCATGGTATAGAGTATGTAATTCTTGATGAAGGTTGGGCTGTCAAACAGATTGCTGATCTTATGAAAGTTGTTCCAGAGATAGATTTGCCACATCTTGTTGAGTATGCAGCCAAAAGGAATGTTGACCTCATTCTATGGGCAGGTTTCTATGCTTTTAATAAAGATATAGAAGGAATATGCAGGCACTACTCTGAAATGGGAATAAAAGGATTCAAGATTGACTTTATGGACAGAGACGACCAGCCAATGGTAAACTTTGTAAGCAAGGTATCAAAGATAGCTGCTAAATATAAGCTCTTGGTTGATTTTCATGGAACATATAAACCCACAGGGCTTCAGTGCACATATCCTAACGTAGTCAACTTTGAGGGTGTGCATGGTATGGAACACATGAAATGGGACGATAAGACTGACCAAGTGACATACGATGTTACTGCTCCTTATATAAGAATGGTGGCAGGTCCGCTTGATTATACTCCTGGTGCTATGCGCAATGCAATAAAGGCAAATTACCGCGCTATACGCCATGAGCCGATGAGCCAGGGAACACGCACTCGCCAGTTGGCACTGTATGTTATTTATGAAGCTCCTTTAGCCATGTTGTGCGATACTCCTACAAACTACGAGCAGGAGAAGGAATGTACTTATTTCATAGCTTCTGTTCCTACAGTGTGGGACGAAACTATTGCCTTGGACGGTAAAATAACAGAGCATGCTGTAATAGCTCGTCGTAAAGGTGCTGACTGGTATGTTGCCGCAATAACAAACTGGGATAAGCGTACTCTTGACTTGAATCTTTCGTTTCTCGACGCAGGAAATTATGTTGCTGAGATTTTCAAAGACGGTGTAAATGCGAGTAAGGTTGCAAAAGATTATGTTAAGGAAATAAGGCAGATTCCTGCTGACAGGAGAATGAAGATTCATCTTGAGTCGGGTGGAGGATATGTAATGAAAATTAGTCCTGCAAAATAAAGAATTGATATGATGAGGAATCTCGTTTCTAAACTCATTGAGATTATCTTCCAATCTCGTGCACTTTACATTGTAATATGCCTGACTTTGGGTTTCAATATGCACGATCTTCATGCCACAGATAACTGTGGTGTGAAGATTAATGCCGTAAACTCAATAAGCGATGTCAAAAGCTATATTCAGAATAAGGTGAATGCAGGCGAAAAGAACATTGTGATACCTCAAGGAACATACACTTTCAATCTTCAGGACTATAAGCCTCTTACTATCCATAACCGTTCTGATATTACTATCGACGGTTCAGGTTCTCACTTTATATGCAACCAGAACACACGTGTCATTGACCTTAAATACAGTCATAACATAACACTCAAGAATTTCTCTATCGACTTCGACCCTCTTCCTTTCACACAGGGTGAGATTGTTGCAGTAGGAGAAGACCATACTAAGTGGTTCGATGTAAGAATACACGACGGTTATGATATAGACAGAATTGCACTTAACAATACTGAATTCTTCGATGAGAATACTCTTGAACTAAAGAAGAATGCAAGTGCCATGTATCAATCATACGTAGATAGCAATATTGAAATTAATTATGCTGCACGCATAGTACGCATTAGAAAGAACTCTACTTGTCCTGATTATTATCAGGAAACACCAGGAAATCTTGTTGTATTCAATAATAAAAAAGAGGAAATGGCACTAAGCCATACCATATATACAGAGTCGAATACTGACTGCACATTCATTAATATAACATTATATTCAAGTAACGGATTCGGCTTTTATGAGTTTGGTTCTTCTCACAGTACTTATGATAACTGCCAGATAAAACGTAAAACCGACGATACAAAAGTTGCATTCCCACGATTAAGATCAGGCAATTCTGATGGTATTGACTGTAGAGGTTCGCTTGCTGGTCCTACAATTCGTAATTGCACTATAATGCATAATTCTGACGATTGCATAGCAATAAGCGGCAGGTTCTACATTGTTATACAGGAAGCATACAAGAAATTGGCAATAGCTTCCTACATGCCAATGGACATAAAAGCGGGCGATAGTATAAGGATAGTTGGTAGAGATGGAACTCTTCGTTATAACAAAGTTATTAGCATAACAAAAAGTTCTCCAAGTAATTTCAATTCAGTAGTCTATAGTTCTGCTCTTCATGCCTTTGATCAGATTACTACAAATATTTACAATCAGTTCTATGGTAAAGATGTTTATGAGATAACTTTGGCAGAAACAAGTAATGCACAGGCAGGCGAGGTTATCTATGTTAAAGAAAAAAGTTGTTCAGGCTTCTCAATAACCAATAACAAAGTGGGATTCAACAGAGCACGTGGTGCTTTGATAAAAGCATCACATGGAGAAGTTATCGGCAATACTTTCAACTCATGCCAGCTTCCTGGCATATCAGTAGCTCCTGAATTATACTATATGGAGTCGGGTTATTCAGAAGACCTGCTTATTGCCGACAATACTATCAAGGATTGTAACTTTGGACATACAAGGTCGGGTTGGGAGCAAGCAGGTGCATTGAATGTATCTGCTCAGAATGTATATAAGGAGTTCTCTAAGCCTGCAGGTTTCAAAAACATAAGAATAGAGAATAACACTATTATTGGTGCTCCACGTCCTTCAGTAGTGCTTACTTCCATTGACGGCGGCTATTTCAAAAATAATACAGTGCAGTCTGACGCTTCTCTTTTACGGTATAATGCCTCATTCTTGGGAGTTAAGAATGATGTTGATGTATGGTCTGTCAATAACAAGCGATTCATAATAGCAGATGATAGTTCTACATCAATAGACAGTCCGTTGCAACATCAAAACATGGTGGGTATTATATATAATGCCAACCAATATATAATTAGTTCTGGTGATGACAAAATAATGTCATTACGCATACACGATTCTTTAGGACGCACACTTTATGAAAAGAATTTCAACTATGGAAATAATATTTCCGTTTTGGAAACAGAGCTAAGGAGCATCTCTGCCTTATTGCTTTTCACTGTTGTTCTTGAGAATAAGTCCTCTCACACATTAAAGTTTATAACAAAAACAAAGTAGAAATTTTATTAACAACTATTCTAATTTTACGTAATTATGAGATTTTATTGTTTACTATTCAGCTTACTCCTGTCAATGGCTCTTTCAGCCCAGACTACTTATTATGTAAGCACAACAGGTAATGCTGTCAATGATGGTTTGTCATGGGCAACTGCTAAAAGATTTATAAAGCATGCCATTACTGTTGCCCAAGACGGCGACATAATCAAGGTTGCCCAAGGTACATACGTTGACGGTGGTACTACGGAAGTTACCAAGTCAGTTACAATCAAAGGTGGATATGACCCTGCAACTGATATGCAAGATTATACTAAACCAAGTGAGCTTAAGCGTATGAATGACACAGGGCGGATTATGAACTTCACCGCAACAGGCAAAGTTCTTAATTTAGATAATCTTTCATTTGTCAGCGCTTCATCAACAAGAGGAGCTGCATTGAATGCTCAATTTTCAGGAGTGCAGACAACAGCCGCTCTTAATGTGACTCACTGTACATTCAAGAACAATAAGGCTACAGGCGATTTAGGTGCGGCTATTATGGCAATGTATGTTCCTGTGAAACTCTCTCATTGCATATTCTCTGGTAATGAGAATAAAGTGAGCGGTTCTGTATATGTTAAATATGGAATTGCCGAAGTAACTAATTGCTTGTTCAACAACAATACAAGTGAGAAAAACTCTCCGGCATTGTATTATCACGGCACTTCACTCCAGATTGTCAGCAGCACCTTTGCCGACAATAGTACTCCTAATGCTCAAGGTGGTGCTTTAGGTTTGTATTCTGATGCCAATGTTGCTTCAAATGTAGAGATAAGCAACAGTATCTTTTGGGAAAACGTATCTGCCACCAATGCACAGCAGATTTTTGTATCTACCGATGTTCAGCTGCTCTTGACATCAAATATCATTCAGGGTGGACGCAGTGATATTATTGTAGGTGCCCGCTCTGTTGTTAATTATGCTTCGAGTATGTCTGTTGATGCCACCGACACAAATCCGCTATTTATTGATGCGTCTGCTGCTGATTATCGTCTGAAACATATTAGTGCTGCTGTTAATGCCGGCAGTAACGACAAGGCTTCGGCAATACTATCCGACTTGAACGGCAAGGAACGTATGCAGGGTGTGAATATAGATCTTGGAGCCTACGAGGCTACAATATTTGAAGTTGATGGTATCGATTATATAGTATCTTCTGATAATCCTGCTGATGTGTGGCTGTATGATGGAACAGGAGTTGCTGGAAATGTGACTGTTCCTACCACAGTGTCTTACGGTGAGAGCATTTATAATGTCACAGGAATAGCCTCCCGCGCATTCAACGGCAATACAGCACTTAACCGGATTGATATTCCTGTTAGTGTTGCAGATATTATGGAGTCTGCCTTTGAAGGTTGTACTCAGCTTGCTGCAATTGTTTGTCGTATCGCTACCCCACAAAGCTTTATGACTAATGCTTTCAACAATACCAATGCAACAATCTATGTTCCTGCTGTGTCTGTTGCTGCTTATGATGCAGAGTTTGATAATGTCGGAGCATTTGTTGACATGAAGAAAGAATATGTTACTTTCTGCAGCACAGGCAATATTAGTTTTGCAGGCAATACTGGTTTTAAGGCATTTATAGCATCTTCTTACGATGAGACTTCTCAAAAGATTTCGCTTCAGGAAGTATCTTCTTTACCTCATTCAACAGGAGCTATACTACATGCAGAACCAGATATTTATCTTTTTGCAACAACAGCAACTCCTGCACCTGTTGTAGTTAACTTATTGAAGAGTGTAACAGTTGATACAACTATTTCAGAAACAGAAGGCGATAAAACCAACTATCTGCTTTCTAATGGTGAGTTTGGCAAAGCTAATGCAGGCACATTGGCAGCAGGTAAAGCCTATCTTCAGTTGCCTACATCGCAGGCTGGCGCAAAGCATATTGGCATGATTGAAGAAGAAACAACAGGTGTTGACCTTGTTGTTTCTCACAATGTAACCGATAATGTTTACTACACATTAGGCGGCATCCGAATAGCAAAGCCTGCACAGAAGGGCGTTTATATCAACAATGGAAGAAAAGTAATTATAAAATAAAGAAATATGAACAAGAAAGAATATAAAACACCTTTTGTGAGTGTTTACACAATATCAGCAGAGAATAGCTTGTTAGCACATTCTATGAATGTTGAGCCAAGTAAGAGAGTAAATCCAGAAGATGCTGATGCTAAGTTGCAGAACTTCTGGAATGACTGTGACTGTGATTGGGAGTAAAATTCGTATTTAATAATTATATATAATATGAGACATTATTTTTTATCTTTATGCTTATTGTTGTCAATGGGTCTTTCAGCCCAGACCACTTATTACGTAAGCACAACAGGTGATGCCGCCAACGATGGTTTGTCGTGGGCAAGTCCAAAGAAATTCATAAAACATGTTCTTGCTATTGCCAAGGACGGCGATATTATAAAGGTGGCGCAGGGTTCGTATGTTGATGGTGCAGAGTCTGTAGTAAAGAACTCCGTTACTATTAAAGGAGGCTTTGATCCTGCTACTGGTACTCAAGATTATACCAAGCCAAGTGAACTGACACGCATCAACGGCAATGGTCGTATAATGATTTTTGAAACAGCAGGCAAAGTTCTCAATCTTGACAATCTTGCATTTTCAAATGCAAAACAGGATGCAGGCGCAGCTCTGCGCTCTAACTTCGGTACTATGCAGACAACAACACAGCTTAACATCACCAACTGTACCTTCAATAACAATACAGCCACTGGCAGCTTCGGTGCTGCAATCATGGCAATGCGTCTGCCGGTTAAACTTTCTCACTGCACTTTCTTTGGTAACAACTCAACTACAAGTGGTGCTGTATTTCTTAAACATAGTGTTGCAGAAGTGAAAAACTGTTTGTTCTACAAGAATACAAGTGCCGACGATGCTCCAGCTCTATACTATTATGGAACTTCTCTTAATCTTGTTAACAGCACATTTGCTTATAATAGTGCTACTGATGCAGCTGTTGCTCAAGGTGGTGCTTTAGGTTTGTATTCTGACGCCAATGTTACTTCAAACGTAGAAATCAGCAATAGTATTTTCTGGGGTAATACTTCTGCCAAAGAGGCTGGACAGATTTATGTATTTAACGACATTCAGCTGCTCTTGACATCAAATATCATTCAGAGCGGACGCAGCGACATGGCTGTAGGTGCCCGCTCTGCTGTAAACTATGCTGTAAGTGCATTGACAGATGCTGCAGAAATCGACCCGCAGTTTGTTAATGCTTCTGCCGATAATTATCGCCTGAACAGCAAAAGTGTGGCTATTGATTCCGGTAATAATGAAAAGGCTGAAACTATAACAACCGACTTGGATGGCAATGTGCGTATTCAGGGAGAGAACATCGACCTTGGTGCATACGAATTTAATCCTGTTTCAACAGGTGTGAAGGTTATTGATGCAGTTACCAGCGGCATCAGTTTCGACAGAGCTTCAAAGACTCTCGTGCTTGATAGTAATTCCGCTGTTAATGTATATAGTGCAAATGGAACTTTGGTTGAAAGCTTTGCCGGCTGTTACAGCGTAAACCTTAATCACCTTTCAGCTGGTATCTACATTATAGAAGTAGGTGGAAGGATTGTGAAGATAGCTTTATAATTTGTTTATACAATAAAGAGAGCGGATTGCTGTTTATACTTATGTAGTTGTAATGGTTGATTCGCTCTCACTCTTTCCTTTATAGAATAGTATGAAGTCTTTGATATTTGCTTTTTTACTTGCCCTTGGTATAGTGAATACTGCTAAATCAGGCAATCCTGTTGACTATGTTAATACTTTAGTTGGGACATTCTCAAGTATGGAACTTTCAAATGGCAATACCTATCCCACAGTTTGCCTGCCATTTGGAATGAACAACTGGGCGCCTCACACAGGTAAAATGGGCAGTGGTTTCTTATATACCTATCAAACTAATTTCCTATATGGTTTTAAGCAGACTCATCAGGCGAGTTTGTGGATTAATGACTATGCACAACTCTCTGTAATGCCTGTAACAAAACGCAGTCAATTTACAGAAGAAGGACGTAAGAGTTGGTATTCTCACAAGACAGAGATTGCCAAGCCGCATTATTATTATACATATCTTGGCGACCCACAGGCTCATGTAGAGTTTAGTCCAACGGAAAGAGCCGCAGCCTTTCGTGTCAGATTCAATGGTAATGACAGCACCTATATTGTTATTGACGCTTATAATGGCGGCTCGTTTGTGAAGATAATTCCCGAAGAGAACAAGGTTATAGGTTATTCTACAAAAAACAGTGGAGGAGTTCCAAAGAATTTCAAGAATTACTTCGTTATACAGTTCGACCGCCCTTTCCTTAATCAAACTGTGTGGAAAGGAGAACAACTCATAGAAAACGTGCTTGAGCTGAAGGATAATCATGTAGGCGCTGTAATAGGTTTCGATATGAAGCGGGGCGAGAGTGTTAATTTCAACATCGCAACTTCTTACATCAGTGTTGAACAGGCACAGCTTAATCTAAAGGAAATTGGTAATGACAGTTTTGACACTGTTAAGGGAAAAGCCGAGACTGTGTGGAATAAAGAATTAGGAAAAATACAGATTGACGGTGCTACAGACAAGCAGCTTCAGACCTTCTACTCATGTCTTTACCGCATGATGATATTCCCTCGAAAATTCTATGAAATTGACAGCAAGGGTGAAGTAATGCATTACAGTCCATATACAGGTGAGGTTCTATCTGGATATATGTATGCCGATAATGGTTTCTGGGATACATTCAGAGCACAGTTCCCTTTCATGAACCTAATGTATCCGCACATAGTATCAGAAGTATTGCAAGGACTTGAAAACGCATACAAGGAGAGCGGCTGGCTTCCAGAATGGTTCAGTCCTGGACACAGAGACTGCATGATAGGTTCTCACTCAGCGTCAATTATTGCCGATGCCTACATGAAGGGTATCAGAGGTTATGACATAAACCTTCTGTATGAAGCAATAATAAAGAATACTACTGCCGTAGGACCAGTGAGTTCTGTTGGTAGATTAGGGACAAAGGAATATAACACACTTGGATATATACCCTACGATTGCGGCATAAACCAAAACGTTTCGCGCACATTGGAATATGCTTACAACGACTATTGCATATACCAATTGGCAAGGTTGCTTAACAAGTCGAAGAAAGAAACAGCTCTTTATCTTAACAGAAGCAAGAACTATAAAAACCTCTTTGACGCAGAAACAAGACTTATGCGTCCGAGAGACAAAGCAGGAAAATTTCAGCCAGAGTTCAATCCTTACCGATGGGGCGACCACCTGACAGAGGGCAACAGTTGGCAGTACACATGGTTTGTGCCTCATGATATATATGGCTTGCAGAAGCTGATGGGTGGTAAAGACAAATTCTTTGAAAAGTTAGACTCTGTATTCACTCAGACACAAGAGTACGACATTTCTTATTATAAACGTGGTGTTATTCACCTGATACGCGAAATGCAGAACGCAGATATGGGACAATATGCTCATCTGAACGAACCCATGCACCATGTGCCTTATATATATTCCTACGGGCAACCTTGGAAAACACAGAAACGAGTAAGAGAGATTATGGATAAGCTGTACTCACCAACTCCCGATGGATATTGCGGCGATGAGGATAACGGGCAAATGTCGGCATGGTATGTATTCTCGGCAATGGGCTTCTATCCTTTCTCTCCAGTCAGCAATCAGTATGTAATAGGCAGTCCTCTGTTCAAATCAGTGCGTATGACACTCCCTAATGGAAAGGTAATAAGTATTGATGCCAATAACAACGATAGTAAAAACATTTATGTTGCAGATATGCTTCTCAATGGAAAGCCTTATTCAAAGAATTATATAGATTATTCTGATTTAAGTCAGGGCATTGACATAACTTTCAATATGTCTGCATCTCCTAATTTAAAACGAGGAGTCTCTGTTGACGAACTACCACAATAGAATAATATATATAGAGAAAGAAATGATTCGCAAGCCAATCAGTTTGCGAATCATTTTTGGCGTATAGCTCAAATTGCAGGCTATTTTTCAGTACAAGTTGTTCAATAGCTCAAATTGCAGGCTGTTATTTTTGCTAAACTTAATTACATTGTTGTACCTTTGTTTTGCAGTCTGAAGCATAGTGAAGCTCTG
>JBHAEQ010000039.1:0-69206 GCA_041855685.1 Prevotella sp. | reverse complement strand
CGCCGGCGACGTAAGCAATGCCATGATCTCGCTCGGCGCCATCGTGCGCGACGCCCTGCTCATGGGAGCAAGCGTAGATTTGGCAGACCTCGGCTCATTCCGAGTGTATGTGCCCTCATCTATGGTAGATAAGGAAGAGGACGTGACAGCCAACACTCTCAAGACTCCGAAAATTGTCTTCACCCCTAAGGCGCAGATGCGAGAGTCTGCCAAGAGCGTAGAGATCGTGGTGGATAACCCTAAGCGCAAGAAGACGTAAGGACAGATAAAATATGTTCATTATGTCATTGTAGAAATAACAATTACAAAGAATTAGCATTAAACGTTTCGACTTGTCCTAATCTCCTGTGTGGTACAGATTATGTCTGCCATCGGTGCATGGGCAAACGAGGATGTGTCAAAATGAAATGAGCCCCAAAAGTTGGACAAAAAACTTTCGGGGTTCACTTCAAACAAGCACATCCTCTTTCTGTAATATTTTCATAGAACAGAGGAGAGGGTGAAGCGTATAGTCAGTCCTCCTCCTGCTGTTGTTTCTGCCGTAACAACACCTCCATGAGCAGCAACGGCATTCTTTACAATAGCAAGTCCAAGTCCTGTACCACCCATCTTTCGTGAGCGTCCCTTCTCTATTCTGTAGAAGCGTTCAAATATGCGTGCCTGATGCTCAAACGCTACTCCCACTCCATTGTCGCTTATGACAAACTCATAGCTTTTGTATTGCCTGCCATCAGAATTATCTTTCACATTATTAATCTCCCTGCATTCAATCTGCAAATAGTCAGCTCTGGCAGCATAAGCGATAGTATTGTCTATTATATTACGGAATATGGAGTAAAACAAAGCTGAATCTCCATAAATCTTTATCGCATCAGGAAGCAGCATGCGTGGAGTTATTCCCCTGCACTGAAGTTCCAAACTGGTATCGTCAATAACACTTTCTATAATATTCTTCACATCAACTTCTACAGCAGAAGAAGCCAGCCTGTTATTGCCGGTCTTTCCGTCGAGTTTTGTAAGTGTTGACATATCCTGCAACAACCGACACATTCTGTCGCTTTGGGCATAACATCTTTCAAGGAAATGCTGGCGTTTATCATCAGCCAAATCAGGATTGCTCAATATTGTTTCAAGATAACCATGAATACTTGCGGCGGGAGTTTTCAGTTCATGGGCTGCGTTTTGTGTGAGTTGCCGCTTTATTCTCGCTTTCTCTTCCTCTGCATTCCGCAGTTTCCAATATAGTGATATTATAGTGTGAGATATTTCTCCAAGTTCATCGTCGGGAAGTTTCTGGTCGAGTTCACTGTCGAGAGTTTGTTCATGTTCTGCTGTTTTTGCAAATCTACGCAAAAGGTTAACGTGGTTGCTGATGCGCTTTGTATTGTGATAGAGCACCAAACCAAGCATGAAAGTTATTACAGAAGCAAAATACAGATAGGTGGAATCTGTATCCAATGTCTTGTTAAGTGCGTCAGAATAAGGCATTGCCGAACGTATTACAATATACTTCTCATCACCGTCTGCCGTAATCTTAAAACGTGTGGCATAATAGAAATATACTTCATTTGTTGTTTCAGACTCCCGCATCATATCATAACCCTCACCTCTCTTCAGAGCTTTTCTCACTTCTGAACGCCCAAGATGATTACTCATCTTCGATACGTCCTTCTGGCGGGAATCTGAGATGACATGCCCATCAGCACCTATAATCGTAATACGAATTTCCTTGAAATCATGGTTCGCCACATAGTCTCTCAACTTTGCATAAGAGTTTATACTGTCACCAAGTGTTATCATAACTTCACGATTATTTGCCTGCAAACGAGATTCAAGCATTGTTACCCTGAATTCCTTCTCGCGGTTATACTGATAAAACACAAAACAAATGGCGTAGAGTATGAATATTCCTCCTACAGTTATAAACAAATTCCGCTGGAACGACTTTATCTTTGCCATGATTCGTTGCTGAACTCTTATTTTTCAAAAAGATAGCCGAAACCGACTCGTGTCTTTATAAACTTGCCATACACACCTATCTTCTTGCGCAGGCGAGTTATAGTTACATCAACAGCTCTGTCGGTCACTATAACATCATCGGGCCATATACGTTTCAATATCTTTTCACGTGAGAACACCTTTCCTTGAGACTCCATAAGCATTGCCAGCAGGTCGAACTCCAAACGGGTGAAGCTCACATTCTGCCCGTCAATTGAAACAGTCTTATGCTCGGTGTTTATTACAATCCCTGCATACTTTATGATGCCCTCTTCGTTAGAATGTTCTTCTACAGACAGAGTATTATGCTTAGCGGCTCTTCTCAGCACAGCCTTTACACGCGCCTTAACCTCTTTTATTGATAATGGTTTTGAAATATAGTCATCAGCACCGATATTCAGCCCTTTCACCATATCATCTTCATTATCAAGAGCCGTTATAAATATAATAGGTATATGCGAAGTGAAAGTATCGGCTTTCAGCATTCGTGCCAACTTAAAGCCTGAAAGCTCGCCCATCATAACATCAAGAAGGAGAAGGTCGAAGCATTCTCCAACCTTCTCCTTGCATGAGTTTATTATTGCAACAGCTTCTTCGGCAGAGTTTGCCGTCTCTACCTCGTAGCCTTCTGTTTCAAGATTAAACTGCAATATCTCGCAGATATCCTGCTCATCGTCAACAACAAGTATTCTGCCCATGGAATTTTATTTGCCTGTGTATGCCTGCAACACATTAATTACATAGTCGCCCACTTTCTCGCACTCGCTTATGAAATCAATGTAGAAAGTGCCGAGCTGATAATCATATTCACGATTATTTACAGCTTGTGTGTTCTGTGCTCTGAAATCGCTTCTTAGTATATTCAGTTCATTCTCTGTCTCGTAGTGCTCCTTAAGATCTATAGTCTTAGGGTCATCATTCTCTAATGCCGAAGTCATTCCAAGCATAGCTTTTCGAGTTACCCTCAGCATCTCAACGATATTTTTCTGCTGTGCAGGAGAGAAAGGTTCCGGTGAGAGTTCACGCTTTCTGTCAAGAGTTCTTCCAAGATGATACATAGAGTCACCAATGCTCTCAAGTTCGCTCACCATACGCAGCATGTGTATTATATCCTGCTTTGACTCGTCAGAAAGTCGTCCTTCAGACACTTTTCCAAGATAGTTTGCAATCTCAACCTCCATATTGTCGGTAATCTGCTCGTACTTGTTTATCTTGGCAAAGATTTCAGCAAACTCCTCTGACTTAGTAACACCTATAAGTTTCTCAACCATATCAAGCATACGATTCAGGCGCTCTGCAAAGACTCCTATTTCTTTCTTTGCCTCAATAATCGAAAGTTCGGCAGTAGAAAGGAGTCCGCCGGTGATAAACCGCAGTCCCTTGTCCTGCTTGTCACTATCCTTTATAGGCATAATCTTGCATACCACAAATTCTATCTGACGCACGAAGCCTATGAGCAACAGAGTATTGAAGATGTTGAAAGCCGAATGGAATGTCGAGAGCTGGAATAAAGGATTTGTGCCTGCGTGCATAACATTATCAACAAACCACACTACTCCATTGAGGAACGGATAGAATATTACAAGCACCACAACCACTCCGAACACATTGAAGAACATGTGCGCCAGCGCTGCCCTGCGCGCTTGAGTATTTGCAGTGAGCGAGGCAAGAAACGCTGTAACGGTTGTTCCTATATTCTGTCCCATTGCCAAGGCGCAAGCCTGTGCAAGACCGAAGCCGGGAATGTTCATATCAAAGAGCATAAGTGTCATTGCCATTGTCGCAGAAGAGCTTTGCACAAT
Organism: Prevotella sp.; assembly: GCA_041855685.1. Classification (GTDB taxonomy): domain Bacteria; phylum Bacteroidota; class Bacteroidia; order Bacteroidales; family Bacteroidaceae; genus Prevotella. Next base: position 65,406 of record JBHAEQ010000039.1, on the reverse strand, counting down.
AATTGTCATCACCGCACCAACTATTACAAAAAGCAGGATAACCCAGAAGCTGTCGCCCTCGACATCTGCCAGCATATTGGCAACCATGACATCAATACCAAGAGAATCTGCCGCTGTATTCAAAAAGTTCAGACCCATGAAAATAAACGCAAAGCCGAATACAAACTCACCCATGCTCTTACGTTTATTCTTGCCGGAGAATATAAGTGGCATGCCTATAGCAAGCAAAGGAATGGCAAATGCAGCAATGTTGACTTTGAAGCCAACAGCCGAAATCACCCATGCCGTAACAGTTGTACCTATGTTAGCACCCATGATAACACCTATGGCCTCAACAAGGGTCATCAGGCCCGCATTTACAAAACTAACAACCATAACAGTTGTAGCAGAACTTGACTGTATCAAAGCTGTAACAAGCACACCAGTGAGAACTCCCATCAAGCGGTTCTTGGTCATCATTGCTAAGATACTGCGGAGGCGGTCACCTGCAAATTTTTCCAAGCCTTCGCTCATGATTTTCATACCATAAAGAAAGAGTGCAAGAGAACCAAGCAGACTCAATAAATTAAGAAGAGTATCCATAAAGATTATATGATATTATTACATCGGATTTTCATCGAACATGGTGCAAAGATACAATAAAAAAATTATAATCGTATTGTAAATATATATTGCATTTGCAAAAAACATATATTTTTCCTATCATTTCTTGATATTCAATATTCTTTCAAACACGAATCACACATCATTCTATATCAAACATGAAGAAAAGTAAGAACCAAGTAAACTGTTAATTTACAGAATAAAATCAAATGTTTAGCAGCGTTTATTTGGAAGTTTCATAAAAAGAAATTAAATTTGCAGGCTACGTTTTATTCAATGCATATAATACAAGAAAAAATACTATAACATTATAACGAATGAAGAAACTATCACTCTTACTGCTGATTATGCTCGCATTCTCAATAAGCATAACGGCAAAAAATGCTAATCCTGCACTAAAGAAAACAGTGACTCTTGCTAATGGCGAGAAAGTAGAACTACGCCTTGTTGGTAACAAATTCATGCACTATTGGGTTGCCGACGACGGCAGAACGTTTATCAAGACGAACAACGAATACGTCGTTACTGATAAGCAAAAGCTGTTTCAAAAAGGCATGCAACAACAACTGAAAAGTAGAAAACTAAAGAAGTCGACAAACAAGGTAAACTTCGGTGAAGAAACTAACTACATTGGTGACAAGAAAGGACTTGTAATAATGGTAAACTTTACCGATGTGAAATTCAAGGCAAGTAACAACAAGGCACGCTATGAGCGCATACTCAACGAGAAAGGATATACTTCAACAGAAGGACATAAAGGTAGTGTGAACGACTATTTCAAAGCACAGAGCAATGACAAGTTCAATCTCACATTCGATGTTGCAGGACCATACAATCTTAAGAACAAACAGAGCTACTATGGAGGCAACGATGCTAACGGTGACGACAAAGCTGCAGAGAAAATGATTGAAGAAGCTGTAGAGATGGCATCAAAAGACGTAAACTTTGCTGACTACGATTGGAATGACGACAAAGAAGTTGACCAAGTATTTGTATTATTTGCAGGACAGGGCGAGGCAGATTCCGGAGAAGAAGATACTGTATGGCCGCACGAATGGGGCCTATCGGGCACTGACATAGGAGCTAAAATATACAACGGCATAACTGTAGATACATATGCTTGCGGAAACGAACTTAACTACATGAACCAAATTGACGGTATAGGCACTTTCTGCCATGAGTTCTCACACTGCTTGGGTTATCCTGATTTATACGATATAGAATATTCAGGCAACTTCGGTATGCAGAACTTCGACATTATGCACAATGGCGACTACAACGAAGAGGGTTATGTTCCTGCAGGATATTCGGCATACGAGAAGAAAACCGCCGGCTGGATTAAATACGTTGAACTGAGCGATAAGGATACAACTATAACCAACCTACAGCCCACAGCCAAAGGAGGAGACGCATTTGTGATATACAATCCGGCTCACAAGGATGAGTACTACATCATCGAAAACCGGCAGCAGGAAGGTTGGGACAAGGGCATTCCTGCATCAGGTCTGATGATTATGCATGTAGATTTTGACAAAACCATATGGGAAAACAATCTCGTAAACACAACTGTCAACAACAAATACAACGATCATCAACGCATGACAATATTCCATGCCGACAATGACGATGACAACAAATACTACACTTACGGAGAGTACAGCAAAACGACCACAGAAAAAGATCTCTACCCCATATCTACTAACAATAGTCTTACAGCAAGCAGTAAACCAGCCGCCAAGTTATACAACACAAACACTGACGGCACAAAGTTCATGCGTTGTAGAATCCTGAATATTGTCAAGAACACCGACGGCACAATAAACTTTGACTATGCTGCTCCTTCTTCAGAGGGTGGAGGCAATCCTACAAACCCGGAAGGTGCTGCGTTCTACGAGTCGTTCGACAAATGCGAAGGCAAGGGAGGCAATGACGATTCATTCAGCGGAACCGACTTGGCAAAAGGCAATTTCATTGCCGACAATGACGGTTGGACGGCAGATTCAAAATACGGTGCCAAGCAGTGCGCCAAGTTTGGCACAAGCAGTAAGCAGGGAACAGCAACAACTCCTTCATTCACACTTGAGAATGGCAAGAAGTATATTCTTTCATTCAAGGTTGCTCCTTGGGGAACTGATGCTACAGCTCTCACACTGGAATGCACAGGCGGAACTCTTGCTGAAACAAGTTTCAATATGACTGCCAATCAGTGGACAGAGTTCACTACTACAATAACGGGTGACGGTACATCAACCATTACATTCAAGCCAAAGAAACGCATGTTCCTTGACGAGGTTATTGTTAAAGAAGAAACTTCAACTGGTATTGATAACCTTGTAAACGACGGCACAAAAATTATCGACAACAACATCTACAACCTTGCAGGACAGAAAGTTGGTGTTGACTATAAGGGAATTGTTATAAAGAATGGCAGGAAATACCTTGTAAAGTAATCAAACTTTCACAATCTCAATTTGTTTTATTCAAGGAGTCGTACACTTAAAATACGACTCCTTGTGCTTTACTACAACCTGTAGCAACTGTACTCAAGACTATAAAAAAGAACAAAAACGAGTGTATCGTAAGAACATTTGTTTTTGCGCAAAAAACAAATTAACTATTAATTTTCTTGCTCGTATAAAAAGAAAATGTTAGTTTTGCACTCGAATTAAAAAAGAATTCACAATGCAGGATAATCCTGCAAAATAAAAAGACAAAACACAAAAAGAAAAAATGAAAAAGATTATTTTCACTTTAATGCTTGTTGCAAGCACAATTGCTGCATCAGCTCAAATCACCAGCGTAGATGTAAAAGCCAACCTCCGCAACGACTTCGGAATAGGTGTAGGCCTATCCGTTCCTGTTGACAAATTTGAGTTCTCACCAAGTTTCAACTACTATTTCACAGACAACGCATTCTTTCACATCGATGCAGATTTCCATTATAACATCGACCTCGGTGCCGATTTCACCTTCTACCCCATCGTAGGTGCAACTTACTACCACGCTAAAGACTTCAACAAACTTGGAGTTGACCTCGGTGCCGGTGTAAAATATCCATTCACTGAGAAGATAACAGGTTTCATTGAGGGCAAATATCAGTGGGTTGACGGTGCTGACGACAGCTATTTCTCACTTGGTGTTAAAATCCGTATCTAATATTCTACAATTCAAAATATTAAGAGGCATTCTTGCAAAAGAGTGCCTCTTTTCATTGCTAATAGTATATTTTTTATTAACTTTGTGGCATTCAATACTATAAGATTATGAGAAAAGAAAGAGTGATATCAGCTTCCGTAATAGCTGTAGGGTTAGTTCTAATGGGGTTAGTTCTACGAGGAGGAATCGTAAAGTTTAAGGAACTCGACCGCACAGTGTCTGTTAAAGGACTTGCCGAGCGCGAGCTTAGGGCTGACAAGGTTACTTGGCCGCTTACGTATAAGGAATTGGGCAACGATCCTTCTGCCATGTACGTAGAATTGGAACAAAAGAACAAGAAAGTAGTAGCTTTCCTTAAAAGTGGCGGCATAAGTGATTCAGAGATAAGCGTTAACCCGCCTCTCATTAATGACCGTCAAGCTGACAATTATGGAAACGAGATTATGGCATTCCGCTATAAGGCAACAAGTGTCATAACAGTAACTTCCAATAATGTGGAGAAAGTACGACAGCTTATGCTGCGCCAGCCAGAGCTTATGAAGCAAGGCATTGCCATTGTTGGCGAAGAATACGGCAACAATTCCATTTCCTACGAGTTTACAAACCTCAACTCAATAAAACCCGAAATGGTTGAAGAAGCAACAAAGAATGCAAGAGCCACAGCACAAAAGTTTGCAGAAGACTCAGGAAGCAAGATTGGCGGTATAAGAACAGCTTCGCAAGGACAGTTCTCTATAGAAGACCGCGACTCCAACACTCCCTACATAAAGAGAATAAGAGTTGTATCTACTATCGAATATACACTTGAATAACAACAATACAAAACAATATGGATAAGAAGATTCCTTACAAGATTTATCTCGCCGAAGACGAGATTCCTACACAATGGTATAATGTACGTGCCGACATGAAAAACAAACCTGCACCGCTGATTAATCCAGCCACAGGACAACCTCTCACACTCGAAGAACTAAACCCTGTATTCTGCGAGGAACTCAACAAGCAGGAACTCGACAACGATACTCCTTATTTCGACATTCCACAGGAAATACAAGAGTTCTACCGCATGTATCGCCCTGCGCCTCTTGTGCGTGCATATTTCCTTGAGAAAGCACTCGGAACTCCGGCAAAGATATACTACAAGTTCGAGGGCAACAACACCAGCGGCTCTCATAAGCTGAACTCTTCTATAGCACAGGCTTACTACGCAAAGAAGCAGGGATTGAAGGGTGTTACAACAGAAACTGGTGCCGGACAATGGGGAACAGCCCTAAGCATGGCATGTTCTTACTTCGATCTCGACTGTAAGGTTTTCATGGTGAAAGTATCATACGAACAAAAGCCTTTCCGTCGTGAGGTAATGCGCACTTACGGAGCCACCGTAACACCATCGCCAAGTATGACAACCGACATTGGTAAAAAGATTCTTTCAGAGCATCCTGACACAACGGGTTCACTTGGCTGTGCCATTTCAGAGGCTGTAGAAACAGCAGTCAAGACCCCGGGCTATCGCTATGTATTGGGCTCTGTACTCAATCAAGTACTTATTCATCAGACTATCATAGGTCTTGAAACCCAGAAAGCACTGAAGAAATACAACATCAAGCCTGACATTATCATTGGTTGTGCAGGTGGTGGGTCTAATCTTGGAGGACTTGTAAGTCCGTTCATCGGCGAGATGCTACGCGGCGAGGCAGATTATAAGATTATAGCCGTAGAACCTGCGTCATGCCCAAGTTTCACACGCGGAAAGTATGCCTACGACTATTGCGACACAGGTATGATATGCCCGCTTGCCAAGATGTACACTCTCGGCAGTCAGTTTATGCCTTCTGCCAACCATGCCGGCGGACTACGTTTCCACGGAATGAGTCCTATCCTCTCACAGCTTTATCACGATGGCTACATGGAGGCACGTGCTGTTGAGCAGACCCCGGTATTTGAAGCAGCAGAACAGTTTGCACGCGTTGAAGGAATATTGCCTGCTCCAGAATCAAGCCACGCTATACGAGTAGCTATCGATGAAGCACTAAAATGCAAAGAAACAGGTGAGGAAAAGACCATTGTATTCGGTCTTACAGGTACTGGATACTTCGACCTTGCAGCTTATCAGCAGTTCAACGACAATAACATGACCGATGTTATTCCAAGCGACGAAGCCATTGCGGAGGCACTTGCAAAGCTGCCAAAGATATAAGTCTGTCACACATAATGCGGAAGAACACATGGGGGTATGCCAAAACAGACATACCCCCACAATAAATTATACAAGCGTGTATAATGCTCATATAATAATATATTTATGGTGCACAACAAATAGTATGGGGAATATAAAATTCCTCAAGGAGGATAAAAAATAACAACTTTTCATTACTCATACAAGACAAATCACTATATTTGCAAATAATCATCGAGAATGGTTGAAGCTCCTATGACGAAATAACGGATAAATACTTTGAAATCAATGCAGCTAATCCTTTTATGGAAGGCAACGGCCGCAACAAACGCATTAAGGCTTTAGTAGAGCCAGCGCTTACCACCAAGATTAATGACAGGGAAACGTTTATGAAAGGTATTGACTATGTATTATTACGAGCAAAATGATTGGGTGGTAAAATGAAATACTATCATGCAATAACTTGGAAATAACAAATTGAAAAAGAGGAAAAAGTCAAGATGGGTTCCACTATTCAAATTGAGGAAATGTTCTTGCGTCATGCGAAAATAATTCGCATGAGAAGAATCAGAAAATAAAATACAAGCAGTTATGTCAAAATCGAAATTGAGAAAAAAGTTGGAAACATTGCCAAAAGATAAGGTTATTAATTTGGTAATGAGTCTCTACGATGCAAGCAAGGAGGCAAAGACTTACTTGGAGTTTTATATTACTCCCAATAGTTATGCTGAAGTGGAGAGATATAAGAAGATTATCCGAAACGAGTTCTTCCCTGCTCGCGGCTTTTCCGAAAAGCCCTCGTTCGCCACTTGCCGAAAGGCTATCTCCGAGTTCAAGAAACTGAAGCCTGCGCCGGTATGTGTGGCAGACTTGATGCTGTATTACATTGAGCAAGGCTGTGCATATACGATGACTTTCGGCGATATGTGGGAGAAGTATTACACTACCTTGGAGGACAATTTCGCAAAGGCTATGGAATTCATCTTCCAACATGGACTCCTTATCAATTACTATGAACGGATAGAGAACATGCTCAATGCAACAAACTGTGGTTGGGGATTTTCAGACACACTGTGGGATATATATCAACAGTACAGGTCTGCGTAACCATTTCTAAATTATCGTACTCCCATTATGATAGCGTAGGCAGTGCTTTATGCGATTTATGAACTCCATTCCTAAAAGTTGTTTTTCCTATAAGATTAAGAAAAACATGGTTTATGGTATTGGATTGTCAAATATTTATTGTAACTTTGCAGTCGAAACATCAAGAGTCGTCGCATTTTGACGCACCAACCGAGCAAATCTAAAGATAGTCGCGGTGGTAGAGAGATGTGTAAGTTAAACTTAAAAAATGTATCTTTATGGACATCAAATCCGTTTTTTCAAAGTCAGTCCTTCGAGGCAAGTATGAAACTTTCAAGTATTATCTGCATCTGCGAAAGCGCACTGATGCCGAGTTAGTAGAGATTGTGGCAAGAGAGCGCACGAATAGAGGCTGGTGCAGCCAGCGCAGTTATTTTCTTGCAGCATTAAGAAAGGTGTGCGAGAAAAGACACCTGCCAATGTAATGGTGGCTAAGTAAAGGAATTTGGCTGTAAATAAACTTCCGCAAAACATAGAAACTAACTGCGTTTTAGTAGCATGGTAAAAACGTGCATCAATAGTTCAATGAACATTGATGCACGCGACGTATTATTAAATCGTCAAATCTTGTTATGTTGTATGTGTTGTTATTTACTTCTGGCAGTGTTTTTCACTCGCTGCAACGAGCATCCATACTGTTTTCTCCTGCTCTTTTAGGAAATCGCTCATGAGAGATACTGTTGTCTCGTCGTTTGCCTCAGAAGCTTCTGCCAATACACTGCGTTCACGAGCTATAAGTATTTTGTAGGTATTGAGAAGATTCAGAAAAACATCATGTCCGTTATTAATCTCACCTACTTCTTTTACCTCGGCTACCTGAAGATAAGCACTGAAACGACTCTCGGGAACAGCGCCAAGTTGTAGCAAACGCTCTGCCACTTCGTCAATTTTTTCAGCTGTGTCGTTGTAAAGTTCCTCAAACTTGGCATGCATTGTGAAGAAACGATGCCCCTTTACATTCCAGTGAAAGTTGCGCAGATTGGTGTAATATACTTGCAGGTCGGCTAAAAGCTGTGCTAAACCGTTAGTAACGCCTTGAAGCCTGCTCTCATCTAATCCTATAAAATCTAATGTTCTCATTGTTTTGAAATTTTAATTGTTTTATTTTGATGATGCAAAGTTAGCTATTATGCTTTTATATTGCAACAGGCATATTCTATCAACACATTGAAGACATCTATACAGAAGAGTTTCTCTCCTATATATAAGCTGGTTAGGTGGTATGCAGTATTCCTCTGATTCTATCGTCAAAAGCTGACAATGCAGCCTTGGCGCCCTCGCCCATTGCAATCATAATCTGCTTGTAAGGAACGGTTGTAACATCGCCTGCGGCATAAACACCAGGGATTGATGTGCGGTTTGTTACATCCACAATAATCTCCTGACGAGGGTTAAGCTCTAAATCTTCCTTGAACAACTCGCTGTTTGGAGATAGGCCTATCTGAACAAACACACCATTCAAGTCAATAGTACGCTCTTCATCAGTCTTACGGTCTTTAACCTTTATACCTGTTATCTGCTGACCATTTCCCAAAAGAGCTGTAGTCTGTGTAGATACAAATATATCAACATTGTCTAAGCTCTGTGCCTTTTGTTGAAGAACATCATCAGCCCTCATTTCATCGGCAAACTCAAGAATAGTGACATGACGGCATATTCCTGCAAGGTCGAGAGCAGCTTCTACACCAGAATTGCCACCACCTATGACTGCCACGTCTTTATCCTTATAGAACGGACCGTCGCAATGAGGACAGAAATGCACACCATGACCAATGTATTTATCCTCGTCGGTTAATCCTAAACGGCGCCAGCTGGCACCAGTAGTAATAATGACTGCCGGTGCAAGGAAAACCTCGCCTCCCCTGACTCTGATGCTCTTCTGTTTATCACGCAGACTTGCAGAAACAACCTTGCGGTTTTCAAATACATCAATAGCATAATTGCTAATATGCTCACGCATGTCGGCAGAGAGTTTTGTACCGGTAGTATGAGAAACGGAAGTAACATTCTCTATGCCAACAGTATCGTTCACCTGTCCGCCAACTCGTTCTGCAACAATAGCAACACTCAATCCCTTACGGGCTGAATAGATGGCAGCCGAAGCACCTGCAGGACCTCCGCCAAGCACGACAACATCATAACTGCGTTCTTGAACTGTGGCATTCTCATCATGTGAAGTTCCTACTTTCTCTTCCAGTTTCTCAAGAAGAGTACCAATATCACCTCGTCCTACATGGAAAGGTTCACCATTCACATATACAGACGGTACACCTTGAATGTTGAGACGTGAAACTTCCTCTTGATAAAGACCTCCGTCAACCATTTCATTGCTTAAGTCAGGATTCAACAGAGCCATAACATTAAGTGCCTGAACAACATCAGGACAGTTGGTGCAGGTAAGCGAAACGTATGTCTGAAGATTTATTCTACCATTAAGAGCCTTTATTCTTGCTGCCACAGAAGCATCGGGCAGGTTCTTCCCCTGACCGTCGGCATTAAGAATGGCAAGGAGCAGAGAGGTGAATTCATGCCCGTTAGGAATGCCTCGGAAACTTATTCCTGTATCTTCACCATTTCTTATAATACAGAAACGGAAGCCTTGTCCGTCAGTATATTCAACTGATATCTTGTCAGAACTTGAGGCAACATCTTCTACAAAGGCAATGAACTCAGAGTTCTGTTCTGCATTTTTATCACCTTCAACCCTAAGCACTATGGCTGCCTGAAGAGTAGAGAATATTCCTTTTAATTGTTCTAAAACATTTGTATCTAACATAATCCTTCTAAAAAAATAGTCCTCTCCATAGCAAAGGAGAGGACTGGTGTTGACAAATAAATACTTAAATTTTACCTACAAGGTCAATGCTTGGCTTCAAAGTCTCACCGCCCTTTTTCCACTTTGCTGGACAAACCTCACCTTCGTGAGTAGCAACAAACTGTGCAGCCTCAATTTTTCTTACGAGCTCGTCGGCATTACGACCGATACTGTTATCCTGAATTTCGGCAATCTTGATAAGACCTTCAGGGTTAACAAGGAATGTTCCTCTGTACGCCAAACCCTCGTCCTCCTTATATACGCCGAAGCCACGGCTGATAACGCCTGTTGGGTCGGCAAGCATTGTGTACTTGATTTTCTTGATAGTATCAGAAGCGTCATGCCATGCCTTATGCACGAAATGAGTGTCTGTGCTGACAGAGAAAACCTCTACTCCCATGTCCTTCAGTTGTTCATACTTACTTGCCAAATCCTCCAATTCTGTAGGACAAACAAAGGTAAAGTCTGCTGGATAGAAGAAGAACAATGCCCATTTGCCCTCTATGTCCTTACTTGATACAGTTCTGAAACTGCCGTTCTGGAAAGCCTGAACCGTAAACTCTGGTGCGTGTGCGTTGATAATTGATTCCATAAAATTCTATTCGTTTAATTGTTTTGAAGTTATATTATATATTTTTTCTGTGTCGGTTTCCTCATTGTCATTCAAAGGAGTTGCAAGAAGTTAGTTTCCTTTGTTGTCAGGACAGTGAAGGTTGCTCCATAATGTTTTTTGTATTACACCCCATATAAAAAGAGCACCTTGCTTCAACATCTTTAACTTCCTGAACTCCGTTAAAAGATTTATTTCAGTCTCTGCTCTACTATCTGCCAGTTGACAATATCCCAACTTGCACTGATGTGGTCGGCTCTGCGATTTTGATAATCAAGATAGTAAGCATGCTCCCACACATCTAATCCGTAGAGAGGGTTAAGTCCCTGACGCAGAGGGTTGCCACCATTGGCTTCCTTTGTAATTACAAGATTACCGTCAGAGTCTTGCGAGAGCCATGCCCACCCAGAACCAAATAACGTTGTAGCAGCCTGTGTAAACTGACGCTTGAACTCATCGAAACTTCCAAAAGAAGCATTAATAGCCTCGGCTATACGTCCTTCAGGAACGTTATTCTGGCGTGGTGATTGAAACTGAGAGAAATAAAGAGCATGATTCAAAACCTGACCCGCATTGTTGTAGATAGGACCTTCAGGTGCTGAGACTACAATCTCCTCCACTGTCTTATCCTGAAATTCAGTATCCTTTACAAGAGATATGAGATTATTTACATAACCTTGCAAATGTTTTCCGTAATGAAGGTTAACTGTTTCCTCGCTTATTACAGGCTCAAGAGCATTAGCTGCATAGAGCAATATTGGCATTATTATCTTCATTGTTGTATTATTTTTATTGTTTGTAATTCTGTTTTTGATGTTGCAAAGTTATTAATTCCGCAAATCACTACCAACAGATATTATTTATCGGTAAATAGAAAAAAACTATCACATAAAACCAAAGCCTTTGTTTACCGACATATTCTATACTCAGATTTTGGTACATACGGTTCAAAAAAAGCCTTAACCATTCTTGCGGTTTCACAATTTTATACTAACTTTGCGGTACACAATAATCATGCAAACCATAATTCTCAAACAGCAATGACACTTCAACAGCTTGAATACGTAATGGCAGTATATCGCCTGAAGCACTTTGCCAAGGCAGCGGAATCATGCGATGTAACACAACCCACCCTCAGCTCAATGATACAGAAACTGGAGGACGAGCTGGGTATTAAAATATTCGACAGGAAGCAACAACCCATACAACCCACGCCGGCAGGCATGGCTATCATTGAGCAGGCATGGAAAGTGTTGGTAAGAGCACGCCGCATCAAGGAAACTGCAGAGGAAGCGAAACAGTCACTGCTGGGTACATTTAATATAGGTGTACTGCCAACAATTGCACCCTATCTAATTCCAAACTTCTTTCCAAAGCTTATGAAAGAACATCCCAGTATGGATGTGCGTATAACGGAAATGAAAACCGAAGATATGAAAAAAGCCCTTTTACGAGGAGATATTGATGCAGGCATACTGGCAAGATTGGAAGGTATGGAAAATATGGACTGTTATAGTCTGTATTTTGAACAATTCTTTGCTTATATAGCCCAAGGCGATTCATTGTTAGATAAAAGTTCCATTAAAACCACCGACCTTAGCGGCGAGTATCTTTGGTTACTCGACGAAGGACATTGTTTCCGTGAGCAATTGGTGAAATTCTGCCAACTTAAGTCAGCAAGTATAAGCAAGAAAGCATATAACCTTGGAAGTATAGAAACCTTTATGCGAATAGTAGAAAACGGAAAAGGCGTGACATTCATTCCGGAATTGGCACTACGACAGTTAACAGAGAGTCAGAAACTGTTAGTCAGACCATTTGCACTGCCTATACCAACTCGTGAGATAGTAATAATGACCACCCGTAATTTCATTCGACAGTCAGTGCTCAATATGCTGATAAGTGAAATAAAGGCATCAGTTCCACAACACATGTTGAAATTGCGGCATACACAGCAAAGCATATAGCACTCGGAACAGAAAACAGGCAATATTGAAAACCGGTATTGCTTCAAGAAATGTTTTTTTTCAGAACTTTTTCTTTCAAAATGATTTGCAATTCAAAGAAAATGTTTATATTTGCAGAGCATTTACAAGAAACAGTATGGAAATTCTATAAAAAAAGGCGTTGGAATGAATACTTACTACTTATCATTACGTCTGTTTATTTATATTTTATTATGGAACCATTACATTAAACCAGCCAGTCAGAAGGTCTGGTCGGCGATTCGTGCAATCTTTTTTTTTTTCAATTTAATATTTTACAAACCTAATTAAAACTACATTTTTATGAAGAAAACTTTTAATTTTTCAATCATTTTCACACTGATGATTTTATTCAGTCTTCCTGTTATGGCAGAAGATGTATTCATCAACTTCAACGAGGAGAAGATAGAGGGAGGTAATACTTCCAACATCACTCACGTAGTTGGCGACTTCACATTTACCGCTACAAAGGAAAGTGGATCATCATTTCCAGCTCATCACAGTCAGGACAAAGATTTAAGATTGTATGCCAAAAACAAGTTGGTAATCTCCAGCGAAAAAGCATTCAACAGCATCGTGTTCAACATCTCTACACGCGGACTGAGACAATGGGCTGAACTTCTACCAGACAAAGGTGAGGTGAAGGTAAACAAAGAAAACAAAACAGTAACATGGACTACACCAGAGCCTCTACAGTCTGTAGAGTTTACTGTGGGTGCAAAAAACACTTATGGAACAGGAACAAACCAAAACGGTCAATTCTTCTTTAATTCAGTAAAGATTACTGTTGCAGACGAGAACACCGAAATTGTACAAACCCCTACATTCTCGCACGAAACAGGCAATTATCTACAGCCTTTCAACCTCGAACTGTCTGCTCCCGAGGGCTACAAAATCTACTACACATTGGACTTGACAATTCCAAACAATACCAAGGAACTATATACTGCGCCAATTCCAATTACACAAACAACCATAGTAAAGGCTGTGGCATACAGTGCTTCTGGTAAGAAGAGTTTCGAGGTGACCCATACCTACACATTCCCTGCACTTCGCTCCAACATCAATGAGATGAAAGGACTTGCACCTAAATCCGTTGCAAAACTTACTTTAGACAACGCAGTCGTTTTGGCTGTAGCCAAAGACCGCATCTTCATTGCCGATGCCACAGGTGGAATATTATTCTACAAAACCGGCTTGGACTATACTCCAGGCACTGTGCTCAACGGTTCTATCATCGGAATGTACGATACATTCCACGATCTACCACAAATAGTAAAAGCAGGCGAAGATACAAACAACAGCCAGATTGAAGCAACTACAGGCGCACCTGCAACAGCCAAAGAAATCACTCTTGACGAACTGGAGAATCCAGCCAATCTCTGTACACTGGTAAAAATATCAGGAGTTACAATCGACATCATAGACAACAAGCTATACGTCATACATGGCGATAAACGTTTCGAAATTTACAACAACACTCTCAAAGGCATACCTGACGGTACAGAAATAATCAAGGGCAGTACCAACAACACTATAACTGCCATAGTATCTATTTACGACGGAAAGTATCAATTACTCCCAACAACTACAGATGGACTACAGATTGTAACTACAGGTATTGAGAAACCTTTCGCACATGAAACAAAATCAAATAGCGAGGCACTGTACAATATTGCAGGTCAGCGTGTTAATGCAGGCTACAAAGGCATGGTAGTCAAAAACGGCAGAAAATACATTAAGAAATAAGAGATTACTCTAATCTGTATAAGACTTTATTTTATCCCAAATCGGTCATTAGACTGCAGGCGGAACAACAACGAGGATATGCCCGAAAGCATATCCTCGTATTCTTTGCTTGTTTGCTTACCAGCGTGACTCATTCTGATGTGCCGATGGTTGCTATGCAAACGGAGAACATATCGCCCATATAGGTAACGTCTGCGGTCTAATAACCGATTTTGGATTATTTCAGTTGTCTATTTAGTGGCTATGAACACCTATATTGGTTATATATATCCCATAGAGTGTCTGAAAATCCCCAGCCACAGTCTGTTGCGTTGAGCATTTTCTCTATACGCTCATAGTAGTTGATAAGTAATCCGTGAAGAAAGATGAATTCCATTGTTTTTGCAAAATTACGCTCCAAAGTAACATAATATTGTTCCCACATATCACCATAAGTCATAGTGTATTCACAACCGTTCTCAATGTAATAGAGCATAATGTCGGCTATATACTCTGGTGCAGGTTTCAGTTTCTTGAAGTCAGAGATAGCTTTCCTACAGATTGCGAATGACGGTTTTTCAGAGAAACCCCGTGTTGGAAAGAACTCCTTTCTAATAATATTCTTGAAACGTTCACTTTCTTTCATCGCATTTGGTTCTGCATAAAAATCTAAATACATCTTTGCCTCTTTACTGGCTTCGTAGAGTGTCAGCACAACTTTTATGATACTTTCTTTTGGAAGCTGTTCAAGTTTCTTTCTTAGTTTTGCTTTGCTCATAGTTAACACTTTATTTAGTATCTATTGTAGCTATCTTGCGAAAGAATAACCCCAAATAGGTCATTAGACATAAGAAATTTCTATTTTCGCTTTACAGCAGGCTACTTGACTGATGAAAGACGCAGAATGAAAAAGCTGGTGCAAATATTATAGCAAATTAATTATGAACACCTGTTTATTTTATAAGTTCTACTGACATCACGATGTCATCTTCAGGTCGGTCGCCTGGCATTGTTTTGCAGTTCTGTATTCGTTCAACTACATCAAGTCCTTCCTCTACTTCACCAAAAACAGTATATTCATTATCGAGAAATGGTGTTCCACCAACAGTGGTGTAGGTTTCTATCTGTTCTTCTGTAAAAGTTGGCTTACCTTTCTCGAGACATATTGCTTTAGTCTCTGCAACGAGCAATTCTTGAAGTTCCATAAGTCCTGCACGGTATCGATTACGACGGAGAGTCATTATTTCATCATGCCGTTCTGCAGCAAGTTGATTGAAAACTGTCTGTTCCTGATTCATTGCCATTTGCTTTTCCAACTGTTTAAGCTCACCTGTCTTGTAGGTTTTTCCCCATACTATATAGAACTGACTGCCGCTGCTTGCCTTCTCTGGATTAGCATCATCGCCAAGGCGTGCGGCACTAAGAGCACCACGCTTATGAAACAGCTGTGGATAGACAAATTCTGCGGGAATAGTATAGTCTGGACCTCCTGTTCCGAGGTTCATGCCTTTTGGAGCGTTCTTGCTGTCAGGGTCTCCTCCCTGAATCATGAAGTCCTTTATAACTCTGTGAAATAATGTTCCGTTATAGTATCCCTCGCCTGCCAGTTTGATGAAGTTATCACGATGTTGTGGAGTTTCGTCATATAGCCGAACGATTATTTCACCCACTGTTGTTTTTATTCTTACTTTCTGTGACATAGTCTTTATAAAAAAGGAGTTCAGGGATTCCTTGAACTCCTTGTATTCTTAACAGTTTATACGCAGGAATTGTTTTTGACAAAGTCTATGATTTCATCAAGATAACAATAAGCTGCGCCTACGTGAGTATCAGCCGCACCATAATACACCATTATCTTGTTGCCATCTGTCAAAGCTGCACAAGGGAATACAACTCCGGGAACATCACCGGTAAGTTCGTATATCTCGGCAGGTGCAAGTAGATAAGGCTGTGAACGGTAGAGAACCTTTGATGGATCTTCAAGATCGAGAAGTGCAGCTCCCATACTGTAACGATAGCCGTTACAAGTTTGGATAACACCATGATAAATCATCAACCAACCTTCATCAGTCTTTATTGGTATAGGACCTGCTCCTATCTTCAAACATTGCCATGCGCTCTGCTCGAAAGGTGTAGGACCCATTATATGACGATGACAGCCCCAGAACTTCATATCAGGTGAATAGCTCACGTAGATATCGCCAAAAGGAGTATGTCCGCTGTCGCTTGGACGGCTTAACATTGCATACATTCCGTTTATCTTCTCTGGAAAGAGAACGCCATTTCGGTTGAATGGCAGGAATGCATTCTCACACTGATAGAATTTCTTGAAGTCGAAAGTATAGCCAATACCAATTGTCGGCTGCCCTTTGTAACCATTACACCAAGTAATCCAGTAACGGTCTTCAATCCATGTTACTCGTGGGTCGTACTTGTATGTGCTGTTTATCATGTCTGTGTTTCCGCAGTCAAAAACTATAGGCTCATGCTCTATTTCCCAGTTCACACCATCTTTGCTGAATCCTGCAAAGATGTTCATCTGCACGGCGCGGTTATCACAACGGAATACTCCTGCAAAGCCGTCTCCAAAAGGCACAACGGCACTGTTGAATATACTGTTTGATGTTGGAATGCTGTAACGGTTGATGATAGGGTTCTTAGGGTCACGCCACATAACCTCTTTACAACCTTCAGGGCGTTCAACCCAAGGCATTTTGTTTTTTAGTTCCATTTCTATTTTCTTTTAATTTTATTACTTGTCAATACTGCTTTAATCATTATAACTCTCATTGTTTGCCCTCTGCACTTCAAGCTGTTTGGCAATATCCTTCATGCGCTTTGTTGTAAGCGGATAGATGGAAAGGAAGAGTGCTGATATACATGCAATAGCTGCAGGAATAAAGCTCATGAGATAACGTATTCCCTCAACAGCCTCTGGAGTCTGTACGGCATTGCCTTCTGTCTGATATCCGAAGAAAGCCAGAATAGCTGTTACGCCTGCTCCACCAAGAGCACCACCAAATTTCTGTGCCATAGACGAGCTTGAGAATATCAGACCTGTAGATGCTGTCTTGAACTTAAGTTCTGCATAGTCGGCAATATCAGCATACATACTCCATACCAGTGGAGAGATAACACCTGTAAGGATACTTATTATTATTTGGAAAACAAGCATTGTGAAGAAGCCTTCCTGACCAGTTGGAATGAAGAAGAAACCTGCACAAAGAGCCGCCAATGCTATGAGCGAGTAGAGGAACGTGCTTTTCTTACCAATGAAACTTGTTATGAAAGGTGTACATGCCACACCCGCCATGTTTGCAACCTCGCCTACACCAAGGAACAAACCTGCATAGAAAAGGAAGTCAATACTGAAGATGCTGATGTGAGCATCGGCTGTTATTACACTTGCAAAGAAGAATGGTATAGCGGCATAACGTATTGCATTAAAGAAGTTCATAAATAAAACACCACCAAGTAGAATCCACCAAGGACCATTCTCAAACAGCGTCTTTAGGTCGCCGCCAATACTTGTCTTCTTAGGACCTAACACAATATGCTCTTTTGTCATGAAATAACAAAGTAGGAAGAGTACCACGCAGTAAGCTCCTACGAATATCATTCCCACCTGCCAGGCAGTTGGATTCATGTAAGCAGCCTCACCAGTTTCACTTCCTAACATTTTGCCTACCCACTTGCAGAATGGTTCCCAACCAAAGAGAATTATAAAAGAACCGCCGTATGCAAAAAACATGCGATAGCTTGAGAATACGGTCTTTTCGTCAGAGTCGGCAGTTATAACACCAAGCATTGAACCATAAGGCACATTGATGGCTGTATATACCGTCATCATAAGAATGTATGTGGCAAAAGCCCATATAGTCTTTCCTGTCTCACCAAAGTCAGGAGTTGTAAAAAGAAGTACACCCGATAATGCAAATGGAATACACATCCAAAGAAGATAAGGACGGTATTTGCCCGATTTGGTTTGTGTACGGTCAGAGATTATTCCCATCATAGGGTCACTGACAGCGTCCCAAATACGTGTTACGAGCATCAATGCAGTTGTTGCCATGAGCGACAAATGGAAAATTGATGCATAGAAGAAAGGCAGATAAGCGGTAAAAATCTTCCAGAAGGTACTTGACGCCATGTCGCCAAAACCATAACCTACTTTTTCTTTAAATGATGCCATTGAGTAGTAAATGTTTACAGGATTAATATTAATTTATGTTGCAAAGGTAGTATAAAGGCATGAATTATGCAAGATATGTGATTTAGTTTTATATTTTTTGATTATTTTTGCAAGCGTATGTATATACTTTGAGTGGAATCCGTACAGGTTTTAGCGTAAAATAACATTGAAGATATATGTTGAGCATGATTCTTATATTCATTGTAGGTTTATTGATAGGTTGTGCGACATGTTGGATTATAACAAACAACAAGTCGCAGAGACATATCGTTGAGAAAGGAATACTGCAAGTCAAGCTTGATGAAGCAAAGAAGCAGAAAGAAGAGGCAAAGCAAGACATGATAGCGCACTATCAGCAGCTGCTTTCCGCACAGGAAAAGCGTCACAACGACATTATAGAAAGTCAGGAGGCACGTTTTAACGAAACTCTTGATAAAGTAAAGGCGCAGATGAAAATCTCAACGGAAGAATTACTGAAACAAAGACAAGAAGAATTTCAGCAATCAAGCAGCGACAGTTTAGGTCAGATTGTTAATCCGCTTAAAGACACTATTGAGAAGATGAAAAAGAGTATGGACGACAATACTCTGAAACAGACATCAATGGGTGGAGAGATGAAGATAGCCATTGAACACATGATGAATCAAAGCATGGCGGCACAGAAAAGCACAGAAGAACTTACAAGAGTATTCAAGCACAAGACAAAAGTGCAGGGAGACTGGGGAGAACGAGTGCTTGACGAGCTACTTGAGTCGCAAGGGCTGACACGCGGTCTTCACTATGAAATACAAGCAGTAATACGCGATGCATCAGGTTTTCCTGTAAAGACTGACGCCGGAAGTATTATGCGTCCTGATGTTATTTTGCATCTTGACACCGAGCGCGATGTTATAATAGACTCTAAAGTTTCACTCACCGCATACATGGACTATGTAAATGCAGATAACGAAGGCGAGGCTGATAAAGCCTTGAAAGCCCATGTTGACAGTATTCAAAAACATGTGAAAGAGCTTTCGGCAAAGGACTATTCATCATACATCAAGCCTCCAAAGAAGAAAATGGAGTATGTAATAATGTTTGTTCCTCACTCAGCTGCTCTTTGGACTGCTTTAAATTCACAACCCGATTTGTGGCGTAAGGCAATGGAGAAGAATGTGTTCATTGCCGATGAACAGACTCTTTATGCCGCTCTTAGAATTGTGAGTCTAACATGGACACAGATAAAGCAGGCACAGAATCACGAAAAAGTGTATGAATTGGCAGAGGAAATGATGAATCGCGTGGGGTTGTTTGTAAAACGTTACCAAAAGGTTGGTGCATCATTACAAACAGCCCTGAAGGCTTACGACGAGGGCGACAAGAGTCTGCAACCAAGCGGCCAGAGTATTTTGCAGACATGCAAGAAACTTCAAAACTTAGGAGCCAAACAGAGTATAACAAATCCTCTGCCGCAGCTTAACGCCGTTGATGACGAAGATTATGACGAGCCAGAACACTAAAGCCACAATTACAAAATGTTAAACCAACGACTTTTAATACCTTTTAGAGGCGCATCCATATTGCTCGTGCTACTAATGACATTCTCATGCGGTGGTAGTAATAACACAAGAAAATCAATGCCCGACGGATTTACCTTTGACACAATACTGAAGACAACGCCCATCAAAGACCAAGGCAAAAGCGAACTTTGCTGGGCGTATGCAATGCTTGCTACCATTGAGACGGAGCACCTTATGCAAGGAGACTCTGTTAATCTTTCGGTTGACTATGTAGGTCGTTGCTATCTTCGTGACCTTGCCTTGGAGCATTTCCGCACGAAAGGTTCATCGTCGATGAGCATGCGTGGAGTAGCACCAATGCTTATAAACATTATCCGCAAACATGGTTGCCTGCCTTACAGTTCCTATTATAACCATGAACCAGTGAACTATATAGTGCTCACACATAAGGTTCAGAAGTTAGTGCAGAGTGCTGTAGGAATGCGCCAAACAGAAGAAATATTTGCCAGAGAACTTGATGATTTGCTTGACAAGGAGATTGGTTATCTACCTAAAACCGTTTATATGTTTGGTGCAGAATATACTCCTATTGAATTTGCACACAGCGTCTGCCGTAGTAACGAGTACGTAACACTTACAAGCAATGCTGATTATGAATACGGAAAATCCATACACCTGCCCTATGTTGATAATGTAATGAATTGCAGAGGTATAAATGTTCATCCTGACACTCTTGTTGCACAAACCATAAGGAGTCTTATGGCGGGACACCCTGTATTATGGGAGGGAGGACCAAACGATAACCATGCCATAGCATTAATAGGCGTGGGGCATGACAAGGAGGGGCATACCTATTTTGTGGGTAAGAATTCATGGGGAACTGACAATCCTACACACGGGCTTATGTATATTACTCAAAAATATCTAAAACACCGCACCTCTATGCTGGTTATGCCAAACCAACAAAACTAACCTCCATGACTTCAAAATCAACCATAAAAGATATTGCCAAAGCTCTAAACATTTCTATAGCAACTGTTTCGAGAGCTTTGAACGGTAGCCACGATGTAAGTGAGGAAACTCGTAAGAAAGTAGCACTTAAAGCCAAAGAACTACATTACAAACCTAATATTCACGCACGCAATCTACTGAAGAACAGAAACAACATGATAGGTGTTGTAGTGCCTGAATTTGTAACTTTCTTTTTCCCCGAGATAATAATAGGCATTCAGGAAGTGCTCAACGCACAAGGCTTTCAGGTGCTCATATGTCAGTCTAACGAGTCGTCAACACTTGAACGCAAGAATATAGAAATGCTTGAAGAGAGCATGGTTGAAGGACTTATTGTCTCGGTAACAAAAGACACAAGAAACATCGACCTTTACAGCCGTCTCATCTCCGAGGGCATGCCTATTGTATTTGTAAACAGAGTGTTGCCCGAACTTAATGCCAGTCAGGTTATAATAGACGATAGGAAATGGGCGTTCAAGACTGTTGAACACCTAATAAAATGCGGCTACCGACGAATAGCCCATCTTGCAGGAAATGAACATTTGGCTGTTACAAAGGAACGGCTACAGGGATATATAGATGCTTTGGAAGCATATGATATTCCTGTTCGTGAAAATCTTATAATGCATGTAGGCATTCAGCAGAACAGGGCAAAGGTGGGAGTAAGCTATCTTATGAGTCTTAAGGAAAAACCCGATGCGGTATTTACTGTCAATGACCCTATTGCTGTTGGCTGCATGTTGGAACTCAGCAAGCGGGGAATAAGAGTTCCTGAAGATATAGCAGTGGCAGGATTTTCTGAATCGCCAATAGGTAAAATAATGGAACTTACAAGCGTTTCACAACCAACTTTTGAGTTAGGGCGCATTGCCGCCGAAACCTTGCTTGAGCAAATAAAAGACTATAGCACTCCGATAAAGACTATAACGCTTGACGGTAAGCTCAACATTCGCAAGTCAACCATTCCGCCAGACAAAACGAAGAGATAATGTGAGTGTTATTAAAAAGGTAAATTCTAAAATCTATATATAAACAGTTAATCATTTAATCTTATGGCACAGCATCCCTTAACATATTTAAAGTTCATTGCAAGTTTGTTTTTATTTTTATTCGCAATATCACCGTTAGTGGAGACATACGTAAGCGTTGATGCAGCAACATTATTGTTGATTTTTTGTACAGCCTTATTCGTAACAAGAATAACAGCATTTATTATCAAATTCAAAAAGAAATTCTTAACTTACTTGTTAGAGCATAGTATCTTTGATTATGTGGATATTGGTATTTCGGCACTTGGAATAATAATAGGATATTTATATGATTCTAATATTTACAAGTTTTGGATATTTATATTAGTAATGTGTGTAGTCAATACTATTATATCAGGCTCCAGCATAAGGAAGTGTCTTTCATAGCCCCAAATCGTTCATTAGATTCCAACTGATAGTGTACGATTACATATATAAACGAATAGATAAGTAAACGGGTTGAAAGTTAATATCATTCAACCCGTTTTACTTGTTTACTCATATATTTGTGCACTCTATGCTTTAGTCTTCCATCAGTTTTCTGTAGCGGCCTTTCTTTATTTCCTCGTTGCCCATACGACGTGCCTTGTTGATTTCATACTCAGAGTAGTCGCCCTCGAAATAGAATACTTCTCCATTGCCTTCGAAAGCAAGAATATGAGTACATATTCTGTCGAGGAACCAGCGGTCGTGGCTTATTACTACTGCACAACCTGCGAAATTCTCAAGTCCTTCTTCAAGAGCACGGAGTGTATTTACGTCAATGTCGTTGGTAGGCTCGTCGAGAAGCAGCACGTTACCCTCTTGCTTCAGGGCTAATGCCAACTGCAGACGATTGCGCTCACCTCCAGAAAGTACTCCACACAGCTTGCCTTGGTCGTTGCCCGAGAAGTTGAAACGAGAAAGATAAGCACGGGCATTAACATCTTTTCCACCTAAGCGAAGGGTTTCATTGCCTTGTGATACTACCTCATATACAGTCTTTGCAGGATCAATATCCTTATGCTGCTGATCAACATATGCCAGTTTTACTGTCTCTCCAACTTCAAAGTTACCACCATCAGCTTTCTCAAGACCCATTATCAAGCGGAAGAGAGTTGTCTTTCCAGCTCCGTTTGGACCTATCACACCTACTATGCCGTTAGGTGGAAGCATGAAGTTGAGATCGTTGAAGAGAGTTTTCTCATTGAACGCTTTTTGTACATGCTGTGCCTCTATAACCTTGTTGCCGAGTCGTGGACCATTAGGAATGAATATCTCAAGTTTCTCTTCCCGCTCTCTCTGTTCCTCGTTGAGCATCTGGTCGTATGAGTTCAGACGAGCCTTACCCTTAGCCTGTCGCGCCTTAGGAGCCATTCTAACCCATTCAAGCTCTCGCTCGAGAGTCTTTCTGCGCTTGCTTGCACTTTTTTCTTCTTGTGCCATGCGGGTTGTTTTCTGCTCCAGCCATGAAGAGTAGTTACCTTTCCAAGGAATACCTTCACCTCTGTCGAGTTCAAGAATCCACTCGCTTACATCATCAAGGAAGTATCTGTCGTGAGTAACAGCAATTACTGTACCCTCATACTGTTGCAAGTGCTGTTCAAGCCAATCAATACTTTCAGCGTCAAGATGGTTGGTAGGTTCGTCGAGAAGCAGCACATCGGGCTTTTGCAATAGGAGTTTACACAAAGCCACACGACGGCGTTCACCGCCTGACAGATTTGTTACTGCCCAGTCGGCAGGCGGACAGCGCAAAGCGTCCATAGCACGTTCAAGTTTTGAGTCCATGTTCCATGCATCGGTAGAGTCGATGATGTCCTGTATTTCTGACTGACGCTGCATGAGCTTGTCCATCTTGTCAGGATCGCCATAATACTCTTCAAGACCAAACTTCTGGTTAATTTCGTCATACTCCTTTAGTGCATCATACACATGCTGTACTCCCTCCATCACGTTTTCTTTCACGGTCTTTGCTTCATTGAGCGGCGGATCCTGTGGAAGGTATCCAACAGAATAGCCAGGACTCCATACTACTTCGCCCTGTGTGGGTTGCTCAAGTCCGGCTATAATCTTCATGAGTGTAGATTTACCTGCACCGTTAAGACCGATGATACCAATCTTTGCTCCATAGAAGAACGATAGGTAAATGTTCTTCAGGATTTGCTTTTGATTCTGGGGGATAATCTTCGATACACCCACCATTGAGAAGATAATCTTCTTGTCGTCAACTGTTGCCATTTTGTTTTATTATGTTTTATTGAGTTCTAAAATCTCCATCTCATCATTAAATCCAAGTCGGTTTGCGATGATGATTTTATCAGTTGATAAGCCGAGCCTATCTCTTTTCGGTTAAGATACTTAGTGAATCCCAACTTACCAACTAACGAAAGATTAGTGCTTATTATTGCATTAGCCATAGCATATAGCCTAAATCCTTTGTCGAAAAAGGTAGGAAAGGAGAGATTATAGGCAGTGCTTGGTTCATATAGATACAATCTTGAGTTGTAGTCTTTCGTATGGAAATATGCCGCTCCGCCTGTAATTTCCCATGACTTGGCAGAGTAGTCGAGCATCTGACTTAGCATCATTCCTCCACTTTCTTCCTTATACCTACAGTAGGCTGCGTCAATTTGACTTTTCCATCTCCATTTTCCATAGTGCCGGTTTAACGCTATACGCAGTCTGTGTTCATTTTTATAAATAAGCTGTTTGTTGTTTTCGGCATTATATTCTCTCATCTTTAGTCTATAACGAGAGGTTATTTCGTAGTTTGGCAAGGGTTTGTAAATTATCTGCACAAGGTTGTCGAAACTATGACTTGAGCCTGTTACCTGATACTTCGGCCATTTGAAATATGCAACATCAGTGTATGCCATGAGTTGAAATCTACTGTTTGGAATCCATGTCAGTCCTATGTAAGCTCCGTTCTCATTCTGGTTTGTTCCTCCTTCTGCAAAACTTCTGCCCGTTACGGCAGTGAATTTATAGGGGTAATATCTCTGAACTGCGTTGATTGTTAATCTATTGTTTACTTTCCATGACAGTGTGTTGATTGTAGCAATCTGCCTGCTGTCGCCGGTTGCAGTCTCGCCTTCAATTCTTATTCTCTTGCCAAGTTTATAACCATAGTCAATGCTTGCATTCCAGAAATTCTTGCCTGTAGGATAGTATTTTCTATACAACTGGTGTATTGAAGAACCTGCATCGTAGGGTTTAAGATTCATATCATACCCGTTGAATAGAGCTGTTGCTCCTATGTGGAAAGATTCTTCGTTAAAGAGAATCGATATTCCCGCAGTGGTTCGATGAGCGTTATGCTTACGCCTAAGTTCGCTTTCTGTGCGGTGATAGCCTGTTCTTACAATGGTTTTTATATTTTCACCATCAGCATCGAGAGTAGCATCAATAGGTCGGTAGGAACCAAAAAGAGTTGCTGCAACATTTCTTGAAAGACTGAACGTTGCTGCAACACCTTGCATATAACTTGCTGCATATCGGGAAGAATGTGGGCGCAGACTTGTTGAAGAAGCCTGTATATTGACAATACCAAAGCTCTTGCCCAATGAGAAACTGTTGTTAAGAATAAGTCCCAAGCCTGTTCTAAGTTTGTAGCTTCCTATAACCATGTTTTTTATGATGCCCATGTGCTGAAGTTGGACATAGGCAGAATAATAGTCGTAGCCCCATTTGTTTTTATTGGCAAAGAAAGGTTCGCCAGCATCTTGCGATGCTGTTGCTCCCACCCTTATTCGGCGGTTTATTCTGTAGTCAAACCGCAGCCAGTGCTTGTATTTATATCCTGCATATCCGTTCTTGTCGCCTTTGCGTTCATAGAAAGGTAGTCTGCCATAAACAGTAAGCTCTCCACGTTGCCGGTTATTGAAAAAAGTTCTGTCAAATTCAGACCTTGCATGTTCAAATCGCAAGGTGTCAAGGAAAGTGCGAGGCTTTTCAACCCATTCACCTATATATATAATACAGGAAAGAAGTCCACGGCGAATATCATCAAGATAGGGAATCATCAGCAATTCTGCCTTTGAACGTACAGGTCCATATCGGGAGACATAATTAACAACAGCCTCTATCTGTTCGTTGTCAAGAAACATCATGTTCTCCAATTCTTCACGGCTTATGCTGTTTATATTAACCGGCGATGCCTCGAGTTCGCTCAATGTTTCGTATATATCTTCGAGATTTGTATTTTCTTCGCTCTCTTCATCATGCAATTCGTCAACAAGCAACTCATAATAGTGCTGCCAGTTGTTTTGCTGTGCCGACAGTGACACATAGCAAAGCAGTAATATAAACAAAAACGTAAACCTACGCATTACAGTGAGTTAAGTATTCGACTGTAAAGTTACAACAAATGCTTGGAAAAGCAAAAACAAACAATAGATTTTGTAAAAACCTACTCATAATTAAGTATTGTTTGCAAAAGAAAAACTTAGTAACTTTGCAAAAGCAAATTAAATAATTTAATTATTAGCTTATGAATAAACTTTTATTATCACTGTTGTTGCTCTGTACAGCAATAAGCGGATTTGCCACAGACTATACCCTTATAGTCAATCTAAAATCAGGTCAATCCGAATCATTTGTGCTTGCAGAGAAACCTAAAATCAAATTTACAACATCGAGTATGCTAATTAACAGCGAATCAGCAACGGCAACCTATGAACGCAGTGCTGTTGAGAAATTCTATTTCGTTAACGGCACAACAGCCGTTGAAGCTGTAAAAGACAGTAATTTCAGTTTTACCTTTGTTGATGGTGAAAACGTGATCATTACTGGAGCATCGGGAGAAGTAAGGGTGTATGGAAGTAATGGACAACTTGTACACAGACAGACCGTTGCCTACAGCGGTGCAAATATATCACTTGCAGATATGGAGAAAGGTATATACCTTATTAATATTAACAACAGAACAATAAAGATAATAAAGAAATAACGATATGAAAAGAATTGTATTTTCACTTTTAGCAATCACAATGTTCACAATGGCATTTGCACAGGATGTAATGCGCATTAAGAAAACCGATGGCAGTGTAGTAACTTATAATGTAGTTGATATTGAAGAGATTGACTTCACTGAAACAGAAGGACCTACTCCGCAGCTTATACGCGAAGTGAAGGGATATATCTATGTTTCAAGTGCACACTTCACAAATATGTATTACGGCGATAAGGCTGTTATCAGCATCTACAAAGTAGGTGACAAGAATATGGTTAAGTTCAGCGACCCTCAGTGGGGCACAGCTGTTTTCAATAATGTTACAGTAAGTCAGACTCTTTCCGGTGAAGGAACTTTCTCAATGAATAATTATGGTCAAGGAACTATTGACTATCCTGCCACTCTGAGCGGACCAATGATGCAGCCAATCATAACTATTCCTGCGGCAATGGGTGGAACAACTATCACTTTCCATGTTGGTACAGCTCCTGTTAAAGATTCGTTCGCTGGTACATACAACGGCAGCCAGAACTTTGTTATGGGAGAATTACTTAATGACAATGTTGCAAACCAGACTATGGTTATTACAAAGAATAAAGACAATACCATTACTTTTGATACGCCTGCATTCAGCAATTTCTATATTGACGCTATCAAAACAACAATGTCATACGAATCATTTAAAATAGCCAATATTCCTTACACTGTTGACGATAATGGTAATATCGTTATTACGCCTACAGAATATACAGTTGATGGCGTTAAATATGTAATGGGTGAGAGAGCAAGTACTACAACAGTTACAGGCACCATATCAGGTACTATAACATCTGATGGTGCAACAATAAAATACGAGTTAACACCTAAGGTGATGATTGCTATGGGCATGAGAATCAACAGCACATTCACTGGCACAAAGGCAGAAACTAAATAAAATCAACATTGGCTGTGAACATAATACGGCTTTTCGTGGATAAAAAATGTTTGAAACTCACAGGCTATGCAGTGGCGTTAACGCTACTCACAGCCTGTGAGGGTTTATTTCATGATATATACGACAACAACAAAATTCGAGAAAATGTTGAGTCGAAAGAAGGACAGTTCTACGTTGATGCATCGAGCTGGACTCATTGGTATTATATAGATTTCAAGAAACTTGGAACAAACGAGTTCAAACTTGTAGAAATGTCTATTCCCACTGACGAAGTGAGCAATAGCAAAGAAAAATCGGGAATATACACCTATTGGTATGATGTGTATGGAAAAGGAATTACCAATAACGAGTACCGCAGTTTCACACCTACGGCACCACAGCCTGAGCCTGAGCAATGGGATATAGCTATTCATCGTCATAATGTGCGCACAAATGGCGGTGCTGTTTTTGAGACCTCATATACATCAATAGCTGATCTTCCTGAATCGAGCAGTGCATTTGCAAATGCCCAGTTCACTAATGATGAGTGGAACGAAAACTGGGTATGGACTGTTCAAGACAAGATGCTGTTGGGCTTTATCGGAAATCAGGGCATTAAAATAAATAATGTTCTGTCGTCATGGATAAAGATTGATCTACCTCCCATTCCACCTGCATTCACTATGAATAACCATGTATTTATAATACGAATGGCAGACGGAACATATGCAGCTCTACAGCTTGAGAATTATCAAAGTACTTCGGGAAAGAAATGTTGTTTCACTGTTAACTATAAATATCCTTACTGATGCAGAAACTTTTTATGCTTTCGTCAGCACTATTGTGCACATTAGGAGCGTTTGCACAGGCTGACTCATTAAGCAACTACTGGAAAAATGTTCAGCTTGAGCAAGTTGTAGTTACAGGTACCCGCACGCCAAAATATCTTAAGGACACGCCTATACAGACACTTGTAATAAGCAATGCCGACATTCTGAAAGTTGATGCAACTAATGTGCAGGACCTTCTACAGCAGGAAATGCCTGGCGTTGAGTTTTCATACGCAATGAATCAACAGGTTCACATGAATTTCTCGGGATTCGGCGGACAGGGAATCCTTTTTCTTGTTGACGGAGAGCGTATGGCTGGCGAGACAATGGATGATGTTGATTTCACACGCCTGAACATGAACAATGTTGAGCACATAGAAATTGTGAAAGGTGCTGCCAGTGCTCTGTATGGAAGTAATGCCACAGGAGGAGTAATAAATATTATCACCAAGGACGGAGGAAATCCGTTCTCACTTAACCTTAATGCACGATATGCTCCCCGTCATAATGAGCACAGATACGGCGGAGTTCTTGGTCTTAACAGTAAGAGTTGGCACAACACGCTCTCTGTTAACTACAATTCAAAGGATAACTTTGATGTTAAGAGTGCTCCTGAACCTGTTACCAGAGTAGTGACAACTATCTACGGTGGCAGGACTGTTAATGTGAAAGAACAACTCTCGTGGAAACCTGTAAGCGGACTGAAGATAACAGGGCGGGCTGGTTATTTCTATAGAACACTCACACGAGTGGCAGATACACCAGAAAGATACCGCGACTTTAATGCAGGCATACGAGGAACATGGGAAATGTCTAAGAACGACAATATAGAACTTTCCTACTCGTTCGATCAGTATGACAAATCTGATTTTCAAAAGATAAGCAGTCTGGACATTCGTGATTATTCCAATGTGCAGAATATATTCCGAGGAATCTACAGCCATGCTTTCAATGACAGCAAAATCATTACCGTGGGTGCCGACTTCATGCATGACTATCTGTATAATGTTAACTTGGAGAACGATAGGCGTGAGCAGGATGTTTTCGATGTGTTTACACAGTTCGACTGGAACATTAACAAACGGTGGGAAATAGTAGGAGCCTTGCGCTATGATTATTTTTCAAGTCAGGGTGGTTCGCATGTTACTCCTAAAATTTCAGCACGATACAAGGCTCTCGATAATCTCACTGTGCGGTTCGGATATGGTATGGGATTCCGTGCACCAACACTGAAAGAACAGTATTATAATTTCGACATGGTGGGTATATGGATTATAGAGGGCAATCCCAATCTGCGCTCAGAACTTAGTCATAACCTGCATGCGTCGGCAGAATGGACCAAAAACAACTATAACATTACGGCATCAGCCTATTATAATAATGTAGAAAATAAGCTCACTACTGGTGTTCCTTTCTATAAACCCGACAATGACAGGCAGCTTTATCTTAACTATATAAACCTTGAAGACTACTCGGTTTATGGTGCGGAAATTACTGCTAAGGCTAATTGGGGTAATGGCTTTACAGCAAAGGTGTCTTATGCCTATACTCATGAAGAACTGCCTAAGAACAAAGACGGCAATATAATAAACAACCAATATATACCTGCACGTGCTCACACTCTTACTGCCCGTATTAACTGGGATAAGCAGCTGAGCAGAAATTATGGCATAAACATTGGTCTAAACGGAAAAGTATTGTCGAACGTGACAAACAAGGAGTTTGTTGACTATTATGATATTTCAAAGGGCACTAACAGTGTTGACTATCCAGCCTATTCACTTTGGAAACTAAATATTGTTCAGCGATTTGGTAAAAAGGTGAAGTTGACATGCGCTCTTGATAATATTCTTAACTACAAACCAAAGTATTATTATCTCAACAGCCCTCTTACCGACGGTATAAACCTCATGGTTGGAGCAGTCATGGACTTGTAACAACATGAAGAAAGCAGCATGGCGCAAACATCATAAGATAACGGGAATAGCATTGTGCTTCTTTATGATGATGTTCAGTATTTCAGGAATAATACTGAACCATCGGCATATCTATACTGATGTTAATGTAAGTCGAAGTCTGCTGCCAAGTCGTTATGAATACAACAACTGGAACAACGGGTTGTTGCGTGGAACTCTTGTTCTTGGCGACACTGTGTTGGTGTATGGAGGAGGAGGCATATGGCAGACTGACAGCAGAGCTTCCTATTTTGTTGATTTCAACGACGGACTTCCTGAAAGTGCTGATGTCAGAAACATACGCAGCGTAGTACGAACTACCAGCGGAAAGCTCTTTGCATGCTCACGCTTCGGTTTGTTTGTAAAGCATTCGCTCGACAGCAAATGGAAAGAAAGCAGTTTCAATGCTCTCATACCAAAGGGTAAAAGCTCGTCCGACCTTAGCGACATCACTCTGCACGGCGATTCGCTTATAATAGTTTCCCGAAGCCATCTATATGTTTCACTTCCTCCCTACAAGGACTTTCAAAAGATAGAAGTTCAGCGTACTGCCGACTATGACGGTAAGGTATCGCTGTTCAGAACATTCTGGCTCCTACATAGCGGCGAGATTTACGGCACGGCAACACGCATCCTTGTTGATATGATGGGCATTATAATGTTCATTCTCTCGTTCACAGGAATACTCTATTTCCTACTTGGCGAACACCTAAAACGTATTAATAAAAACAAGAAAGTGCTTGTTGATATTCCTAAGAAACATGTTTCCTCGACTATGCGTTTTAATCTTAAATGGCATAACCGTATAGGTAAATGGACAATAGCACTAACTCTCTTTGTGGCTTTCACAGGTTGGTGCCTGCGTCCGCCAATGCTTGTGGCACTCTCTAAAATACGTGTTCCGGGACTCCCTGGCTCGGAATTGGCTGCAAGCAATATGTGGAACGACAGACTAAGAATGATACGCTGGGACGAGAACAGCAACGACTGGCTGTTGTCAACTGCCGACGGCTTTTTCTCATTATCAACCCTCGACTCGCAGCCTAAGCCGGTTCTCGATGCTCCACCGGTTAGTGTTATGGGACTGAATGCCTTTTTAAGCCACAACAACACATGGTTTATCGGCTCGTTCAGCGGACTTTACGAGTGGAAACGCCATGAAGGAGAATACAAAGATATAAATACAGACATAGTGACAAAGGCTCGTGGTGAGATAACAAAGGTTGGTCCACCAATAGGCGGTTTCTTTTCTTCGGGCATAAGTATGGATTTTCAGCAGGGACCGGTGTTCTGCGAATATGTAAGAGGTACTGATGTCATATCACAACCCGAAGTTCTTTCCAAACTGCCAATGTCGCTCTGGGCTGTATCTCTTGAACTACATAACGGTCGCCTATATCCTTTCTGTGGTGGTATAGGAAGCATGTTCTTCATCTTCATTATAGGCATCATCACTCTTTGGTGTTTGTTAAGTGGATATAAAGTCCATCTATAATCTTCCTTGATACTATTCTTTATTATTTTTGATAGAATGGATATAACCATCAACAAACAACCTTTGTATTCCAAAGATTTGCGGTCATCAATGTCTTTATGCTAAGTGCATTTTGGGTTGCCAACAATTATTTAGTCTTCCGTATTCATATATTATTACAGCAATGAGCGCAAGGATAAACCAAATTATAAGTTCCTGCCACATAGTTTTTGCATTGAAAAGAAGCAGTTAATGCCATCGATAATAAACACAAAACCTGTTACTTTCAGAATCTTATTAACTGCAACTATATTTCTTTCCTCATTATTCTCCTCAACCTCCGCTTGTTCTTCCTTGGCTGCATTGTAAACATACAAAGCTACAAAGAAAGCAGTAAAGAATAAAGATAATGATCGTAATGTTGCATGTTCATCAAGGTAGAAACATTTGACACCTAATGCACCAAAAGAAAGGAAGACAAATTCTATTATTGTATATAATATTTTTAAAAAGGATTTTAATATTTTCATACACGGAGGAATATGTAACACTCTTTTATTGTAAAAACTCTCATAGACTTACATTATAGCCTCGAAGTTTTATTATGGTCTAAAGATAGTTATTGTTATTGTTGGATTCTAATGATAGTTATCGTTAACTTGTAAGGATAGTTATCGTTAACTTGTAAGGATAGTTATCGTTGCTGTGTAAGGATAGTTATCGTTAGAGCACAAGAATAACTATCGTTGGGTCTTAACAATAGTTATTCATAGAAGCATAGGGTGAGCAAGTCTGTGTAAATACACACGCATATAGTTATCCCCCTCCCATGCGGCGCATACCGCATGGGAGGAGGAAGGGGGCAATCCTTTTTCGTAGGGTTAGCCACCCTACGCTATATAATGGCGCCACTTACAGGGCGCTTTGCTAAGAAATTCACAACCTCATAACTCTCTGAACGAAAAAACAATATAGCACCATTAGCGATACAATACAACCCCATACAAATTTGAAAGTTGTAGCAAATAGTGGTAAAATCATAAAATTTAAGTTAATGTCTTGTATAGCATAAACGTTTTCTTTACTATAATTACAAACCAAGTAGCAATCATTCTTTTTGCTTCTTCTCACAATATTTGGCAGATAGTAGTATAGCTATAAGTGAAAAAAATAAAAAATAAATTTCATGTTTTTAATCAGATATTGATGGACCATCAAAATAGCACCATGCCCATTGTGCTACAGTCATTGCAGTCCACACAGCAAAGTTTCCATCACCTTTATCTACAATTCTATAAATCCACAGAAGCAATAGATGCTTCTATGTATATGTATCTCGTATTCTCCAGACAGATAGCTTGGAAGCTAAACTATATGAATATGTATATACAGTCATCTCAGTGTCTAAATCAACAAGTTCTATCTCACAACTGTAACATGGATTATCAAATAAGATCGTAGATGAACTTGAATCCAAGTAAACTGTTGGAACTTTGAGTGGGGTGCGTTTAGGACCTTTGTTGGTAGGTTTGTCAACAACGTTATACACCAAATCAATAATCATGTATGCACCCGCCATAACAGGTACAGTTGCCTTTGCAAAAATTGGCACTGCTATTAGAATGCCGAGTAATAAAGCTTTAACTGCCTTTCTCATAATGTTATATATGTCTAAGATTTTTCGATGCAAAGATATAAGGAATAGTTTATCCATGCAATAGAAAAACGACAAAGTTATTCACTTGAATTCACTCGAATTGCAGGTATTTACAATTTAAAGTACTGTTTGTTTCCTCCACAGCTGACAAGAGAAACGATAAGTATTATAATTAGTGTATGAAATATTTTTCTTATCATTATTAAATGAATATAAATAGGTTAAAATCTCCATACTACCACATCGTTATATATGACTTATATAGGCACCTCTGCTTTACAGTTAAGGCTTTCTTTCACAAATAACAAAATCAATACACTTTTATAAGCAGACTCAAAATATCCGCAGTATAATTCATACATTACTCTCGATATGCACAATCAATTACTTTTTAGTTAGCAAATCTGTAGTTTTCGATACAGCCTTATTAAGCAGCCATGCCAACGGCAGTGATATTGCTATTGTAAGAAGGAATGTGCGCCAATAGCCCAAGTGATATTGTTCAATGCGCCATAATACGAAGTTGGAGTGTATGAGATAAGTCTCTAATGATATTGTTCCTATCCATGCTAAAAGGGCATTGATGCTTTTAGGAGTTCTACGCCATAACTCGCTGAAGAGTATCATTGCTGTTACAACAAGTGGAATATAGAGCAATCGCTCTATAAACAATGGAAAGCGTCTGTGCAGATGCTGTTCCAAAAAAATACAGCATGCAAGTGTTGTTATGAATATTACAAGTAAGAGCCAAATAGAAGATGTTTCTATACTCTGTTTACGCCTTACAATATCGCCAAGATTTATGCCTATGAAGAATATTGGGACACGACTCCAGAAAATCTCTATATGCCCTACTGTCTGATGAACGGGTGTCACCCATTGAACAATAACGGTCCATACTATTGCCACAACAACAAGCCAGCGGTATGTGGGCTGGTGTTTTATGAGTTCCATGTATGGAGGTGCAAATACATATAAGAGCATTATAGCAGGGACATACCAGAAGGTAAGTTCATCGTGAAGCCAGAAGTCCCAGTTTATAAGAATATCGCCAAGAAGGTCGATAAGTCCATGGCCACCTGCCCATAGTTCCCAACCGTGATTGTAACGAGGAATATAATAAAGGCATGCAATGATGAGCCACGTGGGATAAATGCGTATGAGCCGGCGCTTATAGAACGATAACCAGCGGTTTATGAAACTCTCGCGAATGTCATTAGTCTGCTCTTTTGCCCAAGAAAACCAAAGACCTATGCCACTAAGAAACATAAATATGTCAACACCAATATTGCCTACACGACGCAAACCGAAGTATTCACTGCTGCGAGGCAATGCCACATGAAAGAGGATAATCATGAGCATGGCTATCCCCATGTGTTCTGAACGAAACTTGGAGATTTCTCCCCAGCCTCCGAAGAATGATGTTTGGTGAGTGTCGGTCTGC
Organism: Prevotella sp.; assembly: GCA_041855685.1. Lineage (GTDB taxonomy): Bacteria > Bacteroidota > Bacteroidia > Bacteroidales > Bacteroidaceae > Prevotella. Next base: position 30,251 of record JBHAEQ010000039.1, on the reverse strand, counting down.
ATAACTTATTAGTGTTTTTTAGTAATTTCTGCTTTCTGCGAACGGTAGTTCATAATGCGATGAAAGGCTATTGACAATACTACCGTGGCAATGACATAGAGCAGAAGTCCTGTGTATATATCGCCTTGACGACTTATTGGTATGAATATCTTGCGTGTTATAGGATGACATACGAACATGGCAGAAGAGATAACTCCCACCCATGCCAGCAGTTCATTAATCTTTTTAGGAGTTATTTTCACTAATGCTACACTGAAAGTACAGACCAAGGCGGGAACCCAGAACCAAGCCTGATATTCCATACTCCATGCAACAATGAGGAAAGCGGAGCAGAGACATAGGGCTGCCCATACCCAAACAGAAAAACTACGGACTTTTAGTCGTGCATAAAGTAGTCCGAGTCCGAAAGGCAGCATGCCACCTATGAAGTTATAGCGAAGTCGGTTGAGCGTGTCTCCCATAGGTTCGCAGAAGCATTGAAGCAGAAAGCATACGAGCATTAATACTATTGTAAATCCCCAATGACGCTTGTAGAGCAGCAGTCGATACACTATGTACAACTGCAGCATTAGTCCGAAGAACCAATACGGACCAGGCCAGATTACACGGTCGGGATGAGGAAGGAGGTTATTGAACAAGCCAAGTTGTGCCACAACATCTATGAAGTGGTATTTATGCGGTCCGTCAACAATGCGATCAATCATTATGAATGCAGCAAAGCCGACTATCATCATTGAGAATAGTTTTATAAAGTGTTTTTTTATAAAACTAATTGCCCCTGCCACTCCGTCAGCCTCATTAGCGCTACCGCTCTGTTCGTATTTTAGAGTGAGTCCGTAGGCGCTGAGAAACAGGAATACGGGCACTCCATAATGCCCGAAGAATGAGAGCAGATGTATCGGCATATTCAACGACGGATTGCCAAGCACATCGGCAAGTGCATCTACATTTTTCTGAGAGAACAAATATTCATTCTCTTTCACTGCCATTCCTAACCAGTGGCAGTAGTTGTGCAGAGCAATGCCCATTATGGCAAGCCCTCGCATGGCATTGCACTCTGTTCTACTTAAGCTTGTCATAATCAGTTGTTGCTTTCATTATGCGTGGTCTGTTCTCTTTATATTCCGGACTTAATATATTGTATTCTGCCTTATAGTCTTTCGATTGTATTCCTCCGAGATATAGCAGCAGGTGCGGAAGTGCATCGGTCATATACTTGCGATTTCTTGCATTAACCACCTGCTGGTATATCTCAGGATGGTTCTTGATATATTTTGGCGAGCAGTAAATCCAGAAGGGAATATCAAATTCGGCATGCGCCAGTCGTGATGTTATCTCTGCCGAGTGCATGCGGCAATAAAAATGCAGATCTCCCTCAAAGCATTCCTCGCCATGGTCGGGCACATAAATGACTATTGCATCTTTATCATCAAACAGCTTTACTATTTCTGTAACCACTGAGTCGTTATAGAGAATGGCATTGTGATAGTCGGCAAGAATCTTGCGTTCACGGTTGTTAAGATGAGGTTTCGCCTTGACATATTCCTCTTTCTTGAACTTCTTGCGGTCTTTAGGCGAGCGCTGTGCATAAACCACATGCTGACCAGCAAGGTGAAAAATAGTGAGTTCGGGTATTTGCCGGTTATCCTTGGCTGCAGTATTACTACCGTTAGGCGAGAGAGAGGTATAATCGGTCAATAGTCCTTCATCAAACGCATGAAGCTCATGGTTGCGGGTGTCGAACTGAGCCTTTGACAATACAGGGTCGTTGAGGAAGAAACCGCCCGAGAAATCATACACAGCTTCCTTAGCCTTAGGCAGGAACTGGTTGGTAAGGAAAGTAACATGATAGCCGGCAGCTCGGAACAGTTCAGGAAAAAGAGGATAGTCGCACCATTCTCCCTTATCGCCTACGGTATAGGTGGAGAACATTAATTTGAAAACAAAACTGGTAAGATTCCACGGGCTTATCACATCAGTATATTTCACAAGGCGTCCTGTTTTCTCAAGTGCCACCTGACGTGGAGTTGTTGGCTGCCAATATCCATATTGCTGAGAATGATGTCGTGAAAAGCTTTCTCCAATAATGAGGACAATATTGGGTGAAGTGAATGCACACGAGTCAACCTTTACTTTATCAGCAGCATCCTTTAGTTTCTTTATCTGTTGTGCAGTAAGAGAATTGGCATAGAAACTGAACGCCAGTCTGTAAACAGGCTGATACATAACTCCATGATTCTTTTCTGTAAGGATATGTTCCACCTCTCCTATATTGTCAGCAGTTAGAAGGCGCCATACTCCCTGCTTGTTGGAATAAGAACTGATGCCGGAAATAATGAGCATGCAAAAGCATAGGGCACCTGCCAAGGCAGAAGCTGTGGTCCATGCTTTTATAAACCGTTTCAGCTTTGAGGCAATGATGCTTACAACAATATGGGCAATGATGAGAAGGAGTATTATCCCTATCTTGCCGAACAGAACATCTACTGAAAATATTGTCTGTAAGAACTCGCCGGCTTCGCGTGAATTTGTTTCAGCAAGAAGCATCATCACTGTAGGAGTGAGGGTGGTGTCATAGGTTACAAAGCAATATACATCAACCAAAGCCACGGTGTATGCCAAAACATAAAACAACGCCTTGAGCCATAGGCGTATCTTTTTGCCCACAGCCCATAAAGTTATGCAGAGTAAGCTTATATCAAAGAACAGCTCCGGGTAGAGATTTGAATACAAGTGGGCATTACGATGATGAGGAAGAGTGAGCCATGCTGTTACACAGCCAAGCAGATACATCATTATGAAGAAAATGAAGTTCTGCTTCCAAGGAGTGGCAATGCCGGCAAAAAAACGGGTTACCTTATTAATATAATTCATTGATATTTGTGCTGATGACAACAATAATTTAGATTGCAAAAATACATTTTATTTTTCATTATTCCAAGTATTTGGTTGTTATTTGGTATTGTCCTCAACTCATTGAACTCCTTGAACTCCCTGAATTCCTTATAAAACTTGAACTCATGAAAGTTTCATGACTGTCAAAATACTAAACAAAAAGTCGAAATAAAGCCCTTATATTTGGCAGTTTTACAAAATAAAAACCAGTCGGGTGCAAATATGAAGAAATAGAGGCATTAGGATAATCTTTTGGTTATCAGAGGTTTAGTCGCTTTATGGTTTGGCTGTTTCGTTGGTTGAGTTATGAAAAAGGCTTTTACAGGGGTTAATGACGTACGTGCATACACCTTAACAACGTACGTTCTTAGGGTCTATAGACGTACGTATTGAGCGCTGAAGACGTACGTCTTGAGGTTAAACATCGTACTTTTTGAGGTTTTAACTCCTTTTTCTTATCTCAAGAAAGCCTTTTATGGCAGAATTTGAAAATATTAGTGCAAAAATCCCGACAGTAATTTTCGTATATAAAATTTGACAAAATAATTAAATCCAAATCTCCAAGTTTGCAATATAAATTGCAATAAATAAAGAGATTCGGGATTAAAGTGAGTTAGGTATATTCTTGAGCTATGGAGAATCCCTATCGCTATTTAGGGGAAAATCCTATTAGTTTAGGGAAAACCTGCTGCAATTAATCAATATATATGCATAACTTTGCATCGTCAAAAGCAAACGGCAACTTTGCCACACACAAAACTATATATATATCAGCCAGTGACCCTGGCAACTTGAGAAAAGAAGGGAGTGCCCTTCTTTTCTTTGGTTATTTGAGAACTTTGTTGTAATTTTGCAACGTATCCTCAAATATGAGACATGAAAATAGGTTTTGACGCTAAGCGACTTTACAACAACCTCACAGGTTTAGGTAACCACAGCCGTACAACAATCGATATCCTTACGGAATATTTTCCCGAGGACAAATGCATACTTTATACTCCTAAGATGAAGAATGCTGGTATTGCCGGCATTTATCTTGATAAGCCAAACTGCCAGACGGTTACTCCGAAAGGACTTCTAAGGGGCAGTTTATGGCGTACATTTGCTGTTGCCGGCGACGCAAAAAAGCATGGAGTTGACGTTTTCCATGGTTTATCAAACGAGTTGCCGGTTGGTTTGAGGAATGCCGGTATTCCTTCTGTTGTAACGATTCATGATGTGGCATTCCGTACGTTTAAGGATATGTATCATTGGCAGGACCGTCAAATATATGATATGAAGTGGCGATATGCCTGTAAGAATGCAACAAAGATTATTGCGATAAGCGAGTGCACGAAGCGTGATATTATAAGATTCTATGATATAGCCCCCGATAAGATTGATGTTGTTTATCAGCCGGTTTGTCGTAGGTATTATGATGCTGTAAATGAAGAAGAAATAGAACAGCGCATAAAGTCTGCTTCATTTATCCCTGAGTCGGGCGAGTTCATGCTTTATGTAGGTTCGGTTAATCTTCGTAAGAATCTGTTGGGAGTAGTAAAAGCTATTGAGCTTCTGCCTAAAGATCTGCAGCTGCCTTTGATAGTTGTTGGCGACGGCAGAGAATATAAAAAGGAAGTTATGAGCTATATATCAGCTCACGGCATAGAAGACAAGATAATATTTCCTAAAGAGAGAGTTACTGACGATGTGCTTCAGGCACTGTATAACAGAGCACGGTTATTTGTATATCCTTCTTTCTATGAGGGTTTCGGTCTTCCTGTTGTTGAGGCATTGCTTTCTCATTGTCCTGTTGTAACGAGTAATGTGTCATCTCTGCCTGAGGCTGGTGGTCCTTATTCTTTGCTTGCCGACCCTCATGATGTGGCAGACATTGCCGACAAGATGGAAAAAGCCCTTTCTGATTCAGAGCTTTATGAACAGATGAAACAGAAAGGGTATGAATATGTTATTGAGCATTATCACCCCGAGGTGCTTGCTCATAGGCTTATGGACGTATATAACGAGATACTTCTGCCCTAAGAACTTAGTAGCTTGAAATGAGATAGGCAAGGGTTTGTCCTACAGCCTTAAGTGTCTTCTTTGATATATTGTTCATTGTGTCATCTACAGTATGCCATGTTGAACCAAATGAACTCTGACGGTTGTTTGGATAATAAGGCACGATGTCTATACATGGTATGCAAGCTATCTCGTTAACAGGAATATGGTCATCGGTGACATAGCCTCCTACCTCGTTTACGAAGAATGAACCATATCCGGCAGTGTTGGCAGCCTGCCATACTTCATTTACTCTCTCAGGAGCAAATTTCATTGACATTCCTTCCTGATAGAACTTAGCACCTTCACCTCCTACCATATCGAGCAAAATGCCATAAATATAGTTGTTATTTTCCTCATGCATGTTTTCAGATACACGTTTTGACCAATACTGAGAACCTAAAGCCCATGAGAGAGGATCATCTTCGCCTTCTGCCCACTGTGGAGTACCGTAGTCTTCTGCATCAAAGCAAACAAAATCAATGCCTATAGGAATATCAACGCTGTCGGCAATAGCATGAAGCATACGTGCGAGTTCTATCATCACAGCTACTCCACTCGCTCCATCATTAGCACCAATTACTGGTTTACGATGATTATTGGCATCAGGATCATTATCTGCCCATGGACGGGTGTCCCAATGAGCACAAATAAGTAGTCGTGGTGAAAGTTGTGGGTTGAAACGAGCTATAATATTCTCGCTTCTAAGCATTGTACCATCATAGGCTTTAAGGTTTGCCTTCTGGCTTTCCACATAACAGCCATATTGTTCGAACTTACGCTTTATCCATGCACCACAACTATCATGTTCTGCTGTATTCATCACTCTTGGACCGAACTTACATTGCTTCGCACAGAAAGTGTACGCAGAATCTTCGTTAAACACATATCTTGAACTTGCCATAGCTGTTGCCTGTGGATCATCATCTCCACCAACAGTCTGTTCTTTAGAACTAAAGTTTGGCATGAATATAAATAAAATAGCAATTATTGCTAATCCCATGAGTATAATGGTGATAATAATTTTTTTTAATACAATCATAATTAGATTTATTTGTAAATTAGATTACTCTTAACCAGTTTCCACCCCATATTTTCTCTATGTCTTCGTAGGAAAAATGATGTTTAAGCAACTGCATAGTGAATTGTATCAACTCGCTTGAGTCTTTCAGCCCCCTGATTCCTCCGTCGCCGTCGAAATCCGTGCCAATGCCTACATGGTCAATTCCCATTATATTTACTGCATGGACGACATGCTTCATGAACTCATGAATGTCGGCTTCTTTGGGATTATTGCTGATGAATCCGTCGTACAACGTGAGTTGGCACACTCCACCCTTTCTGGCAAGGGCACGAAGTTGGTCGTCGGTGATATTGCGTTTATGACCGCATATAGCCTTGCAGTTGCTGTGAGAGCATACGACAGGTTTTTCTGAAATGTTCAAGGCGTCGTAGAAAGAATGTTCTCCTGCATGACTTAAATCTACTGTCACATTATGCCTGTTCATTTCTTTTATGACTTCCGCACCAAAATCGCTTACTCCACCCCATGTTGAAACAGACCTTCTTGCCGAGTCGCATATTTGATTGTCGCCGTTATGGCATAGTGTGAAATATTTTGCTCCACGGTTTTTGAAGTGCTTTACAAGCGAAAGGTCATTGCCTAATGCCAATGCGTTTTCTATTCCAAGCATTATAGACTTTTTGCCTTGACGCTTGTTTTCAAGCAGTTCATTATGATTATGAGCAATACCTACAATATCAGAGTTTCGGTTTACTATAGCTTCTATCCTGTCAAATATAAGATTGGCATATTCTGTAGGACTGTCTGCCGGCAGTGGTGCAACATCATTCCAAGTCTGATTATTAACCGGTTGGGGAATATAAGCAACCATTGTTGCGGTATCTAATCTGCCGTCAGTCATCTTATGAATATCTACAAGCAGCCTTGAATCGCGCTTTGAAAAATCGGCTCCTTGTGGAAAGAACATAGGAGTATCGCAGTGAGAGTCAATAGTTATAAAACTTGCATGAAGTTGTTTTGCTGTCTTGAATACCTCGGCTTCTTTCACGAGCCAATGGAATATTTTTCTTCCTTCTTCTTCCAGCCATTCAGGGTGCCACTGAACACCAATGATAGACTTATGTTCCGTGCTCTCCATAGCTTCTACAACACCGTCTTCAGACCATGCAACAGCTCGGAACAGATTTCCTGTTTTGTCAACTGATTGATGATGGAATGAATTTACCATAAGACTCTCACTCTTGTATATATTATATAAGGTGGAACCGCTGTCAATTCTTATGCCATGTGTTCTGACATCTCTTTCTGGTTCCTGTGAGTGGTTTATTTCCGGAGAAGAGGTCTTGTTTGCATCTAAAGACAAGTCTTGAGCCACGTGTCCACCAAGAGCAATTGCAAGAGTTTGCATTCCTCTACATATTCCTAATATAGGAATCTGCCTGTTGTATGCCAGAACTGTTGTCAGTAATTCAGGAAGGTCACGAACTTCGTTTACATTTCCGAGTAGTGGAGAGTGCTCTTCATTCATCCAGCGAGGGTCTATATCAGCACCTCCCGTAAGTATGAGAGCATCAATACTGTCAAGGGTTTTTATAATAACATCAGCATCTGCAACAGGAGGAATAATCACAGGTACACCTCCTGAGGCTACTATTTGTTGATAGTAACGCTCACGAATATCAGCGTCAATCTCATGATGATTCGAGGTCAACCCTATCACTGGTTTATCCTTACCTTCGGGAAAGTTAGAATAAACCTTCTCAAGATGATATTTCAGAGAATAGTTCACTTATTCTTCATCTACTATAACAGGAATCTCACGTTTTAGACTTTGTTCAAGCGAAATCAATGTTTCTGTTGATACAACTCCTTGTATTCCTTGCAATTTGTTGTTGAGCAAGTCCATGAGCTGCTCGTTGTCGCGTGCATAAAGTTTTATGAGCATTGTGTAAGGACCTGTGGTGAAGTGGCATTCCACAATCTCCGAGATGCGTACAATCTTCTCAACCACTTCCTTATACATACTGCCTCGCTCAAGTGTTATACCTACGTAGGTACAGGTACTGTAGCCCAATGATTTCGGGTTGACGTCAAATCCGCTGCCGGTTATAACGCCTTCCTCTATGAGACGTTGCACCCTCTGGTGTATGGCGGCACGTGAAACACCGCATTCTGCGGCAACATCTTTGAACGGCATACGGGCATTGAGTGACAGAATACTTAATATTTTCTTGTCAAGTTTGTCAATTTTTTCCATTTGAGAGATGTAGTGTTGACTTTATTTTTTATTTATACTTTACAATTTGAAAGCAAAAATACTTCTTTTTTGCGATACATGCAACGTTTTGACGGTTTATTTTTACTTTATTTGTAATTGCCTTTACCAATTCTATTACGTGCAAATTCCCATATTACAATACCCGCAGTCACAGAAACATTCATAGAATGCTTTGTTCCGAACTGTGGAATCTCCAGACAGTGGTCGCATTTGTCAATCACAGATTGTTTTACTCCTTTCACCTCATTTCCTAAAACTACCGCATAATGCAGGTCTTGGTTAAAGTCTTCATTCGTTAATGGCGCTTTCCGGCTTCCCTCACACTGCTCAACAGCATATATAAAATAACCCTTCCGGTGTAGTTCTTCAACTGCCTCGTCTGTTGTTTTGAAGTATTTCCATTCCACAGAGTCTTCTGCACCAAGAGCTGTCTTGTGAATTTCTGCCGATGGCGGTTGAGCTGTTATACCACAAAGATATACAGCCTCAACAGCAAAGGCATCGCTTGTTCGGAATACGCTTCCAACATTGTAAAGCGAGCGCACATCGTCGAGTACAACTATGAGTGGAAGCCTCTCGGCATGCTTGAACTCCTCAAGAGAGAGGCGTTCCATCTCTATAGCTTTAAGCTTTCTCATTCTACAAGTCCTCTGTTTCTGAGCAGAGCGTCAATCTTCGGCTCTGAGCCACGGAAGTTTCTATACATTGTCATACCGTCGTCAATACCGCCTGGAGTAAGTACGTATTGACGGAATTTCTTTGCCACTTCCTGATTGAAGATGTCTCCTGTTTCTTTGAAAGCCTCAAAGCCGTCAGCATCAAGTACTTCCGCCCAGATATAGCTGTAGTAACCTGCGGTATAACCGCCGCCCATTGTGTGGCTGAAGTTTGTTATCCTGTAGCGTGGTTGTATCTGACGGGGAATGCCTCTTTCAGCTAGTTTCTGTTCCTCAAACTTAATAACGTCGAGGTTTTCTGGTATTGTTTCGAGAATGTGGAGATCCATGTCAACGTATGAAGAAGCCAAATACTCCACTGTGGCAAAGCCTTGTCCGTATTTGCTTGAATCTTCAATCTTGCGTACAAGTTCCTGTGGAATGGTATTGCCTGTTTTGTAATGTTTGGCATATACCTCAAGAACCTCCGGCTGAAATGCCCAGTGCTCGTTAATCTGCGATGGCAGTTCCACAAAGTCGCGCTCTACTGTTCCTACGCCTTGATAGTGGACATTACGCATGAAAGCGTGCAAGGCATGACCAAACTCATGGAACATTGTTGTTACATTGTCAATGCTCTGAAGTGCAGGCATATCCTGACTTGGAGGAGTCATGTTGCATACATTGACAACAACCGGCTCGATTCTTTTGCCGTGGTCATATTGTTGTGAACGGAAAGAAGTACACCAAGCTCCTGCACGCTTGCCGTCGCGGGGGTAGAAGTCGCTGTAGAATATGGCAAGAAGAGAGCCGTCAGCGTCAATTACTTCCCATGCCTGAGCTGTTTCTTCATATACAGGAAGTTCGCGGGTCACTTCTTTGAAAGTCAGACCGTAAAGTTTGTTGGCAACATAGAATATGCCCTTCAGCACGTTGTTTATCTCAAGATATTCAGAAGCCTCATTTTCGTCGAAGTTGAACTTTGCCTTTCTTGCACGTTCCGAATAATAGCGATAATCCCAGCCTTCCGGCTCTTCGTTGATGCCATCCTTGCGCATTTCCTCGCGAATATCATTGAGTTCCTCGTTTGCTTTCTTTACAGCAGGAGTCCATATTTGGTCGAGCAGACCATATACTGCCTCTTGTGTCTTTGCCATGCGGGTGTCGAGAATCTGCGATGCACAGTTCTTAAAACCCATGAGTTGTGCTCTCTCCAAGCGCAGACGCACCAACTTGGCACAGATTTCCTTGCTGTCGTACTGATTGCCTTGATTTCCTCTGTTGATGTAAGCCTCATATACCTTACGGCGAAGCTCACGATTAGAGCAATATTGCAGAACAGGATTGCATGATGCCCTCTGCATATTGAACACCCATTTTCCTTCTTGTCCAACCTGCTTAGCCATTTCCGCAGCACGCTCGATGTTAGCTTCAGGAAGTCCTGCCAGTTCTTCAAGCGAGTGGGCAACTACGTATGTGTTGTTTGTTTCATACAGAAGATTCTGGTTGAAGTCCAGCTGCAAGGCACTTATTTCAAGGTTCAACTTACGCAGTTTTTCCTTGTCAGCATCGTTCAAATTAGCTCCATTGCGCTCAAACTGCTTGTATATGTTATCCAAAAGTTTCTTTTGTTCTTTGTCAAGTTGTTGACTTGAAACATCGTCATATACAGCTTTCACCTTAGCAAACAGTTCTGGATTCATATAGATGTCGTCGCTGTGTGCAGAAATAACAGGTGAAATCTCCTTTGAGAAATTACGCGTTGAGTCGGTAGAGTTACTGCTTGCTATAGGACCGAATGTGAGTTGCACACGTTCTAACAGCTTTCCGCTTTGGTCAAGAGCGGCAATAGTGTTATTGAAGTTTGGCTTTTCCTTGTTGTCTATAATAGCCTTTATCTCGGCTTTGTGCTGGCGTATTCCCTCGTTTATTCCCTCACGGTAGTCGTTGATGGTTATTTCGCCAAACGATTCTACACCATGTTTATTCACACTCTTCTTTAGCAGTGAGTTGTTTTCTGTTGTATTCATTTTATCAACCACTGTTTGGGTAGCACAGCTTCCTAACATAAGGAATGCTGCCACCGCAGGATAGAAAAACTTACTTTTACACATAAATGATTGGTTTAGAGTGCAAAGATAGTAATTTATTTCTAAATTTAACGTGAGTTCGATGAATTTAGAACAAGACAAACGTGCATACATTATTATTTATATTAACAAAAGGACTTTTTGACCATTGGCACAAGCCGTTGTTTTTGAAGTCGTGGACTATTATGCCAAACTATAATTCTTACCTCAAATCGGTTATTAGATTCCGAACTGATTGTGTTCTATTATATTTCAGATTGGTTTTCACTGTTACATCGATGTAGTGACTACTTCAAGGTAAAAGTGACGGACAAGATGTAGAACATTCCTCCTAAAATAGTGAAAGACGTGATTGTACCACGCCTATGGAACCAACAGTACCACAACGATGGCACCAATACCATCACAACTATGACAGCAGTACTGTCACAACTATGGCAGTAACACTGTCACGCTTGTGGCAGCAGTTTGGAAGTAATTATAATGTAATCAAACCGCTGAACAATCAAGCAATATGTTGAATGTTCAGCGGGAATTGGCAATCGTTTTAATCCAAATTGGGTTAATGACGATTTGGGTTAAACAAAGTTACTGAATAAGTATTGAATAGTAGTTGATTATATTATTTGCAGTGTGTAGAACTGGTTATTGTTCCAACTTCTTGATGACCGTATGCAACTGTTCTCCGAGTCCTATTGTATAACCTTGTGAGATGAAGACAATACGATTAAAGGTGTCGGCAATAATGAAAACGGGCTTTTCGTTAGTAGTGAGTTTCATATTCTCCCACAATTCTTTACTGATTGCTCCGTTTATATCGGTACCCCATACAACCGTGTTAGGCAGATTTGTGAACTCACCTTTGTTGGTGAACCGTGCCTTTTCTGCATCGTCCTTGAAAAGAAGAACTATCTTTTGTCCCCATGTTTCGAGTTCATTCTTACGTGCTGCTATATCACGAAGAGCATGATTTGTAGGTTCCTGATTAGGAGCTATGAGCCCAAGAACATAGTAGCCGCGACCTGTTGTTGACAGAATAGACTTAACGCCTTCATTATCGTCTTTATATTGATTCTCTGAATTGAAATTACCTATCACCTGCACTCCCTCAGTACTTTCGCGCATAACCATATTCATTTCAGTAGTGTCACTATTGAAAACCGGCACGAAATTGAGATGTGCAAGAACTGTTCCATCAGCCTGACGCGTGCCTGTTACAACGAGATAGCCGCCTTCGTCGAGTTTCTCACCATCTTTCAACAGACTTGCCCAGTTGCAATTTTCTTCAGGATAATTCATAAGTATGGGTGAATTGTCAACTATTTTAGATATTGAGAAATGACTGTAATACTTAGGATTATCAATGTGTGCACTCTCCTCGTATAGTGCTTTCAGTACTCCTTTACCGTAGGTCTTCTCTCTATCACCGAATATAACATCCTTCCACTCACCTTTTTCCATATACTGCACCTTGCCAGTGACATCATCAAGACGAGCTTTCATGCCAAGCGAACGAGCTGCGGCAACATAGAATATATCTCGGGAATGACTGTCGGTGATGCGCATGTTAAAGACGCTTACAGGGCTCATGCAAAGGCGTTGTGGATTCCAAGCCTTGTCAATCTGTATATTTGAACGAACCCAGTCGGCAAGTCCTTCAGGATCGGAAGCGTATTTCTGCAATTCGCTCTTTTCTTTCAGAACGCTGCGGAAAGGAGTAAGCATCTCGTTACTTATACGAGGCGACATGTAGAAACGTGCGTCCTCAATGGTAGAAACATCTGCAATAGTGTTGTTATAATGGTCTTCAAGAACATTCAATGGACAGTCGCGAAGGTCTTTTGCACTAATTGCCTGCAACATTAGTTCTGCCTTCATGCCGGCATTATCTGCAAGGAATTTAGATATGACAGCATGATTTCCTCTTGAAGCCTCAACAAATTTATTGCCCTTTGGGAATGAAGCAACATAGGCATTACGTATTGCATCTTCTTCTGCAAATCGTTTCTTGTTATTGGCAATCTGCTCTTCTGTCTGGTAAGGCACAGTATTGCGCTCAGCCGGAGGCACGAGGTCAATGTCAAAACTGCCTATAAACTTATCGCTCTTGTCGAGCTTTATCACAACAATATCATCTTTGCCTACCGATGTTTTAGCAAATCCGAATCTGTCGTTTTTCTTTGCCCATACAAGCAAATCGCCTTTTCCTGCCGACAATGTTGACATTCCATCCTTGTCAGTAGTCTTTCTTGCTGCTGTGAAAAACTCTGCGTAATTATAAATTTTATACAGAACTGTTGCACCTTCAACTGCATTTCCTGCTGCATCAACAACCTTTATCTTTGCACTGCCCACAGGAGCATAGTTTGCTGTTACATTAATCTCAGTAAAACAATTATTCTGGTCCATAACCTCCTCTGCTCCTTCATACTTTCCAAATACTTTTGCATGCATCAACATGCCGCGTGAAGCAGGAGCATTAAACCAGCCAAGGTCGAGAACAGCTTCAGGTTCGCAGGCACCGAGGAAATGCCAAGCGCCGTCAACCCAAACCTCTACCCATGCGTGGTTATCATCAGTATGTGCCCAGCGGGGAGTATAAACCTGACGGGCAGGAATACCTACAGAACGCATGGCTGCAACCGTGAAAGTACTCTCTTCGCCACAACGACCATAGGCAGAACGCACTGTTGCAAGTGGAGCACTTGTACGTCCATCACTGGGAGTATAGGTTACTTTCTCATGACACCAATGGTTTACCTCAAGTGCCGCTTCTGTCATCGACATTCCCTTCACTCTGTTCTTGAGTTCTTTATAGAACACCTCACGACTTAAATCCATGTTCTCGTTATTCACACGCACAGGAAGAACAAAATGATGCCATAGATTATCAGAAATCTTTTTACCCCATGCCATCTCATTACGTGTCTTTATCGATGCACGCACATTGCGAAGCCAGAACTCGCCGTCATAGTCGGCAAGGTCGGGAAGAGGCATGTAGGCATAAAGAAACTCAAGGCTGTTTCTTTCTTTTTTGGTTAGTTTTTTACTAAAAACAGTATAATACTGCTCTTTGTTCAGTGACTGACGACGATTGTTGAAATCATCCTTTACCGTGGCACTGGCAGTAATTACAACAGCCAAAAACACCATTATAGATAAAAGTTTTCTCATTATGTTTATCGGTTTGTTACGTTTTATCCTATTGCTTGTTTGATGGACTCTACTACAGATACATCAGTTTCCATTCTTGAATATTCATCGGCATCTTTAGCCCCCATTGTTACTGCTGGGTTTCGATAAAGCATTTTGCTCTTTACAAGCGAACGTGCCGAGGCATGGATTTCCTGCGCACCAGTCTCTGAAAGTATTCTTCCGGCATTATTGGCGTTAACTCCCGCTCCTGGCATTATTATAATACGCCCTGCCGCTTTGTCAACCAACTTCTTCAACATTGGTATGCCATCTTCTGCTGTAGGCATAAGACCTGATGTAAGAATCCTGTTACAACCCAAACTAATTACATCTTCCAAAGCCTTGTCAGCATCGCGTACCATATCGAAAGCACGATGAAAAGTAATGTTCATATTGCCTGCCGCCTCTATCAACTTACGGCACACATCAATATCAACATCGCCTTCAGTGGTAAGTGCGCCAATAACAACACCATCGGCACCTATTTCCTTTGCAGCTTTAATATCCTTTATCATCACACGTATTTCGTCAGTGTAAATGAAGTCACCACCACGCGGACGGATAAGGACATTCATTTCTATACCACTCACTTTCCGTGCTTCACGCATTAAACCTACCGATGGTGTCACTCCACCTTCACTCAGTGCCGAACAAAGCTCCACTCTCTGCGCACCGCCTTTCTGTGCAGCGATGACACTTTCTATACTTCCAGTACAAATCTCAAGAACCATAATATGCTAAATCTTCTATTATTTCTCGTTTTGTCTTCTCCTTTTCAGCAGGTACTCCCCATGCATCAATAATCTCCTGTGCTTCTATCTGATAAGACTTTAGCTTTGTGCAGGCATAGAGATAAGTCAGCGCAAAGGCCTTGAACTGTTCGGAACTAATCTGCGGCAACAAATCGCAAAGCTGCACTTCCGTATCTTTTTTCTCTATCTCCATGCCCATGCAAGTGTAGCATACAAGCATTCCTACCAATAGTTTCACCCTTGAATTGATGGTATGAGTCTGCAAAGAGGCAAACCGTTTTTGAAAAGTTGACAATATTGCCATATCCTTTGCATCATTACTCTTATCCATATAGTTGCGCAAAGCCCTACGAGCTTTTGGCATGAAAGTCTCAAACTTCTTATACAGATGCTTGTTTGTCTTAGAGAAAGAGAGTATCTCAAGGTATTCAGGCTTAATATCGAGGGTTGGTACGGAGATAATATTGCTTAAACTCACAAGTACCTTTCCTCCGTCTTTTCCTTTTTGCGAGATAAGTACTCCCTCTACTCCTGCGAAAGGTCCTGACAGAATCCGCACGTGATCGCCTTTTGAAAGGTTTACTTCTGTAGGTTTTATGAACGGCACATCAGAAGTATATTGACCTATAGTCTTAGAGAACATATGCATTTCCTTATCCGATATTGTGAGAAGCGGGTTTAACTTACTCTTGCTTTCATCAAGAGATTTATAACGATAAACAATAAATAAACCTTGCTGACTCTTACAAAAATCCTTCACCTCGAATACTGTTCCACGAATAAAGATAAAGTTAAAGACAACCGGCTTCTCCACTCTGGTTCGTCTGCCTCCTATGTTCTGCATAACAAAACGTGTAGGCAGGAAATATTCAAGCCCCGACTTATTTAACGCATTACGATAAGGCAATGGCGAAAATGATGACTTCGCTACATACCATTTAACCTCTGGTGTTTCTTTATTCTCGTTTTCCATAATCTTCACTTTTCAGTTTTGGCAGAGATATATTGTACCTCACAGCAAGGAATCTTGATATACAAACCACACCAAAAGTAAGAAACGAGGTGAGCTGAATACTAACTCCAAACTGTAGTAATGCCCAATAGAACAAACCTCCCACAATACTTGCCATGGCATAGAACTCTTTTTCAAAAATAACAGGAGTTGTGTTAAGAAGAACATCGCGTATAACACCGCCCGCAGCTCCTGTTATACAACCCATTATAACAGCTACCCAGAAAGGATAGCCACAGATCAGAGTCTTCTGTATTCCAGCTATTGTGAACAACGCCAAACCTATAGTATCAAATACAAACCAAGTATTGTCAAGGTGTTTTAGATAGCGGTTGAAAACAATTACAAACACCTGAGCAAGTCCGGCACAGATGACATAAAATGCATTTGTCATCCAGAAAGGAGTTACCCCAAGCATCAAATCGCGCAAGGTTCCGCCTCCTATAGCAACGGCAATACCACAGACAAAACCTCCAAACCAGTCGAAATTACGATGTGCCGCCTGTCGTATTCCTGATATGGCAAAGGCGAAAGTGCCCAAGAACTCCAGTATCTGGAGCATGGTTTGAGCTATTAGCGGGTCAGGTAATTTCATCTGACAACATTTATAGGTTTACCTTCTATGAATGCTCTTAGATTCTCAACTTCTACAGCAAGCAGACGTTGGCGAGCCTCTATTGTAGCCCATGCGAAATGAGGAGTGATATAGGCATTCTCACATTTAAAAAGCGGATTGTCCTCAGCAGGCGGCTCCTGACACATTACATCTGCGCAATAAGCAGCAATAACTCCCTCATTAAGTGCCTCGGCAACATCTTTCTCGTTTACCAAAGGTCCACGACCTGTGTTTACAAGTATGGCATTAGGCTTCATCTTGGCTAATGCATCCTTGTTTATAAGTCCCTCTGTTTCGGGTGTAAGTGGACAATGCAGAGATATAACGTCACAATTATTGAACAAACCGTCAAGAGTGCTTTTCTTCACAAACTCAGGCAGTGAGTGTACTGGTTTGCTTGTATAGGCATATATCTTCATGCCAAAAGCATTAGCTATCTGTGCTACTTTCGCTCCTATGCTGCCAAGTCCGATAATGCCTATCTTCAGTGCAGACAGTTCATGAACCTGTCTGTCCCAGAATGTAAAATCACGATTTTTGCTCCAACGCCCCTGCCTATTGTCTGACGCATATTTATCAACTTGTGTTATAACATTCAGTATATGGGAAAACACGAGTTGGGCAACACTATCGGTACTGTATGTCGGAACATTTGTCACCACCACACCATGAGCATTTGCAGCAGTTATATCTACAACATTAGTTCCCGTGGCAAGAATGCCTATATACTTAAGTTTAGGAAGACGGCTTATATTCTCTTCATTGAAAACTACCTTATTCGTGAAAACGCAGTCTGCGTCTTTTGCACGTTCAACAACCTCAGCGGCTGATGTACGCTCATAAACAACGACCTCACCAAATTCCTCAAAAGCTTCCCACGACAAGTCACCCGGATTGGCAGCGTGCCCGTCCATTACTACAATTCTCATCTTTTCCATCTTTCTATCCTTTCTCTTTGTATCTGTCTCCCCAGCAGGAGAGCATATTATTATATAGTTTTTCTTCAGCCTGGGAAGGTTGGGCATGCCACAAACGCGAGTTTTTCAAAGCATCGGGCATATACTGCTGCTGCACAAAATGCCCTGGAAAGTCGTGGCTGTACTTATATCCATCACCATAACCTATTTCCTCCATAAGCTTGGTCGGGGCATTTCTCAAATGCAGAGGCACTGGTTGGTTACCCGTCTGTCTTACTAATTCCAAAGCCGAATTAATGCCATTATATGCAGAATTGCTTTTTGCTGATGCAGCAAGATATACAGCGGCTTCGGCAAGAGGAATACGACCTTCGGGCCAGCCGAGTTTCATTACTGCATCAAAAGCAGCATTGGCAATGAGTAAGGCATTAGGATTAGCCAAGCCTACATCTTCGGATGCCGATATTACAAGACGCCGTGCAATGAACTTAGGGTCTTCTCCTCCTTCTATCATACGTGCCATCCAATAGAGGGCGGCATCAGGATCGCTACCACGTATGCTCTTGATAAATGCCGAGATTATGTCGTAGTGCATTTCACCGTCCTTGTCATAAGCAAGCGGATTCTGTTGAAGCCGATTAACTACTTTCTCGTCTGTAACAATTACTTCGTCTCCTTTCTCAGATTCTACTACCAGTTCCAATATATTGAGGAGCTTTCTTGCATCACCTCCCGAATAACGCATTATAGCACCAGTTTCTTTAAGCAAAACATTTCTATGCTTCAACTCTTCGTCCTCTGTCACAGCTCTGTTAAGCAATTCAAGCAGATCTTCTTTCTCAAGAGATTTCAAAACATAAATTTGGCAGCGAGAAAGAAGCGGACGAATAACCTCAAATGATGGATTTTCTGTAGTTGCGCCAATAAGAGTAACCGTACCTTGCTCAACAGCACCAAGCAGTGAATCTTGCTGCGATTTAGAGAATCTGTGA
Source organism: Prevotella sp. (assembly GCA_041855685.1). Lineage (GTDB taxonomy): Bacteria > Bacteroidota > Bacteroidia > Bacteroidales > Bacteroidaceae > Prevotella. The sequence continues at coordinate 11,784 of JBHAEQ010000039.1, read as the reverse complement.
ATCTCGTCAATGAAAAGTATAGGCGATGCTGAGGTGAAAAAGCGGTTTGACTTGGCTCTTTCTATAACATCACGCACATCTTTCACACCGCTTGTAACGGCACTGAGAGTATAAAAAGGAGTCTCAAGTTTATTGGCAATAATCTGTGCCAAGGTTGTTTTCCCCACTCCCGGAGGACCCCAAAGAATAAATGACGATATACGTCCGGAATCAATCATCTGACGAAGTATGGCGCCTTCGCCCACCAGATGCTTTTGTCCTGCATACTCGTCCAGATTTCTTGGACGCATTCTCTCGGCTAATGGTTTACTCATTATGTTAGTTTGTTTATCAGATTACAAAAGTAACAAAATGACTCCACAATGCCAAATAAATAACATGGGAATTTTATTAATCTGTATTATCAATCCTGTTCATAGAGTCAACCAGCAAGTACAAAATTACAAAACGTGTTTGAAGAACTCGCACTTTGGTGTAGAAAGTTTAGTTTTTCTCTCGGTCTTTCGGTCAATTTCTTTTGTATCGACATAATTCTCTTGTCGTATAGTTATCAAATGATTGCTTTTTAGGGATATATTGTGGTTCTTCCGTTAAATGCGTAGACGGTTATCATGTAATGCATATAGTCTTTCCTCCTCGAATGTAATCATATATGAGTATCAATTAATTATAAATGCTTGGTACAAATATGTTGTATAAATTCCATTGATGAACCATCTTGAATGTTGTCGTCAAACATGGACGAACATCATTTTTTAAACTCATATGCAATACATAGAGGTTTCTGTTTAACATTCCTAATCCCACTATTAATACTTACAATTTTATCTTTTTCCATAATAGGAACAGAATATGCTTCAAGCTCTTCTTCTACATTGAACATGTTGAAATTTGAGAAAATAAAGATCTCCTTTATTATGCAGTCAAATAGTTGCTGTATTTTTTTATAAGTCATTTTCTCAAAAGCCATAAACTCTGCACTATAATTTGTTTTCCTTGTATCTATTGTCAATGAAATACATACATCATATTGCTTTTTAATAGTTATATTAAGACTATATTTGACTGCATTTTTCATATAGACATTTTTCTTCTTATCTAGATCATTTGAAAAAGCATCATATATTTGTCTCTTCACATTATCGAATACAATATTAAGCCCCATTTTCTCAACGTTATTTAATGATCCCCACCATTCTTTAAATTCCAACATTTCAAGCGCAGGCAAATGCTTGAGAATATGATACTTGTTTATGTATTTTATAAAATTGGCTCCATAATACGACATCGCATTATATCTTATAAAAAACAACTCACTTTCTGTCAGCTGTGCTCTCATTATTTTTAGATAATTTTTTTTCTCTTCTTCATCAAGTTTTGAAGAATCAATTAAATCATATATTCTATAAATGGTCCTGAAATATGCCGCTATTTTTGTTCTATTCTCTATGTAGAAAAGCATATAATACTTCAAAGCTTCACGAGAATTTGCTTGAAAACTCTTTCTGTTCCTAAAACCATTTTGCAACCTTCTCTTTTCATAATCGAAAAAATCCTTATCGTTATAACTGATTTCTGTTTTTTCGAAAGTCATTTTCCTGTCTGTGTCTTTATCACTTTTGATGGCATCCTCATTTTGCTTATAACTCCTTACTCGGCTGATTTGTCCACAAAGTTCATTCACTTCTGTTTGATATAGTTTTATTAACTCAAAGAATAAATCATTTAATCGTTGAGTTTCTAATTGTTTTTTATTATCTCGGGTAACACTTTGTTGATATCTGAAAGTACGAACAACCATAAGTGTGCCAAGTAATGCAAAGATAGTTCCGAGAATACCCCCGACGAAATCCCCGAAAGTTCCAAATAAATTGTAATCTATTGGATATGAAAAATCCACATGGTTGTTCCATTTAAACAAAATAGCTGCTAATAGAATAAAAAGAACCGTCAATAGAATGTAAAACCAACGATTATCAAGAATAGCGTCAATAAAGTTTGAAACTTTTTTCCAATTTTTCCCCATTTTGAATATTGATTACATAATTATTATTTATTATAAGATATTCTCATCAATCTTGATGTAGAGGTCGCCAGACCTATGCTTCAGCTTCTTAGCCAGAGTATCAGTTGTTGTATTCCAGAACCAGGCAGGGAAGGTGTACTGTGCAAACTGAGCGGCTAGTTTGTTCGGGAGGTTGTACTGGTTGGCAATATTCCAACTTAGATTTGCCAAGTCATGCTGCGTGAGTTGCATCTTCTTGCCAGTTCTCTCAATCTTGATTGGAAGTGTGGGTACGACAACGCCGTGAACAACTAGCGAAACGATGCACTCGTTCACTTGGAACAGTTCTTCATCAGTGAAGTCGAAAGCCATCAGAGTTTGACGGACATACGCTTGAATCTTTGCCAACTTTTCTTCGTCTGCTTTCTCTTTTATGGCGATGTATTGTTCACGTTCCCTTTTACAAGTCTCCATGAATCTGCGCAGACGCACCTCTTGATTAAGGACTTTGTTATGCTCTGCCATTTCTTCAATGGGAGATTGTTGAACAGGTTTTTCGATCGGATGCTCGGCGATGTATTTCTGTATCGCTTCCACCTCAATACGAGGACGGACATGCTTTTGAAAGGCATCTGCGTAAGCAAAAGTTATCTTTGCACCCGCCCAAAAGCATAATCGAAGGAATCCATAGAAGCAAGCAAACAGCACAATTGCAATGGCGGCACACGGGATATATCCCCAGTGATGCTTACCGCATATCAGGATGGAAAATCCGATAGCCAATAATGCAAGCAATACGGAAATCGTTATATGAAACCATTTTGGCATATTATTATTTCTTGTTAATGATTACCCATTTGCCCTCCTTACGACCACCTTCACGAGCAAGGATTCCCTTCTTTTTAAGTTGTGCCAAGTCGTTTTCAATGGTCCTGTCTGAAACGGTAAACTTTTCCGAAGTCTTTTCCGAAATCTTTTCCGAAATCTTTTCCGAAATAGTCTTTGCGGATAAGAATGGGCTGGCAGAAATCATTTCAATAATAACTTTCTGACGTTCAGACAATTCTTTTACGACATCTTTTACGACATCCTTGTTCAGGGCGACCTGTTCTTTTATGAAATATGGGTGACACGGAATGTCGATGAGGAAATAGGTTCTTTCTTCATCCGTTTCAATCTTTGCAGCTGGAGATCCATTGCCCTGTAGTTCGTCCTGAATAGTAGGGATGCCAGTAGCCCGGCCTTCTGTGAGGTCTAATTCTTTCAGAAACTCTCCCAACCTGCGGTTGCGATAACGACGTGAACGTAGCGATATACCTTTTTGGACAGCCTCCATCGGGATGGTGTGGTTTGGGCCAGAAAAACTCAGAATCGAAATACGCTCCGGCTCAACGGTGATTTCAACTGGTTCCCGAATCGTCCAATCTCTATGATACAGACTATTGACAACAGCTTCTTCCAGAGCCTGATAGGGGTAGTTGAAGAATGTTATGGATTGCGCTCTGTCCTTGGGCTTAATAATCTGTTTCTTGATGATGTTGGTGTTCAGGTAGCTTAATGTCTTCTCTATCATCTGTGGCACACTGCCCCTGATGGGTTCTACCTCTATCAGGTTATTGGGGTTCTTTTCTCTTCCTTCAGGGAAAAGGACGATTTCAATCTGCGCTTGACGGAAGAAACGGTCAGGCCGTTCTGAGAACATCATTGCTGCAACATTCTTGATGCGCCATCCTTCCGGCACAGCCTCTAATAAGTCCATCTGTTCCAGCACATCTTCCATGTGGTCGGTCAATGAGATGTCAGCCAGACTACTCTTGACCTTTACCAGATAGTCATGTAGGAGCAACGGCGAAATGTCAGTCAACTTGATGTCATCGTTTCCACGGTCATCAAAGGGCATCCGATTGGCAAGGTTTGTCAGTTCGCGCTCGTATTCGTCTTTCGGAACGATACTGCTACTATTGTAGCGGATGTAGTAGTTATACGTCTTCTGCTTCGCCGTTATTTGGTCAGGCACCTTATATGGTCTGCGTTCACCAGGAGAAACCTTGATGACGAGAATCGTCTTTCCGTCTGCTTCCTCGATATACAATCGTGGCTGATAGTATGGGCGCATCAGGTTATTGTATCCAACCATATCCTTCTCGATAGGCTCTATCTGGTTAGGGTCTATACCAATAACTGGTCTTATGGCATGGCCGTTCTCTTCTTGAACTCCCACCACGATATAGCCGCCACCTGTTTCGTCGAAGTCATTGGCGAAAGCGCAAATGGTGCGGTATATAGCATCAGGGTTCCATCCCGTCTTGTATTCGATGCGGTCACCTTCTACAGCTCGTCCGTTTAGAAGTTCTTCTATGTTGATTGATAGTCTCATATTTTCAGCTGTTTGTTTATCGCTCTTTGGTTGACCAAAGCAAATCCTTCACATCCACATTAAGACTTCTGGCGATTTCAACCAAAGTCTCTAAGCTGGGTTGTGAAGCATTGGTGCACCACTTGCTCACTGAAGCAGGGTCTTTACCTAACTGCTCAGCCAGCCACTTATTCGTCCTCTTTTGCTCTGCCAAAACCACCTTCAGCCGATTGATGTCCTGTGTCATTATGTCTATTTATTATTGTTTATGTTGCAAAGGTACTGCTTTTCTCTGAAATAATCACATGTTTTTATGGTTTTCTATTTCTTTATTTGCGTTTTAAGCAAATTTAAGAGCGTATTACTCATATTACTCGTATTGATAAGTAATATCACTCTACATTAAATTTCTGCCAATGTTGACACTTTTATAATCCATGCTTTTATTTTCTATTGTTGACCGAGGAGAAAATGTTCCAAACGAGTTCTAACCATGTTTTAAGTTCGATATTTGCTACCTTCTCGCAAAATTCGCACTTAAATCGATGTTTTTATGCTTTTTGCCTATTCCCGTTTTATGGATGTGACCGAACTTTTACTGTTGTTTCCGACACCTTTTGGGTTATTTACCTTTTTAAGAACGTATTCCTCAGATTGATAAAACCTGAGCTATAAATCTAAAAAAGTCGTGATGGAGCCAAATAGTACCCTATACATATTTATATATATATTATCAACTTCTCGTCATTAAAAAGCCATATATGGTGGCTGTTTTATGATAAAAGTATCTATTTTTAGCTGATTAACGCCAATTTTCTATAGATAGGCTAATAAATCTCGAAGAAAAAGCTTACCTTTGTGGCTGAAATCAATATAGACCAGATGGAGCGTAAACTTTTGAATCGAATAAGAGTAGTTCTTGCTGAGAAGGACATGAACAACAAGCAACTTGCAGAATTGCTTGGCAAGGATCCAGCTGTAGTATCTAAGTGGGTGACGAACACCAATCAACCAAATGTAGAAACCCTCATCCAGATTGCCAAAGTTCTAGAGGTGAGCATAGATGACTTATTGAGAACAGAATAAATAGTATTGGCATGAGTAACTTCAACGAGAATACCAGGGTACAAGTTCCCGCTGCGCTCCATTTGTGCAAGCTGGGTTATACCTATCTTGACAAGATAGAAGCTCTGGATACTGGGACCAACATCATTGTCGATGTTTTTCTGGAGTCCGTAAAGAATCTGAATCCTGGCATTTCCGGGACGGAAGTTTCCATTCTTTTCTCCAAGATTGTCAGCATTGCAAACAATGATGACCTCGGAAGAGAGTTCTATCAACTGCTGTCTGCTAACAGCGGCATCAAACTCATTGACTTTGACAATCCGGAAAACAATGTATGGCATGTCACCACAGAACTTCCCTGTGAAAATAAGGAAACCGATGACAATTTCCGTCCTGACATTACCTGTTTTGTAAACGGGCTGCCTTTGGCTTTTATCGAGGTTAAGAAGCCTAACAATCATGAGGGAATACTTGCTGAGCGAGAACGTATCAACAAGCGCATGAGTAAAAGTTGCTTCCGGCGTTTCTTCAACCTCACTCAGTTAATGATATTCTCCAACAACCAAGAATACGATAACGAAAACCGTGTGCCCATTCAGGGAGCATTCTACTGTTGTACAGCAAAAGAAAAGGCTTTCTTCAATGTATTCAGGGAAGAGGACAAGCACTTTGTCTATGACTACCCATATATCGAATTGTCCGAAGATGTGGAGAATATGGTGTTGAAACACCGCAATTGCGTTGTCATCAAGAATCTGGAGGAATATCACACAAACAAGAGGGTTGACACACCCACAAACCGTATTCTCACTTCCATGCTATGCAAAGAGCGATTCCTTTATCTGCTCCGCTATGGAATTGCATACGTTGAAAAGAAAATTGACCTGGAAGATGGTACCCAAGGAACAGAGTTGCAAAAGCACATAATGCGTTATCAACAACTGTTTGCTTCTCTGGCTATACGCAAGACTCTTGACAAGGGAGTGAAAAGTGGTATCATCTGGCATACACAGGGAAGCGGCAAAACCGCTCTTGCCTACTATTCAGTAAAAAGCCTGACAGATTACTTTGCCAAGAAGAATACCATTGCAAAGTTCTATTTCATTGTGGATCGAATCGACCTGATGGAACAAGCAACGGATGAGTTTGCCGCCAGAGGGCTTATCGTCCGCAATGCAAAAAGTCGGGACGAATTGATGAACGACATCGGTAACACTGCTATTACGGAGAACAGCGACGGTAAACTTGAAATCATGGTTGTCAACATCCAGAAATTCAAGGAGGACAAGAAGAAAGTCAAGATTGACGGCAATTACAACACCCATTTGCAGCGTGTTTTCTTCATCGATGAAGCTCACCGTGGCTACAACCCACAAGGCAGTTTCCTCGCCAATTTGCTCGAAGCAGACAAAGATGCAGTGAAGATTGCACTGACAGGAACGCCGCTCCTGAAAGAAGAACGAGAGTCGTGGCGTGTATTCGGAAAGTATATTCATACCTACTACTACGACAAGTCTATTGCTGACGGCTATACCCGGAAGCTGATGCGAGAACCTGTTGAGACCATATACAAAGAGAAAATAGAGAGCATCCTGGATGAACTGGCAGGCGGTGTGGAAGTCAAAAAAAGTGATATAGACCGAAATAAAATCATTGAGCATGAGAGTTATCTGAATGCTCTGTTAGATTATATCATTGCTGACTTCCGACGCTTCCGAACAGAACAAGCCGACGATTCCGTAGGTGCCATGATTGTTTGCAAGACTAATCCACAAGCCCGTGAACTTTATCGCCTCTGGCAAGAACGATTCCTCCGTGCGGAAAAAGTGTCTCAGCATCAAGAGGAACAGATGATGATGGCTGCCGAGCCTATGGTAACATCCTACGGCTATAAGCCATTGACGGCTTCGCTTATCCTTCACGATGAAGGTGATAAGGTGGAACGGAAAGAATATATCGACGGCTTCAAGAAACTGATGGATGTGGATGTATTGATCGTCAACAAGATGTTGCTCACGGGCTTTGATGCTCCACGACTGAAGAAACTGTATCTCGGCCGTTCTCTCGATGGACACGACCTGCTTCAGGCCCTCACCCGTGTTAACCGCCCATACAAGGATTTCAGATATGGCTATGTTGTGGACTTTGTAAACATCAAAGAAAACTTTGATGCTACGAATGACAGATACCTGCGCGAACTCAATCGAACTTCCGATGAAGATGTACCCGATGAATTGCCCATCGGTGAGGTCGTCATGGTTGACAAGGATGAGGTGATGGAGAAAATCCAGCACGTCAAAAGCCTGCTTTTCAACTTTACGACCGATAATCTGGAAGAGTTTCGCAAGGAAATCGACGAGGTTGAAAACAAAGACAGCCTCTATGAATTACGTAACACCCTTGCTGAAGCCAAGGCCATGATTAACCAAGTACGCTCTTTTGGCGATGAAGAAACGAAAGAGAAACTGAAGAAGTTGCCTCTTGGTGCCATCCCGACATTAATCACGGAGGTCACTCATCGTATTGAGCGTATCAACCTTCTTGAAAACACCGAACACAAGGCTGATGTTTCCGGCATCATCAATGTGGCTCTGTCAGAGTTGGAATTTGAGTTCAAGAAAGGCATTCCTGAAGAACTGCGCATCATTGTCAACGACATCAAGGAACGCTGTGAACGTGTACAGGCTGAGTTTGAAGCTAACTTCGACCAAAAGGAAGAGCAGTATGTGGTACTTGCCGACGAATTCCGTGAATATTTCCGTAAAAAAGGTTTTGTCCCTCAAAGCACAAGCGAAGCAAAAGAGAGCATAGCCTATATGGAGGAAGTGATGAAGAAGATTCGTGAAATCAACCGTCGTAATAATATTCTAAAAAAGAAGTACAAGGGCGATGAACGATTTGTCCGTATCCATAAACGATTGGAAGAAGCTAATCAGCATCGTGAACGGCCTATTATTTCCAAACATGAATACGAAATAGCAGAGAACCTGGCTAGAATGAAGGCCGACATAGACAATATGCTATTCCTCAACATCAATATATTGAACAACGAGGAAGCCTTCAAACGAGATATTCTTGCCATCATCGGAAAAGAACTGATAGGTATGAATATCAGGGCTGACCTGCAAGATCGTAAATACATTAACAATTTGATTACATCCGAATATCTCGGACAATATCATTACGCCTACTAAGTAAAAAAGCAATATGAGTAATATCAATATAACAGAAGCGACTATCGCCCTGATTGACTCATTGAAGAGTACAACGGGAGCATTTGGACTGGCAGGAACTGGCAGTGAATACAAGATTGTCACGGAAATGTTCCTTTACAAGTTCTTTAACGATAAGTTCGGCTATGAAGCCAAGCGTGACCAGATTTACGGGCCCCGACTGACAAAAACAGAAAAGTGGGATGCAGAATATGACACCTTTACGGAAGATGAGGTGGAAGATTTGTTCAGTTATCTCCCAGCCTCTGTGCCTCGTCTGAAGCCGGAACACACTTTGTCGCATCTGTATAACTCTGCCACAAAGGGAGATTTTTCTACAATGCTTGATGCTACACTCATTGATATTGCCAATGTGAACGCCGAGACCTTCTCTGTCACTACGTCCGGCAAGAGCAAGGTGAATATTTTCAGCCCCATCACAACATACGTGACCGATACTCAGAAGCGGGATGAGTTCGCTAAATCGCTGATGCGCAATGTGGCCTCTTTCAACTTCGAGAATGTTTTTGATGAGAAGTATGATTTCTTCTCTGGTATCTTCGAATACCTGCTGAAGGGATTTAACAATGCTGGCGGCGGCAAGTATGCAGAATATTATACGCCACGCGCCATTGCACAAGTGATGGCACGACTGTTGGTTGGCAAGAACAACGACCTGAGAGGAATTACCTGTTACGACCCGTCTGCTGGTACTGGCACCCTGCTCATGGCTCTTGCACACCAAGTGGGCGAAGAACGCTGTTCAATCTACAGCCAAGATATTTCTGAGAAGTCGAGCGAAATGCTGCGTCTGAACCTCATCCTTAATAATCTCTCTGCATCACTGCCCAATGTGGTACAGGGTAATACACTTACAGAACCGTCACATAAGGAGAGTAACGGAGTGTTGAAGAAGTTTGACTTCATCGTGTCAAATCCTCCGTTTAAACTTGACTTCCCTGAATATCGTGATACATTAGCTTCTGACTCCATCCGATTCTGGGCCGGTGTGCCTAATGCTGTTACTAAGGTTGACCCCAACAAGCCCAAGATGGCTATCTATACCTGTTTCTTGCAACACGTGTTAAACTCGTTGAAACCTACAGGTAAAGCGGCTGTTGTCATACCTACTGGCTTTATCACGGCTAAAAGCGGTGTGGAGAAAAGAATCCTTCAGCGCATTGTCGACGAGAATTGGGTATATGGATGTGTGTCTATGCCCAGCAATGTGTTTGCCACTACAGGTACAAATGTATCTGTTATCTTTTTTGACAAATCTGCGAAGTCTGACAAGGTCATTCTCATTGATGCCAGTAAGATGGGTGAAGAATATAAGGAAGGAAACAACCAAAAACGCCGTTTACTGAGCGATGAAGTGGATAAGATTGTGAACACCTTCCTCAATAAAGAAGCTATCGACGATTTTTCTGTAGCTGTGACATATGATGAAATCAAGGAGAAAAACTATAGCCTTTCAGCTGGGCAGTATTTCAACATCAAGATTGACTATGTGGATATAACCGAAGAGGAATTCAACCGCCGTATAGCCAACTACAAAAAAGTACTGACTGAGCAATTCACCGAAAGCCGTCGATTAGAAGAAGAAATCATGAAGCAGTTAGATACTCTTAAATTAACAGTCAATTTATAATTTGAAGGCAATTGAGATGAATAATAAGATATCTCCTAAATATCAGATGAGTATCATTCAAAATATCAATGATCAGCTGTTTGAATTGTACAAAAGCTACGAAGATGTTGAAAATTATATAGAGAAGTGGCATGAAGTGTATGACTCTTTTGGAGACAATGAGAACTTTTCTATTATTTTCAAGGATAATGAGCGCAAAAAGATAGACGTAAAGAGAACTTTGCACAATGTTGATGGAGAAACTTTGTTGAAAATTGCAATAGATTTAGGCGTTGAAACTCCAGATTATATACCATGTGTCCCAACGTTTAAAAATGAATTAAAATCAAGTTATGAAATTGCAAGTCAGACGTTTGACAAGGCATTCAAAAACGTAGAAGAAGATCCTAGTCTAGCCATTGGATTAGCAAATTCTGCTTTGGAGAGTATTATCAAAGAAATACTCAAAGATAAGAGAATAAACATTCAATGGAATCAAAAAGACACGCTCTCCTCTTTGATAAAGTCTATTTGTAAAGCATTCCAATTAAATGCCGAAAAATCCTTTCCAACAGAAATCAGGACAATAGCAAGTTCCTTGATAAATTGTAGTAGGGCTATCGAAGATTTACGTAGCGACAAGACTATACTTCATGGAAAGATGGATGGGAATTATATTGTAAAAGATTCCATTTATGCTTATTTTGTTGTGAATGCTGTAACTACAATAGGTCTATTTTTTCTCACTTATTATAAGACAAACTATTCTTCGCAAGCAAAAGATGTCTCTCCTGCCTGGGACGATGACAATTTGCCTTTCTAAAAGATAATATTGGTATGAAACTATTAAGATATAAACTATCTGATGTTGCCAAAGTTGAGATTAGCAGCGTTGACAAGAAAGCTAAAGATGGTGAAACGCCAGTGAGGTTGTGTAACTTCACTGACGTATATCATAACTGGGCAATTACTTCGGATATGGCTTGTTCCTTTATGGAAGCGTCTGCAAACTCAAAAGAAATTGAGAAATTCACCATTAAAAAAGGACAAGTCGCTTTTACTAAGGATAGTGAGACTAGGGATGACATAGGTATTCCGACCTATATAGCAGATGATTTTGACGGTGTACTTTTGGGCTATCACTGCGCCCTCATTACCCCAGATGAGACAAAACTTTGTGGCAAATACCTCAATGCGTTCATGCACTCTGCCTATATACAGAAATACTTTGAGCTAAATGCTACTGGTAGCGGTATGAGATATACGCTATCAGTTGATACGCTTGAAAGTATGCCTCTTTTGCTACCATCATTAGAGGAGCAAGAGCGTATTGGCGAAATCTTCTCTGCCATTGACAAGAAGATTTCTATCAATTGTGCGATAAATCAGAATTTAGCGACACCTGACCGTTCATTAGAAGCGGCAGGAGTTCGCCACGCTGCTTAATTAAGTAATTGTTTTCTTCAATGTTTGCATCTATCTTAGCATACAGTTCTTTTACTCGATTAAAGAATAT
>JBHAEQ010000038.1:0-7464 GCA_041855685.1 Prevotella sp. | reverse complement strand
TGTTCCCGCCTAACGATAACTATTCTTATGTGCTAACGATAACTATTCTTGCACAACATCGATAACTATCATTGCAAGCTAAGAATAACTATCGTTGCAAAGCAATAACTGTTATCAATAACTGTCGTTAGCAAAAACAATTGCATTAACAGCCTTTTTATGCCAATTTCTAATGCCTCTATTTCCTCATATCTGCGCCCAACTCACTTTTATTTTGTAAAACCGCCAAATATAAGGGCTTTATTTTGAACTTTTGTTTAGTATTTTGACAAGTTCCTGCCTATGCCTCCTCAGTAGGGAGGGAGATAATTTTTGGCTCTGTCGAAATTTAATGGAGAATAAATTTCGACTGAGCCCTTATAGGGTAAAGTTTACACCGAACTCACGTTATTTCTATACTTCTTTCTGTAGGTATTAGGGCAAGAATAAATATTAAAGCGGATAAACCGGCATGCCTTAAGATTCCAATGGTACTGTCCTAAAAAGGTCTTACATACTTTTTTGGACAGTACCTATTGCTATTTCATATACCAAATGTCATCTTTACGAATCATCGGCAGCAATATCTGCTCTTTCAGGCTGTCACGATACACTATGTCGATGAATGCATCGGCCGTATGACTGGCTGTGTCAATCTTTACCGCACTGACAGCAAATCTGTCTATTCCGCCGTGTTCTTCTTTCTGCTGTGCGGCAAACATCTTCAGATTCTCAATCAACTGTTGCTTGTAGAAAGGGCGCAGGCTGTCGGTATGGTATGTCCCGTCGATGAAAGCGTCGTAATTGCCGTTGACAAGATAGGAATAATACACTGCAGCTGCTTTGCCAACCAGCTCTTCCTGATTATTATCTTTCTTACATGCAGCAAGAAGTATCAGAAAAGATAATACAAGAAAAACAGCCCGCATCATTATTTCTTTCTTATAAATACGTTTATCGGACAACCATGCATTGACCAATGTTCACGTATTTTGTTCTCAAGGAATCGCTTGTATGGCTCTTTCACATACTGCGGCAGATTGGCATAGAACACGAACGACGGTATCTGCGTTCCTGGCAGTTGGGCGCAATACTTTATCTTGATGTATTTTCCTTTTATTGACGGTGGTGGATATGCCTCGATTAATGGAAGCATAACCTCATTAAGCTTTGTTGTACCAACACGTGCCTTGCGGTTAAGATAAACTTCCTTGGCTGTTTCAAGCACCTTGAATATACGCTGTTTTGTCAACGCAGAAGCAAAGATTATAGGGAAATCAACAAATGGAGCCATACGTTCGCGTATAGCGTTTTCAAATGTAGTTATTACCTTTTGGTCTTTATTTTCTACAAGGTCCCACTTGTTTACTACAACTACAAGGCTCTTGTTGTTCTTCTGAATGAGCTGGAAGATGTTCATGTCCTGCGCCTCAATGCCACGTGTGGCGTCAATCATAAGTATGCAGACATCGGAGTTTTCTATAGAACGTATCGAGCGCATTACAGAATAAAATTCCAAATCTTCCGTGACCTTATTCTTACGTCGGATACCTGCTGTGTCAACAAGATAGAAATCGAATCCAAATTTTGTATAACGAGTGTAGATACTATCGCGGGTAGTACCTGCTATTTCGGTCACAATGTTACGTTCCTCTCCAATGAATGCGTTAACAATGGAACTCTTGCCTGCATTAGGACGACCTACTACAGCAAATCGAGGAATGTTGTCATAATCTTCAACTTTCTCTTCCTTCAGCTTAGAAACAACAATATCGAGCAGTTCACCTGTGCCGCTGCCTGTTGCAGAACTAATGCAGACAGGGTCGCCAAGACCAAGTTTATAAAACTCCATTGAGTCATAAATCTGGTTATTATTATCAACCTTATTTGCAACAAGAATAACAGGCAGTTTCGTACGACGAAGAATCATTGCCACATCCTCGTCAAGGTCTGTAAGTCCTGTGGCTACATCTACAAGGAAGAGTACAAGGTCTGCCTCTTCTGTTGCTATTGTCACCTGTTGACGAATAGCCTCTTCAAAAACATCGTCAGAGTTCACTACCCAACCTCCTGTATCTACAACAGAAAACTCTCTACCACACCAATCAACCTTTCCGTACTGTCGGTCACGTGTTGTTCCTGCCGTATCGCTCACAATAGCATGGCGGGTCTTTGTAAGTCGATTAAAAAGCGTTGACTTACCCACATTGGGGCGTCCAACAATTGCTACTAAATTTCCCATTTTTCATTTCCCGCTCCTCTACGGGTTCTAACATTTTATGCCAGGCTCAACAGCCATGGTTTATATTACTCTGGGGAAGACAATTTATAACTAAATATCGTTATAATTGAATCTGTTAAGCTCCTTAGGATTACTTCTCCAATCTTTATCTACTTTTACGAATGTTTCAAGATAAATCTTCTTGTCGAAGAATTTTTCTAATGCCTTTCGTGACTCGGTATTAACCTTTTTCAAGGCTACTCCCTGATGCCCAATGATTATACCTTTCTGTGAGTCACGTTCAACATATATAACGGCATCAATTTTTATAAGATTTCTCTCCTCCTTAAAACTACTCACACGAACTTCTACGGAATAAGGCACTTCCTTGTCATAGTATAGAAGAATCTTTTCACGAATAATCTCTGACACAAAGAATCGGGCTGGTTTATCGGTGAGTTGATCCTTGTCGAAATAAGGAGGTGAATCGGGCAGCAGTTCTTTTATTCTGTTAAGAAGCATATCTACACCAAACTTATTAAGTGCCGATATGGGCAGTATCTCTGCATTAGGAAGTAGAGAATGCCATTTCTCAACAATATCCCCAAGTTTGCCCTGCTCAGTCTGGTCTATCTTGTTGATGAGTAAGATTACAGGTATTGTCATCTTCTGCACCTTCTCTAGAAAATCTGTATTCTTTTCTGGATTTTCAATAACGTCAGTAACATAGAGAAGTACATCGGCATCAGCAAGAGCACTTTCAGAGAAAGCCAGCATCGACTCCTGAAGCTTATAGTTAGGCTTAAGCACACCAGGCGTATCGGAGAACACTATCTGCATATCGTCAGTGTTAACAATACCCATTATTCGATGGCGGGTTGTCTGCGCCTTAAAAGTGGCAATAGAAATTCTCTCGCCGACAAGCTGGTTCATCAAAGTGGACTTGCCCACATTCGGATTACCGACAATATTTACAAAGCCTGCTTTATGCATAACTCTATCAACAATCATTTTTAATTATTCATTACGCAAGGCATACCATTCTTCACGAGTCATCTCACCCTCCTTATAGAACTGAGCCGGACTCTTGGCTGCCTCTGTTGCTCCGTCGTAACCCCATATCACGTAACTTGCTCCCCATGTGAAACCTGCTCCGAATGCTGTGAATATAAGTTTATCGTCTTTCTTCAACTGAGGTTCGTACTCCCACAAGCAGAGCGGCAATGTTCCACCTGAAGTATTAGCCATATGGTCAATGTTTATCATAACCTGCTTCTCGTCAAGACCCAAGCGGCTTGCTACAGCAGATTCAATACGCACATTTGCCTGATGAGGAACAAGCCAGTTTATCTTGTCGTTGTCAAGTCCATTACGCCTTGCAATAGTCTCTACAGCATCGCTCATCTTTGTAACAGCATGCTTGAACACTGTGCGACCTTCCTGATAAACATAGTGCAGACGTTCCTCTACAGTACGATATGTAGGCATAAGAGCAGAACCACCTGCCTCCATGTGAAGATTCTCGAAACCCTCGCCATCAACACGCATATAACTGTCAATGATACCTACATTTTCGGTTGTGGCTTCAAGCATAACGGCTGCGGCACCATCACCAAAGATAGGACATGTATTGCGATCCTGATAGTTTGTCATGCTCGACATTTGATCGCCGCCAACGATAATAATACGCTTATGACGTCCGCTGCATATCAAACCCGCTCCAACTTCCATTGCATAAAGGAACCCTGCACAAGCTGCTTCCATATCAAAACCGAAAGCATTCTTGAGACCTAAACGCCCGATAATCAATGAAGCTGTGGAAGGAAAATGATAATCAGGAGTCGTCGTAGCACAATACAATGCTTCTATAGAATCAGGGTCAACCTGCGTCTTCTCAAGGAGCTGTTTCACAGCACGTTCCATAAGATAAGAAGTGCCTATGCCCTGCTCAGGCTTCAGTATATGACGTGTCTTTACACCAATACGTTCCATTATCCACTCGTCGCTGGTATCAACCATTTGCGACAACTCCTCATTGTCGAGGATATAATTCGGAACATACCCTCCAACACCTGTTATCACTGCATTTATCTTCTCCATTTCTTATAAGCTTACTTTACAACAAAAAATAAATACTTGAATGGAATCATCATATATTCAAGAAACAATTACAGGCAAATGCCTTTCAACATTCACCATTATAAAAAGTTTCCCCAGATTATTCCGTTCAAGTATTCTGAAGTCATGAGTGCTGAATTAATCAGCAAGCTCCTTTACTATAGCCACCTTACCACGATAGTAACCACAAGTTGGGCATACTGTGTGATAAACATAGTAAGCACCGCAATTTGGGCATACTGCCAATGTTGGAGCTACTGCCTTATCATGAGTTCTTCTCTTAAGTGTACGAGTCTTCGACTGTCTTCTTTTAGGATGTGCCATTTCTTTTTATAATTTAATTGTTTTTATTTTTCGTCAAATAATCCGGAAAGTTTACTCCAACGAGGATCTACAATAACTTCCTCCTCAGCTTCTTTTCCTATCAAGCTATGCTCATTAAGCAATCTCATCATTTCTGCATTACATTCATCTGCATCATGAACATGCTGAACAGGAATGCTGAGAGCTATAAATTCATAAATGAACCATGAAACGTCAAGTACGCCATCGTCCTCAACGATTGTTATAAAATCATCGTCTTCGGAGTATTCTTCTCCTAATTTCACTATCAACTGATTGTCTGTATGAATATACTGATTCATGACATCCAAACAGCGATCGCATTGAACCTGCACTGTACCTTCTATATAAAAGTTCAATTCAAAAAAGGTTTCAGCCTTTCTGACAACCAAATCGCAACTAACATTGCCATTTGTAATATCACTTGCACCGATGGCTTCAAAATAAGCATCGTTCAACGTGTATTGAAAGGTTGTCATTTTATCAGTAATCCCTTTCAAATCAACATTCAAGGTCACACCGTTACACATTCGAGGTGCAAAGTTACAAATATTTTCTGAATTTCAAGCAACTAATTACTACTTTTTTTATTCACTACAACTATGCGGCAGTTCTTTATGATATATTGAGGCTCAAAACGACCAAACAACTACTTCTTAGGCAATTCAACACGGAAAGTAGTTCCTTTTCCTATTTCTGATTTCTTGACACATATCTTTCCATTGTGATATTCTTCCACAATACGACGAGCAAGAGATAACCCAAGTCCCCAGCCGCGTTTCTTTGTAGTGAAACCAGGCTGAAAGACTGATTTAATATTATGTTTCGGAATACCCTTGCCTGTATCTGAAATCTCAATGGAAATTATATTTCCTTCATCTTGCAATAATACAGATATTCTTCCGCTTCCCTCCATTGCATCAACAGCATTCTTGCAAAGATTCTCAATAACCCATTCTAACAACGAAGCATTAACATTAACCACAACAGACGAAGTTGGTAATAAAGCCTCTATAACAACCTTCTTAGACATTCTACGATCCATGTATTCAACTACATGCTGTATTACATCATTCATACAAGTAGGAACCGGCTCAGGCAGACTTCCAATCTTAGAAAAGCGATCTGCAATCAACTGCAAACGTTTAACATCCTTATCCATTTCAGGAATCATAGCATCATTTGGATAATTTTCCTTTAGTATTTCCGTCCAAGCCATCAAACTGGATATTGGAGTTCCCAACTGATGTGCAGTCTCCTTAGAAAGACCTACCCAGACTTTATTCTGCTCCGCTTTCTTTGAGGTCAATAAAGCAAACACTGCAATGACAACAAATATCATTACAACACCAAGCTGAACAAACGGATAATATATCAAACGCTTCAACATCAAAGAATCATCAAAGCAAACGTCTATATATTCTGTTTCAGGATTATTATCGTCTATAACAATACGTATGCTGTTACCCTTCTCCTTCATATACTGCCCAACATCTGCAAGATAGCTCAGACTATCAGCAATAGTAGAAGCTGATATCTTAACGTTTCTGAAATTCTCCACTCTACCGTCCTTGTCTAATACGACAATAGGTATAAGATCATTTGTATCAATAATCTTAAGTACCAAATTAAGATCAGTATTTTCATCAGCAGTATTCAGCGAACGCATAGCCTCCGCCCAAATTTCCATCTTATGCAATTCCTGTTCTTTAAGATCTTGAGTTAAGATATTTGACACAAATAATGATGCAACAGCTATAATTACAGCTGCTACAACAAGCATAATCTTAACCTGTTTTATACGATCTGTCCAATGCATAACACTATTATTAACGCTTTTCTTCTCCTTTTATTGTTTTACACACGCAAAGAACGATGTTACTCACAATCACAAATCACAATTCCCACCGGAAACGATAATATTATCGTCTCCAGAAAATCATAAAATAATTTCTCAAAAACGTTTTTCATTTGCTATTCTCTCATTTTTTATTTATAATTTGCATCATAATTATTCACTTACAATCAAAATAACATCACACCAAATGAAAAAGTTTAGTTTAATATTCGCAATTCTGTTGTTATCACTTGTCGCTCAAAGCGCATTGGCACAACTACAGCTACCTAAGTTATTGGATTACAATAATCCACCTATTACCTATTATAATATAACAGATCATCTGCGATATACAGAAATTGACTTCACCAAGCAGAAGGTCATAACATCTGACGGATATAAAATAGTAGATTTACCATTCGTTGTACACAAAACCGCACCTGAAGGTGAACTTTTCTGGCTGCTACTCTACATCCCTAAAACAAATAACTTTCAAGGTTGGGGAATATATACCGAAGACGGCAAGTTCATATGTAAAAAATTTATAAGCTTCAAAACCACTGACGGTAAATACATAATACAAACACAAGAACACTTAAAGCAAAAAGTCATAGCAGGAAAATATTATTTGAAGTTAATGTTTTCAGAACAGCCCACAAAATCAGACATTAAAATAAGTGTGGCATATTCCACACAAGAAATCATTGACAGCCCAGGTTCATAGATGTATTAGAAGACCATAAAGAATAATATTAATATAGGAAGATATACATAAGAGAAAGGTAACACTTTATTCTTGCTTAATTAATCCGCTGAGCCACTAAATAACAAACGGCCAAACAACCACAAACAAAAAGAGAGCCTGAAGTTTCTGCTTCAGACTCTCCTGTAAAAGAAGGCGGCTTCCTACTCTCCCGCATTGCATTGCAGTACCATCGGCGTAAGTGGGCTTGACTTCTCTGTTCGG
>JBHAEQ010000037.1:0-9243 GCA_041855685.1 Prevotella sp. | reverse complement strand
TAAATGCAAGCTATTATTTATGATAATGTTTTGTTTGTATTCTTGTCATTCAGTGAAAGGTCAACAAGAAAACTTACAATACGATAGTTT
This sequence comes from Prevotella sp., assembly GCA_041855685.1. Lineage (GTDB taxonomy): Bacteria > Bacteroidota > Bacteroidia > Bacteroidales > Bacteroidaceae > Prevotella. Next base: position 9,153 of record JBHAEQ010000037.1, on the reverse strand, counting down.
AACGCAGAAAAATGTATATATTTTTGTTGAAAAAATGCCCGACTATAATGGCGGTGAAGTGGCTTTTTTGAATGATTTTATCAAAAAGCTTCAATATACTTTTTCTGAAGGTCAGGAAATACAAACAATATTACAAGTTCAATTCGTTATTGATGTCAAAGGACATTTAACAGGTGCCAGAATTTACAACAAGACAGTCGACGAATTAACCACTTTTGAAAAAGCGGCGTTGAAAGCACTAAATTTAATGCAAGATTGGCAAGCAGGCAGACACAACAATACATTAGTTAATGTATTAATAACAAAAACAATACATATTGACCCAAAAAATTAAAGAGTGTTTGTCAAAATAGACTCTTCCTCAAAACATTACTATATACCTTTTACATAGGTTATTATCCAACGCTATGCAATATCGCCCCTACAAGGATTTATATTTGCTCGCATAGTACAACTTGAGCCTTACTAAAAGCTAATAATAAGTTTTCACCTTATATGTATTGATTTTTCATTTATTTTAATTATCTTTGTAAAATAATTATACTCTATTAATCTACAATTTGAGAATATGCCGAAAACTCCCACTACATACTGCTATGTTACTGACTATCTCGGTTCCGTGCGGACAACATATAGGATGACAGGGGAGAACGAGGCGGTGCCTGTGCAGCACATAAGCTACATGCCAAGCGGAGCAGTGATAAAGGATAGTCAGCCAAGTCTTCAGAAAATGAAGTTCACTGGAAAGGAGCTGGTTACCATGCATGGCTGGGACATGTATGACAGCGGAGCAAGATTCCAGTACCGCGCAATGCCAAGATTCTCATCTATCGACCCAATGTGCGAGAAATACTACAGCATAAGTCCGTATGCCTATTGCTTAAATGACCAAGTAAGATATGTTGATCCTGATGGGAGAAGTTACTCTGAGTTTGATAAAAAAGGAAACTACTTGCGAACGATAAAGAATAATTGGTGGCATAATTTTTGGCACAGACGGACAGGGCGTATGATTGATTAGGATGGTAATGCTACTCAATCATTCAAATTTGCAGACAAAAAAAATGATGTAAATGACCTAAAAAACGGAAAGACAAACAGAGTGAAGTTTGTACAGAAGAGTGAAGTTATAAGTATGCTGTCAAAGGCAGGCGCTTTTAATAGGGAAAACAAAATCTCAAATACAGATAGTAGATATGGTTATATTAAACAAGAAGGAATAGGCGATGGCAAATTTGATTTCTCTTATACAGGAATCCCAAATCTATACCCAGAAGCGAGTTCGGATCCCCTAAGCCAACCGTCAGCAATGATGTTTTGGTTGACGGAGTCACCTATAACCACATGAATTTTGGTAATTTCCTATTTGGAGCAGCAGGTAGTGCATTTGGCTTAACTCACATATAGTTAAAAGGGGAGCTTGTGTATGAAATAATAAAGAATATGAAAAAGAATAGGCTTTATTTGATAGTTATGCATTTTTTGAGTACCTTTGTAGATATTTACGTAGTAACGTAAGTTATTTACAATAAAAAAACGACATAAAACATAATACACAATGGCAAAGAAAGCACTTTTGATGATTCTCGACGGTTGGGGAATTGGCAAACACGGTGTAGGAGATGTTATCTATAACACTCCAACTCCATATCTTGATTATCTAACAGCTGTTTCAGCACATTCACATCTTGACGCTTCAGGCGAAGACGTCGGTCTGCCTGACGGACAAATGGGTAACTCAGAAGTTGGACACCTTAACATTGGTGCAGGGCGAGTTGTATATCAAGACCTTGTGAAAATTAACCGTGCATGCAAAGACGGTTCTATCTCAAAGAATCCACAAGTAGTTGCCGCATACACATACGCCAAAGAGAACGGCAAGAAACTGCACCTCATGGGCCTGACATCAAATGGCGGCGTACACTCTTCAATGGAGCATCTCTTCAAACTCATAGAGGTTGGTAAGGAATTTGGTCTTTCGCAACAGACTTTCGTACACTGCTTTATGGACGGTCGCGATACCGACCCCAAATCAGGAAAAGGATTCATTAAGCAGATTACCGAGAAATGTGCCGAGAACGACGCTAATATAGCTTCTATCGTAGGCCGCTTCTATGCTATGGACCGCGATAAGCGTTGGGAGAGAGTAAAGGAAGCTTACGACCTTGTTGTTGCTGGTAAAGGCAAGGTTGCTTCTGACATGGCTAAGGCCGTAGAAGAAAGTTATGCAGAAGGTGTTACCGACGAGTTTATAAAGCCAATAGTAAACTCTACAGTAAACGGCAAAGTAGAAGAAGGCGATGTTGTTATCTTCATAAACTTCCGCAACGACCGAGCAAAGGAACTTACACAAGTTCTGAGCCAACAGGATATGCCTGAAGCTGGAATGACAACAATCCCTAACCTGCACTACTACTGCATGACTCCATACGATGCTTCATTCAAGAATGTAGGTATTCTATTCCCAAAGGAGAATGTAGTAAATACTCTCGGTGAATATCTCTCACAGCAGGGCAAAAAGCAACTCCATACTGCAGAGACAGAGAAATATGCTCACGTGACATTCTTCTTCAACGGAGGCCGTGAAGCCCCATACGAGGGTGAGGACAGAATACTTGTGCCTTCACCAAAGGTTGCCACTTACGACTTGAAGCCTGAGATGAGTGCATACGAGGTTAAGGATAAGCTTGTAGAGGCTATCAACACACAGAAGTACGACTTCATTGTTGTGAACTTCGCCAATGGTGATATGGTAGGTCATACTGGCGTTTACAATGCTATAGCAAAGGCAGTATGGGCTGTTGACAATTGTGTCCGCGACGTGATTGAGGCTGCAAAGGCTAACGACTACGAGGCCATCATCATTGCCGACCACGGTAATGCAGACAATGCTATAAATGAAGACGGTACTCCAAATACAGCACACTCACTGAACCCTGTGCCATTCATATATGTTACAGACAACAATTCTGCAACAGTAAAGAATGGCCGTTTGGCTGACGTAGCTCCTTCTATCCTGCACATCATGGGATTAGAGCAGCCTGCCGACATGACTGGTGAGAATCTGATTATGGATAACACAGGTGTGGCAAAGGCTTCAAAGGCTTATTAAAAACCGGCAATGCAAGTGAAGATTGACCCTACTTGGGGAAACATACTAAAGAGTGAGTTTGACAAGGAGTACTTTGTCAAACTCACTCAATTTGTTAAGGCAGAATATTCGCACGGCACATGCTATCCACCTGCCAGCGAGATATTCAATGCTTTCAACCTATGCCCTTTCGACTGTGTAAGAGTTGTTATTTTAGGACAAGATCCTTATCATGGTCCTGGACAGGCTGAAGGTTTATGTTTCTCCGTAAAAGACGGTATAGAGCTGCCTCCTTCGCTTATAAACATATTTAAGGAGATAAAACAGGATATTGGCACTACTCCTGAAATATCACAAGTCGGTATTTCACAAGGCAGACGTCTGTACAACGGTTCACTAAGAAGATGGGCTGAACAGGGAGTTTTTCTGCTGAATGCCACACTAACAGTAAGACAGCACCAAGCAGGTTCTCATCAGAGACAAGGCTGGGAGATTTTCACCGATGCTGTTATAAAAGCAATATCCGACAACAAAGAGCATGTTGTCTTCATACTCTGGGGAGGATATGCCAGAAGCAAGAAAGCACTTATTGATTCAACGAAGCATCTTGTTCTTGAAAGCGTACACCCTTCTCCACTATCTGCAAACCGTGGCGGCTGGTTTGGGAATCATCATTTCTCGCTCTGCAATAATTATCTCTCGCAAAACGGCATATCCCCTATAAACTGGTAGAATGATAATAGAAATTCAAGGAACACTTATCTCCATGGATATTTTCACGGAGAAATTCTGCTGCGACCTCAATTCCTGCAAAGGCAGATGTTGTATAGAAGGTGATGCCGGCGCACCTGTCCTGTTAGAAGAGATTGCAGATATTGAAGAGTCAACAGAGCTTGTATGGGGTGAACTTTCTGCCTCTGCACAATCAGTAATCGACAAACAGGGAGTTGTATATAACGACCGAGACGGTGAACTTGTGACAAGTATTGTCAGCGGAAAGGATTGTGTATATACATACTACAAAAATCTGGAAATAGATGGCGAGGTTGTAAACAACTGCTGCCTTTGTGCGCTGGAGACGGCTTTCCGAAATGGAAAGTCATCATTCTGCAAACCTATTAGTTGCAGCCTCTATCCTATCCGTGAGAAGAAATTGTCAAACGGACTGATAGGATTAAGTTATCACAGGTGGGACATTTGCAAAGATGCAATACAAAAAGGCAAGTCGTTGAACCTGCCTATATATAAATTCCTGCGTGAGCCGCTTATTCGCCGCTTCGGCATGGAATGGTATTCAGAAGTAGAGACCGTGGCTGACGAATTGGCAGCACAGGGACTCATGTAATCAAAAGTTCTTTCTGTATTTAGTAGGAGATACTCCTACATGTTCCTTGAAATACTTTCCAAGAAAACTTTGATTAGGGAAGTGCATAGCTGTGGTTATTTCCCCGATAGACATTGTAGTATTTCTCAACAGCACACGTATTTCCATCACAACATATTTATCAATCCAATCATTTGGAGTCTGCTGGCTTACACTCTTTACAACTTCCGACAAATACTTAGGAGTAATTCTTAACTGCTCTGCATACCAAGACACTCGGCGTATCTCACGGAAGTTCTTTTCTACAAGGTGAATATAGTCAGAGAAAAGCTTGTCAGAACGTTTTGCTGAAACACCAATATGGGTTTCCTGCTTTGTCCATACCCAGTGCCCCATGTCGAGTATCATCGCACTCAACAGGGTTGCGGCAACCTGAGTCATAAAGCGATGACTCTGCCATCGAACACGCATTTGAATGGCATCGAAATAATCTTTGAAAATACTTGCTTCCTGATTACTAACATGAACTACAGGAGTATTCCTCAAAAACACGAACAATGTAGAAAGTTCAGGACAGCTCTTAGCTATCTCCTGAAAAAAGTCAAGAGTACCGTATATGGCAATACCCTTACAATCACGACTTGTCAAGAAATCACTTATAACATGAGTGGATGTCAGTACAACAATATCATCCTTACCAAAACCATATTCTTTATCTGACAAGCGCATCTTAACTTTTCCCTCCTGACAAAGTAACAAAGTTATGCCATTCAACTGCTGAGGATTGCTGTTAAAAGGCAACTCACTAAAACTATTGAACAATAGAAATTGGTCATTACCATTATTAGAATAATCAGGGTGATTCTGCCGCAGAACAGAAAGAGTTATCTGCTCTATATTATTTAATAACCTCTCCATAATCTTCTTCTTACAAGTCCTTTACAAAAATAGTAAAAAAGTATGATAGATAGAAATAAAATAAATGCTTTTCTTTTTACAAATGTTGTCTTATCAAAAATTCAATCAGCATATATGGGAAGAGGGCTCTTGGAGAATAAGCATAGAAACTTATTTTCCAAAAACCCTCTTTGTATTAATTTATATTGACGATATTAAGCGTCGATATTAGCATATGTTGCATTTTGTTCTATAAATAAACGCCGGGGCTCTACATCATCACCCATAAGCATTGAGAATATCTCGTCAGCCTCAGCTGCGTTTTCAATAGTAACCTGCTTGAGTAGCCGTGTCTCTGGATTCATCGTAGTATCCCACAACTGCTCTGGGTTCATTTCACCAAGACCCTTATATCGCTGTGTATGGACAGAACCTTCATCGCCGGCTGCATATTTATCAATAAACATCTGCCGCTGCTGGTCTGTATAGCAATATTCCTCATTCTTCTTATAACGGCATAGATACAAGGGAGGAGTTGCTATATAAAGATGTCCTTCTTGTATGATGCGAGGCATGAAACGATAGAATAGTGTCATGATAAGTGTGTCGATGTGAGAACCATCGACGTCGGCGTCGGTCATTATGATAATCTTGTCATAACGCAGCTTGTCGATATTAGCCTCTTTAGAGTCTTCACCGTCAACACCGAATCTTACACCAATACTCTGAATGATATTCATTACAGATTCTGCATCGAACACCTTGTGCCACTGCACTTTCTCTACATTCAGGATTTTACCACGAAGCGGCAGAATTGCCTGCGAATAACGGTCACGACCTTGCTTTGCAGAGCCTCCCGCAGAGTCTCCCTCGACAAGGAATATCTCTGAAGTCTTAGGATCTTTATTCGAGCAGTCTGCCAGTTTACCGGGCAAGCCGCCACCTGTCATGAAATTCTTACGCTGCACACTCTCTCTTGCCTTACGGGCAGCAATACGGGCAGTAGCAGCAAGAATAACTTTATCGCATATACGGCGTCCCTCATTTGGATGTTCCTCCAGATAATTGGTAAGAGCCTCACCTACAGCCTGCTGAACAGCTCCTGAAACCTCGGTATTACCAAGTTTTGTCTTAGTTTGCCCTTCAAACTGTGGCTCTGCAACCTTTACAGAAATAACAGCAGTGATACCCTCACGGAAGTCTTCGCCTGATATTTCTATCTTTGCCTTCTCTATCTGCTTTGACAGCACAGGATCATTGTCGGCATAAGTCTTAAGAGTACGTGTCAACGCTGTGCGGAAACCTTGAAGATGAGTACCGCCTTCTATAGTGTTGATATTATTCACATAAGAGTGAATATTCTCAGAATAGTCTGTATTATACATTATAGCAGCCTCAATAGGCACGCCGTTTTTCTCTGTTTTGAGATAGATGACATCGTCGAACAAATGTGTACGATGACGGTCAACATAGCGTACAAACTCCTTTAGTCCGTCTTCCGCATGGAATACTACTGTGCGAGTTTCTCCATTCTCATCAGGACGAAGATCGGTAAGAGTAATCTTAATACCTGCATTAAGAAAAGCCAATTCACGCATACGACGGGCAATGATGTCCCACACGTATGTAGTCGTTGTGAATATTGTTCCATCAGGCCAGAACTGCTGACGAGTACCACGCTTGTCAGTATCGCCTACAACTTTTACAGCATATACCGGCTTTCCACGCTCATATTCCTGTTGATAAATCTTTCCATCACGAAACACCTGCGACAGCATACGCTTTGACAAAGCGTTAACACAACTTACACCTACTCCGTGCAGACCACCAGAAACTTTATATGAACCCTTATCAAACTTACCACCTGCATGCAATACGGTCATTACAACCTCAAGTGCCGACTTATGCATCTTTGGATGCTCGTCAACAGGGATACCACGTCCGTTATCTTCAACTGTTATAGAATTATCTTCATTGATTGTCACTGCTATCTCTGTACAGTAGCCAGCCATTGCTTCGTCAATAGAGTTGTCAACTGTCTCATTAACAAGATGATGCAGTCCTTTTTCACTAATATCTCCAATATACATCGCTGGACGCTTACGCACAGCTTCAAGGCCTTCAAGCACCTGAATACTACTGCCAGTATAGTCCTTCTCAACGCTTTCGTTGTTCAGATTTTCTTCCATTATGTTTTACAATATGTTAGTATGCAAAGATACTAAAAATAAGCCGAATACGGAAATTTATCTTCATAAAAATACACAAAAAAAAGGACACTTCTCTTCGGGAAGTATCCTTTTATATATTTTGTGCTTTAAGCAGTATATTACAGACTGTTCACATGCTTTGTCAACTTTGACTTGAGGTTAGCCGCCTTATTCTTATGAATAATATTTGTTTTAGCGAGCTTGTCAAGCATTTTCTGCACTTTTGGATAGAGTGCTACAGCCTCTTCCTTGTCCGTTGTAGCACGAAGCTTGCGAACTGCATTACGCATAGTCTTTGCATAATAGCGATTGTGTTCACGCTTAACCTTGTCCTGACGGATTCTCTTAAGCGCACTTTTGTGGTTTGCCATTGTTTCTTTATATTAAATGTTGATATTAGCCTATGGGTCTTGCGCATTACTGCCGCCCTTGGCGGATTTCTTAAAATCCTCTGCCACCTGATTAAGCAAAAAAGCCTAAGCCCAACTTGCTATACATCGCATCTACTGCGAGATGACAGATTGTAGTCCCTAGGAGAGTCGAACTCCTCTTTAGAGAATGAAAATCTCTCGTCCTAACCGATAGACGAAGGGACCATCGCATCATTTGCGGGTGCAAAGGTAGGCATTTTTCTGCAACCCACCAAATTTTCTGCAACATTTTTTCCACTTAACACTATTTTTTTGTAAATTTGCAGTTAAAATGCTCACAAAGACACGTGCAATAGTATTACATTCATTGAAATACGGTGACAAGAAATTATTTGTCACCATGTTCAGCAGAGAGTTCGGAATGATAACATTCTCGAGTTCTACGGGTGGCAAAGGCCGTGCGAACAACAAAACTAATTATTTTCAACCTCTAAACCAACTTGAAGTAGAGTTTGACCAAAAACCTAAAGCCAGCATACAGACATTAAAAGATGTACGAATAGACTATCCTGCATCAAGCATTCCGTTCAACCCTTACAAACTGTCTATATCACTTTTTCTTGCAGAGTTTATGAGGTATGCCCTGATGAATGAACAAAAAGACTGCAATCTATATGACTATATAGCACAAAGTATAGAATGGCTTGACACAGCAGAGAAAGGGTTTGCCAACTTCCACCTTATATTTATGGTGAAGCTTTCGCAATTTATTGGATTCTATCCAAACACAGAGAATTATCACCAAGGTAGTTGGTTCGACCTCAACGAAGGAACTTTCTCTTCACTCATGCCTGAACATAAAGAAATTCTACGCCCTTCTGATGCTGCAATAGTTCCACTGCTCTCACGCGTGTCGTTTTCTTCAATGCACCTTCTAAAGCTATCACGCAAGGAACGCAACGCATGCACTGACGCTATAATAAAATACTATAATCTGCATCTGCCCCACTTTCCCGAACTCAAATCGTTCAACATACTGAAAGAGTTATTTATATAACGTGAATTCGGTGTAAGCATTACCCTATAAGGGCTCAGTCGAAATTTAATGGAGAATAAATAATTTTATTGTTGTCCGCTAAAACTCAAAACACCAAACCACGAACCACTAAACGACTAAATAACGAAACCATCAATTCTCCTATTTTTCCTTTATGTCAATATTATTCCCGATTTTATTATTTCTGTGCGGACAGACACAGG
>JBHAEQ010000036.1:0-4034 GCA_041855685.1 Prevotella sp. | reverse complement strand
TGTAAGTAAGAATTTATTTACATGTAAGTAAGAATTTATTTACATGTAAGTAAGAATTTATTTACATGTAAGTAAGAATTTATTTACATGTAAGTAAGAATTTATTTACATGTAAGTAAGAATTTATTTACATGTAAATAATATTATCAGCATTATAGATTGTTTATACCTTGAATTACTAACGGGCATGTCAATGTCCTTGCCAAAGCGAATGCACTCACTACAACCTTCAGAGATGCACAGCTTTTCAAACACTACGATGCTTTCCAGGGATGTAAAACACCGTTTCTTTTTATTTCAGCAATCATGTCTGTTCTTACAGGCTTTATCCTTCCCATGTTATGACGAACGCATGGACTACATTCAACCCAATTCGGTCATTAGAGACCGTACTGATTTTGTTCGTATGTCGAGCAGATTGTCTGCCGCTTTTGCCAAAGGCGTAGCGGGCTACGCCGAGGAAGAACGGCAGAGAAGATGCCGGCAATCATCTTACAAAAGTAACATACATAAATAAAACTTTGAACATTACGAAACATGCCGAACTCTTTTAGGAGTTCTGCATGTTTCGTTTTATACCAAAGACCAAATTAGTCTAACCATTTCACATAGGAAAAGTCTTGGCGATGGGCAAGTTTGTCATTCTTTGGATACATACGAACCGCTGTCTTGAATGAACCCGCATTATCAGGTTTCACTTTGCACTCGAAACTGTAGAGGTTACCTTCCTTGCCTGTATTTACAAACGGTTGAATGCAGTATATATGGTCTTCTCCTGCCTCATCAGTCTTGAGCACAACAAACTCCAATCCGATGGCATCGTTTAGGCCTTGTTCGTCTATCACATACTTCAAGATATATTCAACGCCTGTCTCGATACCACTGTCGGGGAAGTCTATCTCCTTAGAAACTACAGAAATGGCATCCCAGCGTTCTACAACGCTCTCTTTCCATTGGGCAATCTCCTTGGCCATGCGATTATTGTCTGCCACCAATGCTTTATAACGCTTAGCCTGTTTTATGTAGAACTTGTCATAATAATCGTCAAGCTGGCGTTTCATCGTGTAGTGAGGTGCTATTCTTGCAATAGAGTTCTTAATGACCTTAATCCATCCTTCGCTATATCCTTTCTTATTCTGTGCATAGAACAGCGGGATAATTTCATTTTCAAGCAATCCGTAGATGGTTGCTGCATCCAACTGGTCTTGATATTCCTGACTGTCATATGTCCGTTTCTCTGTCAATGCCCATCCGGCTCCCTCACGATAGCCCTCAAGCCACCATCCATCCAAGACCGAAAGATTCACTACTCCATTCATTTCAGCCTTTTCACCGGAGGTACCCGATGCTTCAAGCGGACGGGTAGGAGTATTCATCCATATATCTACACCTGACACCAAACGGCGGGCAAGCAAGAAATCATAGTCTTCGAGGAAAATAATCTTGCCAAGGAATTCCGGCCGTTGGCTAATTTCAAATATCTTCTTAATCAAGCCCTGCCCTGCCCCGTCTGCGGGATGAGCCTTGCCAGAGAAAATGAACTGGACGGGACGCTCCGGGTTGTTAACTATCTTTTCCAGGCGTTCCAAGTCTGTAAACAGAAGATGAGCACGCTTGTAAGTAGCAAAACGACGGCAGAACCCAATCATCAGAGCATTGGGATTTATCTTTTCCAACAATGACACAACCCGGGACGGATCTCCCTGATTCTTCAGCCATGTCTCGCGGAACTTCTCGCGGATATAGGTTACGAGCTTCTTTTTCATAACCATACGTGTGTCCCATATTTCCTGATCTGGCACTTGATATATCGCATGCCAAATATCTTCATTGCTCTGGTCTTGAATGAAGGATTTGTCAAAATACTTATCATAAAGATTTCTCCACTCGTGGGAAGTCCAGCTCGGGAAGTGAACCCCGTTGGTTACATAGCCTACATGGTTTTCCTCCGGATAGTAGCCACTCCAAATCGGAGCAAACATCTTTTGGCTGACCCATCCATGCAATTTGCTGACTCCGTTTACCTCTTGGCATGTGTTGCAAGCAAAAGTAGACATGCTGAATCGTTCTTGGTGGTCTGAAGGGTTCTGCCTTCCCATTCCGATAAACTCTTCCCATGTCAATCCCAGTTTATCCGAGTAGTTTCTCATGTACTTTCCAAAAAGAGCCTCGTCAAAATAGTCGTGACCTGCCGGTACCGGCGTATGACAAGTGTAGAGCGAAGAAGCCCTGACAAGTTCGAGTGCCTGATTGAATGTCAAACCATCTTCCACCAAGTCACATATCCTTTGAAGATTACAAAGAGCTGCGTGTCCTTCGTTACAGTGATAAATATCTTTTGTTATGCCCAGCTTATTCAGAGCAAGTACTCCGCCAATTCCCAGCAAGATTTCTTGTTTCAGGCGGTTTTCCCAATCTCCACCATACAGGGAGTGGGTAATTGACTTGTCGAAATCCGAGTTCATTTCATTGTCTGTATCAAGCAAGTAAAGCGGAATGCGTCCAACATTGACTTTCCAGATATAGGCGTAAACATGAAAATCCATAAACGGAACATCAACAACCAGCGGATTACCATTGCTATCTAACTGGCGTATGATGGGCAATGAATTGAAGTTCTGTGCTTCATAATTGGCAATCTGTTGTCCCTCAATATTCAAAGATTGCTTGAAATAACCATAACGATACATGAAGCCTACGCCACACATATCAACATTACTGTCTGAAGCCTCCTTCAAATAGTCGCCGGCAAGCATGCCAAGTCCGCCGGAATATATTTTCAGCACCTGATTGATGCCATACTCCATGCTGAAGTAAGCAACAGAAGGACGTGACTCATCAGGCTTTACATCCATATATTTTCGGAAATCCGCATATACGTCTTTCACCCGTTTCATAACAGCTTTATCCTTGACTATATTGTTTTTCCGCTCGTAGCTCAAACGTTCGAGTAAGAGCACAGGATTATGCCCTACTTCTTCATATAGTTTATCGTCAAGACTTTTCCACATCTCACGTGCCGCATGATTCCACGCCCACCACATATTGTGAGCCAACTCATCCAAGCATTTCAATTCTTCGGGAAGTTTTGACTTCACTGTTATCTCCCTCCACTGAGGAGTGTTGGAATAATTCGCCTTAATTCTCATTTGTATATTTTTTTATTCATAAACTACTTGAAAAGGATGTCCCCTGTGTATATATAATACCTAAATCCAACAATAAAACAACTCCTAAATTACCAGACAACAGTATTTCTTTTCCAATGTTTGAACATTGAATAATGATTTATCCTAATTGCTGAGTACATGTTATACGATAAAGTGTCAATCCTTTTACCAAATCAAAATCTATTTACCGATGCAAATATACTAAAAGCAATATAAGAAACAAAGAGCACTTTTACTTTTTAGCCTTTATTATAGAACAAATCATTGCACAATTGATTTATATCAAGAAACCGATTAATAAAGAACAAAGAATGATACGTGGTTATTTATAAGTGTCCGATTTTTTTGAAAACAGAGTTAAGTTCCTCTTTTGGATAGTTATCTTTGTTTTTACAATAAAACAAGTATAACATATAACATGCACAAGAGTTTTTTCAGAAAGTTGATGTTTGGAAAGCTAATAAACTTGCTTCACACGTCAGATATTCTGCAATACAACCGTAAAAACGGCAGTAAATACTTTGCCAAGCATACCGATTGCTGGCAGCAAATAATTGTCATGCTTCATGCCGTCAGTAGATATTTTGGTTTACCTTGCGAGATAACCGACTCCATGTTCCCCGAGACACCCGAACTCACACCTCTTGGTACAGCCAGTTGACACTTCTCACCATCTCTCTGAATCCCAATACATAAAAATCTGAACATAATCTTCAATTGCCTAATAACAATACACACAACTTCATGACAAATATCGACAAAACACCTCTAATATGCAAGCAAGACGCAGAAAACATATGACAGAATCTCCTCACCCTGAGAAAACACTGTAACTAGCCGGCAGCAAATTTCTGAAAAAGGCAG
>JBHAEQ010000035.1:0-139906 GCA_041855685.1 Prevotella sp. | reverse complement strand
GGGCAGGCATAGAGCCAACGATAGGACACCTTAAAGAACACTACAGATTATCCCGCAACTTTTATAAAGGCGTGAAAGGAGACGCTGTCAATGTCTTATTGACTGCGGCGGCATATAACTTCAAAAGAGCCATGAGAGCTCTTTTGTGGCTTATAAAAAATATCAGCCTGATGAGACCCGATTTTACAAACTTCACGATCAAATATAGTTTTTAAGGGACGACTATTTATTTGTTTTCGGACAGACACGGCGTCTGTCCCTACATTGTTGTTCATAACCTTTAAACCTCTCTTAACTCCTTAAACTCAAGTTGAAAGCTCCCACACTAAATTTCGACTGTTTCCAGAGAAACGAAGAGAATATTATGTATTCAATGCCAATGAAAAGGTGCATGCAACTCGTTAACAGTCTTTCTTGTTCTTTCACCATAAGCCTTTATATTTCCTGAATACAGGCTTTCGTACCATGTTTCTCAATTGAGGTGCATGTGTTTCCCAATTGAGGTGCATGTGTTTCCCAATTGCGACACATGCGTTTCCCAATTGGGAAACATGATAGCAGTGACTGTTCGGAGGAATAACGAATAGGCTTTCAGACACAATATGGATATATAGATATTGGATATACAGATAGTTATAATTACTAATGAACAAAAAAGGGGCATGCCCTCTTTACGAAAGCATACCCCATGAAAATAAACTTACTATTTACTAACGAACTATTATCTTACGTGTTGTTCCATCGCTGTACTTCACTATGTTGATGCCCTTCTGCGCACCATTAAGCTTCACTCCGTTGATGTTGTATATGCCAACCATCTTTCCGGTAGCCTTGACAACATTATCAATTGCGCTCACTTCTGGCTTATAGCCTTTTCTGGCAATAGCAAGCAGTGTTGGATAGCCGTTGTAACTTCTGCGGCGTACGTTCAGTGATGTAATCTTCTTGCTTATGTCTGTAGGCATGGTGTATTCAAAGAGTCGGAAATTCAGACGAGAGTCGAAGTCTCCATCCTGTATGCGTCCTAATCCATAGACAGCCTCTGAACCATAAGAGAAGCTAGAGAACCAATCGCTTGGAGTACAGAGGAATGGCTCACTCTGTGTTCCGTCCTCATAGTTGGCCACGATGTTAACCATTGACGAACCGTTGGCACTGATTAAGAGGAAGTATAATTCCTCACATTTCTCAGGAGTTGTGAGTACCAGCTGATTCTCTGTGCTGGTCTTCATTACTAGAGCGTTGTTCTGGTCGTATGGAGGAAGAACGAACTCGATGCCTCCATTTGTCTTAACCTTGCGGTCATCGCCTGCTATAGCGCCTGTCTCCTTGCATCCCTTAGCATAGAGAACACACTTCGCATCATCGAGATAGCCGTTGATGTCTGTTTTGTTCTTCTCGGCTATAACGTCATAGTTCCAACCTGTAACCTCAAGTGCCCCAACCACAGGTACGGCATCAGCATACTGCTCGTAAGCCTCAACCTCAGCGAGTGATGCATAGAAATAGGCGTTGAGGTCGCACACAACTGCCAGATACTTTGTGTTCTTGAATGTAGGCAGAACAAACTCAAGTTCCGATACATTGCCAAGGTCGGAGAACGTCTTTATTGTTGTCATCGAACTGAGGTCATTACCTATGCATATCTCAATGTTCTTGTTAACGTTGCCTTGATTATCATTCTCATTCTTTCCTTGGTTTGCAGATGGAATATAAACTTTCACCTTTGAAAGATTCCAACCTTCGGTCGTAGGTGCTTCGAATACAGCCCATACGTCGCGCTTATATTTAGAACCATCGACTATTACGTCACAAGCTTCATCGGTAGTATTGCCGTCAGTAAGTTTTGTAACTTCAAACTCGTCGAACTCTGCTTCGTAAGAGTAGTCTGACTTGAATTTACGCAGTTTTGCAGTTTTACCAGCAAGTACGTTAGGCTGTGTTTGAGAGTCAATTGTCACAGCAACCACACGCTCTTTGTAAGAGCCTCCGTTGTTGACAACAATCTTCACGTTGTCAGTACCGATAATCTTCTGTCCAGTAACAGGGATTGTGAATGTGCCTGCAGTCTGGTCCTCTGTGATAGCGCCGATTACGGCATTACCGCCTGATGTCGCTGTACATGTAAACGATTCTGCACGGTCATCACCATTTAGAGCATAGGTAACAACAATGTTCTTTGTCTCGCCTGCGTTAACCTTAAGTTCCTTAGGATCTACGTCGATTGTCATGTTGTTGTCATCCTTACCGTAAACCTCGAACTCCCAAATACGTAGAATACCGTTTACATGTGGACGCAGACGAACATAACGTCCCTTGTGAGGAGCTATATAGTCGGTCTTTATAGATTCATTGTCGGCACCCTCGCGGTCAACAAGTGTTGTCCATGTCTTGCCGTCCTGTGACAACTCGATAGTATAGCGGTCAATCTGGTCAACACCTGATTCTGGACCTGAATTTCCGTCATATATACGGAAACCGTAAATGCGGTATGCGCTTTCGCAGTCGAACACCACTTCATTATCAGCACTTACATTACACCATTTGGCAGATGTAGAAGTAGGATTGGTAATACCGTCGATTATCTTTGCAGGAACCTCAGTACTGTTTGTTGAACCGCTGTAGCTCACAACAGTCTTGCCCTTTACTACATTGTAAACGTCCTTGGCCTCAGTTGCATCAGCAAATACGTCGAATGCCTCAGCTGTGAAATTAGTTGTGCCCACGGTGTTTGTAACAGCAACAGTAACAGACTTCTTGCCTATTGTGCGTGCTACGACAGTTATAGCCTGGTCGGTGATTTTGCTTCCCTCTGCAAGTTCAACTCCTTCAGGTAGAGTCCACTTATATCCAGTAGGATTACCTTTAGCGTTAGCTGTGACAGTAACCTGCTCGCCAACTACGCAATAGCTCTTAGGCGCTATGGCCAGAGTAACAACTGGTGGTTGTGGTGCGGGGTAGTCAAGCTTAAGTTTTTTCGCCTCACCTTGCTTTCCATCCTTCATTACAGGAACGAGTTCAACGTTAATATAAGCATCAGTGCCCTTACGTTCAAAAGCAGGAATATAAAAACCAAGACCGCGTGTCTGGCCAACAAGTTTGCGTGTGCCGTCAACAGTTTCTGTATAAACATCGAAGTGGTCGAAATCCTTAGTCCATTCATAGTCCCATGATATACGGATGTCGCCTTTAAGGTCTCCGAGTTTGCTTGTAGATTTGAGGTCTTTAATCTCCACAACAGCAGGAGAATAATTTGCAGGAAGAACTGCAATCTGACCAAGGTTCAAGCTGAAATCGGAGATAGCAGCGTCTGCCTTGATATTCAAAGCAAGCATATAGATAGTCTTATTATTAAGACCTGAAAGATCATAATCAGCTATAGTCCAACCATTCTTCTCGGTAGTAGTTGGAGTAAGCGTCACATCAGGAGTAGTGCTACTCTCAGTAGAGAGTTTAGCCTCCAGTGTGACAGTGTTTGATGTCTTATAGACAACACGATACACACCACCAGCTGTAACATCTATCTTTGTTTTGTAGAGACGGACAAGGTGATCACCATTTGACAGATTACCTGCAATCTTGAAGCTCGAACCTACGTTGTAAGCATTGTCCCAGTCAATGGACACAGTGAGTCCGCTACGGTTTTCTATCCACCAACGCCATGTAGGGAGAATGCTCTGCATACCAGAATGATACCAATCGGCAGTGCCCTCTATCTTACCTTCAACAAAACGATGCTTACCATTACCAACGCCCATGTTGCTCAGGAATGGCATTGAAGTTATGGCTGAGCGCTCGAGAATACGACTTGACACACCAGGCCATGCATAGTAAGAACTTCCTTCTGTTATGACCGACGGATCGGAACTGTAGTTAACCCACATGTCTTCCTCATTGTCGAACACAGTCTTAGCAATGGCATGAGCCGTTGGTCCGTTGTTACGAGTCGAACTCTTGAAAGCAGCCTTGGCAGGATTCTCCCATATACTTACTTCTGGACAGAAGAGGTCAAGTGAGCCTACATGTCCTGTTGTAGGCCATGAATAATTCATATAGCGCCCCCAACCTGTAGCACCGCTGCTTGCGCACTGCACTCCCGCATAGATTTTCGAGTATGTCTCGGCCTCCGTACAACCGAGAGTAGAGGCATACCTGCGATAATCACCAACAGCACCGTATTCCAAGAATTGCGATGTATTCTTATGCGTCTTTAACAGGGTCACATTTGGATTGGTCATAGCATCATACCACTGCAGCTCTACTGTAGTATTCCCGTCTTTCTCGGCAGCTGCATAGAATTCCTTGAAGAATCCTTCCCACTCAGATGTCGAGCCGCCACCAGACTCCTCATTGATGAACCAGCCATCGAAGTTGAAATACTTACATAGCTCATAAAGCTTCTGCGCATATATGTAATGCCCATCCTTGTAAGTAAGCATCTGGCGCACCCATGCCTGTGTACCGCCATAAGCGGCAGGTGGGAAGAATATATTACCTAATGATTTCACACCTTGAGCATGCGCCGCATCGGTAGAAGCGGCAGGAGGAATGTTGATGATACCTTCGCTGGCAGCGCCAGCCCAATACACGAGTTTATCCATATACTGCCAATAAGTAGGCTGATAGCCAAGGAAGTTGTTTATCTCACCCTGTGACGGACACATAGAGCAGGTAGGATACAGAATAGTAGAGTTACAAATTTGTCCCTCATAGAACTGCTGGCTGTTAGCCTTCATCAGAGTAGGCTCCTTGAAACGTGTTGCCAATGGAACCTTTGCTACATTAAACACATCATCAGCATTCTTGCCTGGTGTCCAGTCCTTAATGTCATCGGGGTGGCAGCACAAGTTTAGCGGCTGTTGCGCAAAGCTATTGCCTGTAGTAAGAGCAAGGACAGTAGCTACGATTAGATGTCTAAGTTTCATAACTGTAATTTAAGTTAATAAAAAGATTGATTATAATTATATCATATTCTATCGGAAGTTGTTCGGCTGCATACGCACACCATTATCATCGTTAGTGTCAGCCACATCCCACCAAAGGCGTACACTCTGCTTGTTGGCTTCCTGTAAAGCAGCGCTGTTGGTGAAGAACTGGTTTGCACTTTCACTATTTGGATAAAGCACTCGCTTGATAAGGTGTTTGTCGAGAACAGCATCACCCGAAGTATTTGTTACTCTACCAGTAGCAGTATCGTACATACCTTCAAGAGCCGGATAGTCTGTGCGTCGGAATTCTGCCCAGCCCTCATTACCATTAGGGAATACTGCCATCCACTTGTGAGTAATGATAGCCTCAAGTATTTTTTCCTTGTCTCCAGTTTCAAATGTGCCATCAGTAAGAGATACTACACCATCAATATACTGTTGGGTAAGGTTATTCTCAATTTCGTAATAGTTCATTGAGGCTTTTATTCCTGCAATGAAATAATCCTTTACTCCCATTGTTATGTCTTTACCACTCCACCCCCTAAGTACAGCCTCAGCCTTAAGGAAAAGGCTCTCCGAATAACTCAACCACACTTGAGGACGTGCATAGTTAAGCCAATAGTTTGTGTCAAGCACTTTAGACTGCGGTTTTGGTTGTGTTTTACTAATACTGTATTTCAGAACCGACATTGTAACAGCATCGTCAGGAGCATTACGATGACAACCTACATAATCTTCCCGCTGGCTGTCTTCACCTGAAGCAATAGTGTTTGAAGTCATGCCTGAACGATACCAAGTCTTCAAACAACGAGGGTCAATACGCTTTGTTATAAAACTTGTACGTCCTGTTTTAATGGTGTATTCAGCACCTCCTGTAGATAGATTGCGATAGAACTGCTCCATATCCCAAGACAATACATACTCTCCACCGTAGGCAACAGAACACATGGCAATACCATTTTCATCACCTCCTGCATCTTGTCCTCCCATTTCTATAGGAGCATACTTAGGAACGGTCTGCATATTATCGGCATCAGAAGTCATCAAGCCATATTGATTATTCAATGCAGCTTCAGCCTCTTTCTTTGCACGTTCAGGATTTATATTGGATATGCGCAATGCCATGCGTAGGCGAAGTGTGTTGGCAAAACGCAGCCATTTGTAGTCGTCACCGAAATAGCATATATCATCAGACTTGATGTTATACTGTGTTGCATCAGCAGGATTGATTGAATCAACTGCCTGCTCAAGCATACGGAACATGGTATCATAAATGTCCTCCTGAGTATTATAGGCTACATTGTTCTCATCAGGAATCTTAGCCTGAACATACTCCTTGAAAGGCATATCGCCGTATGTATCTGTATGCGCAAGCATCATGAAAGCCATATAGATGCGGGTCTTGTAGAACTGATTCTTATAATGTGCAGGGTTATTGTTGAACTTATATGCACGCAGCATGGTGCGGTATTCAGAACAACGATGATTATAGAAGTCATTCCAACGATAGGCAGACCAGCCATCAGTATATCCATAGCGAGGTGAGCCGTTCATGTGTTTAGGTTGGTTATATGCACCATAGCCAGAATACACATCATGAGTGAGGTTGGTGGCACGCTGATATTGAGAATAGTAACCTTGGTAAAGATATTCACGGAATAGTCCAGGCACACCATTAATATCAGCCTGACAAGCGGCAGAATCTTCTGCTGAAACATAATAGTCAATATTTATATCAGCATATTTAGTAGCATCCTCTATAGGCTTTATCTCACCACCCCCTCCTACGGAAGTATCTTCTATCTTATATGGGTCATGGCTCAAGTCGTTAAGATCATAACATCCAGCAAGAAGCAAAGCCGCCACTACAACACCTATTTTATATATATTTGTCTTCATTTTATTATTCCTCCTTTAGAAACCAACGTTAACAGTGAAACCAAATGTACGAGAATATGGCACAGCAAGGAAGTCGAGTGCCTGCGAGAACATCGTTGTATCATAACCACCTTCAGGGTTACCTGGTGTGTGCTTCATGAGAAAGCAGAGGTTACGAGCTACAAATGACAACTTCAATGATGTAAGAGGTGTTCTCTTAAGCATATTCTGTGGGAATGCGTAGCCTATTGACAGTTCCTTTAGTTTGATGTAAGAGGCATCATGAACAAACTCTTCTGCATAGCCTTGTTCTGAAGAATAAAGACCTATTGTCTGATAATATCTCTGTGCCGACACCTTTATGTCATTAGCAGAACCATCAGCCTTAACACCTGGAACTACCATGTAGTAATCATCATTCTCATAATTACCACGATACAATGTGCGTTCTGACGTTCCTACCATTGTTGCCATTCCTTCAGACACGCTTACAATATCACCACCAAACTTCATATCGAACATGGCAGAAAGTATGATTCCCTTATAATTGAAGGTAGGCATTACAGACATTAGCAGGTCGGGCTGTATATTGCCGATAGGATGTTCAAGGATAAACTGTTCCTGATTACCGTCACCTGTCTCTGGCTGTGGAAGTCCGTTTGCATCCACTATAATATTACCATTGACATCACGTTTAATCAGTTTATTGGCATATATATCGCCGAGTCTGCCTCCTGCAACAGCTCCCACTTTAATCGGCATGTGTGAATCACCTGCGAAATAAACACGGTTTACACCATCGGCAAGTTCCTTAACAGTACTTACGTTATGAGCAACATTTACATTAAAGTCGAAAGTAAAATCCTTGGTCTTGACAGGAGTTGTATAAAGCATGAACTCTACACCACTGTTATTAATTTTTCCTGCATTCACCCATTGCTGACTCCAAGGCGATGAAGCATCAACAAGCATTGCCTGATTTTTTGTACTGCTATAATAATAGGTGAAGTCAAAGCCAAGACGGTTTTGTAAGAACTTCATATCAACACCAACCTCGTATGAAGTTTTAATCTCAGGTTTCAGATTACCATTCATCTTGATAGTCTGAACAATGGGGGTGCGAGTACCATTAGAGAATGCGAACTGGCGCGTATTGTAAAGATTATATGGTGCAGGGTCTTTACCCACCTGAGCTGCAGACATACGTACTTTAGTAAATGTTACCCACGAAGGTAATGGTTTGCCTACAGCATGCATGAAGTCGGAAAATACATAACTCAATGATGCTGATGGATAAAAGAATGAACGATTATCAGCAGGAAGAGTTGATGACCAGTCGTTACGTGCAGTAAGATCAAGAGCAAGATATTCGTTGAAAGCTATCTGTGCAGAAGCAAACATTGAATACATTGCACGGTTATGCCCGTCATTGTTTGCCGAGGTGAGTTTCTCACCTGTATTAAACAGCCAACGATCCTTTACTAACATATTCTGTGCAGTGGCACTTAGAATCTCGTATTTCTGATACATTATATTTCCACCAAAGGTATATCCGAATCGCCAAGTGTCGTTTAGATGGATATCACCAAGGAATATTCCAGAGATGTTGTGCTCAAAATGATTCTCTTCACCACGATACATTTTATCTTCTGTTAACTTAGACTGCCAAGTATCGGTGCCTGTGGTAATAGCTTGATCGGCAAGAGTAAGATCGGTTTCCTCTACCCTTGTGCGATAATAGTCAAAAGCATATTTAGCCTGAAACTTGAGCCAAGAAGCCAAGTTTAGGTTTGCTGCATAGTATCCAAAGGCACGCCAACGCTCGTCAGAGTTTTGTGCACGGTGACGTATATAATACGGATTGCTGTAATGTTGGTCAGGACCAAACCAGTTCTGATGGGGTCTGAGTTCGGTGCTATAATGTTGCAAGTCCTGAAGACGCACATTACCCGGAATCAGCAAGAGCTGTCCCACTTCGCCGTTAAGACCTGTCATTGGCCGATTATCAGCCTTTGTGCGAGACAAGGAAATTTTACCATCGGTTGAAAACCACTTGTTTATTTCCGAGCCAGCATTCAAGTCAACAGTCAGCTTATCAAGCGTCTCGTCCTTAAACATTCCTCTATTGTCATTATATCCCACAGAAAGACGAAAGTGTGAAGTATCAGTTGAGTTTCCAACAGCTACTGTGTGAAACTGTGAAAAGCCTTTCTCAAAATAATCGGTGAGTTTGTCACCATAATAAGAATAAGGTATTCTCTCACCTAACCATGACAACTCCTGATGACCATCAAACTCTGGTCCGAATGAATTTTCACCAGTCATAGCAACAGCCTCACCGTTATTATCATATACATACTGTAGTTTTGAGGCACTGCCCTGACCATATTTCTTCTGCATCTTTATAGTCTGTGCTGGTGTACTCCAAGTAAAACTGCCCGAATAATTCAATCCGAATCCTTGCTTACGTGCACCTTTTTTCGTTGTTACAAGAATAACACCATTACCTGCACGTGAACCATACAAAGCAGCGGCATTAGGACCTTTAAGAACAGAGATTGATTCAATATCCTCCGGGTTTATGTCGAAGCTTGTGCCTCCACGGTCATAACCGCCATACACTGATGCGTCGCTTGTATTATTGTCGGTAAAAGGAACACCGTCAACAATCCACAAAGGTTGGTTGTTGTCAGTAAGTGAAGAGTTACCACGAATGGTGATTTTTGTAGATCCTCCAAGTCCCGTTGAAGCTGTATTCATCTGAACACCTGCTACTTTACCTGAAAGAGCATTAGTTACGGAAGGATCACCTGTTACATTCAACTGTTCGCTTTTAATATCCTGAACAGCATAACCAAGCATTTTCTTCTCGCGTTTTATTCCCAAAGCAGTAACCACAACCTCTCCCAGAGAAGCTGCCTCCTCCATAAGTTGTGTATTAATTACATTCTGATTTTTTGCTGATATTTCCTGTGTCTTGTACCCTAAATAAGAATAAGAAAGTACAGGCGAGGCGTCTTCCGTCTCTATGGTATAATTTCCATCAATGTCTGTCACTGCCACATCATTGGTGCCTTTCACAGCTACAGTAGCACCAATAATAGGTTCTCCGTTCTCATCAACTATTTTTCCTGTAACTTGCTTTTTTCCATTCCCCTTGTTTTTTTGTTGTGATTGTACAGAACTTTTATCTTCGTTGCGTTTCAGATACACAATCTGGTCTTCAACCTTATAAGTGATGCTTGAGTTTTTCAGCAGACTATTCATTGTTGTTGATAATGACGCATTCTTCACTTTGATTTCTGCCACAGTAGTACTGGCAATTCCATCATCATAGAAGAACTTGTAAGAGGTCTGTTTCTGAATACTTTTAATAACCGCTCCAACTGTAGTGTTGCGTTGGTTTAGAGTGATTTGTGCCATTGCCCACTGTAAAGGAGCAAATGCCAGCATCACAACAAAAAGTAGTTTAGCACGTTTATTCATTTGGTTTTATAATAATAGGTTTTGATTTAAGTTTCTGCATATATAACAACCGTATAGACTTTTCTACTTACGCAGAAAATAAAAAAATATATTTTCTTTGAGATTACAGTACTACGGCTTCACTTCACGTGATGGAAATACGGTTATCGTATTACCTATTATATTATAGTCAATAGGCAGAGTGTTCTTAAGAAGAAGCATCAAAGAGTCAACGCTTCCTTTATAAGGAACAACTCCCGAATATGTACTTTCTTCATCAACACCATCTTTAACAATCACCTTCATTCCATACACTTCCTCTAATGTATTGGCTATTGCGCTGACATTAGATTTATTGAAATGTATCAGGTTATCGTGCCATAATGCAGCTAAAGGAGCATTAATTTCACTTATCTTCAGCATTTTATTAGAATCGATTTCAGCTTTCTGACCTGGGGACAATACGACCATTTCATTAGAAGTTGCATAATTAACACCTACCGAACCTTCTATAAGACTAACTTCTGCTGTATGATTCAACTTATGTGTTTTGAAGTTAAACTTTGTTCCCAGAACTTTAACTGTCATTACATCTCCCTTAACGAAGAAAGGTCTTTTCAAGTCCTTAGCAACCTCAAAGTATCCTTCTCCTTCAAGAGTAACATGCCGTTCCTCGCCATCAAAAGTTTCCGGATAACGCAACTCCGCACCTTTATTAAGCCATACATGTGTGCCATCGGCAAGCGTTACCTCTTTTATATTATCACCATAGGCAATAAGTATATCCGCACTTGGCATAAGCAATCCTGCCTTATACATAAGTCCTCCACCAACAAGAAGTATAAATGCCAACACTGCAGCATACTTCAGCCAACCTATGTTATAAGAAGGCTTGACGGAATATTCCTCATCACGACATTTGCCGAGCACATTATCCAACGCCTTTTCAGTATGTTCTTTTGATATATTAGTTGTTTGAACTTGCCGATATATATGCTCCATTTCAAACAATTCATTGGCATTGTCTTCTGAACTATCCACCCATGATTTCACTATGAGCAACTCCTCTTCAGAACAACAGCCCTGAAGGAAATGTGTTATTATATGTTCGCCTGGTCTATTCATGTTACTTCTTTGCATATAATTATAACACTTATAAGAAAGAAGTTACTTACAAGAAAGGAAAGAAAAATATTAAAATCGGTGAATAGCCTGAATTTCTCAGGCGGTCACGTAGATATTTCAATGCTTTGTATATATGAGCGTCAGCTGTTCTTACCGACATTCCTAGAGCAGATGCTATATCCTTATTCTTCATTCCATGCATATAGCTGAGCCTGAACACATGCTGGCATTTCTCGGGAAGTTCGTTCACAGCCTGTTCTATAACATTACGCAAGTCATCATTTTCAAGTTCTTCCTGAGGATTGTAATCATTGGAAAACTGTTCGCGTTTTTCTTCAAGCGCCATTATCATACCAATATAGTTTTGTGTTACATCTCTATGCCGAAGAACATTGATACTACGTGTATAAACAGCCTTATAAAGCATAGCCTTCACATTAGCCCATGTATATAGTTCGTCACGCCGACGCCACAAGTCAACGAACACATCTTCCACGACATCTTCAGCATTGTCAATACCGACAAAACCACGGGCATATACCAATAACTGTGGATAAAGTTCTCTGAAGAGTTGTTGAAAATCTGATAATTCCGAACCAGCCATGTCTCTACAACATTGTCTATTACTTCACTAACACCTTTCTGCCGTTAATTATATTAATTCCCTTCTGAACAGAGCCAAGTCTCTGCCCATGCAGATTATACACAGATTCTTTTACATCAATATTCCTGTCATAGTCAACGTTATATATACCTGTTGATTCTACCACCGGCATATAATTGAAAGAAATATAACCTGTAGTTTCATCAAGAGATATATCATATACAGGCTTCTGCATAAAGAGTGTGCCATCGCTATTCTCATTATACAGTTTGGCAGCCGGTAAAGAACTGTCCGTCAAACTATCAACAAATAAAGCATCGCTGCGCAACGGATAGGCATAATCATACTTGTTACTCCATGCCTGATTCTTTTTCCGCCCTATCAGAAGCATGCGGCAATGGTCGTTGGGAACAGCACCCTCGTTACTGACAACTGTGTTTACTATGTTATTGGCAAATATCTCCTCATCATAATCAACGTGTGTTATCAAAAGACCATTACTCTCAAGATACGCATCCCACGAATTCTTACCTGAATTATGAAGAGTATAATATTCATTACGGTTATTATCATTATATATAACGTAGGCTTTAGTCTCGTCAAGCAGTGGTTTCAGTTCCTTTATACTATCGTTTTCCTGTAATTCCGTATATTCAAGCCAGCCTGCATAGTGACGTTCCCAAGGGGTCCAAGGCGCCGGGCACCAGCCGTAATTCTTGTTATAATTGCCTTCTGACATCAGGTCCCACGACCCCATATCCATATCACCCGACATGCTGTAGGTATCGGGAAGCCCCATGCAGTGAGAGAACTCATGACAGAAGGTGCCTAATCCCATTTTCTTTGTGCCGCTTCTTCCAACAAGTTCATTACTGCACCCATAGGTATCAATCTTTACTTCATCAAGAATGATTGCACCACCACCTGTATTGAAGTCTGTCTTCACACCAGTAAGAGTATATTCGTGAGGCCAGATAGAACCTTTCGGACCATTTGTTGCCCTGCCATAACCTGCATAAAGGACAAACACTTGATCTACCTCGCCATCATCGTCCCAGTCATATTTTGTCCAGTCTATATCAAATAAACTGTCAGCAATGGTAACCGACTCTGTTATAAATTCTCCTACAAATTCCAAACCTTCCAAATCACCAGAAGATGTACCTCCATAATAGGTTGCACTCTTACTCAGAGTAACAGGACCAAAAATATCAAACTTGAGACTAAAAAGATTTGTGCTCATATCGCAGAAATAATCATGAACACTACCCGGAGCACCATTCACATTATAACCTTCTTCATTCAACATTGCATTGTAATATGCTTTGGCTGATTCTGTTTCTGTACTATAAAACGCCTTATCAGAAAACTCTGCAAGAATAACAATGCCATGCTTTTCACCACGGTAATTCATATAATGTGGTGCTCTATCGTTCTGTACTGAAACTTTTCGTACATTACTTCTTGATTTTCTTCTTGCCTCTGCCCGCATATGAGCTTTACGCTGCACAGCTTTTCTGCGTTCAACAATGGCATTATCGATATAATGGAAGGTGCCGTTATCAAGTTCGTCAACATACTTTCCATTCTCTGCAATGAAATAATGCCCCCATTCATCGCCAATAAGCATTACCTTCATTTGTGTTCCGTCATTCATGGTAACTGTAATCCACTGCTTCAAAGCAGGACTTGCCATCAACATGGTGCAAAACATAAAAAGTATTACCGTAAATTGCTTCCTCATAAAAAATGTATATAATTTGATGCAAAGATAACAAAACTTTCTGACAACAGCAAAGCGATTACCTGCTTTTCCTTTGTTTTGATTAACCTTTTCCACATACGAATTAATGATACAACGCAGGATTTCAACATAATTACAGTACTTTTATCTACATATAACTTGTGTTTCTTACAAATAAAGCGTAACTTTGCAGTCGAATTTTATATATTAACTCTTCAGGGCAGGGTGCAATTCCCGATCGGCGGTATAGTCCGCAAGCCATAAGGCCGAACCGTTGCAACTACGGTACCGACAGTTAAAGTCTGGATGAAAGAAGAAAATGATGAAAAAGTTTGTTGTTTTGCTGGGCATGATTATGTCCACACAACTTGCAGGTGCCGAGGGCACAGGCAAGAAAGACGGCACAAACGATGCCGTACATGTTTCTCTATCAAACGATACACCTATTACTCTTCAGGAGGTATCGGTTCGTGTAAACTTTAGTAAAGAAGAGGTGACACCGCTCACCCTGACCACTATCACTCCACGTGATATCAGGCTGCATGCCGCTGCTCCCAACTATGTGGAGATGATGCAAGGCGTACCCGGAGTCTATGCCACCTCGACAACAGGAAGCTATGGCGATGCCTCGCTCAACATGAGAGGTTTCAAACAGGACAACATTGCCATAATGCTTAACGGCATTCCTATTCAAGGACTCACATCAGGCTCAATGTATTGGAGCAACTGGATGGGATTGGCAGATGCAACTTATGCCGTACAGATTCAGAAAGGCATAGGAGGTTCAATGCTTGCCGACACATCAATGGGCGGACTTGTAAACATAATAACCAAGACCGGCAGAGAAAATCCCAACGGCTCATTCGGATTGACAACTACAGAATACGGACTTACCAAAGGAGTGCTAAACTTTTCTTCTGGCAAACTACCTGACAACTGGAATGTTGACCTCATGCTCTCATATACACAAGGCAAAGGGTTCGTAGAGGTGTCAGACGTAGAAACATTTTCCTACATGCTCTCTGCAAGCAAACAGCTCAATGCCGCCAACACTTTAGTATTCACAGCTTTGGGCTCACCCGAAGAGCACGACCAACGCAATACAGAGCTTAGTGCCGACGAGATAAGCAGATTCGGACGCGGATATTCCAAGAACTGGGGCTATCTTTACGGCAGCAAATACTCCATAGCACGCAATCATTATCACAAACCTTATTTCACATTGCAGCATCTGCTCGACGGCAGCCGCTTCTCAATGAAAAACTCCATCTACATGGCTATTGCCAACGGAGGAGGCAGATCTACATACGGACAATATGGCAAAAAGAGCATAATAGCCCACCAAACAGCCGATGGGCATATTGACTTCAACTCTGTAATAGAGGAGAACAGCAATAACGCCACTGCTGAAGGCAATGCGTCAAACAACATACTGATAGACTATCTATCAGGACATACACAGGCAGGAGCTATTGTTTCGGGAGATTACAAACTCACCAACGAGGCAACTCTCTCCGTAGGAATGCAATATCAATACTACGACACATGGTCAAAGATGAAAGTTCTCGACCTTCTCGGTGGCGACTACTGGTATGACAGCACTACGAAGAAGAATGTGGGAATAGGTGACTACACCGGTGCCCGATATGGAAGAACTACCCACCACACATCGGCATTCATACAAGCAAAATACAATAACCGCAGTTTAAGCACCACATTGGGAGCAGCAGTGTTCAACGGAAACTATCGACGACATAACGACATAACAGGCAAAAAGAGTGCATGGGCACACGGCTGGGGAGGAAGCATAAAAGCTGGCATTCTCTATCACCTGATGCAAACAACGCCCTCAACACCTTCTGTTGATGTGTTTGCCAATGCAGGTTACAGCAGCCGACTGCCTTATGCCAGTGTATATCTCTCATCAAGCAACCTGTCAATAACCAAAGATGTCACCAACGAAAAGAACATACTCGGCGAAATAGGACTACGAACATCATGGAACGACGGCGGACTTGAAGCCTCAGTCTATATTGCCTCTTGGAAAGACAAGACTCTTACCGTAAGCCTTGCAAAGCGTGCCAACGAAGCGACGGAAAAATACCAGATAACAGGACTCAACGCCCTTCACAAGGGAATAGAAATTTCTGCCTACCAGCAAGCTGCAAGCTGGCTAAAGCTGAAAGCATACGCCATGATAGCATCGTGGAAATGGAAAAGCAATGGCGATGCAATCATTTACGACTCATATAGCGGCGAAACTCTCAAGGAATATTCTATTCACAGCAACGGACTCCATGTAGGAGATGCACCACAGACACAATTCGGCGCACAAGCTGATGCCCGCTTGTACAAAGGAATATACATTCATTTGGATTGGCAACACAATGCCCGCATGTATGCCGACTTTGAACCATCAACGCGCACCAAAGCCGATGCTCAAGATGCCTACCGATTACCAGCTTATGACCTTATTAATGCTACATTCGGCTGGGAAGGCTCTGTATCAGACAATGTACGCATAAACATATTCGCAACATGCAACAACCTGCTTGATGCTTCATATATAGAGCGTGGAACCGACGGTTCCACTCACGACCTTGACTCATTCAGAGGATACTGGGGAGCACCAAGAACCATGACACTCGGCACAAGAGTTACATTCTAAGAAAAGCATAAGGATTAAATCTGCTGTTTAATGATTTGGGGATAATAATAATCGGGAAACTGATATACTAAGCAGCAATATTAATACAGAGGAGGTACTTCACATTTTGAAGTGCCTCCTCCACATTTTATAATATCACTTTCTTATATCGACAAGCGAAGTATAACTGCATATATATTTACCCTTGCGAAAAGAATGATAAGGATTGAACTGCCTTTCTTCGTCAACACAGACCGGAGGCATAGTTTCCACTGCTAATCCCAGATTGCTTGGAGACCCTCTTAATATGAAATAGGCTACACCCTTTCCTGTATTATCAAATTTACAAGTCGTAATACAATCATATTTATCATTTTTCACAGAAGATGCTCTGGTTATAACCTCTGAATCTGGAGTAGGACTTGGAATCGGTCCCTCTATTATTCTGACATCGCACAAACCGAGTCCTTTTTGCAACCTGTTTTTGGGCGCACAATTCTGGCAACAAGATCAAAAGTGGTTCCTGCGCCTAAAATATCAGTATCAACAATAGAACGTGTGTTAACAGAGTTTAGGTTTGGGTGAATAAAACCAATTTCGCATACAATATCTTCGGACGATAACAAAGTTTCAACATTTTCATTTTGTTGACACGAAGGTAACTACTTAGCAATCATAGGCATTGAATATCAGAAACTTGCAGACTTACTATTATAGTAGAATGCTCAGAAATGATACTATTTGCCAAAATTTTCATATACCCACTCTTGTAACTCACTGACTCTCAATAACACCCTATAATCTTTATTGCTGAGTAGTTACACGATTGTTATCTATCAGTACGCCTACAGTTTGGTATAGCAATATCTTTTCTCTGTCCCCTCCTATAGGCGGACAGTGGTACTGTCACGCTTGTGGTGGTAGTTTGGAAGTAATTGTAATGTAATCAAACCGCTGAACAATCAAGCAATATGTTGAATGTTCAGCGGGAATTGGCAATCGTTTTAATCTAAATTAGGTTAATGAGATTTGGGGTTAAGATTAAGAATTATTATCTATAACTATCATATGGTGGATACATCTTTATGTCCCTCATTGCTTCTGTTGGCGGATAACTTATTGTCCAATTACAATGTTGTAAATCCCTCAAACTTACATCTAATCTTTGTAAAACTGCATCATAATTATACCTCTGATTTCTCTCTAACACCTCTGCATCAAATACATAAATCATAAGTGTATCATTCCTATATTTAAAGAATGTCTCATAAGTTCCTCTGCTTTTTGCAAGCTGTCTTATTAATACCTTGAGGAAGTACTTTGTATATCTCAGGCAGACCTAAAACATGATAGTTTACCACATTAATAGTATCAGGATATTCTGCAGATTCAGATATGTACACTTCTTTGTCGGATTTGTTATAGAAAGTTATTGTATAATGATGGTTTTCATCTTCAATATGCCTGCAGCTTATAATGACGCATAGCGCCAATAGGACAAATATAAACTGATAATGTTTTATAACTCTATTATTTTAATTGTAAAATAATACTAAGACTAAATCAACTTCTGTCGTTTGAAAAATCGTTTCAAGTCTTCAAAGAATAGTTCTTTGTCAAAACCTTTCGTCTTTGCAGGATATTTCATAGTGCTTACCTTATCTATAATCGCTGCAGCGATTATCTTCAATCCCTCTTCTGTATTGCTATTTATAAACGTTTCAAAATCCAGTTTTAGTGAAAAGTCTAATAGCCTATATATGCGAGCAGGCTCATAAGGAGCTACACATTTAATCCATTTGTCTTCTGTATATTTGGGTCTCATTTCCT
The DNA here is from genome assembly GCA_041855685.1 of Prevotella sp. Taxonomy (GTDB): domain Bacteria; phylum Bacteroidota; class Bacteroidia; order Bacteroidales; family Bacteroidaceae; genus Prevotella. Next base: position 121,685 of record JBHAEQ010000035.1, on the reverse strand, counting down.
TGAAGAAATCGTCATATTTGGGATGTACACACATAATTGTGATGACGTACTTTTTAATTACATCACCATAATTCCTTCTTCTAAAATAAACTTCTAATTTATTGTCCAAGTCTGTAATCTCATAATTTTTAGATGTCGCATGAAATTCTCCCGATAGGACAAAATTTAAAACGAATTTCATAATTTATTTGTTAAATTTGTAATTATTATCTAAATATTTTATTTCCTGGTGGTAGATGATTATGCTTAAAATAATATCCATAAATCATAATTTTTTCCTTGATTTTAATTTCCATTTGATTTCCATAATATATAGGGTACATAATCATGTATGTATTTTCATAAGAGTTATTATTATATCTATTCAAACCTCGTGTTGTTTCTCCATCCTTCCAAATGTCATCTGGAGTTAAGTAAACACTTCCACCGTGTACATTTCTATAATATCCAGAAGTTTTTGGACGCAGTTCATAAGTAAATCCTTGCTTCAACGTAAGATTACTTTGTACTAAATGAGCTATTTCTCTTGTTCTTTTTCCTATTAATTCTTGGTTGGAATAAAGCCAATATGTTGATGCAGTCGCATAAATTATAGGAATAAGAAAATTATCTGCTATACCTATAACTGTAGCATCGTTTAATGCAAGAGTTGATGCCGCTATATTAGAATACACAAATGCACTATTATCCCATTCCTCTCTTACATCAGAGATAGAACGGTCTATTTTTCTATTAATTGTACTACTGGAAAAATCTTTATTTGTAATTTGACCGCCACCATCTGCAACTGTTGTCCAACTAAAGCGCCATTCACTTCCAAAACCTGTACCTCCTACAGTTAATGTAGCGGCACCCCATGAGTTGTTTATTCCAAAAGTATAACCTATAGTTCCTGGATTTTAAAAACCGTAAGAAGCAGTATATCCCATAATTGCGCCAAAACCGATTCCCAGATAGGTAGTAGCATCTTTCCAGTTCCAGCTTAAAGGATTTAATTCTCCTTTATTAGCCATAGTACCACCTAAATAAGCACCAATAATAATACCACCAGCAATGAGAAACGGAAACTCCCCATTCTTATCCACATACTTCAGTGGGTTGTTCATGCAGTATGAGTAGCGGTTAAAGCTCTGCGAGAAGTCGGGCATCTGTACGTATGGGTCGGGAGATAGGAATCTGCCGAGGCCAGGGTCGTAAAGGCGGGCGTTCATGTTTATCAGCCCGAACTGCTGCAAATGCTCATGACCGGTATAGCCACGGTTAAGGAACAACTCCGGCTCTTCGCCCTGCGCATATATCTCATGGGTGTCAGGATTACGCAGGCGTCCTCAGGCATCATAGCTCAGCTCCTGTTTCAATTCACCACTGCTGTATGCAACGTGGGTGATACTGCCAAGATAATCACGGCAGATATAATAGAGACTCCAGCCCGTTGACATCGAGGTTCTTACCAATACAGCAGGCGCTGAATAGGCGTCGCCTCCCAAATAGAGTATGCGCCTGCCAGAAGAACCGTGATACTCGTATTCGTCTAAATAATATGTAATGTTGTCACCTCTATCAGAATCTGTAAGGCTAAACGACATTTTAACCCTGGCACCTCCGGCATCATAATCAAAACTGCATTCCAATCCGTCCTGTGCTATTGTAGAAGGACGCAGGAAGGACGTATAGCTGACCGTCTGGTCGGAAGCAGGAGGTGACGCAGCAAGAGGTGTGAGACTGGTTACCTGATAAGGTCTGTCTTCATCATCGTATGACAATGTGCCACCATTGGGCATTTGTGTTATATTACCGTTCTGATATATGTATTCCTCACTGAACATGCTTGGAGAGAACATATATGAATAGGTGACTATGTCCTTGCGCTTCAGCAGTCTGTCGGCATAAGTATAACTCTTCGCAAACGACAGATCGTCCACATTCTTCTCCTCGCCTTGCAATCTGTCAAACTCATCATAGAAATACATTTGCCTGACACCATTCGTTGAGATTTCAGAGATCAGACGTCCGTCAGGGTCATAGCTGTAATCTGTATTAAACTCAGGACGTTCTACACGTATCACCCTGCCGTAGATGTCGCCTGTCGTAGTAATTGTATTTCCTGCCGCATCGGTCTCCATCTGGATTCTTGTCCCGTCAGGATTGTAATTGTCGGTATATGTCCTTATTCCTGCACTCGGGTCGTCTATGGATGTCCTGCGTCCGAACTCGTCATACCCGAATGTTGTCAATACGCCTCCCTGTGCCATTACACTTGAAGGCTGACCGTTGGGACGGAGTTCATAGGTTGTCTGGCCTCCTGCGTCTTCTGTTTTAACAAGAGCGACTGATGCATCAACTGTCTTGGTTGTGGTTATGAGGGGTGTATCCGGATATACGTTATCAGCACAAACAAATAAAGAGTTAAGCATACGGCATTTACTCGTTTATTTAAAATAGGTATCATAAGCTTTATAAAATCAGGTTAGCGTTTGATGAGTTTCCACGACGTTGATTTTTCACCAAGTCTTATCTTAAGGACATACACCCCATTGGGATAATCTGTCAAATCTATCTTTGTATTTTGATTTGAAAGCCGTCCTGATGCCGCATGCGCACCTCCTGCGGTATAAACTGAGTACTCACAGTTAAGAGTTGTGTCGTAACCGGTAATGGAAATAGTTACGGTACTGGTGGTGCCATAGTTGTGGCACTGGTGGTAACGAAATGCACTTAGCACAAAGGCTGTGATAACCTAAGGTGGAGTTAATGAATTATTTTGAACGGCTCCTGCAATAACGATACTCAATTCATAAAGTAAAATCATCGGTAGTGAAACAAGCATAAGCGTTACAACGTCTGATGTAGGAGTTATAACTGCCGCAAGAATAAGAATCACAACATAAGCATGTTTACGGTAGTTTTTCATAAAGTCTGATGTTATAAAACCGAACTTTGCAAACAACCATGTCAGAACAGGCATTTCGAATATGACTCCCATTGCAAGACACATAAAGAGGAATGTGTTCATATAGGATGTTATGGAAATCATATTCTCAATATCACTACTCACCTGATAAGTTCCTAAGAAGCGGAATGTGAAAGGGAATATCAGGAAATAACTTATCATTACTCCGAGAATAAACATTATATAGCTGCTGCCTACCAGAAGAAAGGCATAGCGGCGCTCTTCTGCATAAAGGGCTGGAGAGACAAAACGAAACAGCTGATAGAGAATGTAAGGCGAGGCACAAAGGAATCCGAAACTTACTGCCGCCTGCATGTGCATGATAAACTGTTGTGCCAGTCCAGTGTTTATAAGGCTGACACTAAAGCCGGCGGGCATATTATCAGGAGAGCTGAATATGCCAATCTTCGCCAGTAGTCTGTAAGTAACAAACTCTGATTCCTTGGGAGTAAGGATTATGGAAAACATCTCTTCCTTGAAGAAAAATGCCGCTACTGCAAGCAACACGGTCAATACAGCTATTCTTATCAGCATTGAACGTAGAACATCAAGATGCTCCCAAAAGGTTTGTCCCTCGCCATTCATAACTTAAGCTTCCTTTTCGTTGTCAGTCATATCCATGTCTTTCTCAACTTCTTTCAGTCCATCCTTGAAAGAGCGCACGCCTTTGCCTATGCCTTTCATGAGTTCAGGAATTTTCTTGCCGCCAAAAAGCAGTAAAATGACAAGTGTTATAAGTAATACTTCCTGCATACCTATACCGCCAATAAATAATAAAGTTGTCATGATGTTTGTATTTTGAAAGTTAATAATTAAATTGCTTTATATAACCATATAAAATGCTGAACCAATCACTCGGCAAAGCTCAACCCTGAGAGTTTATTCCATGCACCTCGGGTGAAATCGGGAATGGCAACAGGAATATTGCCTGACCTTATGGATTGAGCTGTCAATTCTACAATACTCGACCATTCGACAGCATCATATACATCCATATCAAGCGGCAGCCCATTCTGAAGACAGTAAATCAAGCGGTAATCCATTATAAAGTCCATGCCCTCATGAGTGTCAATAGCCACTGCCTGTTCACCTTTGGCTTTATAGAAAGGGTGCTCATATTTCTCCAGCAGACTTACTACTGTATTCTCTTCATCAGAACCTGCGTTTTCAAACTTCATTACAGGTTGTGCCTCTTTTTGAATAAAACCTTTTGTTCCACTCAACATATAGTTGCGGGAATAAGGGCGGGGACTGGAGATGTCATGTTGAAGAACTATAGTTTTCTCTTTTGCAGTCTTTATAATGGTGGTGTTTATATTACCGAGCGTACACTCGTCATCAATCTTTCCGTCTGAAACCTGCGGAAAACAAAACTGCCTGTTTGAAACAGAGACTAACCACGACAGCCTGTCGCCCCTGTGAATATTCAACGCCTGACAGACAGGTCCAAGCCCGTGTGTAGGATAAGGATTACCAAAGGTCTGCCAACGAGCGGTATAATCAGGGCGGTTGTCAAAATCCATGTTTCTCAAATCATGAATATAACCGCCTTCTGCATGAATTATATCACCAAAGAGTCCTTTAGAACACATGTTAAGGGCTGCGAGTTCAAAACGCCCGTAACAGCAGTTCTCCAGCATTATGCAATGACGACGATGTTTTTCTGCGGCATTCACTATTTTCCAACAGTCAGCAATTGTATTTGCTATGGGCACTTCTGTTGCCACATGCTTACCGTTTTCCATTGCATAAACAGCAATCTCGGCATGAAGATTGATGCTTGTACATACATAAACCAAGTCTATATCTGACCGTTCGCATAGCTTTTTCCATGCATCAGCAGCTGTATATTCGTCTGCACGGTTCTTATTGTACTTCTCCAATATACGGCGTGCTTCAGAAAGATTTTCTTCCTTAAGGTCGCATACTGCTTTTATTTCCACGCCTTCTAAATGCACATAGTTGTTTAATGACTGCTTTCCACGACGACCAAGTCCGATGAAGGCTATGCGTACAACCGAAATCGGGGCACATCGCAATAATAACACATCATTCTGCTTGCAAGGAATTAAATGTTCGGGTATATTGTTTTTTATATCTGCTTGTTTTACCATCATTTTCAAATTATATATTAGAAACTTTCGGCAGACTCTAAGGCATTCGAGTCGTTCTTGTCATCAACAACAGGAACCACATTTTCATCAGTTGCCTCCATGTATAAAACCATACTTTGATATATATTCTGGAGATTAGGATTCAATCCCGCTTTCATAAGGAAATCACCATTAACACTCTTACCGTCAGCCCAGAACGAAGGCTTTGCATTATTAAGTTCCTTTATAGAATAGTTTCTGTCGGCAAGCAGACCATTTAATTTGAAATTTGTTGTAGCCAAGTAACCACGATATTTCAAAGAGTAAGCGTAAAAAACAGCCCTCTTTTTATCCTTACTTACATACATCAATGAATATAGTCCGGAATCATCGTAAGGCGAGGAAATTCTATATAAATCTCCAAATTGGATAATATCTCGTATGTCTTTATATTCCTTTATAGCATCTTTCAACGTCTCCGCCTCTTCACCTGTCAGGTCGGTAAGCTTCATTTCAAAGCCCAAACGTCCAGCCATTGCCATGTCCATACGAAACTTAGTTGGTATAATTCTCTTTGTGTGACGATTAGGGACATGTGAGAAATGAGCACCTGTGGCTATAGCAGGATAAATAAAATTGGTGCCGTATTGTATGAATGCACGGCTAAAAGCATCAGTATTATCGCTTGTCCAGAAGTCCTGATGATACTTCAAAGAACCAAATTCTACTCTTCCTCCGCCCGAAGAACACACCTGAATAATAACCTCGGGGTATTTCTTTCTTATACGTTCATATACACTATAAAGACCATGTGTATAATCAACCCAAAAATGTGTCTGCTTGTCAGAAGGCAGCCATGAAGAACCAACAGATTCTATATGGCGGTTGGCATCCCACTTTATGTATGATATATCCTTAGAAAGACTCAATACAGAATCAAACACCTGAAATACAAAATCCTGCACCTTAGGATTACCCAAGTCAAGTACCCATTGCTCACGACGCTTGGGAATATCGCGTCCGGAAGTTTTAACTATCCACTCGGGATGCTTTTTTGCCAAGTCGCTTTGAGGACTCACCATTTCAGGTTCTATCCATATACCAAATTTGACTCCTTTACTAACAGCATATTTTGCCAAGGCATCAATACCGTTCGGCAGTTTCTTCTTATTAACCTGCCAGTCGCCTAATCCCATTTTGGCACTGTTACGAGGATAGTTATTACCAAACCAACCATCATCTAATACAAACAACTCTATACCAAGTGAAGCAGCACCGTCTATCATTTCCTTTAACCGGCTCTCTGTAAAGTCGAAATAAACTCCCTCCCAGCTGTTAAGCACTACAGGACGCACTTCTTTAGAAGCATAAAGCCCGTCTTTTCTTGCCCAGTCATGCATACGTCGGCTTATATCTCCCGCACCATTATTACTATAAGTATAAACCATAGTAGGAGTGACAAATCTCTTTCCTTTAGCCACGCTGTATTCTGAAGCATAAGGATTGATGCCTGAACATATATTCAATGTATTAAATTCATCCAATTCAAAGTTTAACTTGAAGTTGTTACTCCATGCCAAAGCACCTGCTATGACCTCACCTTCATTTTCTTGCAATGGAGCATTGAGCGATAATAGGAATGAAGGATTTTCACTATGAGTTGACCTAATGCCCTTCCTTGTTTCAATACTCTTAACTCCATGGGAAAGCAAGGTTTCTTCCATAGACATCTCTGTAGTGGCTGTACCGTAGAAATGCGTAAGGTAGTATTTATGTGCATCAATTGGAAGATAGAAAGAATAATAATTATGCAACACCACATCACCACGTTCATTATTGATAAATTCAGTGTGCATGGTGAAAACATTTTCCTCTTTGTAAGCATTATAATGAAGATTCACTTCAAAAGGATACTTTTTATCCTTGAGACAGACAACAAGATGTTCTACACCTTTAGCATAATCAAAGTTTCTCTCTGTTTTTATAAACACCAACTCCGTGTTCAAGTCTCCGTCATAATGTGTAACTCGTAAAGCTGGTTCTCTAAAGTTCTTTCCTCCCATTGTGGAGTAAGCTTCATTCTTTGTTCCATACTCAGATGTACGATACAATACCTTTGATATAAAAGGAGAAGAATCGGTGAGACGCTGTCCGAAATAACGATGCAGAAGTGTACCACCTTTATCTACTTCCAACACCATTGAAAGACTATTGGTATTCAGAGTTATTAATCGTTCATCAGCATTTACTGCATGAGACGACATACATATATTTAACACAAGTATTAAAAGATAGTTTCTATATTTCATATTATTTTAATGTTTGCATTTCGTTATACTATCACTTGCTTTCTCATCTTTACATGACTGATATTGTATATAAGGATAAGATGTTTCGAAAGATGTAGAGCGGTCATCCTTAAGCCATTTATTAAACCATTCGAGATTTTTTGTCAAAATTCTTTTATACAATAACGGTTCAGTAATACTATGCCCCATGCCGGGATATATCTCCAAGACAGTTGGCACTCCATAGGATTTAAGAGCTTTGTAGAATAATACTGCGCCTCCTAAAGGACATCGCGGGTCTTTATCACCATGTTGTATAAGGGTAGATGTCTTGACTTTATGAGCATGATAGAGTGGAGAATATTGTACATGCATTGTGCCATTGTTCCAAGGATAGTCATCAAATGCCTTATGCAATATTCGCTCTACTGTCCATAGACTTCCGTACATAGCTTCTATACTTGGGAGTCCTGCTCCAAACTGCGCCGCCTTGAAACGGTTGGTGCGAGTGATTATAGCAGGTGTAAGAAATCCACCATAACTCCAACCACAAATTCCCATTCTCTTTTCGTCAATATATCCTTGTTTCAAAAGATAATCTACCCCACACATAACATCTCTATAGTCTTGACCGCCTAAATCATAATGCGTTGTTTTAATAAAGTCAACACCATAATTTGCACTACCACGAAAATTAGGAAAAAGCATAACGTATCCTTCAGCTGCATATGCCTTAAGAGGGTATTGCTCCCAGTCAGGTTGCCACTCATTTAGCTTATGCCAGTTAGGACCACCATGGACAACAACAATAAGAGGATATTTCTTACGTTTATCAAAACCCGGCGGTTTAATGAGCAAAGCCTCTATATCCCAACCCTCATTACGATAGTTTATGATTTCGCCTTCTTCATTGGCATAATCTTTTACCCACGGATTTATATCAGTAATGCATCGTGGTTTCCAAGAAGTAACATTTGACACATAAATATCAGGCTTAAGATTGACACTCTGCCGTAAATACGAAACCCTTGTGAAAGCATGATCGAAACTTGGCAGATTTATACATTCCTTACCCACAGTAACATGTCGCACCTTACCTGTAGCGACTTCTGCCGCAAACAAATTATAGCCAACACCTTCACCATTAACGAACCATATTTCTTTATCGTCTCCCGACCAAGTCATATTCTCACCTCCCCTGAAGAAATCCATTCCATCAGCAATCTTCTTAAATTCTCCATCGGAAACAGAAAGGACATACATATACAGTTGAAAATATCTATTGTAACCTTTTTGCGCTGCTGTTGCGGGTGATTGAGCTATAAAAGCGAGTTGATTACCAGAATGGTTCCATTCAACGCTATTCAGTTGGGGGAAAGAAGATTCTGTTATTTGCTTTGTCTTCCCATTACTTCCATAGAGCCAAATAGAGCCAGGAAGAAATGGCGCATTTTCATGATAGTTTACATAAGGCATCTTTTCTGTTTCCGATGTAACATAAGCAATAGAATTATCACACGGATTCCAAGCAAAGAAACGTACATTATCCACTGCATGACTAATCTGTTCTGGCTTACAAATACTATCAACAGGAAGTTTATACAACTGTGAAATTCCTGTAGAATCAACACTTATGAAGGCAACAGCATTACTATCAAAAGACCATTTTGGACCTCTTGTCAATACTACAGGCTCAGTAAGTTGATACACATTTCCTGATAATAATTTCTTTATCCAAATTTCTTTTCTTCTCTGCCATTTCTTCTCTTCTGGAGAAATTACAATTCCCCATTTACGGCGATAGTCTATTTCTTCTTGCGAAACTGGTACATCTACCGTATAAATTATATAGCGACCGTCAGGTGACCATTCATATTCTGAAATAGACTGACTATTACATATCACTTGTTGTGGTTCTCCGCCAATTGCAGATATTTTCCACAATTGTCGTTGCCCACCTGCCGACATAGTATAATATGATATAAACTTTGAATCTGAAGACCAACGAAGCACCCGGGAATTAGGAACTGGAGAAGTCTGTGCATTGGATATATCAAGTTCTATAACCTCCTTTCCCTCTACATCTACAGTGTAAAACTTGGAAGGTTTTACCGGGTAATAACCGTCTGCCGTAAATCCGGTCTGATAAAACACTCTCCCACCATCAGGAGACATTGCCAAAGATACAATACGTTCTGTACGCAGAATATCATCAATAGTCCATTTCTTCTGCGCAGATGAAGCGAGAATACTCAAGCCTACAAAGAGCGTTAATAGTGATAGACGGTGTATTTTATACATTATAGAAGTATTAGTTTTTATCGTTAAAACTGATAATATTCAGGTAAACTTCACATACGCACATACATAGTTACGCACATGCGTAGTGAAGTTCAAAGCTAAAAATAAATTACAACCCAAAAGCAGGCTTACGCTTCTTCCATGCTTCCTTTGTAAAGTCGGGGAAGAACTCGGGGGTACCTCCCTTTGCCAGTGAGGCTTCAGAAAGTGGAATAATAGCACTCCATGTTACTGCATCATAAATATCTATAGGAGGATAAGCATTCTCCCTGACACTCTTGACGAATTCCTTTATTGTAAAGAAGTCTATACCACCATGCCCGGCATTTTGTGCCTTAGCGTAAAAATCTCTCCACATTGGATGATCATATTTCTGCATATAGGCATCATAGGCTTTATCTTTTTCCCACTTGTCTTTGGGCGACTTGCCTTCAATATATATACCGCGGCCTAAATATAGTCCACTCCAGATACCATTAGTTCCCTGAAGAGAATAATCACGAGAATATGGGCGTGGCAGATAATTGTCATAGTTGATGACAACAGTTTCTTCTTTAACAGTCTTGATAATCGTTGTAACAATATCACCTTGCTTAAACTTGACATTGGCATTAGCGTTATTGTGTTGTCTGGCATATTCATTTATTGCCTGTGGTTTCGTTGCGACAGATGTTAGGTACAAGAATCTGTTACCTCTATTAATATCAAACCAATTAGCTACAGGACCTATACCATGTGTAGGATACTGGTCTGCATTACGTAACATTGAATATTTTACGAAGTGTTCAGACTTTGTATTAGTATCAATAGGCTTAAGCCACTTTGCACTTCCCCATGCCGAATGACGATAACCACAAGTTGCATGCATCGGAATACCAAACAGATTTTCACGCAGCATTTGCAACACCGCCATACATTCACGATCGTAGCAGCAGTTTTCGAGGAACATCACATGTGTTCCTGTTTCTTCATATACCTCTACAAGTTTCCAGCAATCTTCAATGGTCATGGCGGCAGGCACCTCCAGTCCTACATATTTCTTTGCACGCATGGAGTCAATAGTCATTTCTACATGCCAATCCCAATTTGTTGCAATAATAACACCATCTATATCCTTACGTTCAAGTAATTCACGGTATGCATAATCGTTACCTGTATAAACTTCAGCCTTTTTACATCCTTCTTTTATAAGCATGTCCTGTGCTAAATCTATAGCAGCCTTATTTATATCACAAATAGCCGTCACGACAACATTTGATTCCCTTGCCGCAAGTTTCATCAGATGCCTTCCACGACTGCCCACACCTATTACACCTATAGCAATTTTCTCTTTACGTGTAGTCGTAGAGATATTTTTACTGAAAATAGCCTGTGGAGTCACAGCAAGTGCAGTTCCTGCAAGAGCTGCAGTTTTAAGAAATTCTCTTCTATTGATTACTTTACCCATAGTATTATTTTTATAAATATCCTTTGTGGTTTTCTATTTTACAAGAACCTTCACTCTTGTATCACCAACTTTAACAACATATAATCCGTTTTGCAAATCAAATGACAAAGTATTTGCTTTAGCTTTCTGCATCTTTACAACAGCACCAACCGTGTTATATATATAAACATCCTGACCTGCCAAAGAACTTCCATAGACAGAAATTCTTGAATCTCCAGCTTTTACATTAATATTTGCAGTTTTGGCTGATTCTATGGCAGTAGTTCCTTCATAATTTTTCACGCACCGTATAGCATAAGCATTACTTCTTGCATGTGAACTACCGCGCAGGCGATTACTATTGAAAGTTATTACATAGGCTTGGTCTTCTTTTGAAGAACCTCCTGCCCAATAGAATCCCTCTGAAGTGGCGGTTATATATGGACTACCTGAACGACGATACCCTGTAACAGGGAAATATCTTACCACTGCATCACTCCAATTTGCGGCAGACCAACCAGCAATATCATCTATACTTGCGCCGCCAGACTGCTTAGCTCGAATCTCTAAGGTATTGAATCCATCTACTTCCTGATATTCATATCTAAAAGCTGTCTCATAAGGAGTGCCCTTAAATCTTCGTGCCACTACTGTAAACTGATCCTTGCTCTTGTAATCAGAAGTATAGTTCTGTGGAACACCATCGCCAAGAATATCCACACTGGTTTCTTGGTAATCATTAACATTAAATGTTGCATAAGCAAAATCATTAGATCCTACTACAGCTATTAGAGATTTCATCTCTGCATAAGTTGGTATATGCCAGCCCACAGGGGCAGGTGAACCACCGTTAGTTCCTTGATAACCCGCCACAGTATAGTCATAGCCTTCAAACGTTCCTGCAGGAGGAGCACCATTGGCAACTGTTTGTGCTACAATGCTTTCCCATGTATCAGAAGCAGAACCTGTTGCAAACCAATTGGCTGTAGTACCAAAACTATTAATAAGATGTATATGCCAAACTCGATAGTTTGCAGGTGAACCATTTTCGTATGGTCCTCCTTGATTAGCCCAATAAAGAACATCTCCCTCACTGGCTAATGGGACATTACGTCCATACTGATAGTATTTACCGATTGTAATATCCTCATCTCCTGTTGTAAATGAATTAAGATCACCGAGATTGTAGTTAGCCCAACGCTCCAATGGGTTTACATACTGTTGCGAATTAATTGTCAATGTTGCATACAAAGCAAAAGACATTAGTAAAACACACTTTTTCATAATTGTAGGTTTTAAGTTTGTAATGATTATAGATAATTTAAAATTATAGTAAGAGATAAACAGTTAATATCAATCTCCGTACACATTATTCATCTGTATAAAGTATTTATATGAGAAAGTATCGAAATTGGTTGTTTTTTTATTAAAGGTAAGCCACGACAAGCCTTTTCCGGGATAAGCAGAACCTCCTTCCTCACTGGCATAGACGATAATATCGCCTTTAACACCTATCACCATAGCAATATGACCAGGGAAACCTATCAAATCACCAGCTCTGATAAGTTCAACATTACCTTTAATACTCTTTTCTTGTGTACGAGGAAATTTCCTATAATCGTTGGCATAAGTTTTTTCCAACAAACTCATATCCGTTACGGCATCACCATTATATAAAGCCCAGCCTATGAACGAAGAGCAGTGAAGCCCATTCTCATAGTAATCACCAAGGTTGGCAATTGTGGCACGCGGATATCTTGCATGAGTAGGAATAAGACACCCCCAAGGTTTATGTGTTGCTCCATTCTCTGTAAAAGCATTCAAGAAAAGTCCTTTCTTTGTATAGCGGCCCACATAGTCATAGTCACGAGTATCTGATACCTTCCACTCATGCCCATAAGGAATCCTATAGTCTAAACTTACAAGAAATGTAGCTGCAGTCACGACCTTTCCACGCTTATCACCAACTTTTGCAAGGGCAGAGAAAAATGCTGTCTGCAAGCTGTCCTTCTGTTTGTCCGTATATGATTCACAATGCATAAGTGGGCGTTCGTCACGTTGATTGACATAATCAAAAGTAAAGTCTATGTCAATTTCTGTAACATTTGGTTTTGGAGGATTAGGCGTAGGTGGAATTGGATCATCTTCATTACTACCGCATGAAACTATAATGGCAGTAAAAACAAAAGCACCTATCAATAAAATTATATTTCTTTTCATAACCCTTATAACTTATTTTTATTTATAACCTGGATTCTGTATCAAAGCAGGAGTGCCGTCAGGTCTAACACTTCGGTCGATTTCTACTTGCGGAATAGGATATAGTTCATGTTTTCCTCTAACAAAGTCACCTTGTAGATAAAGGTTATTAGGGCTATTTGTCAGTCTTTCTCCTTCACGCTTTAGGAATGTATCCATATATTCTTCCAAATCGAAATCATTACCATCATATCTCAAAAGGTCGAAGTAACGATGATGCTCCATAGCCAACTCAAGCCTGCGCTCAAATCTTACTGCCTTACGCGCATAAGACTTTCCATTAGTACTGAATTGTCCAGTATAAAGACCTATTTTGTAGTTTGCGGCATCGCTGCTCAAGAAAGAGCCATTAGAATACTTCTTCACAAAACCGTCGGGATTTGAAGCCCTCTGACGTATCATGTTTACATACTCCTCTGCTTTTTCCAAACTGCCTACTTCTACCTCACACTCAGCTGCCCACAGAAGAACATCTGCAAATCTAATAGCATCATACGGAACACTTGTTTTATTTGTTCCTTGTCGTTCAGAAGCTGCGGTTGCTTTTTCAGCGGTATGCTTAACACTACTATACGGTCCTCCATTGTTTTGATTTCTAATCCACGATTTTCCCGGATGATTTCCCCAGTCAAGATATGGTATTCCTCTACGACCCACACACCAGTCAAGGCGAGGGTCGAGTGTACCTGTGTAGGTTCTGAACCTTTCTGTTGAAGACATTCCATAGTCGGTTACTATAGGAGTCTCATAATAGTTATCAAGGAGAGGAAGTCCCGTTACAGCATCAGTCTGGAATGCATCTACCAAATCAAATGTAGGTTGATACCAGCCATATCCGTTGTTTGCAGTACCATCGTAAGTTCCATTCATAAAACTCATTGGATTACCATTAATTCCATTTGTGGTACCGTCATTAACAGCCATCTGAACTTCAAATACAGCTTCAGGGCCATTCTTTGTCGCTGTACGGAAATTATCTCTATACTTTGCATTCAGAGCATACTTTTGCCCGCTTGTTGTTTTGCCATTAGCAATAACATCATCCAGAATTTCCTTGGCTTGAGCAAATTTCTTCTGAAACATATAAGTTTTTGCAAGCATACATTTTGCCGCCCACTTATTGACCTTACCTATTTCATTCCAAGTCTCTGGCAGATTCTCAGAAGCAAAAATCAAGTCTTCTTCAATCTTAGAGTATATATCTACATCAACATTTGATACGAAAAAATTTCTTTTTCCATAGTCTATCGTTTCGTCTATCCATGGCACATTCTTCCATATAACAGCCAAGAAGAAATAGGTATAAGCACGTATAAACTTTGCCTGAGCATCAACTTGAGCTTTCTCAATGTCACTCATATCTGTAACATCTGGCAAAAGTCCGATAACAGAATTACATCTGCCGACAAAGCCATATAGAGTTTTCCAACGAGTAGCAATTTCACTATATGTAGGATTTACCAAAAAGGCATCAAAAGCATTCACACCCGCATTAGACCCCATTCGTGCATCATCAGTTGCCCAGTAGTTGTTCCATACATAATAATCATCTGAAGCTTGCCCGTCTAATGTTGCATAACAACCTATCAGAAGTTTCTCTACACCTTTTCTATTTGCCAATACTTCCTCGTCAAGCACTCCATACGGAGCTACATTAAGCATGTCTGTACTACATGCAAAGAAAGACAATACTGCAAAAAGTACGAAAATATTTATTGTATATTTCATTTTTTCTCAATTGTTAAATATGAAAATTGTTTCAATACGTAACAGTGAGACCGAAACTCACCTTGCGTTCATTAGTAGGATAAGTAGCCACATCAACTCCAAAGTTTGCTGGAGAACCACCGCTGATATCAGGGTCTGCCCCGGAATATGGAGTGATAGTAAACAAATTAGCAGCCTGAACATACAATCTGAGACTTGAAATCTGTAATCTTTTCATAAAAGAAATATTTGGGTCAAATGTATATCCAATAGTCAGAGTCTTCAGACGGAAATAAGAACCACTTTCCAATGCATACGAATTAAATGCACTTGTTGTACTGAACGACTGTACATTTTCAATCTTAGGTACTGTAGTGTTTATGTTTTCTGGTGTCCAGGAATTCAGAAGTTCTCTACTCTTATTGGCAGTAACATTACTTTGGAAGAATTCCGTAGTCATTCTAACTCTATTATAGATGGTATTACCATATACTCCATAGAACTGGGCAGAAAGATCGAAACCTTTATAATGTGTGCTAAGTATAAAACCGTATGTAAAGTCTGGATGAGGACTACCTAAATACTGGCGGTCGGAAGCAGTAATCTCATTATCGTCATCAATATTCTCATATCGGAATCTACCTGGAGCCGCACCGTCTTGTGTAGGTGCATTGTCAACTTCTTCCTGACTATCAAACAGCTTTATAACTTTATATCCATAGAACATGCCTGTAGGATAGCCTTCTTCATTACGTGCTGTTCCTGACGTGAAATAACCCGGATCGGGCAAATCTACAATCTTATTCTTATAGTGCGAGAAATTACCTGATATGGAATTAGTGAAATCTCCTGTCTTAAAGCGATATTTTGCAGATATATCGAAGCCCACATTCTGTATATCACCAATATTTACAGTTGGAGCTGTTACCAAAGCACCAATGACAGAAGGCAATGGTTCTGTAAGAAGAAGTCCGTTAATCTTCTTTTTATATACATCAAATTGAAACTCCAAAGCACTATTGAAGGCAACAAGGTCTATTCCTGCATTTTGTACAATATCCTCCTCCCAGCCTGTGGCTGAGTTTCCTATACGCTGCCGGTACATTCCAACTTCTACAGAGTTGCTTGTGCCATAGATATCGTATGCAGAATAATACAGACTGCTTGCATATGTGGAATACTGGTTTTGAGCAGTTACATTATTCTGTGAACCAAGAACTCCATAACTCAATCGTATTTTCAAATCGTTCAACCATTCTGCTCCACTCATAAACTTTTCCTGTGAGATGCGCCAACCTAATGAGAATGACGGGAAGGTTCCGAATCTATTCTCTGGACCAAAATATGAAGAACCATCTCTTCTGACAGTCACACCTACAAGATATTTATCAGCATAACTATAGTCAAGTCTGCCAAAGTAAGACAATAGTGCAGTATGTCCCATACTACTGGAAGCAGGGAATCTTTCTTCACCGTTCTGTAGCAGAAGATAGTGCTTATTGTCTGAGAAAAAATCATCTGACTGACCATTCAATCCCTTTGAATATGTCTTTATAACTTCCATACCTACAAGACAATCCAGTTTATGAAGTCCAAAGTCTTTCTTATAATTCAATGTATTATTGAAAGTAAGTGTACTTCCCTGACTTGCATAAGAAACAAGTGAGTTCACCTTTGTATTAAGCTCTGCATTCTCTGCCTGTGCACCTGTGAAGGTCTGGTACATTGTATTGTAATTATTTAGACCAAGACTTGTGCGGAATGTGAAGTCCTTTAGTAATTTTACTTCAGCAAACACATTACCTATTATATTATATGAATCATAATCCGAATTAGATGCTGTGCGGCTCTGCATTGCTATTGGATTACCGACAGAACCAAGCTGAGGACCAATCCATGTTCCACCCCAGTTACCCATAATATCTTTTACAGGAATAATTGGCAGCAGAGTATATATATTAGGTATTATACCATATTGCGAACCTGTTGTCATTGGCAAATAGCTTCTATAGAAGAAGTTTAGGTTTTCTCCCACTTTTATATATTTTCCTATGCTAAACTCTGTATTCACACGCATGTTGTATCTCTTTTGGAAAGTCTCTACGAGAGTTCCCTTCTGGTCAAGCAAACCAAGAGAGAAGAAAAAGCGTGATTTCTCACCTCCACCAGAAACAGAGAGATTATGCTCATGAAAGAATGCTCTTTTGAACGATTCATGAAACCAGTCTGTTCCTTTTTTATTCACAGCCTGTATAAGATAGTTATTTCCTTTATTAGGATCTTCTCTGTAATAATTACTTGCTGCCACTTGAGAATCACCTTCCAATCCCACACCACTTCCATAAGGTGAATTATAGAGATAATCAGGCATACCGTTAGCAAACAATTCATTGAAAGGCTGTCCCACATTGAGTATTTTCATATACTCTTCTGAGTTTGCCAAATTATATACATTACCACTTAATGGAAATGTTACACCAGCCGTACCGTTATATGTAATACGCAATGCACCTGCCTTACCCTTCTTTGTTGTAACAAGAATAACACCATTAGAACCACGCACGCCGTATATTGCTGCCACGCGGGCATCTTTTAATACCTGTATAGACTCTATGTCCTGTGCACTGATGTTATTAAGATTACTTTCCACACCGTCAACGATTATAAGCGGTGCTACATTAGCAAACGAAGTAACACCTCTTATCGACATAGTGGCTCCTGTTCCGGGCAAACCGCTGTTTCTGATATTAACACCAGCAACCTGTCCCTGCAAAGCCTCACCAGCATTACTGGCAACAGTAAGTTTAAGGTCGTTCATGTTTACAGTAGAGACAGAACCTGTTACGTCAACCTTACGCTGAGTGCCATAACCAATGACTATTACATCGTCAAGAGAGTTATGCTCTTCTTTAAGTACAATCATAACATTATTCTGCCCACCTACTTTTATTTCACGAGACTCAAAGCCTATATATGAGAATACAAGCACTCCATCAGCAGGAACATCAATAGAAAACTTACCATCAACATCAGTCACAACACCTGTTGTAGTATTCTTCAAAACAACAGTAGCACCAAGAAGAGGATTCCCTTCATTATCCTTTACTACACCTCGAGTAGTTATGGTTTCTTTCGCTTTTCGCTGTTTCTGCTGTTTTTCATCAATTTTCTTGCGAGAAATGTTGATATTACGACCGTCAACAGTATATGTAAGAGAGTGATCCTTAAGCACCGCATCGAGTACTTTGGATATTGTTTGATTTGCCGGTGGAGTTACCATAATCCCTTCCACATCTGCATCTACATAGAAGAACAAGTACTTGCTCTGGCTTTCTATAATCTTGAACAAGTTGCGCAAAGACATCTGCACGTTCTCCACTTTCACTTTCTGTGTTTTAATTGCAGTCTGGGCGTTAGCATTCATAACTCCCATTGACAACAATCCTACACATAGTAATACAACGCCCAATCTTATGCTTTCCAACACTGGGACTTTAGGTTTGAAGTCTTTAGTCATGTCATCAAATTGTTTATATTTAGGTTCTACATATTATTATATGTTTCAGATTGGCAAGTATCAATAGATATTAACTTTACCGTTATCTATCTTCCACCTGAAATAGGTACTGTTTTGAATTATACCCAACACACGTTCAAGCGGCATATCTCTGGAGAAAGCACCAGAAACAACGATTGTATCATATCTACTGTCAACTTCTATATCAACACCGTAATACTCTCCAAGTTCCTGCATCAAATCATCTATGCGCATAGACTTGCAACGAAACACATTATCCTTCCATTCTATACTGACATAGGCATCGGCAGCAACATAATCTAAAACCCCTGTCTTTGTATAGTACGTAAGTTGATGATTAGGAGACATCAATTCCTCATGCTTACCATTCCTAAACATAACAGAACCCTCTATAAGTGTTGTTACAATTCGTTCCGCCACATTACGAGCGTCAATATTAAATTTAGTTCCAAGCACCTCTATTTGAGAACCACCAACATCAACAGTAAACTTGCGTCCAGCGTTTTCAACAACCTCAAAATAGCCTTCCCCTTCAAGCATTACTGCTCTGTTCTTTGTAAGGAACTGATCTGTATAAGTAAGTTTGCTATTCTTATTCAAAACAACCTTTGAACTATCTGGCAGCATGAAAGTTTCTACGTTGTCCTGAGCTACAAGTACATACGTTTCTGAATGAGCATTATAATTTACATACCAATATCCAACCAGCAAGACCAGAAACGAAGCAGCAATAGACAACAACAGCCTGCCAATGCTGCGCTTTGAACCTGATGCCTTGCGTGAATCCTCATTGTCAAAAATACGATCTTTGTTCCTACAGAATGAAGTCTGTGCATACATATCATCTTGCTCGGCTCTGCATTGCCAGAACTCTGCAAGAATATCAGCAGTCTTCCGGTTCTCCTCCGACTCGTTCACCCACTCACCGAAAGTAATAATCTCCTCCATACTTGCTTCTTTGGCTAATATTCTGGCTATGATGCTGTCTATATCCTTCATCATGATTTTATGTCGTTATGTTATTATTGTCGTTAATTTACTAAAATACCCTTAGTTCTATACTTATAAGTTTTGCTCTATTACCTTTCTAAGCCTCTTCACTGCAAGTGTCATATGAGCTTCTGTTGTTTTCAACGAGATATTAAGCATTGCCGCCACCTCCTTATATTTAAGATTCTCCTCTCTTATGAGCTTGAAAACAAGTTTACACCTATCAGGCAGGGTTTCAATAGTATCATTAAGTTTATTCATAAGTTCCATAGAGATAAGGTCTGATTCCGGCGTTTCACCTACGCTGAAAACAGAATGCTCGTCAAGTCCGTCTAATGTTCTGGGACTATCCAACTGCTTACGTATATAGTTCACAGAAACATTTCTCACCATTTGACATATATAAGCATTGAAATTATAAATTTCAGCAAGACGAGCTCTTTTCTCCCAAACTTCACCAAACACATCAAGAACTATCTCTTCTGCAACTTCTTCCGACTTGACATAATAGATTGCAAGATGTAGAAGTTTAGAGTAGAAAGATAGATAAATCTCTTTGAAAGCGTCCTGTGAATCATCTACAGAAACTTTATGAATCATCTCCTTGAGCTTTTCAGAACTCATGTTCATAGCACAACTCTTTGTATAGTTCTTTGCTCTACGAGTCGCAAAAAAGAAATAAACCCCTTAGTCTTACTATGTTTTTTTCTACAAAACATTAAAATAAATATACTAAAATAATAATTAAGTTGTATCATAAGAATAAAACATACATAACACAATACACTATATAAGTAGATGTTAAAATTAGCCGCATGCTATATTGACACTACGAATCAGACACAAAGTACGCAAAAAAACAATAAATCCAATAAACATTCAAGATTATTTCTAAATATTTCAGCTATACCGTTTGCACAACTACAAAATAACCAAG
Organism: Prevotella sp.; assembly: GCA_041855685.1. Taxonomy (GTDB): domain Bacteria; phylum Bacteroidota; class Bacteroidia; order Bacteroidales; family Bacteroidaceae; genus Prevotella. The sequence goes on along the minus strand of JBHAEQ010000035.1, from coordinate 101,196 downwards.
CGTAAGCGCATTACCCCGTTTATGGAGCAATGCGCTTTGCGTGCGAAATGTTTCCGTAACACTACGTCACCATTCCTTGTTCCCTTATAAGCTTTGTGTTTCTTAAAAAGCAGTTGCAAAGATATGTATTATTCAGAAATTATACAATACCTATAATAAGGTATTTCATGCGGGAAATAACATAATAGACAATAAATAAAGTACTGCAACGTTTATTAAGTAATAACGTTTACAAACAACAATACAATTATGAAGAAGTTTTTGGTAATAATCATCCTTATTCTCATTTGTACAACAATTCATGCACAGAAACCAGCCGGCACTACAACTATCTACCCACGTATCGGTATTTCTCTTTCAAAATATAGCAGCGACAAGATTTATACAGATATTCAACCTGCCGATTATGTAAATGCTAAATTCAAAACAGGTTTTACTGTAGGTGCGGAACTACAGCATCAGATTTCCAACGTCATAGCTCTCAGCGGAGGATTGCTATACAGCCGCATGGGAACAAAATTTGAACCTATTGATGATCTCGGCGTATTTAACATCAATACAGACAACATAAACATACCTGTTATGCTTATTGCTACAAGTAATATTGGCTTGAACTTCAAACTCGGCTTACAGCCTGCAATCCGCATTTCAAAATCTTTCGATAAAATACTTAACAGGTTTATTCTGTCTATACCTGCCGGTATTTCCTATAACTTCAGAAACTTTGAACTTGACTTACGATATAACTATGGTTTGACTCCTGTTTATAAAGATAATGCGCCAGCAGCAAATCAACACAGCATAATGTTTACCATAGGCTACGGCATTGACCTATAGGCACATTCCATTTCAACGTTTGCCATTATGTCGCAGGCATTCAGGGCAAATGCCTTTAAGCAGAAAACTCGCACTGCGCAGTTCGTAACCTTCAGGTGCATGTACTTGAGGCAGAGGTGTGTCGTGCATACATATTGTGCGGTGACATTGTTCACAGAAAAAGTGTAAATGCTCATCGTCATCCTCCTCATCATCATGACTGAAGCATAGTTCATATTTCACCCCTCCATTACCGTCTTCTATCACATGCACTAAATGCCGTTCCTTGAAAAGCATCAACGAACGAAACACATTTGACTTGTCGATAGTGAGAATCTTATACTCAAGCTCCTTCATCGACATGGGACTTCCCTCTGCCGCCAAGGTCTTGAGCATAAGAATGCGGTTTGCTGTAGGGCGAATGCCATGCTCCTCAAGCATGGCAATACATACTTTTTCTTCCATAAGTCACTTTTCTTCTGTTTATACTAATCCATGATAATACCCAAGCACTGCCTATCTAGTAAGTTCTTTACCAAAAGGACATAATGCTAAACGGGCAAGGCGAAAATGCATGTGTCCCCAAGGTATCCCAACGATTGTTATATAAAGCAATATGCCTGATAATAAATGAGTAAGGAAAATGAATATTCCTCCACACAGCAAGAATATTACACTGAAGAACAAATCTAAACACCCACCGGCATCAGAACCTTCTGTTGCACGAGTTCCAAAGGGCCATAAGCACAATAAACCAAGTTTTATGAGCTGTATGCCCCAAGGAATACCTATTATTGTACAACACAATACCACACCATAGGCAAAATACATAAGAGCTGTTTCCAACCCTCCGAATATCAACCAGATTATGTTACCAAGGCACCCCATAGCTTTCTTATTTTACTGCCTCTATTGTATAGCCTGCCTTCTTCAACCCTTCAATAACTCCACGTTCACCTGTCAGATGACCGGCACCAACGGCAAAGAGTGTTGACAACTTAGACATTATAGCAGGCATTTTGGTAAGCCAGTCGGCATTACGATTATATATGAGTGCATCCTTTTCCGCATCAGAAGGGTCGCAACTGGTGTTAAGCTTCATGTCACTAAGGTCTTGTAAAGCCTTCAAGTCCTGCTTGTAATAAGCATCACGAATTTCGGTGAGTGTAAGGTCGTAGAAGTCTGGATTATCAACTAAGCACATAAGAGTTTCTATACTACGCTCCAGAGTCGCACCTTTATATACAGTGTTCAGCTGAAACTCCAAGGTTTCAAAAGCTCCTACCGGTTTATTATTATCAACAGCATACTTTTGTAAAAACATGTCGATGATATTAGCAGGGTCGAATGCCGCACCTTCTTTATTAATAGCCGCAATCACAGTCAACTGCATACACAATGCTGCCGGAGTCATTCTGCCAAAACTCTGTGCCACCATAGGATTGCTGAGGTCGGCATTCATTGTTTTCATCAGATACTTGTTAAGCCTGCCATACTGTTCTTCTGTCAATACATCCTTCAGAGTCTTACCATCAGGAAGCATCATTGCGTCCTGAATGAGCTGCATATTGGCAGGATTAGTCATTTCGCCAGCAAGAACCTCACCATAAACCTGCTCTACATTCTTAAGCACTTCAGAAGCTCCTGCTATAGAATCTATGAATTTGGCATTTGCCACATGATAAGTACCTATTATATAAGAAGGCTTTTCGAGTTTATTGCCTGAAATCTTATACAACAATTGAGCATTGACAGAGCCTATGCCAACAACAAGCAGCAAAGCCGCCAAAAGAAAGTTATTCTTCATCATTATTCTCTTTTCTATTCTTAATTTCATCGAATACAAGTCCCAAGCATAGTCCAACACATATACCTAATGGCATGAACACATTGAACCTGTCGGTAAGAAAGCCTGCCGCTGCACCGATAATAATACCTAAGACAGCACCTATTTTGAAACCACTGCTTACAGGAGGAAAGTTATTACTCATAATAAATATTCTAATCACAATAAGTTTTTAATCACGGCAAAATTACAAAATGTTTATGTAAACAACAAGAAATCAACAGCATGTTTTTGACATTACAAGGTTTTAACCCTGTTGATATTAGTCATTAAAGAATTAATAACACGCTTTTTTGGATATTTATCAATGAAACAAGCTGATAAAGCCAAAAGTAGTAGAAATATTATGCCAATCATTGAAATCATAGTAATTTTGCACTCGGAAATGAGTTCCAAGCATGGTTAACGCCCCTCCATGAAACACGAACAGGATAACAACACACACATGGGGCACATGTTAAATTGAAATATTTGTACTATTATGAAAAAGATTAAGAGTACTCTTAAAAAGGCTTTCAACTCAAATGCGTTTCTGCCTACAGGCATGATTCCATTGAAATAAAGCGGAGTTAAAAAAAAGAGAACGGCTCTAAAAAAAACAGGATAACACACAACAAAAGAGCCTATTGTTTAAATTAGAAAGAAAGTTAATTATGAAGAAGATTGTAAACATTATCAAGAAAGCTAACCGCCGTCTGGATTCAGATATAATCCAGCTGATGCTTAACTGCAAGGCATAAGTAACTACTCTATTCCCATGGCAGGAATGAGTGTTCATAAAGTTAGTAGCAACGACCTTACATTGAGAACAAGCACAAAATAAACAGTCTCAAGAAGGTCTTAAATTAAATTTAAAACAACGTTTCAACACGTTGCACATATTATAAAATACATTCAAACAGATAATTGAGGTATTATTAAAAGGATAACACAAGAATTAGGGAGCGCTCAAGCAGAGTTGCTCCCTAATTCATTTTCAGGCACTTGCATCAACGAATATCATCTATATCATCTGCGGAACCTTATCATAAACATCTGTCAAAGCACGACTTTAATTTCCATAAACAATTAGTCCTATCATGTTTCCCAATTGGGAAACACATGCGTCGCAATTGAGAAACACATGCGCCTCAATTGGGAAACACATGCACCGCAATTGGGAAACATGTGCACCTTAATTGAGAAACATGACCCGAAAGCCTATTTCGGCATATTAATATAGAGGATTCACTGATTATAACAACAAGTACAAATAGGAATAAGGCAAGTTCGGTCTCAGTGCCATTGATGGACAAAAAACGCTCACCGTGAACCGCATAGACAACGCCACGCCTCCGTAAGACCTTGAAGACAGCGTGAGCAACATGGAGACTTATGACTTCGATCTCGAGGGTATTCACGATCTGAAAGGTGTGGTGGAAATACGCTTCCCTACAAACAAGCGCTGCTATGCCACCATCGACGCCTTTGAAAACCGCACACTGAGCCTCGATGCCGAAGGTAATTTCTCAATGAATCACAAGGGACTCGAAATGACGGGCAATGTCAACACCCGAACAGGAATGGGCACTGGTAAATTCAAACTGAAGGCAACCTCCTCCGGCGATGACTTCGTCACAGAAGCAGAGGCTTTCGATGGATGGTATGCATACAATCTCTGGGTTTATGCCGGCAAGCCTTTGGGTCAAATCCCACAGGTTGCTTGGACTGATTTAAAACATTTCGATGCAGACTTCACGGTGGAAGGCACACTAAGCATTCAATATTCCGAATTAATGCAGCGCTATGCCATCCATCTCGACGGTATAGGTGGTTTCAATTTCAACGGTGTGGTATATGCCAGTGGCAATGACACCTATTGGGCGCCAAACGAAGATGGAATTCTCGTACTGAAATACCACTCCAAGTCGATGGAACTTAGTAATATATTTGTCAAGGACGGTTCCTTTGTCTTCAGTCCAACTTTGATTTATCAATAGCATGATTGCTAACAGGCAACTAATTGGGAAACTAAATTAAGAGTTTAAGAGAGGGTGTGTCAAAAGTTAAACCTTTGGCACACCCTCATTAATATTGAGCTTACGAAAGTTTTGCATTTAATAGTTTGGCTTTCTCGTGCATTTGCAGTAATTTTGTGCCATAAAACTGATTGTATGGATATTAAGAAACTGTATGAGCTGTATAAACAGCATCCTGTAATTACAACCGACAGCCGCGACTGCCCTGAGGGTTCTATATTCTTTGCACTTAAAGGGGAATCGTTCGACGGTAATAAGTTTGCTGTAAGTGCACTTGAGAAAGGGTGTGCATACGCTGTGGTTGACGACAAGCAGGCTGTTGCATTGACAGGAGGCAGTGCCGATGACGGAAGACTACTGTTTGTTGACGACGTTCTGCAAACATTCAAGGACCTTTCACGTGAACACCGCCGACAGTTCAATATACCAGTAATAGGCATAACCGGCACTAACGGCAAGACTACAAGCAAGGAACTTATTGCCGCTGTGTTAGGAAAGAAATATAATGTGCTTTTCACCTTGGGCAATTTCAATAATGATGTGGGTGTGCCTAAGACTTTGTTCAGAATGACACCCGAACACGACATTGCCGTAGTGGAAATGGGTGCAAGCCATCCTGGCGACATAAAGACTCTTGTTGAAACAGTAGAACCTACATGCGGACTTATTACCAATGTGGGCAGAGCGCATTTACAGGGATTCGGGAGTTTTAAAGGAGTTAAAGCCACTAAGGGCGAGCTATACGACTATATGGCAACAGCAAAAAGCCAAGAGAAAGAAACAACCAATGCGTTTGTATTCCTAAACACAAAGGACACTGACCTTTGCCAGATGGCAGAGGAGAGGAAAGTAAGAACCCTGCCTTATGTTAACGGCAGAGTGGCAGGTTGCAACCCTTTCCTCGTTGTGGAATTAGAGGGAAAACGTAATATACGCACACATCTTATAGGCACTTATAACTTGGCTAACATTCTGGCAGCGGTTACCGTGGGCAGATACTTCGGTGTAAGCGATGATGATATTCAGACTGCATTGGAAGAGTATCAGCCAAGCAACAATCGTTCACAGCTTACTGTTACAGCACAGAACAAACTGATAGTCGATGCTTACAATGCAAATCCTACAAGTATGGCAGCTGCCATAGAGAACTTCAGACTCATGGCAGTAGATGAACCTAAGTTAGCAATTCTTGGCGATATGCGTGAGCTTGGCATCTCATCGGAGGCAGAACATCAGAAGATTGCCGACATTCTTGCCTATGCAGGTTTTAAGGAAGTGTGGCTTGTTGGTGAGGAATTTGGGAAGACAGAATGCGCATTCCGCAAGTTTCACGATGTAGAAGAGGTTAAGACTGCCTTGCATGAAGCAAAGCCGCACAACCACTATATTCTTATAAAGGGAAGTAACGGTATAAAACTCAACCTCCTTACTGATTTGCTGTAGGACCTTTGCCTACGGCATTCTCTAAGGCTGGGTCTCGCCTTCTACATAGTTTTCGAGGAACATGTGTTCTCCGTCCCACACTGCATATGTGAAATGTGAAATCCAGTCGCCTATAATCATCATACGTATAGACGAGGTGAGCATAAGGTCGAGTTCAATATGGCGGTGACCATAGATATAGAAATCTACGTCGGGGTGCGACTTCATATATTCCTTTGTATATAAAACAAGGTGTTCTTTATCTTCACCTTGATAAGGCGGTTCCATACCTCCAGAGCGCTTCAATCTGCTGTGTTTCGCCCACGACATGCCAAGTTTAAGAGCCATGTTAGGGTGAATAAATACAGAGAACAACCATTGGCATATTTTATTATGGAAGATGCTCCTTATAAGTTTGAACTTCTTGTCAGGATCGCCAAGACCATCGCCATGCGCAAGCCTGAATTCCTTGCCGTATATTTCTGTTGTCAGAGGTTCGCAGTGCATAATAACTCCACATTCCTTCTCCAGATAATGAAATGCCCAGATATCATGATTGCCGGTAAAAAAATGCACCTCTACTCCCATGTCGGTAAGCTCCGACACCTTGCCGAGGAAGCGTGTGTAACCCTTTGGAACAACATATTTCCATTCGTACCAGAAATCAAACATGTCTCCAAGCATATATACAGCACCCGCCTTGTTCTTTATTTCGTCAAGGAATCGGACTAATCGGCGCTCATGTGTACGTCGATGCTCAAGTGCCCATGAGCCTAAGTGGGCATCAGATATAAAATATACTGGTTTCATGTATTCTCTGATTTGTCTGGTTTCTATTTAATCTATCTTGTAATTTCAATCACTTTTACTTATAGAATTAGTCGAATCCCAATTCAACTCGTGCCTCTTCACTCATCATTGATTTGTCCCATTCAGGCTCGAACACAAGGTTAACGTTTGCACTTTCTACACCCTCAATATTGCTGACCCGCTGCCTAACGTCTTCCATAATAAAGTCGGCTGCAGGACAGCCGGGGGCAGTGAGCGTCATGTCAATATCCAGTGTGCCGTCATCTTGTAAATCTACCTTATATATAAGTCCGAGGTTATATATATCAACTGGGATTTCAGGGTCATAGACAGTCTTCAGGGCATCTACAATCCTTGTCTCTATATGTATTTTTTCTTCTATTGTCATAATCTTCCTGTTTCGCGATAACTGTAGAAACTACCATCGGTCACTATTATATGGTCGAGAAAATAAATTCTCATTGTGTCGCAGGCAGCCTTTACCCGCTGTGTCAACTTATCGTCTTCCCTGCTTGGCGTTGTACCACCACTGGGATGGTTGTGGCAAAGTGCTAATATTGTGGCATTGCAGAGCAGTGCCTCTTTAAGTATCAGCCTAACATCTACAGCAGTTTCACTTATACCTCCATGAGACAATCTCTGACTCTTTATGAGTTTGAAATTTTGATTCATAAGCAACACCCATGCCTCCTCAACATCAAGGTCCTGCATGAATGTGTGCATGTAATTATATATATTCTCTGCTGAATTAAGGTTGACTCGTTCCTCTACTTTCTCTCGCTGCCGACGCTTGCCCACTTCACAGGCGGCAAGAATGGTTATGGCTTTTGCCTCGCCTATACCGTTATACTGCATAAGATTGTGCAGACTCATCTTCCCGAGTGTATTGAGGTTGTCGCCACAATCGTGCAGTATCTCCTGCATAAGTGCCACAGCACTTTTCTTAGGAGTACCTGACCCTATGAGTATTGCCAAAAGCTCGGCTTTGCTAAGCGCTTCGGGACCAAGGTCACGCAGTTTCTCTCGTGGTCGGTCTTCTTCTGCCCATTGAGTTATAGCGAGCTTACCCATAATACGTTATTTATAGAAAGTTTTATCGAATGCAGAAAATTCAGTGTCACTCATAACACAGCGCCTCCACCAAGCATTTATGAATCCTGCGCCATAGCCTGTAAGCTGAACAAAGGAAGCTGGAATACTCAACATCCCTACTTTCATACTCTTACTTTTCTGTGTAGAATCGATGAATATTATCAGTGAATATAGTAAGAGCGGACTTACTGCTACTATTGCCAGAGCGGGGTTGGTAATAAGCAATATGATTGCCGCAAGTACCAAGGCTGCACTTCCAAGAGTGAACAGCATAGGCAGAAGATGAACAATCTTCAGACTCTCAGGGTATTTCTTATACAGGTTGATGCGTGCTATGCCGGAGTTATACACCTGACGCCAGAACTTCCTGAAATCGGTGCGGCGCTTGTGCCACACCCATGCTTTCGGGAACAAGCGGCATCTATAACCTGCCTTGAAAATACGTATGGAGAAGTCGATGTCTTCACCGAATCTCATTTCCGAGAATCCTCCAAGTTCTTTATAGGTTTCTCTACGTATTCCCATATTGAAGGAACGGGGATAGAACTTATCCAGTTTCTTCTTACCTCCGCGTATTCCACCTGTTGTAAAGAACGATGTCATTGAATATGATATTGCTTTCTGAGTAGGTGTGAACATAGGGTGAGCAGTGTCAGGACCACCAAAGGCGTCGCTGTCCTTACGCTGCAATTCATCTTCAACAGCCTGCATATATCCTACTGGCAGAACAACATCGCTGTCAAGGATCAACAAAAAATCTCCAGAAGCCCGTTCAGCGCCATAGTTGCGACTCTGACCAGGTCCGGAGTTTTCTTTTGCGTAATATTTAATATCCAGTTTGCCGTTGTATTTCAGACAGACCTCATTACAAGGAACTTGACTCCCATCCTCTACGATTATGACCTCAAAGCCCTTGAAAGTTTGCGTTGTCAAACTCTCTAACAACTCGTCAATTTCATCAGGACGGTTGAATACAGGAACGACTACTGAAAAGCGCATTATTCTTTTACACGACCTACGTAGCTTCCATCACGAGTGTCAACAGTGATAAGATCGCCCTCATTGATGAAAAGAGGTACTCTTATCTCTGCACCAGTCTCCAATGTAGCAGGTTTCAAAGTATTAGTTGCTGTATCGCCTTTAATACCAGGTTCACTGTGTGCAATACGAAGGTTTGTTTTTATAGGCATTTCTGCATAAAGAACAGTTCCGTCAGTTGTATCACTTACAACTGTAACGATATCACTTTCTTTCATATACTCCACACCTGAGATAAGGTCCTTAGCAATAGGTGCCTGTTCAAAAGTCTCAAGGCTCATGAATATATAGTCTTCACCCTCTTGGTAAAGGAATTGATAGTCGCGATGTTCAATAACAACGTCTTCAAGTTTGAAACCAACATTCCAAGTACGCTCCAACACTCTGCCATCAACAACATTCTTGAACTTACAACGCATAACGGTATTACCCTTACCAGGCTTTATATGCTGAAAATCAATACATACCCAAATGTAGCCGTCCATACGGATACAAGTACCTTTCTTAATGTCTTGTGAACCAATCATTGTCTATTATCTTAATTTAATTTGAGATTTTATTCATTTCGCATGCAAAGTTACTAATAATCTTTGTCATATATGAAAAAAAATACAGAAAAGTGACTAATTTTCAAAGAATTCTTGGTTGTTTCAAAAGAAATGATTAATTTTGCAGTCCAAATCGGAATGGTTGCGAAATCATTTCCATTAACCCATGCATAATAACAATAAATATATAAGAAGATGAAAAGAACATTTCAGCCACACAACCGTCGCCGCGTAAACAAGCACGGCTTCCGTGAGAGAATGGCAACTAAAAATGGTCGTCGTGTACTGGCAAGCCGTCGTGCTCGTGGCCGCAAGAAGCTTACAGTATCAGACGAGAATCACGGAAAATAATATTTTCCTTAGCATTACGTCACTCACGACGACAAAAAGCAGCATCAGTCTTTACCAGCCTGAGAGCTGCTTTTTGTTTAATAAGCGGTATCTTCTTTAGTTTATGACGACATCAGAATTCATGAAAAAGTTTTGCAGTCTTTACCTTTGGGGCAATTTGCTTGCCATGGCGGCTGTAGTTGCTGCGCTTGTCTTTGCTGTAAAGATAGGTCTTAACATATATACAAAGCATGGACAGGCTGTAGAGATTCCTAATCTCACACATAAGTCGATGACGGAAGCCAGACGCATTATAACAGAAGCCAAACTTAACATTGAAGTAATTGACACTGGATATGTCAAGGAACTTCCTGCCGACTGTGTACTTGAGCAGAAACCTATTGCAGGTTCTAAAGTGAAGGAAGGTCATACAATCACAATTACAGTAAATGCATCAAGTACACCTACACTTACTCTGCCTGATGTTGTGCAGAACAGTTCTTTGCGTGAGGCTACGGCTAAACTAAAGGCTATGGGCTTCAAAGTTGGCAATCCACAATATGTTACAGGAGAAAAAGACTGGGTTTATGGAGTTACCGTCGATGGCTATCAGGTAGTATCGGGCGATAAGATTTCCATAAACAAAACTCTTATTATTCAAGTAGGTAACGGTTCTCTTTCTGAAACCGACTCAATTCATTACATCGATCATAATGTCAGCGGCGACAATAGTAATAATTACGATTACGACAGTCAGAACGGCGATATTGATGATTTCGAGGAAATACCTTAATGGACAACAATATATTTTTAGATACAGAGGAGCTGGTTGAAGACGAGCAACAGCAACTCTATGAGCATTTCCGACTTGTTGCAGACCCTGGGCAGACTCCTGTAAGAGTTGATAAGTTCATGGTTGAGAAATTGCAACATTCATCGCGCAACCGCATACAGAAAGCTGCCGATGCAGGGTTCGTTCATGTCAACGACCAAGTTGTGAAGAGCAATTACAAGGTGAGAGCAGGAGATGTAGTAACGCTCATGCTTGACCGTCCACGCCACGACACTTCTATTCTGCCGGAGAACATTCCTCTTGACATTGTTTACGAAGACAGTGAACTGTTGGTTATAAACAAACCCGCAGGACTTGTTGTGCACCCGGGAGTAGGCAACTTTACAGGAACACTTGTCAATGCATTGGCATATTACATGAAAGATGTTCCTTCATACGACCCTAACGACCCGGAAGTCGGTCTTGTACACCGTATAGACAAGGACACATCAGGGCTGCTGGTTGTCGCAAAGACACCTGAAGCTAAGACGTCGCTCGGTGCACAGTTCTTCAACAAAACAACACACCGCTCATACAACGCACTTGTATGGGGACATTTTGTTGAAGACAGCGGAACCATAGAGGGAAATATAACACGCGACCCAAAGGACCGCCTGCGCATGACAGTGGCAGAGCCAGATTCTGATATAGGAAAGCCGGCAGTAACACACTACAAGGTAATAGAACGCTTCGGTTATGTGACACTTGTAGAATGCATACTCGAAACTGGCAGAACCCACCAGATAAGAGCTCACATGCGGCACATTGGTCATCCTCTCTTCGGAGATGAGAGATATGGCGGAATGGAGATGTTAAGAGGCGAGAGAAGTAGTACATACCGCTCATTCATAAAGAACTGCTTTGAACTTTGTCCCCGTCAAGCATTACATGCACGCACATTAGGATTTGTGCACCCAAAGACTAAACAGCAGATGGATTTCACTTCTGAGCCACCTGACGACTTAAGCCTGCTTATAGAAAAATGGCGGAACTACGTAAAAGGAACGACAAGAGATACATTTGAAAAATGAAAAAGTTTATTTTTTTTCTATTTGCTGTGATAAGTTCAACTTTCCTATCAGCACAAGAAGAGGTGCCTAATACGAACACGTCCCACACCAAATTGACATCAGAGAATGTGACAGTATGGGATAGGAAAAATTCACTATGCACTGTGCAGCTCAACACCATGGTCAACAAAATTGATACCATACACACACTCTGTTTCATCATCAAAGACAGAAAAGGAGTTGGAAATATTGCAATAGGAGAGCAATTGGCTGTGAAATTTGAAGACGGGAAAGAGATTGTTCTTAACTGCAATAAAAACTATGATTTAACCAAGGAAAAACAATCATTCTTATTTTTGTACGGTTTTATTCCATTTGGATATTCCTTTCAGTACGAACAGGTGTGCCCTCAATATGAAATATCACAAGACGCTCTGCTCAACATTGTAGGTGGAAAAGTAACCTCTCTGACATTCTTTATGGAAGGCGAGACATATAACGTACACACAAAGAGCAATAGATTTGCCTTGGCAGTAGGTGAAACCTGCGCAAGCCTTAAAAGCGACAGAAAAGACAAGTCCTTGCCTAAAATAACCAGTAAAACAATATTTGGCGATACAAAACTGCGGCACAACATCTTTGGTTGGAACAATACAACATCTTTGGCTTTTGGCATGGGGCACATGTATTCACGCTTTGGAGGTAATGATTTCTCACGACGCATGCCTATAAACATGGTTCTGCTTGACACTACTCTCAAAGGGCTATATTTGGGTTGTGGCGTTGGAAGTCATACGGAAGATGACTATCTTCAGCAAATATTCGTCTTCAAAGCAGGTCCTGCTTTCAGATACGGTAACATTTGTAGCCGCATGGTTTTCACGCCATACATCGGTGTACTTGGAGGGGAATCAAAAATTAAAGGCTACAGAAGCAAAGTACTTGAAAGCAACACATACTTTATTGCAGGAATAAGAACAGCGTATGAATACAAGCACTTCCAGATTGCGGCCAACTTCTCCAACAAAGAATGTGGCGTAGTACTTGGAGTGGCATTTTAATAAGGTTTATTATATAAATATGAGGAATATAGCAATTATTTGTGGAGGCGATTCATCAGAGTATGGTGTATCAATGCGCTCAGGCGCAGGCCTTTATTCTTTTTTCGACAAACAGCGCTATGATGTAAAAATTGTAGAAATACGAGGACTCGACTGGCAGGTACACCTTGATGACAACAGACGTGCACCGATAAATCTTAATGATTTCAGCTATGAGATTGAAGGTGTGAAGCATGAGTTTGATTATGTTTATATAACCGTGCATGGAGCACCAGGCGAAAATGGTGTACTACAAGGCTATTTTGAACTTCTGGGTAAACCCTACTCCACCAGTGGAGTGTTGGTTGAAGCTCTCACCTTCGACAAGTTCGCCCTAAATAATTATCTCAAAGCTTTTAATGTAAACGTCGCAGAGTCGATTCTGGTTCGCAACGGTGATACCCGTCCTTCCAATGAGGAGATTATAGACAGACTGGGATTGCCATGTTTCGTAAAGCCGGCCGCTGACGGTTCCAGCTTTGGAGTGAGCAAGGTTAAAAGTATTGACGACATTGACGAAGCACTGCGCCTGGCTTTCTCCGAAAGTGACGAGGTTATGATTGAGAGTTTTATCGAAGGAGTAGAAATATCACAAGGAGCTTATAAAACTCGCAATAAAACTGTTGTACTGCCTGCAACTGAAGTTGTAACCGACAATGAGTTTTTCGACTATGATGCAAAATACAACGGACAGGTGGAAGAAATAACTCCTGCAAGACTATCGTCTGATACCGCAGAACGCGTGGCAAAGGAGACAAGTCGCATCTACGACATCTTACATGCCAATGGAATAATACGTGTGGACTATATAATATCAAAAGATGCCGATGGACAAGACAAAATCAACATGCTTGAAATAAACACCACCCCGGGCATGACAATAACCTCATTCATACCTCAGCAGGTGAAAGCGGCAGGATTGGATATAAAAGATGTATTGACCGAGATTGTAGAAAATCAATTTGAGGAATAGGCAAAGAAAAGCGAAATCTAAAGTTTTATTACCAGAGGTTAAAACTGAGAACATAAAAACATTCCGCAATACCTGTAAAAATTGGTGTTGCGGTTTTTTGTACATAGCAATCAAATTACCCCCAAACCAGTCATTAGACTACAGACTTAATTCTTATGCTTTTATCTACAGGCTTGCCCGACTGCTTGCATCCGCATATCAGTTCGGAATATAATGAGATTTGGGATAAAAGGCTCATTCGAAATTTAATGGAGAATAAATAGTTTTATTGTTGTCCGCTAAAACACGAACAACTAAACGACCAAACAACCAAATCATGAACCACCAATTCTCCTAATCTTCCTTTATGTCAATATTATTCCCGATTTTATTGTTTCTGTGCGGACAGACACAGGGTATGTCCCTACTCTCTAACCTCTTAACTCCTTAAACTCAAGTTGAAAGCTCCCACACTAAATTTCGACTGAGCCGATAAAAATGGACGAACTGCCGGAAAAAGAACGAATGGAAAGGTGGATAAGCTTACAACAAAACTTTTTGTTTTATATCAATAATAGAGATATTTTCAGGTGTTGTTCTTTCCTAATTGTTAAAATATCAAGTTGTGTACGCACACAACCAAACGCCATCAAAAAAGTTCTATTTTTTTCTTGCAAAAACCAAATTAAATGCATACCTTTGCATCGTTATCCTGATTTACAATCGTACCTTAATTAACTAAAAAATATAGGAAGGCTGCCTGTGAAGGCAGCCTCCTTTTTTATACAGTTAAAAAAGTAAGTTCTGCGGCAACACAGGCATAGCTCCGTCTTGTGTGCACACAAAAGCACTTACTTCTACAGCCCTTTGATGTGCTTCGGCTACAGTCTTACCTTTCAAAATCGAAGCTACAAACGAGCCTGTAAACGAATCACCAGCTCCAACAGTGTCAGCCACATCAACCTTAGGAGTTGGTTGGAATGATACTCCACCAGGTGTAAAGACATAACTACCATCTGTACCGCAGGTAAGAATAAGCATTTTCAATGCATACTTGGCAAGCAGAATCCAGCATTGGTCCTTGAAACTAATACAATTCCACGAGTACATATCAGCAAGAATGGTTAGTTCCTCGTCGTTTATCTTTAGAATGTTACACTTCTGTAGGCTTTCCTCTATAACCTCCTTTGAATAAAAGTTCTGACGCAGGTTGATATCGAAAATCTTCAGTACAGATTCATCATCAGGCATATCATCAAGAAATGACTTTATTGTCTGGCGTGTCGTCAGACTGCGCTGCGCCAGCGAGCCAAAACACACAGCATGTGTATTTTGTGCTATCCTCTTCAATTTGTCAGTATAAGGCACATTATCCCATGCCACGTTTTCTTTAATGACATATTGAGGAATACCCGCTGCATCAAGTGTTACCTGCACAGAACCTGTTTCAAAAGGCACAATTGCAAGCTCTGAGTTAAGGTGCTTCTCTCCAAGTTGCCTTTGTATTTCATGCCCTAACTCATCATCTCCAATTGCACTTACAGCCATGGTGTCAAGTCCGAACTGACCTGCCATATAAGCGAAGTTTGCCGGCGCTCCACCGAGTTTCTTTCCTTCAGGAAGACAGTCGAAAAGAGCTTCACCTATTCCTATTACATATTTCATACACTATTTCAATTTATTAATATAAGTAAACAAATATACCACTCCCATGAGCATTACCAACACTGCTCCAGCCTGTCCGATGGCATCGCTTGCAAATCCCATTACAAGTGGGAATATCGTACCACCAAACAGTCCCATAATCATCAGTCCGCTAACTTCGTTCTGCTTGTCAGGCACAGATTGCAGGGCATTGGCAAAGCACATCGAGAATATATTAGAGTTGCCGTATCCCACAAGTGCAATGGCAGTATAAAGCACAAGTTTACTTGTACCAAAGAACAGTCCTGCCATTGACAAAGCCATCATCAATACCGACACAATGAAGAAAGTACGAGTATGCAGGATTCTGAGGAAGAAACTTCCTGTGAGACAGCCCACCGTGCGGAATATAAAATAAAGCGATGTTGCGAATGCAGCTTCGTTAAGAGTCATTCCAAGACGTTCTATCAGAATCTTAGGAGCAGTGGTATTCGTACCTACATCAATGCCCACATGACACATTATACCAAGGAATGTCAACAGTACTATAGGTTTGCCCAGCAGCCGCAGACAGTCCATAATGCTCGATGCTTTGCCCTCGATGGGTGTTTCTGTGATGGGAGTGACAGCAAGAAGAGCTGTGGCAATAGTTCCCACTACAAAATAAACGGCAAAGAGTGCTCGCCAGTCAAGTCCTAATGTGGGAATAATCCCTATTGCACCCCACATGGCAAGATAAGGTGCAAGAAATGATGCAATCGCCTTTATGAATTGTCCGAAGGTGAGAGTGGAAGCAAGATTCCTTCCACCTCCAAATACCGTTGTCACAAGAGGATTGAGCGATGTCTGCATCAAAGCATTACCTATGCCAAGCAGCGAGAATGCAAGAAGCATAACTATGAACGACTTGCCGAATAGTGGTAACATGAGCGACAGTACAGTCACTACAAGAGACAAAAGTACTGTCTTCTTCCTGCCAATACGGTTCATCAAAATGCCTGTGGGCACACTGAAGATTAGAAACCAGAAGAAGACCAACGAAGGAAAGATGTTAGCCACAGAGTCGCTCAATTGAAGATCTTCCTTCACATAATTGCTAGCAATTCCCACAAGGTCAACAAAGCCCATTGTGAAGAAGCAGAACATTACAACGATGATAGCGAATTTATTATTCTTACTCATTGTTAAAGGATATTTATAGGTTTAGTTATTATTTAATGTCATATATCATAGCCTTAGCCTTGCCCGTGGTGCTTAGCTTATTATAAGGCGAGGTGGGAAATACAAGATTGGTCATTACCATCTTACCCCCAGTGTCAAACACTTCTATACTGCTATTATCTATAAATATACGCAGTGCACTTATCTTTCCATGAGTTGGAGCTGTTGTAACAACAGGAAAGTCATTGCTGAAGCTAACATCACCGCTCTGTGTGCGATCCATAGAGAAAGTCTCATCCTTATCATTGTAAGTCATAACTACTTGCTCGCCTTTGTCATTACTCAGGGTGATGGTGGTATTACCTTTGATTGTTACTACTATCTCTGCAGTTGCATGAAGAACATTCGTCTTTGTTCCTCTTATGGCATCCAGCTCTTTTGAAGGTAGTATCTTGAGGTAAGTCTCACCTTTGTAATCAAAGCTGCTTATATCACGAGGCAAGCCATTGGCAGAGCGAAATTGCTTCGTAGGCACTTGGTTGGCATACTGCCAGTTGCTCATCCATGGAATTACAACACGACGTCCTTCCGGAGCATTGTCAAAACTAACTGTTGCATAATGGTCCTTGCCATAGTCCATCCACTTCGTCTCCAACGGTGAGTCCTCACATACGAATTCCTTTCCGTCAAACCTACCAACAAAATACTGCGTTGCACTACCACCAAAAGGACCACCGGGATTGATATTGCATAGTAAGAACCACTTATTGCCTATCTGGAAGAGGTCAGGACATTCCCACACTCCACCATGATTGCCATAGCCTTCGCCAAAACTACTCTCATAAGTCCATTGTTTTAGATTGTCAGATGAGAATATTTCCATGTGTTGACCTGCTGCAAGAATGAGTATCCACTTGCCAGTTTGCTCATGCCAGAACATGTGGGGATCACGGAAATCAGGAACATCAGACGTTATCACAGGATTGGTAGCATACTTCGTGAAAGTCTTTCCGCCATCTACTGAATATGCAAGGCTCTGTGTCTGACTCTTACCAGCTGATGTGTACATTGCCACAACGGCATTTTTTCCGAATCCAGCAGTATTGTTTTTATCTACTACACACGAACCGCTGAAAATAGTGCCAAGAGCATCAGGCTCTATGGCTTCGCCTTCAAAGGTCCAGTTCACAAGGTCTGTAGAAGTAGAGTGCCCCCATGTCATATTCTCCCATTGCGAACCATAAGGATTGTACTGATAATACAGATGCCACACACCGTCTTTATAAAACATACCGTTAGGATCGTTCATCCACCCCCACAACGGGGTGTGATGATAAGCAGGACGGTACTTTTCTATATTTGTTGTGTCAAAAGTACTTGAATACTTGAGTTCTTTCCAGCATATAAAATCCTTTGTATCTACACCTTTTGCATTGTTATTGTTAAGGTGAATATCTAAGATAGCATCTTTACTACCAAGGATGTTGAGCAGCAGAGGTACATAATAATCAATGCGATTGACTGCTAATTTTACATTGAACTCCTTGATGCAGTTATTGTTTTGTATCACTCTTATGTGGCTGTTCTCTTGCGCTTCTTCTACTGGTATGAGTAGATACTCACTCTGAGCAGTGATGTTTATCATGCTTTGTTCTTGCCGTAGGAAATGTATGTCATTGCCCTTAATGTCTCCTGCTATCACATTATTTATATATAAGGAGAGAAAGAGGGAACAAAGAATAGAAAATTGTTTCATTGTCATTGTTGTTGAAGTTGTTAATCTTAGTGTACTTAACTGTGGGAGTACATGTTTAGACTCCCACAGTTTCAGTTTGCTTTGAATTACTTAGAATGGAGCGTAACCAGGGTTTTGCTCATAGTTCTGTCCAGAGAACTTGTATTGATTATTAGTGATTGGCAAATATTCGTCTTTTCCTGATTTGAATGTAACTCCCTCATAGTAAACACGTGAGGTTTTCTCACGAGCAAAGAAGTTGTTCATCACACTACTTGCCACACCCCAGCGCACAAGATCAAAGAATCGTTCGCCTTCCAAGGCAGTTTCCACTCTTGACTCAAAGCGCACTGCCTGACGAGCATAGTCTTGTGTCCATCCATTTTCAGGGTATTCGTTGATTACATAATTAGCTGCAAATCCATCGTAGTTAGGACAATTGCCATTATAATTGCCATTTGTCCATGCCTTTACATATGAAGACTGCTTAGCACGCTGGCGTATTTGATTTATCAAAGGACGAGCGTCGTTATGACGACCAAGTTCTACAAGTGCTTCAGCTTCCCACAATAAAATGTGTGCATAACGTATCATGTGCCAGTTGAGAGCACTTGCACCCCAAGGCCATCCCTTGTACATTTCAGATGATTCTGGTGATACAAAGAAACGTTTTGAAGTGTGATAACCATATGTGCCACGATCTCTTACCCATGTAGCGAGGCAAGGCGATTCGGTGTAAGTCTTCCATGTTACACCTGGACGACCTATGATAAAGTCTAAACGTGGGTCAACAGTGTGACTGTTATTGCTTGTTGTCACAACATCATTAGTTACAGTTACTTGGTCAAAGTCAGGGAGAGATTGATAGTTAAACTGTGGAAGTCCGTCATTGTCAGTCTGGAAAGAGTTGACTAAGTCTTGCGATGGTAGAAAGAAACCATCTCCAGAGTAAGGTCCTTGCGGTGCATTAAGCAACATGCTCCAGTTGACACGTCCTGCACTGTTAGAACCATCATTCATAGAGAATTGTATATCCCATATACATTCCTTGCCATTGTCATTGTTCACAAGGTCAAGATCTTGGAAATCCTCAAAGAGACCGTACTTTCCACTGTTGCGTATATCTTGACAAAGTGTTACTACCTTATTAAGATACTCTGCATTGATGTTTGTCACAGCGTGAGTGTTTGGATCTTGTTCATAAGCTCTATAAAGATATACTTTTGCAAGATAAGCCTTTGCCATCCAGCGATTCACACGTCCCACTTCTTCGCCTTGGCTCTCTGGAAGATTAACAAGACTGTTTTCTATATCAGCGGCTATGAGATCTAATAATTGTTCACGAGAGTATTCTGTGTTAGGAATAGACGATACCTCTTGTTCGGTAACATTCTCGTCAAACCATACTATCTTATTGAACATTCGTTGGAGTTCAAAGAAATAATGGGCACGAAGTACTTTCATCTCTGCTATGCGCTGATCTTTGAGTGGAACTGCATCTGTAGAAGTCTCATTGAGCACCTTTAATGCAGAGTTGCAACGTTGCACGCTCACATACAAGTGATACCACTTAGAGTCTGTAACACCGTCAGTAGCATCGAGAGTAAAGATCTCTAATCTATGTGTTTCATTACCATCACCTGTACCTCCTCCGCCTTTGAGGGCATCGTCAGAACGTACAGCACCCGTAGTCCAGTGAGTTACAGGATACCACCATACAGACCAGTCTTGTGGATTTGGTCCCATCAATGCTGCGTATGCAGCGGTGCAGAGTTCTTCCACTCCATCAGCGGTCTTTAGTACAGATTCACTCACTACACCTTGTGGAGGATTATCAAGAAAACTTGATTCGTTACAGCCAGTAAGTGTTGACGCTGTTACGATTATGCTTAGGAATATATTTCTTACTTTCATAGTTTTCGTCTTTTTATATTTGTAGATGTTCAGATGATTAAAGACCAATATTAAGTCCAAATGTAAATGTGCGTGGCATAGGGTATCTATAGCCCAATCCTTCAGGGTCTGCACCTGTGTAAGATGTTATTGTGAAGAGATTTTGTGTTTGGAAATACACTCTAAGATTGCGAATGAAACACTTTTTGAGTAAGCTTTTTGGCAGAGTGTAACCAAGCGTGAATGTCTTTAGTTTAATGTAATTACCATTCTCCACATAAAAGTCAGAACTTCCATTCTCATTATTTGCGGTAGATGTGGTGAGTGCCGGCACATCAGAATTATAAACTCCAGTGGCGGTGTAATTATTCCATGCATCATAAGCCTCCATTAGTCTTGTGGAGTGATTGCCTATCCAGTAAGCCCAAAGATCAGTGTAATACTTTGAATTATTCCATGCCTTGCGCACCATTCCATTAAAGAAGAGACTGAGGTCAAAGCCTTTATAGTTGGCAGAGAGAGTGAGACCACCTATAAACTTTGGTTGGTCTGAACCTAATACTACACGGTCTGAAGCATTGATGATGTTGTCGCCGTTGGTATCAACATACTTTAACCTGCCTACTCCTGGCTGACCATACTGCACATTATACTTAGAATTGTATTCTGTTACTTCGTTGTCAGTGTGGAACACACCATCAGTCGTATAGCCTAACCATGAACCATAAGCATAACCTACATTACTTATATCTACTCCATTACCGCACCCCCAAGTGTAATACACTGCTTCTGGGAGTTCTGTTATCTTGTTTTTATAGAATGCACCATTAAGAGTTATCTCATAATTAAAGTCTTTTATATTGTCACGCCATGTCAGTGTGACTTCATAACCCTTATTGTTCATGGCTGCCACATTCTGATAAGAGTAGCCACCTTCACCCACTACACCTGCATAAGCTGGTTCATAGAGCATGTCTTTTGTTTGCTTATCAAAGAAATCAAAGCCCACAATAAGACGGTTGTTTAGCAGTGTTGCATCGAAACCAACATTTATTTGACGTGTCTGCTCCCAACGGAGGTTATTATTACCGCTGTGTGTGCGGATTGTTCCTGCTGTGAGAGTGGAGTTATCGCCATTGAGATTATAACCGCCATTATTTAGTGAGTTGGAGAAAAGGCTGTAAGTAGCAGAATTGTCAATCTGGTCATTACCATTGATACCCCATGAGGCGCGAAGCTTCAAATCATCAAGCCAAGACTTTGTAGATGCCATAAATTTCTCACTGCTTATACGCCAGCCTGCACTTACTGATGGGAAATAACCAGAGTTCTTGTTTCTGCCAAAGCGACTTGAGGCATCGCGACGTAGTGTGAAACTTGCTAAATAACGATCAGCAAATGTGTAGTTTATCTTGCCAAAGTATGACACCATTGAGTAAGTGTTGCTTGTACCATCCACATTCTTGCCAGATGTCACTGCGCTCAAATAACGATAGTCAAGATCTTCATATCTTAATCCTGTGCCATAGCCATATAAATAGTTATATTTCTCTTTCTTAGCTTCCATGCCTAAGAGAGTTGTGAAAGAATGCTGTCCAAGAGTAAAACTATACTGAGCCTGATTAGTCCACACCCAGTTAAATTGGCTTGAATTATTTGATGCAAGTTCATTAGTATCAACAGTGCGTGCTCCTTCTTGCCATTTAGGTATAAAGGTGGAATTGTTGTCATGATAGTAGTTTACACCGAAAGTGGAGCGGAGTATAAGGTTAGTAATAGGTTCAACTTCCGCATATGCACTACCGAATATGCGCCAATAGGTGTGCTTGTTGTCCTTTTCATTGTCTGTGAGTCGTATAGGATTTGCACTATCATTGAGAATATCTACGTATCCACCACCATAGCTACCATCTGTTGCATACACAGGAACCATAGGTTGGAGTTTATAAATGAGTTCTTCTATTCCACTTGGAGCATGATGTTGTGTCCAGTGGCTCACGGCTACATTCTCACCGATGCGCAACTTGTTATTCAAGAAATGATAATCTCCAGATATGCGTGTATTGAAACTTTCGTAGTCTGTATTGCGCACCATTCCATCATGATTCATATAGTTGAAACTCACAGATGAGCCTCCGTTCTCTCCTCCCCGTGATAATGTGAGGTTATAGTTTTGTAAGAGGGCTGTGGAATAAATTTCTTCAGCCCAGTCAGTATCAGAGAGAGTCATGGTCTTATCTCCGCTCTTATAAGTACTTGCTATGACCGGAGTGTTACCGTTGCCAAATAATTGTGATGACGGATTATTGCCACCATTAGCATTCTGATAAGCTTGCCAATAAGCGTTAGCCCATTGTTGTGTGTTGAGCATATCAACGCCTGTAGAGAATGTTTGTGCTGTGAGTGAGGCACTAAAATCCACCTTTATCTCACCTTTCTTGGCACGCTTAGTGGTAATAATGATGACACCATTTGCTGCCTGCGCACCATAGATTGCAGCAGATGAAGCATCTTTCAATACCTGAATAGATTCCACATCACCGCTTGATATTATTGATCCGACGTTATCACGTGTAGGCATGCCGTCTATTACATATAGAGGAGATGAGTTGTTGATGGTGGTAGTTCCACGCACTAAAGTAGATGTATTGCCACCACCAGGTGTGCCGTCAGTCGTAATATTCATACCAGCCACGCGTCCCTGCAAGGCTTGCATTACATTGCCTGTGGGTACGTCTGCCACATCTTTAATTTTTACTACAGACACTGCACCCGTGAGGTCTGACTTCTTTTCTGTCATGTATCCGGTTACAACTACTTCCTGAAGTTCAGCTTCATCAACCATGCTTATGGTCATGACAGGTTGAGGTTTGAGAGTTTGGGTCTGAAAACCCACATACGAAACAGTGATAGTTGAAGAGGAATTAACTTCAAGTACAAAATTGCCGTCAATATCGGTCACTGTACCCTTGTTTGTACCTGTCTCGAAAACCGAGGCTCCGATGAGTGGTTCGCCATCAGAAAGAGACACAACAGTTCCGCTAACCTGTATTGTCTGTGCAATTGACGGAACAACAGAGATTAGCAGCATAAACATACTGATGAAAAACTTTTGTTGCATTGTTCTTAATTATTAATTTAATTTGTTATTATGCGAATTATTAGTTCGCTGACAAAATTAATCTAAATCAAGAAGGTTAGCAAACAATAATGTTTCAAATATACACAAATATGTTACTTTGAAACATTAATACTACTATATGCAACATAATTTATATTCTGCGTTGAACAATTATGAACTTTTCTCTTTGGAACTTTTAGGATTCTCTCCAAACTCGTCCTTGTAGCACTTGGTGAAATAGCTGGGTGAAGAGAAACCAACCTTATAGGCGGTTTCGGAAATACTCATTGAGGTGTCGGACAGAAGGGTGCGGGCTTTGTCAAGACGGCGTTTGCGGACATATTCCACGGGCGACATGCCTGTAAGGGCTTTTACCTTGCGGTAGAGTTGCACACGGGAAAAGCCCATCTTTGAACCTATAGCCTCAACACTGAGGTCGGAGTCAGAGATGTTTTCCTTCACTACTTTGTCGAACTTTCTCATGAACGAACTTTCTTCCTGAACATTTGGCTCCTGCCAGAATGATGCGTCGTCTGCTCTTTCATTGGCGAGGCTTGCCTCTATTAGTTTGTCGCATTGTTCTTCAAGTTCGTCACGCTGGCGTTCGGCTTTTTCTTTTTCCTGCTCCAGACTGATATTGAGCACGTGCTTCTGCCTGTATGCTCTGATGATGATTATCAGGAGCATGGACACGACAATTGTTATGAGTATGAATGTATAAAGCAGAATATTCTGTGTTCCGAGTTGCTGCAATGTCTTGTCTATACGCTGATGCATTATCTCGAGATAATGGAATTTTCGTATCAGTTCCTCGTTCTGCATGAGTAGTAGTCTTGCGTTGTCTTTTGTTACAAGCACCGTCTGCAGCAGATTTTCTTTCTCAAAAGAGCATCCCTCGATTATATCAACTGCCAAATTTACTATCTCGTCGCCATGAGTAGGGTATATTGCCGAGGCGCTAAGGATACCGTCTTCTATCTGCTGCATACCCCCGTCTTTACCGGGCAATGCGTCAACTCCGACGTATATGATGTCGTCGCTGTCTCTTCCCATGTGCTTCATCACCTTTCTGGCAGCCACTGCCATGCGGTCGTTGCCTCCGAAGACACAGTCTATTCTTCCTGTGTAGTGTTTGAGAATACTGCGCATGGCTTTTTCTCCTGATGCCGGTGTCCAGTCGGTATCGTCATAGCCTACGATATGCAGGTCGGGGTATCTATCGATTACGTCTCTGAATCCACGCGTACGTTCTATGGCAGGCGACGATGTCTTCCGTCCACCTATTTCCACTATATTTCCTTTTCCTCCCAATCGTTCTGCCACATATTTTCCTATGAGTTCACCTATGAGATAGTTGTCGGCACCCATAAATGCGGTATATTTCTCGGAGTCGGTCTTACGGTCGAAGAGTATGACGGGAATGTTTTTGTCATAAACATTGTTGATGGCGGGTGTTATGCTCTGCATCTGTTCCGGCGATACAACAAGCAGGTTTATGCCTTCGTTTACCAATGAGTCTATCTGACGTGCCTGAACTATAGGGTCGTCGTATGCGCAGGCATATTTTATCTCTACATCGTCGTTGAGGTAAGTAGCCATGACGAGTTCTTCACGGAGCTTGTCACGCCAGACATCAGACGAGCACTGCGACACGCCTATCACATACTTCTTGCCCTTGTCATGACATGATGTCAGTAGGAAAGGTAGAGCTATGATGATGAAAATCCATTGTTTGAAGACTGAAGACATCATTGGTATTTATTATAGTTTACGTTGCAAAGATAACATAAATTGTTTATAAAGTAAAAGAATTTGCATGAAAATGTGGCAAGAAATGCGGGGAGATGCTTCACTTGCCGTGCGGCAAAATCACCTCGTTGTTCTATGGATTGCTGTTAATTGCAAGTGTTAATATCAAAATAGGATATATCAAACTTGACACACCTTCTTCGCCATTGGTGTTAAACACTCTTGACCGTTAGTGTTAAACACCCTTGACCGTTAGTGTTAAACACCCTTGGGGGCTACTATCGGCGGAGCGCTTTTACGTATGATGCAAAGAGCAGTGAAAAGTCGGGAGTTCTGCAATAAAAAAAAGATGTACCATTTTGTTTTGATACATCTTCTTTGCAAAATTCTCAGTATAAAATAGTTTTGAATATAGTTTACCGAGAAGCGGTTTTTACATGGTATTTGAAAATCAAGATGTTTTTGTTGCTAATTGCGAGGCGCAAGCATTACCGATGCGTCGTGCTTTTTATCGACTATCACCAGCAGAATAGGCTGCATTACGTAGGTAAGCTGTTCACCTTCTGTGTGTTTGTAATGGAAAGTCAATTTGCCACCGCTTTTTGTCAGTGCCAGTGGCAAGAGTTCTGTGTCAACGCTTGTCTCATTCGTTATTACTGCTATTACGAACTGTTTGTCGAAATCTATGGCTGTCGGCTTGCCTTTCTCACCCATTGTTGTCGCCATGCCAAATAGGCTGTCGAATTGTTTGCGGGTTGTTATTTTAGGATTCTCCGGTATCTTCGCATCATTGCGAAAGAAGTAGTTCATGGCAATGGTATAGTCGATGTTGGTTGCAGATGTGCCATCTACTGATGAAGCCGTATTTTTATTTAATGTTTTACTGCCGCAACATGCCGTGCAGAGGATAATGGCACAGAATACAACTGTGCCGAGAAGAATGATTTTCTTGTGTATAATGTTGTTACGTTTATTTGAAATTGAATCTTAGTCCTAAGTTGAGATTGAAGCCAAGAGGCTTATCCTTATATAATGTTGAAATATCACTTCCGTTGTCAAAATGGTATGCCATGCCCGGCTCTGCATAAACACTTATACTCTTGTTGATGTTGTATTCAGCTCCCATTCCACCGTTCAGCGATAGTTGCAACGGGTGGATACTCACACCGGTTGTCTCGCTTAGTCCGGCAGAAGGCTGATTGGTAATTTGTGTTGTTTGTTTTCCATTCACCATCTTCTCTATAATTCCACCTACGGAAGCATAGATATTGAAATGCCGGTTCTGCCATATGCTGTAACTTACTCCTACAGGCAGTCCCACATAAGAGAGTCTCTGCTCTGTAGTATAGGTATAACCACTGATTTTACGTGTCAAATCAGAAACAAGCAGAGTATATGTCAAACCACTTTCTACACTCCAGCGACTATTAATGTTATAACGAATCGACACGCCAAAGCGTATGGGCTGACGATGGTTTATTTCTTCTTCAATCTCGGGTTTGCCCTCATTTAAATACATTCTGTCTTTAACATTCATCTCGTCATTGTATATACCATACGGATTAGCTGATGTCATCATGGTATTCATGCTCGTAGTAGTACTTGCACCTCCCCCCATGTTCGACATATAGGCTTTAGCCGTAAGCCTGCCGCTACTAACAGATGAACGATTGAAATTGTGTTTCATTGGTTCTTCCGTATAGTCATTGCCCTTTTTTGTTGCAACATGTTTTTCTTTGTCTTGTGCCTCTGCCTGTTGTTCCGATTGAGAATTATCTACAACACCCGCATTGTCTTCCTTCACATCATCAAGTTCTATTTTAGTTACCGGGGCTGATGTATTTTCAGCAATAAGTTCTGAATCATATACATTAAGTATTTTCTTTATGACTGAAGAGCCTATCCTTTCTTCTATAGGGTTATTCTCTTCTTGTGTTTCAGACTCTATGGCATGCATATGTTTTTCGTTATTTGCCAATTGCCGGTTTGTTGATTCCGATTCTGGATTGAAAAAACGTAAACCTACACCTAACACCAATAATAGTATTGCTGCAACTCCCGACACTTTCAGCCAAAGTGGAATTGCCTTGCTCGAAGGACTCTTACTCGCTAATGATTTCTCAATATAATCCCACGACACAGGAGGGGCAGATTTCTTGAAACCTGCCATTTTGCTTTGCCATTCTTTTCTTGTCTCTTCCTTCATCGTGAGTTCTGTTTTAATTTATAATAGTCGGTTAATTTTTTTATGAGCAGGTTCTTTGCCCTGCTGAACTGCGAGCATGATGTGTCCTTCTTTATTCCGAGCAAGTCGGCAATTTCCTTGTGGCTTTTATTCTCGAATACATATAAGTTGAATACTGTGCGATAGCCTGTCGGGAGTTCGCAAACCATACGGTGTATAACGTCTGGCGGCACATCGCTTATTGGCGGGTCGTCCTGTTCCGTCTCATCAACAATATCCCAGTCAAGACTTGCGAACTCATTACGCTTCTTTTCTTTCAGGAATTTCAGCGATTGGTTTACAACTATCTTTGCCGCCCATGCCTGAAGCGAGCCTGCTCCACGATAATCAAAACTGCGTATATTGGAAAATATGCTTACCAACGAATCCTGCAAGACATCTTTAATGTCTTCGTCATTCACAATATATCTTGAGCATACTCCTGTCAGGTAATCGGCATATAGGGAATAGAACTCCTGCATCGCACCGTTGTTTTCGTTGCGAAGCTGTTTTACCAAGCGTTCTTCTTTACTCCCTATAAAAATCACTTTCTACTATTCGATATTATTCTCTACATCCTTGCTTACGAGCATTGCCTTTGACAGCGTTGCCTTGCGCGTACAGTATTTGAATGTTGTCGTTTTCACTCCGGAGAACGACTGCCATTGCAGCGTAAGGTCAACCGTTTTTCCCTGTGTGTCGGGCAGGTCATCGAGTTTGAATGCAACAAGTGCATCACCTACCCTCCCTCCAACATCGCCTTTAGCGTTATGATAGAACGTCACGAGATACGGTGTATTGGCATCGGTCCTATGCACAAGATTCAGCACATGCTTAACTCCTACTCCCCAACGGGTACGGAAACGAAGAGTAAGATACCCGTCTTCGGCTATAGTGACCCAGTCGTTGACAATCTCAACAGGGTCGTTGCCGTAGAGCTTTACATTTTCCTCGTCATTGGCATTTGGTGCCATGCGCTTGGTAAGTATCGAGTCAATCCAGTTCACTGTAACAGCCTGACTGTAATGCCCTGCATCTTTTGCTGACTTTGAATAGTTTACAAGTGCCCTGACTTCCTTTGTACCGAATGGCGATGCTTTCATGTTAGTAGGCATCAGAGTAGTGTTCTCGTCAAGCTGCATGTAAAAATGTGTATTGTCGGCATTTGGTTTTACCGTAACCAGAGCATTAGGATAGGCAATCATCTTCTCGTCATCATCACCTAAACACGACTGGAGGCAGAAAGCTGTTGCTATAAGCCCGAATGTCGCTAAAAACAAATCTAACCTTTTCATGTCATTACAATTTATATTCGATTAACTGCCTATATAAAGTACAAATATCTAAATAACTTGCATAAAAAGAACAAAAAGTTGTGTTAAATTTCGCTAATCATCTTTTGTCACAGGTATTACCAGACTCTTTCCACGCCTGTGGAAAGAGTGTTAACTTTCCCTATATTTTCACCTTATATTATATTATATAAATAAAAAGAACTATTTTTGCGGGAAATATATAAGCGGACAGCACTATGACAAAGGAAGGAAGGCATGAGTTTATTCTTGACCAGCTGGTGAAGTTTGATTTCATACAAGTCACTGATTTAGCACAAATGCTTGATGTGTCGCTGGTAACCATTCGCAAGGACCTGACAGAACTTGAGCGTGAGGGTAAGTTGTATCGCAGTCATGGCGGTGCAAAGCGCATAAATCCTTTTGCAAGCAACCGCTCTGTAAACGAGAAAGAGAAGCTTGCTCCAAACGAAAAGATGGCAATAGGCAAGGCTGCAGCCAGTCTTATAACCGAAGAGGATTCAATAGCCTTGGCATCAGGAACCACCGTGCATGCTTTAGCCCGCAACATTCATACAAGCTACAGGCTGACCGTTGTGTCTGCATCGCTCGAAGCTTCAGGCATATTAGCACACGAGAATTTCGTAGAAATCATTCAGTTGGGAGGGTTGCTAAGACACAGCAGCCTGTCGGTTGTAGGACAATATGCAGAAAGAGTAATTTCAGGATTCTCATTTACTAAATTCTATCTGGGCGTCGATGGTATTGATTTTGAATATGGACTATCAACAACCGACATGCGCGAGGCTGAACTTAACCAAAAAATGATGCAAGCGGCACAGAAAACTATTGTATTGGCTGACTCGTCAAAGTTTGGAAGAAGAAGTTTTGCCAAAATAGGCAACATCGACGATATTGACATGATTATAACCGACAGTAATGTGTCACCATCTATAATACGCAAACTTGAGGAACTTGGCATTGAAACAATCATTGCCACAGTAGAGGAATAAGCCACAGCAGTGGTTAACAGTAATAATACAAAACTATTTCGTTATGGCTAAATTATCTGATTTTGATGATATACGTCCTTATACAAAGGGCGAGATGCAGGAAGCGTTCAACAAACTGATGGACGACCGACAATTCAAGCATGTACTCAAAACCTTTACTCCATGGCTTCCTGCTTTCATGAGAAGAGGTTTTCTTAAACTTGCTTTTATAGGCATTAAAACTCCTCTGAGTTTCCAAATACGCTTTATGATGCCTATAGTGAAGATAATGTTGAAGAAATGCTCCACAGGCTGTACTTTCCACAACGACCCACACAATACATGGGATAAGCGATACATATTTTTAAGCAATCATAGAGACATCGTTTTAGACTCTGCTATTCTGGACGTTAAACTCATTGAAGCAGGTTCACCTACGACATGTGAGATTGCCATAGGCGACAATCTGCTGATATATCCTTGGATTAAAACGCTTGTAAAGATGAACAAGGCATTTGTTGTGCGGCGCTCATTAACTCCAAAGGAGATGATGAAAAGTTCGATAACAATGAGCGAGTACATACACTTTGCTGTGAACGAAAAGAAGGAGCACGTATGGATTGCACAACGTGAGGGAAGAGCTAAAGATTCTAACGACCGAACTCAGGAAAGCGTGCTGAAGATGCTGGCATACGGCGGCGACGGAAGTCACGTTGAGTCGCTGAAGGAAATAAACATTGTTCCACTTACTATAAGCTACGAATACGACCCATGCGACTATCTCAAAGCAAAGGAGTTCCAACTTAAACGCGATAATCCTGCATACAAAAAGAGCAGGCAGGACGACCTTGAAAACATGAAGGTAGGAATAATGGGATTCAAAGGACACATACATTATGAAACAGCGCCATGCATAAATTTGTGGTTAGAAGGATTAGACGGTATGCAAGCTCAGGAACTTTATCCTGAAGTAGCACGACGTATAGACAAAGCCATACACAGCAATTACAAACTCTATCCTAATAACTACATAGCTTTGGATACTCTTAACGGAACTCTTGATTTTGTAAGCCACTACACAATTGAAGACAAAGCTAAATTTGAAAAATATCTGAAAGGACAACTCGAAAAGATTGACATTCCTAATAAGGACAATGCTTTCTTAATGGAGAAGATGCTGAACATGTATGCCAACCCGCTTAGAAACTATCTCGAGGCAACCAAATAAATAATGTCATACTTATGAGAAAGTATTTAAGCCTGATACTATCCGCAATTCTTTTTGCAACATGTACAAACGACACATACAATCAGGGGGATGGTGAATATTCTTATCTCACCTCTGATTTTGCAATGCTCCGCACAAATAACGAATCAAAAGCTGTGGCTTTCATCACTGATGATGACAGGGAACTTACATTGGAAAGACCTGTAGCAATAAATGGATTAAAGGCAGATACTATATACAGAGCGCTTGTCTATTATGACGACAAAGGAACAAACACTACACTCCTCAGAAATGTAAATCCTGTTTATGTGTGCATTCCGCAACAGACACCACTACTTACTATGCAGAAGCAAGATCCTGTAATATGGAATAGCATATGGATAAGCGAAAACGGCAAATATATCAACCTTGGGTTGAAGTTGAAAGTTGGTGCAGCCGATGATAGTCAAAACAGCATGCACAAATTAGGAATCATGCTAAAAAAGAATAGTGGCGACACAACAAACAACAGCAAATACAGCCTTACATTATACCACAGCCAAAACGGTGTGCCGGAACATTATTCCTCTACGGCTTATCTCAGCATTCCTATTGACAGGAACTTATTCCTAACGGGCGATGTCATAAACATCAATATCTATACCTACGACGGATTAAAAACCAAGTCAATAACAATACCATAACCTAAGTTTTATAAGAAACCTGACAACTAACCATAAGGTGACCACCATAGTTGTAACAGTACTGCTGTCATAGGCGTGGCAGTAAAGTCACTACTCCATTCTTCCATATTTCATCTCATTACCTCCACGGTCGTACTGTTTACGTTTACCTGTCGGCGATTGTATTAATGTTATTCTAACAACTGCCGTTCTGTCAAGACTACGTGCCACAGCCTCATCAAATGCCGGCATGTGATGGGGCAGGAAACGCTGGCATATAGCGCGAAGTCCCTTAATCTTTTCCTCCTCGGTGGTTACCAACTCGGCTTCACCGAATGCCACAGCTGATTTGTATTCCATTGTGAAAGAGTTGTCTTTAGGTCCGACTGTGGGTTTGCATTTTGTTACAGCCGACAGGCATACATGCGGATTACGGGCAATGGCATCAAGTTTGTCACCCTCTAAAGCACAATGGAAATAAAAAGTCTGCTCGTCAGTACGTGCAAGCGAAAGCGGCAATCCATAAGCAGATCCGTCGGGCATTGTAAAACTTACCGTTACGAAAGGAGCACGGTCAAGCACCTCAAAAGCGAAAGCGGCATCCATCTCTCTACTTTTCTTTCTCATAAGCATGAATAATTTTAATAAAGAAGCATCAATCCTGCAAATGCAGAAAGACCTATCATAGCTATAGGGTTCACCTTTACATACTTTGTTCCTACGAATGTTGCAGCAAATAGTCCTACGCTTATGCAGAATTGCCACATGTTAATTGACGGTAGTGAGAAATTCTCACGATTCATCAACAATAGTGTTGCCGCAGCCAATAAACCAACTACCGCAGGACGCAACCCCATGAAAGCATTAGTAACAACAGGTGCATTCATGTATTTAAGAAACATCTTTGATATAAGAATCATCAGAATCAAAGATGGCAGCATTAAGGCAAATGTAGCTGTAAGAGAGCCAAGCATAGCAATAGCGTTACTATATCCGGCATTATGCACAGCTACATATCCGCAATAGGTTGCCGAGTTTATTCCTACAGGTCCAGGGGTCATTTGACTTATTGCCACTATATTCGTAAATTCAGCCGTTGTAAGCCAGCTGTGCCTCACCACCACCTCTGTTTGAATAAGCGACAACATGCCATATCCTCCGCCGAATCCGAAAAGACCTATCTGGAAAAATGTTATAAAAAGACTTAGAAATATCATATCGTAGTATTGAAAGGAGAATCACCTTTCCCTTGTTTATGATTTCATGAAAGAGCCATATAGATAACCTCCAAGAGCAGCCACTATAATTATTAATATAGGATTTACTCCTACAAGCCATATCAGCAATGCACTAACAATAGGAATCCAGCACGTATAAATGTTTATACCTGCACTCTTAGCCAGATTAAACGTTGGTACGGCTATAAGTGCAACCACAGCCGGACGTATGCCTTTGAAACACGCTTCCACCCAAGGAATATCCTGAAACTGCCTGAACACCATTGCTATGAGTAGAATAATCAGAAAAGAAGGAAGAGCTGTTCCTATTGAAGAAATAACAGCACCTGTTGTTTTCCTTAGCTTGAAACCCACGAATGTACTTATGTTTATTGCAAAAACACCAGGACAAGTCTGTGCAATGGCTATCAAATCAAGAAATTGTTCTTTCTCTATCCATTTATGTTTATCTACCACTTCGGCTTCTATCAAAGGAATCATGGCATAGCCACCACCAAAAGTGACTATGCCTATTTTGAAGAATGTCTTAAATAAAATCCAAATCATTGGTTTTTCATTTGTTTCTCTACCCAGATACGAGCATTTACGAACATCTCTATCCAAGGTGTAACCTCGTCATGGGCAACTCTGCTTTGTGGATAGAAAGCACTCTGCCAAGGGAAGAATGTACGTTCGGGATGAGGCATGATTGCCAAATGACGACCGTCCTTACTGCATACTGCTGCAACATTATAGTCAGAACCGTTTGGATTGCCGGGATATTCTTTCTGATTGTATTTTGCAACAATATTGTATTCCTGCTCGTCCAGCGGCAGGCGGAACTTACCCTCACCATGAGCAACCCAGCAGCCTATCTTGAAACCGCCGAGTGTTCCGAGCATAACACTGTTGTTATGAGGAATAGCAAGGCTTATGAATGTTGATTCAAACTTATGCGAGTCATTATGAAGCATCTGTGCATAGTCGCGGGAGTCGCTCACTGCACCAGTATGATTAAGCAGTCCAAGTTCAACCATCAACTGACAACCGTTGCAAACACCCAATGACAATGTATCCTTGCGGGCATAGAAATTATCGATAGCAACCTTTGCCTTTGGATTAAACAGGAATGCTCCCGCCCAACCCTTAGCAGAACCAAGTACATCGGAATTTGAGAAACCGCCGCAGAAAGCAATCACATTGACATCTTCCAGAGTCTCACGACCAGTAATAAGGTCGGTCATCGTAACGTCTTTCACATCAAATCCTGCAAGCCAGAATGCGTATGCCATTTCTCTCTCTGAGTTTGTGCCCTTCTCACGAATAACAGCAGCACGAATACCACTTGCTGTTTTGCGGTCAGGGTCAAGACCATACTGACTAAGACGACCAGTAAACTGTTCACTGAAAACAAGTTCCACCGGCTGTTTACCAAAATTATCACGTCGTTCTTTAGCCTTGCCATTGAAACTCTGACGGCGGTCCATACGGTATGAAGACTCATACCACACTTTGCGCATGTCGTCAATATTGAAGTCGAAAGTACGATGTTCCTTTTCTACTGTCAATACTCTCTGTCCCTGTGGTACACCTATTTTAATATATGCCACACCGGCATCTTCGAGTATTTTCTTAACTCGGGCACTGTTCTCGTCACTGACCTGTATTACAACTCCGGGATTTTCTGCAAACAAAGCCTTAACAATATCAGTACCCTGAATTTTATCAAGGCTTACCTTTATGCCTCCCTTTGTATTGGCAAATGCCATTTCAAGCAAGGTTGTAACAAGTCCACCAGCCGATATATCATGTCCGGCAAGAACAAGTCCTTCTTTTATCAATTCCTGAACTGCCATGAAGGCATCGCGGAAATATTCAGGATTCTTAACTGTAGGAACATCGCTTCCCACCTTGCCCTGCGTCTGAGCAAATGCAGAGCCTCCTAATTGCAATTCATCAAACGAGAAGTCAATATGATAGAAACGGCTGTTAGTAACGTTCTTCATTACCGGAGATACAATCTTACGAACATCATTTACCTCACCACCCGATGAAACGATTACTGTTCCCGGAGAAATAATCTTCTCGCCATTAGGATATTTCTGTGTCATTGACAGAGAGTCCTTACCTGTAGGAACATTTATCTGTAAGGCGCAGCAGAAGTCTGACAATGCTTTTACCGCTTCATACAGACGAGCATCTTCACCTTCTTGAGCACGGCATGGCCACATCCAGTTTGCTGATAGTGATATGCTGTCCATACCGTCTGCCATAGGCGCCCAAACAAGGTTAGTCAATGATTCGGCTACTGCCAGCACACTGCCGGCTGCAGGGTCGGCAAGGGCTGCTTGAGGAGCATGTCCGATAGCAGTTGCTATACCTTTGCGTCCTCTATAATCCAGAGCCACAGCACCACAGTCACTTAATGGCAGTTGTAGTTCACCCTGACATTGCTGACGAGCTACACGACCTGATACCGAGCGGTCAACCTTATTAGTCAACCAGTCCTTACAAGCCACAGCCTCCAGTCGAAGTACATTCTTCAGATACGTATCAATCTCGCTCTCTTTGTATATTGCAACTTCATATTTCCTTTCCACGGTCTTGTCAACCATCACAGTCTTTGGCGAAGAACCGAACATCTGTTCCACGGCAAGGTCAAACGGACGAACACCATCAGCCTGTTCAAAAGCAAAACGAGCATCACCAGTGGTTTCACCAACGGTGTACATAGGTGCACGCTCGCGGTCGGCAATCTGCTGCACACGCTCAATGGCTTTTTCATCAATGAGCAGTCCCATACGTTCCTGACTCTCATTTGCAATAATTTCCTTTGCAGAAAGCGTTTTATCACCAATGGGCAGCCTATCCATCTTTATAAGACCGCCGCATTCCTCTACAAGCTCCGACAAGCAGTTAACATGTCCGGCACTTCCATGGTCGTGTATGCTGACAATAGGATTTTCGTCTTCTTCACACAATGCTCTAATAACATTGTATGCACGTTTCTGCATTTCAGGATTAGCTCTCTGCACAGCATTAAGTTCTATGCCGGAAGAGTATCTTCCTGTTTCTACAGACGATACCGAACCACCACCAAGACCTATGCGGTAGTTCTCACCACCCATTACAACAATCTTGTTTCCTTGTTGCGGTTTACCTTTCAGACAGTCGCGTTCCGTACCATAACCTACACCTCCTGCAAGCATTATAACCTTATCGTAGGCATATTTCTCATCTTTCTCTTGATGTTCGAAAGTCAATACAGAACCGCAGATAAGAGGCTGACCGAACTTATTACCGAAGTCAGAAGCACCATTAGAGGCTTTTATTAGTATCTGCTCTGGAGTCTGATACAACCATTCTCTTACCGGCAGCATATTCTCCCATGGCTGAACATCGCCTTCCTTGCGGGGATATGAAGTCATATACACAGCAGTTCCTGCCAATGGCCATGAGCCGACTCCACCTCCCATACGGTCGCGAATTTCACCGCCAGTACCTGTTGAAGCACCATTGAACGGTTCAACAGTTGTAGGGAAGTTATGTGTCTCAGCCTTAAGTGAGATAACACTCTTTACCTCCTTAGTCTTAAAATAATCAGGCTTTGAATGGTCTGCCGGTGCAAACTGTTCAATAACAGGACCTTCAGCAAATGCCACATTATCTTTATAAGCGGAGAGAATCTTATTCTTGTTTTCGGCAGTGGTTTTCTTTATCATCTGGAAGAGCGAACTTTCTTTCTCCTCACCATCAATGATGAATGTGCCACCAAATATTTTGTGACGACAATGCTCAGAGTTTATCTGTGCAAAACCAAACACTTCCGAATCAGTAAGCGGCCTGCACAAGTCTTTCTCCACCGTATGCAGGTATTCTATTTCATCTGCAGACAGAGCCAATCCCTCCTGTTCGTTGTATTCTTCCAGATTCTCAATGTGCTTGATAGGCTCCGGTTTAATATCAACAGTGAAAATCCCTTGGTCAAGACCCTCATACATTCGTTGGAGCATAGAGTCATAATCTGCATCTTTTGAACTTACAGGGAAATATTCCTCTATACGCAAAATGCCGCTAAGATGCATATTCTGCGTAATCTCAACGGCATTTGTACTCCAAGGAGTAATCATTTCACGGCGTGGGCCTACATAGCAACCATCCAAATACTCTTTCTCAATAAGGGAGGCACCTCCATAGAGCCAACAAAGTTTGTTAGTCTCCTCATTCTCAAGTTTGTGGTCAACTTGAGTAGCAATAATACTGTTGCTTGGGGTTTTGAAGAATGTTATCATTGTGTGATAATGTGAATATGTTTGATTGCAAAGTTAGCTAAAAAGAGTGAAAATGGCAACGTTTGCATATACTTTTTATTAAATCAACTGATTAAATTATAGTTATTTGTTTTTTTATATTACCTTTGTCAAATAAAATCACAACCGACATAAAACGAAATAACAAAAAGAAAATTATGAAAAAACTACTTTTATCCTTGGCATTTGCACTACTTATGCCTTTATCTACTTTTGCCAACGGATGGCCTACCAATTATGGAGGAGTCATGCTTCAGGCATTTCATTGGGATTCATTTGATGATACTCAATGGGCAACTTTTGAAAAACAGGCTGACGAACTAAGCAGATATTTCTCTCTTATTTGGGTTCCACAGTCAGGTTTTACAGGCGGTTACTCTTCTATGGGATATGATCCCCTCTATTATTTCAACCAAAATTCCGCATTCGGAACCGAGGCTGAACTACGTTCTATGATTAAAACTCTTAAGAGCAAAGGTACGGGCGTTATCGGCGATGTTGTGATAAACCATCGCAAGAACGCATCAAACTGGGTTGATTTTCCTGCCGAAACCTACAAGGGCGTGACTTATCAGATGCAGAGCACTGACATCTGTGCCAACGATGATGGCGGTAAGGCAAAGGCATGGGCAGACCAAAACGGTTATCAACTTTCGCAGAACAATGACGAAGGTGAAGACTGGTCAGGAATGCGTGATTTGGACCATAAATCAGAAAATGTACAGAAGATTGTTAAGGCTTACTTGAAGTATCTGCTTGAAGATATTGGCTACACAGGTTTCCGCTATGACATGGTGAAAGGATTCTATGCTTCACGCATTCGTGATTACAACGACTATGCAGGCGTTCAATATTCTATTGGTGAATACTGGGACAGCAACGATGCCATAAAAACTTGGATAAACTACACTGAAAAACGAAGTGCGGCTTTCGACTTCCAGTTCAAGTACAACATGCGCGATGCAGTAAACGGTGGAATAGGCTATAACAGCTACACCGGCAACAGCGACTGGACTCTGCTGCAAAACAAAAACACCAACAACCTCATTAATGACGTAAACTATAAGCAATACGGCATAACATTTGTAGAAAACCACGATACTCAGGTGCGTGCCGACGGTTCAAGTTCTGGACCGCTGCGTGCCGACACTCTTGCTGCCAATGCATTCATGCTTGCTGTTCCCGGCACTCCTTGTGTATTCCTGCCTCACTGGCTCGACTACAAAAAAGAAATTAAGAATATGATTGACGTGCGCAAGCAGATGGGCATCAAAAACACAAGCACATATTCTTTCAGCTACTCACAGAAGACTTACTCCGGAGTACGTGTCACTGGTTCGGCTTCAGGCGATTTGATGGCTGTTGTAGGAAGTGGCGCTAATTCATTCAATGCTACTTCTGCGTGGGTTGAAGTATTAGTTGGTCATCACTACAAATACTTGGTACAGAAGAAAACCGAGCAGGCTTTTGCCAACATGCCTTCTGGAAAATACACTCAGGCATTCAAGGTGAAACTCATTGCCGCTTCACAAAGCAATGACGCACAACTTGTATATACTACTGACGGGACTACTCCTACAGCTTCAAGCACCAAGGTTAGTAACGGTACAGAGATTGACATCACAACAAGCTGCACGCTTACTGTAGGTTTGCTTGTCAACGGTGTTGTAACACACACCATATCACGTCAGTTCGAGATTGCGGCAGAAGAGTCTGAAACATTCGACACTCCTGCTACAGGATACACTTTCACTGCTTATTTCGTAGCTCCAGAATCTTGGAAGAAGACAATAAAAGCATGGGTATGGGATAGCAATAATGGCAATATGAACTACACTGGCAACATATGGCCTGGCGAGAACTGTTACAAGATAGGAAAGCACAAGGATGGACGCTACGTATGGCAATGGTGCTACTACGGCACTTTGACTGCCACACCTACACACATAATCTTCAACAACAGCGGTACTCCGCAGACTAAGGATATGACATTCACTGACAAGGGTTGGTATGAATCTACATCATTAGCCGCCAACCCTGCCCTTGAAGATCCAACAGTACTGGCTATTGAAGATGTTAAGACTTATGCTCCTTCTGTTTTAGATGGCGGCATATATAACTTAGCAGGACAGAGAGTTGACGATTCATACAAAGGTATCGTTATCAAGAACGGCAGAAAGTACATGAACAAGTAATATGTCAGAATATAAAAAGGCAGGTCGCACGGCCTGCCTTTTATTATACCCTGATTATCTTTACAGACACTAACATATGACAGAAAAGTCATTCCGTCATAACTAAATCCTAATTATAATGAAAAAGATTCTTTTACTTATTACCCTCACCACCATAATGTGGCAGGGGATAAATGCACAACAGAATACATCGCCAAGGTCTAACGACGAGGTAATACTCCATGCATGGTGCTGGTCGTTCAACACTATTCGAGAGCACATGGCTGATATTGCAGCGGCAGGATATTCTATCGTCCAGACTTCTCCTGCCCAGCATTGTGTCACAGAAGTAAGCCGCGACAAAGGTGGGGGCAACCAACTCTTCGGACGTGGCAGATGGTATTATCAATATCAACCTACCGACTGGAAGATTGGCAACTATCAGATGGGCACACGTGACGACCTCATAGCCCTGTGCAAAGAGGCAAACAAATATGGAGTACGTGTGATTGTTGACGTCCTACCCAACCATACCGCCATTAACGACTGTCAGGTGGAACCTGACTTGGATGCAGCTGTAGGAGGACATGACAATCTGTATCATGCAGCAGGCTTTACAGAAATAAAAGATTACAACGACCGCATGCAATGCACAACCGGGCAGATGGGTGGTCTGCCTGATGTCAACACCGAGAATCCCGACTTCCAACATTACTACATGCTTTATGTAAACGACCTCCTTGCATGCGGTGTTCGTGGTTTCCGCTATGACACTGCCAAACATATAGGTCTGCCAAGCGACCCGCTTGACCCACGCTCTCCACAGAACGATTTCTGGGAAGTAGCAACAGGAAAGAAAGCTGTCAAGGGATTGCTAATGTCTCTTCCTGCCGACAGTCTGTTCATCTATGGGGAAGTTCTTCAAGACAAAAACGTGAAGGAAGTGGAATATGCCGACATGATAGGTGCCGTCACTGCAAGTTCAATGGGCTGGTGTGTACGTGACGCCCTTGAAGGACACGGCTGGAAACAGAGCGAGATTGCCGGCTATTGCCACCCGGCAAAACCTCACCAGCTTGTTACTTGGGTTGAGAGTCACGATACTTATTGTAATGCACACGAGAGTGCCTCACTTACAGATGCCCAGATTCGCATGGGTTGGATTTTCATAACGGCACGCCAATTCGGCACACCTCTCTTCTATAACCGTCCTGACGGCAGTGCTCCGGGCAACGTTTGGGGCAACAACATAGTAGGCAAAAAAGGCAACGATGCCTTCAAGCACCCAGAGGTTGTGGCAGTAAACAAGTTCCGCAAAGCCATGTCGGGTCAGCCAGAGAGCATTTACTATTCTGACAACGGGCAGGTAGTGCAGGTGGCAAGAGGCAAGAAGGGTGCTGCGCTTATCAACATTTCAAATGCCCAGCAATCGGTTTCTCTCTCTACAACACTGCCTAACGGTAAGTACAAAGACAACGTTTCCGGCAAGACATTCACTGTAAAGAAAGGCATACTCACAGGAATCATCTCGCCATTGAGTTCAGCACTTCTCATTAAGAAGTAGTTTTCACTAATTAGATGTATAGAGGGGGCAAGGATTATAATTGATCCTTGCCTCCTTATTGTAATGAAAATGGTACACAAGTTGTTTCGCGAAAGCCATTGTTACTTTGGCTTAACAACGAGTAGTAATGTGCGAAAACAGTTAGCGGTGTCATGTTTCCCAATTAGGGTGCATGTGTTTCTCAATTGAGGCGCATGTGTTTCCCAATTGAGGTACATGTGTTTCCCAATTGAGGTACATGTGTTTCCCAATTGAGGTACATGTGTTTCCCAATTGGGAAACATGCGTTTCGCATTTGGGAAACATGACCGCAATAGTTAGTTGGGGGATTATAAGTTAGTTATTGGAGAGATTACAACTAACTAACCAAGCAATTAATCCAAATACGTCATTAGACCGCAGACTTCTTTTTCTATGCTTTACTCTTTATGCTTTACGACTGCCTGCTCCGCTTATCCGCATCTTGTCTCTCACTGTCACATTGAAGTAGTTACTACATCAAGGTAACAGTGAAAGTCAATCTGCAAGATAATCGAACACAATCAGTTCGGAATCTAATGAGATTTGGGATTAAACAACTGCTAAAACTTACAGGAATTGTATTATTAAGGCTGTAATAATAAACAATATGCCCATAACGAGGTTAAACCATTTAGAACCTGTTTGCAGATAGTTTAACTTCAGATTTATTCCTTTGTGCAGAACAACAGCTGCCAATGTCAATGGAATGGCTGTTGCCGCAGCATATGCAACAGGTATGAAATAGGCTGCCGACGAAGTGACCGACAGAGGAATCATTACACCAAAGAAGGCTACAGCCGCCTCCGGACAGAATGCCACAGCCAACAGTACTCCACCAATGAACGCACCTGGCACACTTGTAAAGAGTCGAGATGTTGAGGCTGTATGATGATGGTGATGTGAGCGGAGCGAACTGTAGATAAGGAGTATGCCTGAAATAACGAACACGCTTACGAGTACAGGCTGCATCCACTCCATTGGAGTTTGGTCGCCAAGTGCTATAATACCTCGGCGCAGAAGGAATGATATTACAAGACCGAGACTGAGATAAAGGGCTGTATGCCCAAGAACATATAACCACAACACAGCACTGCGCTTTTCGCTTTTGCTGTAAATATATGTCATTGTTGCTATGTTTGGTGCAGCTGTACAAGGATGGATTATCACTGCAAGTCCAAGTGCGAATGTACTTATAATGTCTATCATAATTTTAATGTTTGGTCGCAGTATTCTACTACTGCCAATCTGTGGGTTATAAAAATAATTGTCTTATCATTTGAGGCAAGTATGTTCTTCAGCAGACGATACTCTGTATCAGGGTCGAGAGCCGATGTTGCCTCGTCGAAAAGCATTATAGGGCGGTTGCGCAATAATGCTCTTGCTATGCTTATGCGCTGGCTTTGTCCCTCGCTCAGACCACCTCCCTGTTCAGAACATTCGGTATCTAAACCTTCGGGAAGTTCAGCAACAAACTCTGCACAACTCTTTTCAAGAGCCGCAAACATCATCTCGTCGGTTGCATCAGGATTGCCAAGAAGAAGATTGTCGCGTATGCTTCCACTCATCAAGGTATTGCCTTGTGGCACATAAACAAAGTTGCAGCGATGACGAGGACTTACTGCCACACCGTCATTACCGCCGGAATATATATTGACAACGCCGCTCTGTGGACGTATAAGCGCCATGAGCAGGCGTATGAGAGTAGTCTTTCCTGAACCCGTCTCGCCCAATATGGCAGTGCAAGTGCCAGGCTTGAAGTTGAACGAGAGGTTTTCTATGACAGGAGTTTCCTCATAGGCATAGCTCAGGTTCTCAAGTTTTATGCCGCATGGTGCAGGCATTTCCAGAGGTTCGCCCTGTTCTTCAAGCGGATTCTCCTCAAGTTCCATCAGTCGTTCCGCTGCTGTGAATACTCCCACAAAGGCAGGTGCAAGACGTGTTAGACTGCGTGCCGGCGACTGAATGCGGTTGACAAGTTGCAAGAAAGCCGTCATGCCGCCAAACGAGAGTGTATTGTTCGACATACGGATTGCAGCCCAAAGAAAAGCAATGAGATAGCCTAAAGCAAAGCCGAAATTAAGGATAAATTGCGAAAACACACTGAATGCCGTACGCTTCACAACCTTTCTACGCAAGGTGCTCTGTGTATTCTCCAATCTGTCAACCATTGTCGAGTCGCCCTCAAGAGTCTTTATAAGCATGCGGTTCTGCACAGTTTCCTGCAGAATGCTCTGCACCTCGCTGTCAGAGACTCTCACATCGCGAGTCAAACGGCGCATCTGGCGCATGTAGATTCTACTGAAAAGTACAAAGACTGGGATTATTGCCACTATGATTACAGCAAGCATCTTGTCCATAGAGAACATGTAGAAAAAAGCACCAACAAAGAGTGCAAGTACAGAAAGCGTGTTGGGAAGAGTTTCTGCAAGGAAGTTCACCACGGTATTGACATCTTGTTCAAGACGATTCATGACATCGCCGGAATGGTGTTTCTCTTTTCCCTGCCATTCAGAACGCAGTATTCGGTCGAGCATATGCTGCTGCATCTTGTTCTGTGCTCTTACTCCTAAGATATTCCTAACCCATGTCTGCGATATGCTTACTCCAAATTCAGCAAGAATAAGCATACCCATTACGCCTACTGACCAATAGATATTGCCCTCACGAAAACCTGATGCAACATCAATGGCATTCTTTACAGCAGCAACAGTGGCAAGACTCAGAACAACCGAAAACATACCCAGCAGGGCATTGAGGACAGCCTGCATACGGTTACCCTTCCATGTCAACCAGAGCCATTGCATTATTTCTCTGGCACTGTACTTGTTGTTCTGAATATTAAGAAACATTGGTTGTCTGTATTGTTACCCCCTATTATCTAATCCCCACATCAGTTTTTCGCGAAGAGTAGTATAGAAATTCTTATTCTTGAGTTTTACAATCGAAATATTGTGAGGAGCTTTCCGTATTCTCACCTTGGAACTTTCACTTAGCGTACGGCTTCGTCCGTCAACAGCAACAAGGAAGTTATGAGAACGACTTTCAACGGACAATGTAACCACGGAATTGCCGTTTATTACTATTGGACGTATGTTCAAACTGTGCGGTGCAACAGGTGTAAGACAAAGAATATCGGCACTTGTCACCATTATAGGGCCGCCATTGGAAAGATTATAGGCAGTGCTGCCGGTAGGAGTTGACACTACCAGCCCGTCAGCCTGATAGGTTACAAGATATTCGTCATCAATACTTGCATGAATAGTTACCATTGCCGCTGTATCACGTTTCAGTATGGCAATATCGTTAAGAGCGAAATTATGTTCAGTGTCTCCACTTTCCAAGTCGTCTATCTCCACCTCTACAACGGCATGTTTCTCCAACTTATACTCTCCATTATATATGCTGCTTACAGCCTGTTCTATCTCTTCAGGCATTATATCAGCAAGGAAACCGAGTCTGCCGATATTCACACCAATAATAGGAATATCCCTTTGTCCCACCTTTGCGGCAGCCTTAAGGAATGTCCCATCACCCCCCATTGAGATTACGAAATCCACTTCCAACTCGTTGTCGGCAAGCCGGTTTACTCCTTCAACATCAATCTCTTCAGCCTTGAGGAAGTCAAGAAAGGGATTGTCTATGTATATAGAAGCTCTGTAATGACGAAGCACGGACAGAAGATTCTCTATAGAATCCGTTTTGGTTGTCTGGTATTCATTGCCAAAAATGGCAAACCTAAGTGTCGTATCAGTCATTTTCGTCATATTTTATTTGGTATATTGACCAGTCTTTCGTATCTTTGTGCTTACAAAAGTACGTAAAAAAAACAAATTATAAAAATTATCATGG
The DNA here is from genome assembly GCA_041855685.1 of Prevotella sp. Lineage (GTDB taxonomy): Bacteria > Bacteroidota > Bacteroidia > Bacteroidales > Bacteroidaceae > Prevotella. The sequence continues at coordinate 56,546 of JBHAEQ010000035.1, read as the reverse complement.
CAAAAGTATATGAATTTCTGGCCAATGGCTTTGAGGACATTGAAGCACTGGCACCGGTTGACATTCTTCGTAGAGGTGGAGTTGAAGTCGTAACTGTTAGTGTGGCTGATACAAAGCATGTAGAAACAGCACACGGTATAACCGTCATTGCCGATAAGCATATTTCAGAAATCGATACCGCTGATGCTGATCTTCTTATCCTACCCGGAGGTATGCCGGGAACAAGCAATCTGCTTGAGTGTCAGCCACTATGCGAAGCTTTGATTAAGCAAAACGAGGCAGGCAAGAACATAGCTGCTATCTGTGCCGCCCCGATGATTCTTGGCAAACTCGGTATTCTCAATGGCAAGAGAGCAACCTGTTATCCGGGCTTTGAGTCGCATCTTGAAGGTGTAGACTATACAGCAGAACTTGTTACTGTTGACGGAAACATAACAACAGGAAGAGGTCCTGGTGCAGCGATGGCATTTGGTTATCAGCTTCTCAGCCTTTTCGTAACAGCTGATGCTGTTGAGCAATTAAAGGAAGGAATGATATATAAACATTAAAAAACTTCCAGAAAATTTGTGCGCTTGAAAAAAAAACACTACCTTTGCACCCGCAAACTCGTGTTGCACAGGCCCAGATGGCGGAATCGGTAGACGCGCTGGTCTCAAACACCAGTAGGGAAACCTGTGCCGGTTCGACCCCGGCTCTGGGTACAAAGCAAAAAGCTAAGTAGTTTGATTTCAAATACTTAGCTTTTTCTTTTCTTATGAATGTTCCCAAATTGTTCCCAATCGGCATGTGCCAGGCTCAATCGAAATCACAATATTATATTTTTACCATTAAAGGCTGTCTTAAGCGCATAGAGGCGGCTTTGCTCGGTTACGCCAATGAACAATATCCTGTCTGCCATTTCGCAAAGCCACTTGTTTCTTACCATTGCTGTATCTTTCGATTGGCGTGTAGCATTGGTTACCGAAACAATCAACAGACGGTTTTGTGCTAACGCTTCTTGTAATTCCTGAGGAATAACTTTATACATTTGCCGGGCAAGAACAAGAATAATCGGTTGGTTGCCCTTCAGCAGAAAATGGAGTACATCTTGTTCGAGTTTGCTACTAAACCCACTAATGACACATTCCCCCTGGCTGCGCATATCCGTTGCCCAGTCGTACACCTTCAGTACAGTTTCCGAAGAAATGGTGCTCGATGCAAGGAAAGCTGTCTTCCGCAGTTTCAACAGTTCCTCATTGCCAAGATATTGCGTGTGTACTATCATTGATTATTCTCCTCGTTATTCTTCTTATTGTTTTTTCGTAGCGCAATACGTTTCAAGTCTTGGTCGAGTTGCTTGATGCTGTCAAGATGCTCTATTTGTCGCTGCTGCTCTTTGTAGGCAATATATTCCTTGGTAGCTTTAGCTACTGCCAGTTTGTGAGAAATTGTGTCGGCATGCTCAAGGATATTCTTCTCGTTCATGGTAAGTACAAGGCGTAGTTTCTGAACCCAATCACGCATATACATTGGTTTCTCAGCCATGGCCTGCGCCTCGGCGTATGCAAGGAACTGTTCAACGATAAGTTTTAGCTGACCGATTTCTTTTTCATCCAGGTAGTTCTTGCCTACCACGACATCGTCTTTGGTAACTTTCCCCTCTTTTTCCGTAGATGTAAGTCCCATCATTGGCAGGGAGGCATTGGCACGATAATAAACAAGTTCGGCAGCCGTCTTTCCGCTTACAGCCCAAAGCAGCTTATTCTGTACTTCCTGGAAGAAAGCCAATGTCATATCGGCAGACGGATTATAGTCGATACTTGTTTTATAAATGTCCTTTATCTGCTGATAAAACACTTTCTCAGAAAGGCGTATCTCACGAATACGGTCTAAGAGTTCCTTAAAATAGTTGTAGGACGAACCTGTCTTAAATCGGTCATCGTTCAGAGCAAAACCTTTGATGATATATTCTCTGAGCCGCTGTGTAGCCCAAATGCGGAACTGTGTGCCCTGCTGCGACTTCACCCGGTAGCCCACAGAGATGATGACATCAAGGTTGTAAAACTTTACTGGCTTATCAGAACCTGCAATGTGCAAAATTTGCACATTGCTATTCTCATCAAGTTCTCTTTCTTCGAAAATATTGTTTATATGCTTGGTGATAACACTACGCTCACGGCCGAAAAGTACACACATTTGTGCCTGTGACAGCCATACAGTTTCATTCTCAAACCTTACATCTATCTTTATCTTCCCGTCTGCCGACTGGTAGATGAGCATATTGTCGTTGTTCGCTTCCATTGTCTTTTTTGAATTGTCGTTCCTTTTAATTCGATGGGGGCAAGAGAGTTACTTTTCCAAGCCATTAGACAGATTCGATGAATTTTCGGCATCGTCATCAGTGTCGTGCGCCAAATAATCCCTGGCTTTAGCCGATGATATAACCGAATGACCAAGTTTACTTTCCAATTCGTGGCGTGCAGCCTTGGCAACACTGCCTCCGTCTTTGGCTATCTTCGTTTGTTCATGATAGCCCCTGGGATTGCGTTGCTTCGATAGCTCCGTTGACGATGCCTCTGCAAGAATATTGAATGCTATCTCAAGGTTGGTCATATTGTCGCGCAGGTTTTCTTTCTTCAATCCTTTGTATTGTTTGTATTGCTTGGTGGTAAACCCACTCCACTCTTTGGTAATAATGTCGGTTAGCGATGCATATTCCAGACCTTCCTTCACACCGGTACGGTTCCATTCGTCGGTCAGTTCTTTGCGTACCTCTATGGCTTTTATGCGTTGATTAATCCATGCCTCAGAATATCCCAGTCTGCGGTAGTCAGTCACCGCCTGTTGAATAGACAGCTCTGGGTCATGCAGTTGGTCAAGCCTCGTACTGGCTACCTGAGCCATCCACTGCTTAAAGGGTTCTGCCTTTGGTGAAGGAATGGATTGTATCAAGCGGAAAAGTTGTTCTGTATCAGCAACATCCGTCAAACGCATCTTCCCATCTGCAGCACGAAGCTTCAACTGGTGACAATTTGTCACCGTTTCGTTCCCTTCTTCTTTTAGGCGTTGTTTTAGCTTATTCCAATATTTGCGTGCCGTTGTGTAATCCTTACTTTCAGCGAGTATGGCCACCACATCCACTATAGAGAAATACCATTTCTCTTCTTTGTCGTCCCACACGGTGCGCACCTTGCGCTCCTCAAATAGTTTTATTGCTTCTTTTTTTGTCATAGCCTTAACATACATGAGATATTTGCAATTATAACGTCAGCCACACTGTGGCTCGTACTCAAAACCTTGTGTCTATCTTTATCTTCCCGTCTGCCGACTGGTAGATGAGCATATTGTCGTTACTGCTTGCTTGCATCATATTGTAAATAAATTATCATTACGCCAATTGAATACGCTACTTTCGTCAAATAGTTTTTTATCATTCTTGATACCATTTTGGACATTTTTAAATCACTCATTATCAATAGATTATCTAAAATAATAGTTTCAAAAACAACGAATTGATGCAGAATATTGGACGGCTATTGGACTTTTTACTTATTATATCTCACCGCGTTTTTTCATTTCTTCTATTCCCAAATCAAAAGCACGTGCTACTAAAGCAGAGTTTTTAATGTATTTTTCTGCTATTTTATATATGGTAGATGCTCCTTCACCTTCTTTGATGATGAGTTGAGAATCAACGAGTTTCTCAATAATAGTCCTTACTTCGTAATTTCATCTTCATAAAGTTCATAAATATTCGGGCGGATTAAAGTATCTCTATAAATGTTGCCTTCCAATTCTCCGATAGCCCCTTCATTCTGTCTTGTGCCCACCACCTGATGTGGATAGGCATCTTCCATTCCAAGCACTAAATATCCACCACCTTCATTACAAAGAGCAGTGACATAACCTAAGATACACTTTCTTCTATCCTTAGGATTGGGTTTAGAGCCTCCATCATAAGCGAAATTGCCTTGAGCAGCCTGCTTAAATTCAACTTTGTCTTCGGACTCTTTCAGAGTTTTCAAGTGTTCTATTGTTATCTTTCCCATTTATTTATCCCTATTAGTTATGGACTCTTTCACAGATTCGGGGAGTCCTTCGTATAAAGACCCTATCTCTTTTGGTTCGGTAATCATGCGCTCGGTAATGATATTCAGAAGGCGCATAAGCATGGTTGCAGTTCCTTTATCATCAACATCAAATGAAATAACACCTGGGTGGACAGCCTTGTTGCCTACAACGCGTACAACATCTAACGCTTGCTGGACGGCTTGTGGTAGCCCTTTCTTAACAAGATTGCCAATATTCTTGTTTATATCTCGATCAGTTTCTCCCAATTCGTTGCACAGTCTGTCTATTGCCAATCGCAACAATGCACAGGCCGCTCTTGGCGACTTATTATAAACCGTACCAGCTTCGTTGTATAGTTGCTTCACACTATCCGACATATCAGCGTTGGCAAATGCTACGACGGGTACAGCAAATGTCTTTGGCTCAATTTGAACGCTCTTGCAATCAAAAGTCTGGTCTTCCTTGCGGGTTGTTATTTCTTGTATTGTCATACTGTCCGATTATAAGATGCTTAAAAATATCTTGATAGATTAAGCGAAACAAAAAAGAAAGCTTTAATAAAATTTTATCACTGCGACTTCAAAGATAATCTATAATTCAGATTTATTTAATTCCATGGCTTTAAATTTTTGTAGTTCCTTCTTATCTTGCATTATATTTAACAAGATAGCATCTCTGTTTATCTTTGTGTTTCCACACATATCTTTCCTAATCAACAGCATAACATCCAAAAAACTATCCAATTGTTTACAGGTACTTGCATCGGTAAGGGAACTTAAATAATTGTTCAATGCGAAAACAACTTCATCTGTCCCATACATGATTAACTCTTTCTTTGCATCAAGAAGCATATTACGCATATCTTTGTTGTTAACATTCCTGTCATCCTCCGTGTTTTTAAGCATTTCATAGAAGAAATCATAAAGTTTCGCATAGGCAGAGTATCTTTTTTCAGACAGTTGCCCTTCCATAATTTTTATTCTCTCAGTCTTACGATGAAGCAAAGCACCTAAGTAAGCGCACATTAAAGTAACCACTATACTTATAAACCCTAATATTACATTCATATCCATTTCGATACTTTTATTTTACTCTAATTGTTTTCTATACACAGAATCCAAAGTGTTTCCATCTTTATCTTTCCAAACAAGCCAACCATTATTACTACTCCCTATACAGAAATCGGCAGCAGTGCTTGGGCTATTAAAAGTTGTATCTGAACTCAATTCTGATTTCCCATTAGAAGGGTGCGTATATTCGCCCAACATCTTTTCACGCTTATTTTTCCATTTAAAGGACGGAGAAGAAGAACTCACTATCGTACTTCCTTTCAACACAGTGAAGCCTTTACTATGATAAAAACCTTTTGCGTTACAGCCACGCCCTTTGGTAAAGAAAAGATGTTCTTCTTTGGGCTTGGCTATATCAAATATGCTGCAACCAATGAATGAGGTGAGGAATTTTACATCTTCGAAAAATTCGTCCATGTCGTCCTTACGATATTCAGGAAGATTAGGTGCTTTAGGTGTTTGCTTATTTTCATTCAATACAAAAGAATTTGACACCTTTGCTTCTGTTATTGCCTTATGTTCCAAATATTGGACATCTGCTTTGGTCATTGCAGCATCTTTAGAAATAAACAGCAAGGCTTTTTGCCAAAACGCCTTCTTACTTTCGTGATCTCTCACCCGTTCACGGAAATTCTCCGTCTCACCAATGTAAGCCTTTGGTTTTGTTGCCTCATCCTCACCCAATAAGATATAAAATGCCGGTGTCTGCAATTCCTGTCGCTCATTCAGAATAGAGAGATTAGAACGAGGAATCACATACATCTGGCAAATTTTATTACTGATGAACACATACTGGGTCCCTTTGGGGTCTCCGTCTATTAAATATGTTGTTACTGTTTTGCCCATATTATTATATATTATCCAAGACCTTATTAATATTATCTCGTCCTTCAATAAACTCTTTTGTGGAAGGAATATAAGCTAAGTCATAATTACCACCGGGATAAAAGAGTATCATATCTATAATAAGTCCATTTAAAAAAAGGGCGTTGTTCTCTTTCTTTACTGTTATTTCAAAATGCCCCATATCCAATTGCTCATTTGGATAAATAGGCTCTTGTGAAGGAGAACTTAGTTTCAATCTATTTTTTCCTATGATAGTAAATGAATTTTTAACTTCTAATGGCTTATATGATATCTTATTACAATATGTTGCCGTATTAATATAGAAATTTAATTTGTATGATTCACATACGTGATTACCATTATTAGCAATTCCTGCAACTAATTCGTATTCAATTTCAGTATCAGTTTCCCTATGGCTAAAAAGACAGCCAGTTATTTCTAATTTCGGAATTGAGGTTCTATTATACAAATCTTTAACTTCATAATCTTCCATTGGATCAGACTTGAAGTTAAATCGCTTATAATAACGTTTATCCCTTGCCATATGTGGAGCATTTCCACTTCTTGGTATTTTCACTACATATATAGATTGTTCCAAATCATTTATTCTGACTGGATATATTTTCAGGTTATCTATTCTTGGTTGAATCAGTTGTATTACATTCTCCAACCATTCTTTCGTGTATATTCTACCGTCAATAGGACTAAATCCTTTGGGTCTATGACCTTCTTCAGAAACTCCATAAACAATAATTCCACCATCGGAATTAGCAAATGCAGAAACATCCTTTGTTATCTCTGTACGCTTTTTATCCTCTTTGTCCAAAGCACCAGATGCTTTGTAATCAAGGTGTACATTCTCTTCAACCTCATTATTTATGAGGTTTTCTATATCATCTATAATATAATTATCTTTCTGGTATAAGTCCATATAATTACCCCATAAGTTGTCTTATTTTATCTAGCAACTCAAAAATATGCCTAAACTCTTTGAAATCACTTGCAGCAAAAGACTTTGCATTATTTGCTAAAATAGTTTTTGACTTATTCTTAAGATCATCCGCTATAGTATCAATGGATAATCCCACAAAATAGCCCTTTTTATCTTCTAATGCCGCACTAAATGCTTCTTCATATTTTGAAGCATCATAGCAATTTTCAATAGTAAAATCCTTGTCAGTATAACCACTCGGCTTTGGTAACAAAAAAGCATAAAAGGATGTTGATGGCATTCCATCCTTGTACTTTACATGTTTTATCCTTTCTTCACTTTTTTCTTTTTCGAAACCGCTACCAATATCTTTTTGCCCTGCTTGGTCATTATCAAAGATACCAACAAATTGCTTATCCCATTTGATTTCTGAACAAGACAATCCTATTAATACTTCCCTTATATGTTCAGAACTATTCATAGAAAATATATCAAAGTCCAAAAAAGGGAAATCTCCACTTAAATGTTTATATGCTTCTTCTATATGAATCTTATCTGTCTTTCCTTCCACAAGCAATGTCATAGGCTTGTTAGATGACAAAAAGGCATTTTGCTCATGGACGTTCCACATCTTTTCTGTTATACGAGAAACTATTTTTTCTTTATCGTGGTCTATTTTAACGACATGCCCTTTATCTGTTCCAAGTCCGATTAGGTGTGATGAGAAACTCACTGCCATAGTTGGAGAATGTGTAGTAATGACATTCTCGCGATTTTTGTATTTTTCGAATATATCTCCAAGTTCTGCTTTTCTGCTTATATGAATATGAGCATCAGGCTCATCAAAAAGTAGTAAGGAATTTTCATCAGCAAGAGTTTCAAGAATCACCTTCATTAGGATATATTTTTTTTCTCCCTCACTCAAGTCATTAATATTGATAACAGAACCTGTATTTAGCTCAACTTCAATACTAATATCTGTTATTATCTTATCCTTTTTTGACATTGTTGCACCATACAGATGCTGAAACAACTCTCGTTCATTTCCTTCATAAGAAGATAATATTCTTTTGAATACATCATAACTTAAAGTTTCCTTATCCCCGACTTTTATAGAATCAGAATTGCATAATAGTTTAACCATTCTTATGACTTCATTCTCTTTCCATGAAAGAACCTTTTTGTCTTTATTGAACGAAAAAGTTATGTTCTTAATATTTTTTATATTCAATGTGTCATAACAAAAAGACGAGATATCCGAAAAAACAGAGAAGTCGTAAAAAAACAATGTCAAAACTGCTATTTCTAAATTGTATTTATTAATATACAACAAAGGCAAGGACGGTATTTTCTCTTCTTTTTTGACAATTGTAATATAATTATCATAATATGGTTTGAAAAAAAGATCAAAGAGACGTAAATATTCACCGCTATAACATGCAATAATATTTTTAGGCAAATAAATATCCTTATCTTTTTCAAGACTTGCTTTTGATATTTGATAATCATCGACTGTTATCACATATTCTTGTTTGTCATATACGATATCAATTGTGTGATACAATAATTCATATTGGATACGGAAACTAAATTGCGGTGTATGAAGTTTCTCATTATAAAGTCCAGCAAAAATTGAAGATAAAGCTTCGATAATATTACTTTTTCCACAGCCATTATTGCCTATGAGAACCGTAATACCATCTTGGTCTTTAAAACTGACATCTAGATTATTTATGTTTTTATAACCAGATATCGTCAATTCTCTTAATCTAAAATATTGTGATTTCTCGTTTGTTGTCATCCTCAAACATCAGTATTATATATTTTTTTTTCAAATTCTTTTAAAGCTCTTTCTCTTATATCTTGAGCTTTCTTCTTTAGCTGTTTTAACAAGGCCTTTTGTTTCTTGATGTGAGCCACCATTTCATTTTGAACATCCATGGGCGGAACAACTACATCATAATTGTTGATTTTACCAGCATTGAGATTTGGTTGGTTGTTACCACTGGCCAGAGAACGCAAATCGTCATAGCGTCCCTGGAGGTAATACCAGAGATAATCAGTAGAAACAATGCTGTTATCTATATCATGTAAAACTGCACATGCTTGATTGGTAGTTGCATCTATGCCCAATTTGGCAGTTCGACCTCTCGTCTCTCCTTGTCCATACATAGCAATAATTAGAGAACCCTTTGGGTACAGTTTTGCAGAACTATTTGCTATAGCATCTTCAGTAATATGCTCCTTTGTCTCAAGAATCTCTTCATTAAGAACCTCACCAGTCTTTATCCATGGTATATTTCCATTGTAATACTGCGGACATGATCGAGATGGTGTACCACCACTTCCCAATAAACATATATCTTTAATCTTAACCATTGGATATTTGAAAATCTCCTTTTTTTGCTTCTTCTGGATAATGTCAACACCCCACTCAGCAACGTCAACGAAATGGACAAAATTCCAATATTTATATTTACCTTCTTGTCCCATTGGAGCTTGTTTGGTCGTAGCACCTAATAAGTCTATGATGTAATACTTTACACCTTCTTCGATTTGGACGGCCTTTTGTTCCAACTCTTGCGCTTTACAAATGCTATCATTATATCTGCGAAGAAGTTCCTTTTGAGTGGATAATGATGGAATTGGCATTTCTGTTTCAAGAAATTCTGTCGGTTTAACTCTTGCTTTTGAAATACCTGTTGCTTTTTTGTTAAGGATGGATTTGAAGTCGTTACTTTGAATAACCATAACGAGATAATCACCAAGTACCTTAGACGAATCTATTTTATATACAGGATATTCTGAACTCACAGCAAATGGAATTGCATTTATAGGATGATAGTAAATACATCCATGTCTAACATTTATTTTGGAGTAAATTAATGAATCAGAATCTACCTTGTTAAGATTTCCTTTGAATGTATTAGTTTCACCTTTATCACGCAAATACAATTTACCAGCAAAATTGATTTTGGAAATAATCTGCCAATTATTAGAAAGTATTTCTTCTTTTGAAATAGGTTCAACGAAGGGAGCCAATACATCCTTCAACTTGACAGAATTATGGAACGATATCTGATTTTGCACATATCGCTTAACATCCCATAGAGATAATGCCTTGTAACTTATAAAATTAATAAAGTTATATTTACCAGAATGCATAATCATCACTGTTTAATATTATAAAACACCTCAGGTTCGGAGACAATATCTTCCGTCATTCTAAAACGGAATGTATTACCCTCATCGTCTGTTCTATATTTGACCGATTTTATTGGCACTCCCCATAATTTGTTTTCAATACGATAGGGAGCAAACTCCTTAGCTAATGGTATAAGTTCGTTTTCTATCTCAGCACCAGTTGAGCTAATTCCTGCCTTTTGAACTTCAACAATTGGAATTTCATAGTCAAATTGTTCTTTGACTATTGACTTAATTTCTGTCTCCATTCTTTCTTGTAAGGCTTTCAACTTAGCTCGAAAAGTCTTTTTCTCTTCCTTTGAAAGGGCTTCTTTACCTCTCAATTTCAACTTTCCTTCAAGTTCATTAACTTCATTCTCATATTTAGACGAGACATTCATTTGGGCTTGATGTAAAATTTGTGAATACTCAAATGCTTCTTCCTCAGTAAACTTCTTGAAAAAAAGGAGACTTGGCTTTACAGTTGCTCCAGATGCGATAAAAACATCCTGAGGAATAGACACAATCAGGAGAATCTTGGCCTTTCCTTCCACGAAATCGCGTGCCTTTTGTAGATTTGTATTATTCAACACGCCTTCAGGAAGAACAATACCCATTCTTCCGCCTGGTTTTAATAGATTTAGGCAACGCTCAATAAAAAGAACTTCCGTCAAACTACTGTCAATCTTATATAAGCTTAATAACGATTTGCCGACATTATCATTAACCTGACTTAACGCTCTTTCGTATTCCTCTTTACCATACCGCTCTTTATAATCTTCAATTTTGGCTTCATCTGTAAATCTGTCTGCCTCTGATATTTTCAAGTCCTTTTCAACTCTTGCGCCAAAAGGTGGATTAGTTAAAATAACATCGAAACGATTCTCAAAGATACCATTAACATTGAGTAGACCATCATGATGATGTACACCACCATGACCATCACCATGCATAATCATATTCATCTTGGCAGTACGTGCCATGCGTGGATTTGCATCTGTTCCATATATACAATCAAAAGAAAGAGAACGTAATCGACCCTTTTCGTTATTAATATTTAGTTCCTCATTTAGATATGAGAACGTTTGAGCAACTTCTGCTTCAACCTCTTGCTTTTGCTTATCTGACATCTTATCGTAGTCATCACCATAGAACTGCGCTTTGATATTCTCTTTCTGCTGCTCTATGTCTTTTTCTATCTTTTCACGAACATATTCAAAAGCCTTTATCAAGAAACCACCGCTACCACAACATGGATCGCATACTAATTCTCCTTCTTGCGGGTCTAATACTGATACCATGAAGTCAACAATTGTACGAGGCGTAAAGAACTGTCCCAACTCGCCCCTAAATGTTTTTCCAAGGAATTTCTCAAAGGCTATACCCTTTACATCGTCCGAAGTTGTTGAGAGGTTATAAATCTCCAGCTCTTTGACAATCTGTTCAAAACTATTCTCTCGTATCTCTATTTTTGCATTATCGTCAAAAAGATGATGTCCCGCAAAATCATTTTTTGTCAGGTCAAAGAGATGTTGGTAAAAGGGTTTCTCGTCTTCAATCTTCATTTCTTTGTTATATTCCTCTTTGCCTTTCTTTAGAGCCTTGAAACGTTCTGATGAAAAGATCTGAGAGTCCGAATTATTCCTTTCATATCGTATTTTAATAAAAAGAATCTTACTAATTTCGTCAAAAGCTGCTTCTGGAGATAACTTATCATTATTACGAATGATATTGTGACATTTGAATAGAAGCTTTGAAAACTCATCGCGTGTAAAAGCCTTTGTCTGTTTTAGCAACTTATCCACTTCCTTTTGGTTCCCAGCTTGTTTTGCATCAGGGATATCTACAATTTCATCTAATTTGTCAGGTATCTGCCCTTTTACGACCTTAAAAATACGAGTTTCCTTTACGTTGGTAGTTACAAAGAAATCCGCATGTGCCCATGATGCATAATTCATTCCTTGGAAATAATCCTCTTTACGAATCGTTACAGATTCTGCTTTACATTCAACAACGATTAATGCATCATTGTTTTCCTCTCTATCCTTTTTATTCCGCCATATAACAATATCTGCACGAGATGCACCTCGTCCACGTTGAGAATTGTTAACTTGTCTCTCTTGATCCATTTGGTCAAGAGAGTAGCCATAACTATCAACCAAACGGCAAATATACTTTTGGCGTACTTCCTCTTCGGGCTTCATAACAAGCCATTTGTTTTTTAGAGGAGCGTATATCTTATTGTCTTTTATTTGTATCTCCATATTCAATTTTCTTATTATAGTTCATATTATATTTCTATTCTGTCCACAACAAATCATCGACTCTCACTTCCAATATCTTTGCTAGCTGAATGAACATTTCAACATTGGGCTGGGCTACATTCGTTACCCACTTTGATATGACTGCAGGATCTTTGTCAAGGATTTCTGCCAGTTGTTTATTCGTCATTCCTTTCTCGGCGAGAATTACCTTCAGACGATTGATTTTCTTACGTTCCATTCTTATGTATCTTGATTACGCCCATAAAATTACTTATTATTTCTCAAACTATATGTAAACTTAAGTAGAAATATTGCTATTGCGAATCAAAAAAATGTTTTTCAATTCATTTTTCATCTTATGACTCCCATTATCGCAAACAATTTATAAATCCAGATTTCAATCATATCACAAACATAACTCTGTCAACTTTATTCGCAGAAAATTACTGTCGAGTTTTTTTCTCTTCCAGAAAATAAATTCTATAAGAATAGTTATCCTTATCTTTGTATTTTACAGAAATACCATGCATGATTTTTATGGGTAACTGTTGTTCCCACCTAACGATAGTTATTCTTATGCGCTAACGATAACTATTATTGCACAATATCGATAACTATCGTTGCAAGCTATCAATAACTATCGTTACGACATAACAAGTGCTATCAACAGCTATCTTTAGCAAAAACAACCACGTTTATAGCCTTTTTATGCCAATTTCTAACGCCTCTATTTTCTCATATTTGCGCCCAACAGATTTTTATTTTGCAAAAACGCCATTCTACAAGGCTTTATTCCGAACTTTTGTTTAGTATTTTGACAATAAGAAAACTTTCACAAGCCTAAGTTTTATAAGAAGTTCAAGAAACCTAAAAAAGTACAAGTAGGATGTCAAGATAAATTCCGAATTCATGTGGGATATCATCAGCATCATAAGAATTCCTATCCTTATAAAACGCTATTAGAGTCTCTATTTTACTTTCCTCTTCTCATGTATCAGTATCTACTACAAACCAACCGTATCGCCATTAGTATAATGGCAAAATACTTCGCAGTATTATTGTCAAATACCTAAGTGGAAATTTGCCTTGCCACGGTTTTTGCCTTGTGAAAGTGGTGGTTTAGTAAAGATAGAGGCTAAAACTCGATATATGGCTCAAGGCGTTCACGTTCTTTGTCGCTAAATCCCGGCATGAGTGATAGCTGTAGAAGAGAGGTGATATTACCCTTCAAACGACGGTAGTCGGTTATTGTCTTGGCACGTGAATAACCAATGTAGGGATGAATTTGAAGCTGACGGAAAGAGGCCGTATTGATGTTTATACGAGTAATATCACCGTCAGGAATGGTGAGGTATTCCAACGATGCTTCAGGAAATCCTTTTATATCGAGCAACTGGTCAAGACTTATAAAACCTCCATAGCGTTGACGCAATTCTACTATGCGTTTTGCAAAATACGAGCCAAGCCCTGGCACACGTTTAAGGGCATTGGTATCAGCTGTATTTATAGATATTCGTTCACCAGGCAACAGTTTCTTAGGATATTGAGATGTATCAACAGGCGAGTTGTAATGTGAGGCATAAGTTCGTGGAGGCAGTTTGTCGGAAGCTGGCAGAAAGTCATCGGAAATACGTATGTAAGGCTTAATGCTGCGGTATAATCCCTGCGTTATACCGTGCATACGTGCGAAATCGTCAGCTGAAGAGAATACACCTCCTTTTGCTCTATACTTATAAATAGCACGAACGGTAAACTCAGGCAGGCCAAGACCTAAAAGCGTGGTGCTGTCAGCCGTATTTGGGTCGAAGACTGTGAGTTTTTGACTTGGCTTTTTATGGTCAAAGTAATAATTTCGAGAAGAGCTATTACATGTCAAACTATTCAAACGAGTTTGACTGTCACTATTCCTTGCCGGCTCAACGCTGTCGATAGCAAAGAACAACATCAACAATAATATTATTATTGCAAGGCATAAAAGCACTACCTTTATATCTGATTTCATCGCATATAAGGATATTAAAAGAATCCAAACTGATTAAGGAATATAGAGAGTATTGCAATAGGAGCAACATATCGAATAAGTATTCTATAAATGCGATAGAACTTCAGCGCTGCGGTTCCATGGTTTGTAATCTCGCCATATAGCTGGAGCTCGTCGCAGAACCAACCTACATATAGAGCTGCAAAGAATCCACCTATTGGCAGCATTATCTTGGCAGTAACAAAATCGAAGAGGTCGAACATGCCAAGTCCGAATAATGTATAATCACTCCATACACCCATTGACAGACTACAACCTACTCCAACAATGATACAAAAAACGGTGCAGCCTATAGCCGACCAACGACGGCGTATGCGGAATTCTTCCTTAAGGTAGATTGTAGGAACTTCAAGGAGTCCCATTGCCGAAGTTAATGTAGCCAAGACCAATAGCAAATAGAACATAACTGAGAAAATATAACCCAACCAAGCCTCACCTGCAAAGATCGTCTGGAACACGTTGGGCAGAGTAATAAACACCAGTGATGGTCCTGCACCTGGCTCTATTCCTACGGAAAAGACTGCAGGAAAGATAATTACACCAGCCAAAACGGCTACCATGGTATCTATCGTGGCAACATTGACAGCATTATTCACAAGTTTGTCTTCTTTTCTAAAATATGATGCATAGGTACACAGACAGCCCATGCTAAGCGAAAGCGAATAAAAGGCTTGTCCCATGGCAGATAACAATGTTGAAGAAGTAATCTTAGACAAATCGGGCTTGAAGAGAAATTCCAATCCTTTCTCAGCATTGGGCAGCATGACACTTGATATGGCAAGAGTGAGGACAAAGATAAAAAGCAGAGGCATCATAAGTTTTGACCCACGCTCAATTCCCTTTTTCACTCCAGCAAGTATCACTGCAAGGTTAATGAGCATGAATACTGCCATACAAATAACAGGGCGCACAGGGTCAGAAGCAAAGGCATTGAAGTCTGCCTTAAAATCAGCCGGTGTCTTGCCGGCAAATCCGTTTATACCAGCCTCAAACAGATACTCCAGTGTCCAGCCTGCAGCTACACCATAGTAGCAAAGAATGAGTGTTCCTGTGAGTACGCCGAGAAGTCCTACAAAACGCCATGCCCTGCTACCTCCCATCATACCGAATGCTCGGGCTGTATTGCTCTGTGCATTACGACCTACGGCAAATTCACTCACCATGAGAGGAATCCCGAATGCTATTATGCAAAGTATATATACTAACAGAAAAGCAGCTCCCCCATTACGGCCAAGTTCATAAGGGAAACGCCATATATTTCCTAATCCAACCGCTGAACCAGCGGCAACAAGTACGCCGGCAAAACGGCTTCCGAATATACCTCTATTCTGTTCCATCAAGATAATTATTCTGTTATATCAAAAGAATCCAAGTTCATTTAAGAAAATAAGCACAATCATAACGGGTGCTATGAATCTGACGACAATATAATATGCCCCGAACATAGGCTGATGCAATGCACCTGAGTTTGTAAGTTCATTGCGTAACACATGTTTATCTACCACCCAACCAGCAAAAAGACATACCAACAATGCACCGACAGGCATGAAGAACTTAGCTACAAGAAAGTCGAATAGGTCGAATATGCCCATACCAAAGACTTTAACATTACTCCACGGTCCGAACGACAGTGAGCAGAATGTTCCTAACACTAAACACAACAGCGTGATAAGCAGACAAGCAAGCGGTCTTGAGAGCTTAAATTTGCGTATAAAGATAGATGCAGACATCTCGAGCATAGATATTGAAGATGTAAGTGCAGCCATTACAAGCAATATGTAGAACAGCAGTGAGAATCCATAAGCCAAGACAGGCATTGTGGAAAACACTTGTTGGAAAACGTTGGGAAGAGTTATAAATACAAGTCCAGGGCCAGCATCAGGTTCCAATCCATTTATGCTATACACCGCTGGAAAGATGATGACTCCTGCCATAAGTGCCACAAGAGTATCTATGCCTGCAACAGAAAGCGAATCTTGCATAAGGTTTACGTCCTTTCGGAAATAACAGCCATAAGTGCATAGACAACACAGACCACAGGAAAGAGAGAAAAAAGCCTGCCCCATAGCAGATAGAACTGTGGTCCCTGTAACCTTTGAAAAATCTGGATTAAACAGAAAAGTGAGACCTTTAACTGCTCCTGGAAGCGACAACGAACAGACAACAAGCATGGCTAGACAGATAAAAAGTACAGGCATCATAATCTTTGATGCTCTTTCAATGCCTTTCTGCACACCCAATGCCACTATTACACATGTGAGAGCGAGTATTACTCCAAGACAGATTATAGGGCGTATAGGATTAGAAGAGAAACTATGAAAGTCAGTTGCATATTGTTCCGCTGTTTTTCCTGCAAAACCATTACATACAGACTGAACAACGTATTCAAAAGTCCAACCTGCCACAACTGAATAATAACTCAACACCATAATCCCAGATACAACAGGTAACCACCCCATCAAACTCCAAATACGCTTACCTCCACTCATTGCAAAGAACGAGTGTGACACATTCTTATGACCGTAGCGACCTATACCAAGTTCGGAGATCATAACAGGTACACCAAGCAGAAGAATGAAGAGTATGTAGATGAGAATAAAGGCTGCACCACCATTGTTGCCTGTCTCGGTAGGAAAACGCCACACATTACCAAGTCCTACAGCTGAACCTGCTGCAGCAAGGATAGCTCCTACTTTACTTCCAAAATTAGTTTTAGCTTCGTTCATTTTTCTTAAAAAAGCGTCATTAAGCGTGCAAAATTATAAAAAAATATCTACTTTTGTGTCTGCTTACAATAAAATTTTAGATTTCTGCTTACAATATAAATATAATAACAATGAATTTCTGGAAAATTATAAGGCAACAGCCTTTATCCTTCATTCTTCTTACCATAATATGGACAGCCTGCATGGTTCCTGTTCCAGAGACTCCACTAAGCCATGCAAACCTCATGGATAAGTGGGCACATGCGGTAATGTTCGGCTTGCTTGCATCAATAATAATGTGGGAATATACACGTAAGAACAGTGCAAAAATAAAACCACTCCTACTAAGAGGAATGGTTATACCTATAATAATGGGAGGCTTTGTGGAACTTGCACAAGCCTATCTCACTAACGGCACACGATCGGGCGATTGGCTCGACTTCCTTGCTGACAGTATAGGAGTGTTGACAGCATGTGCTATCGGTATTCCTCTGGCACTATTTCGCACCACTCATGATAAGGATGCTTAACCATAAAAGCATTTCGAAAATGTTTGTCGGCAGTAACTTCAGGACCAATGAAGTCGGGAGTTTCATACTTTTCAAGAGCTGACGATAACTCAACCTCTGCAATAACAAGTCCATCGTTATTGCCATGAAACTCATCAACTTCAAATGTATGTGCACCGCTCTTCACTAAATAACGATGCTTGTCAATCATGCCCCCACGACACAACTTCAGCAGTTCACGAGCCTCTTCCATTAGTATTTCTTTCTCAAACTCGTAGCGTGACAAGCCTGCATCAACAGGTTTACCCTTAATTGTAAGAAATGCCTTATCATCACGCACACGTATCCTAACAGTTGCACCTTCGGCAGGAATATATCCCTGAATTATGTGGCTGCAAGAAAAGGCGGCACTCTTATAAGCACCGCCTTTCTTAACGAGGAACTTACGTTCAGTTTCAATACCACTCATCAGCCAAGAGCAATTATTGCATAAACTGCGTAAGCTATAGCAAGGACTATCAACCCGCCAGCTATCCATCTGACAACTTTCTCACCCTGCTCTCTCTGTTTAATCTCGTGCATAGCACGCTGTTCTTTTCTTTTCTTTGACATAATAAATTGTATTTTTAGTTATAGAATTATCAGTTATCATCGGTTGATGGAAATTCCATTAGATATGCTTTTATGAATCCGTCAATCTTACCGTCCATTACTCCGTCAACATCAGCTGTTTGAAAACCTGTACGATGATCTTTCACACGACGGTCGTCGAATACGTATGACCGAATCTGACTTCCCCACTCTATCTTCTTCTTTCCTGCCTCAATCTTTGCCTGTGCTTCAAGACGCTTCTTCATTGCACGATCGTAGAGTTGCGATTTAAGCAGACGCATAGCATTCTCACGGTTCTGCTGCTGCTTTCTCGACTCGGTATTGGCAATGAGGATTTCTTCTTCCTCACCAGTATCAGGATCGGTATATAGATAACGCACACGCACACCAGTCTCAACCTTGTTAACGTTCTGTCCTCCTGCACCTCCCGATCGGAATGTGTCCCATGAAATCTTTGCAGGATCAACATACACCTCAATGCTATCGTCGATAAGTGGAGATACGAAAACTGACGCAAAAGAAGTCATACGCTTGCCTTGTGCATTATATGGCGACACACGTACAAGACGATGCACACCACTCTCCGACTTTAGATAACCGTATGCATACTCAGAACCTTCTATCTGCATTGTAACCGACTTAATACCTGCTTCGTCCCCCTCCTGAATGTCGGATATAGTTACTTTATAACCTCCTTTCTCTGCCCAACGCATATACATACGCATAAGCATCTGAGCCCAGTCCTGCGCTTCAGTTCCACCAGCACCAGAGTTAATCTTAAGCACGGCATCCATTGGGTCTTCTGTCTGCCGAAGCATATTCTTTAGTTCCAGAGCTTCAATAGCTGCTATTGCCTTTTGATAGTCAGCATCAACTTCTTCTTCTGTCACCATATCATCCTTGTAGAAATCGAAAGCCAACTCCAATTCTTCTGTTGCCAGACGCACTTTCTTATAGCCAATTATCCATTTTTCTATCTCCTTCACCTTCTTCATCTGTTCCTGAGCACGTTGTGGATCTTCCCAAAAGTCAGGAGCTTGAGTACGCAGTTGCTCTTCCTCAAACTCAACCTGCTTTTGGTCGATATTAAGGTAACTGAAAAGAGCCTCTGCCCTGTTTTGTATATCTTTTAACTGTTCTTGAGTTATCATTATTCTTTATACATTGCATCAATCACGTCTTTGTAGTTCTTCGAAACTACATTGCGCTTAATCTTTAGAGTATTGGTGAGTTCACCATTCTCTACAGAGAAATGCTGTGGCAGGAGCGTGAATCGTTTAATCTTCTCGTAATTGGCAAGCGGTTGTTGCAGGGTGTCTATACGCTCCATGAGCATAGAATTAACCTTAGGATGTTTACACAATTCCTCACGGTTTGCATATTTTACTCCGTTCTTCTCAGCCCAGTCCTCCAAAATAGGATAGTTAGGCACTATAAGGGCAGAAACAAATTTACGTTCATCGGCAATAATTGTTATAGTCTCAACAAACTTATCAACAAGAATCTTCGACTCAATCATCTGCGGAGCAATATACTTACCATTAGAGGTCTTGAACAAATCTTTCTTGCGCTCTGTCATATACAGTTCACCATTCTTCAAATATCCTATATCTCCTGTACGGAAATATCCGTCCTCTGTAAACGCCTGTGCATTAACATCCGGACGATTGTAATATCCTTTAGTAATAGTAGGACCCTTAAGAAGAATCTCACCGTCATCAGCAAATTTTATACTTAGTCCTGGCAACGGGCGACCTATACTTCCCACAGTGTATGGCTCATCATCATGATGGTCGTTGGAAGCTGTAGCAAACGACTCTGTAAGTCCGTAGCCCACCATTATATATATTCCGATTGAGTGTATGAATTCCTCTACTTCAGGAGAAACTGCCGCACCTGCTGTAGGGAAGAAGTGGGGATTAGGAAGTCCCATTTCCTTACGAATAAGTGAGAATATAGTCTTGTTTATAAGTTTATATTCAACCGACAAAGAAAGTGGCGGGCGTTTTCCACGACTAAGATATTCAATATTGTGCTTGCGTCCTACCTCCAAAGCATGAAGGAATATTTTTCTTTTCACAGGACCGGCATTGTCTATCTGCGCCTGAACCGCACTATAAACCTTTTCCCAGAATCGTGGTACAGAGCACATACATGTAGGATTAGTCTCACGCATAGCCTCCTGCACATCTTTAGGATTAGTGAGGACTATCATTCTGCATGCTCTGTAAATACAGAATAAACTCCAAGCCTTCTCAAATATATGGGCAAAAGGTAGGAAGTGAAGCACTCTATCTTCTGCGGTAAGTTTCAATACGCTTCCATTTCCTTTCATTGCAGCCCGAGCCTGTCCATGAGTAAGTATCACTCCCTTTGAATTACCAGTAGTTCCACTGGTATAGATAATACTCATCAAATCGTCATCATTTACCTGATTAGCGAGTTCGTCCACCTCCGACTGACGTGGAAATCCCTCTCCAAGTTTCAGAAAGTCATCAAACAGGATACTAACAGGGTCATGGCTTGGTATTTTCACCTTGTTATTATATACTATAACCTTTTCAAGTGTAGGACAAACAGCAAACAGATGTCGAGCCTTGTCATATTGTTCCTGATCGCCAGCGAAGATAAAACGTATCTGGGCATCGTTAACCATGAATTGTATCTGCTCTTCGCTTGATGTTGAATAAAAGGGAATGGTGCAGGCACGTATTCCCCAAGCACCATGATCAGTGTAAATAAACTGCACTGAATTCTGCGAGAACAAGCCTATCTTCTCTTGTACTTTGATACCGAGATTAAGCATGGCATTTGAAACCTTTCTTACAGTGAGTGAGGCTTCATTCCACGATACACTCTTCCATTCTGTTCCGCCAAAGTCTTTATAAATAAAGGCTTCACGATTACCATATACCTTAGCCTGCTTATTAAGAAGCAATGCTGGATGACACATTGTTTGCATACGCTTAGTTTAATTAAGTAGCAAAATTAATGCAATTTACGGAAATCACCAAATTATTATTATACTATTTATCTTTCTTCTGAAAGAAAAATACTCTTATAAAGAACAATAGATTTCTTTATTTCACCAATATATATATACTCATCAGCAGAATGAGAACGTGCCGATTCCCCTGGTCCGAGTTTAAACGAAGGAAATGGCATTAATGCCTGATCACTGAGTGTTGGACTTCCAAAAGGTGTGAGTCCTAACTCCTTACAACGTTCAACAAGCCAATGTCTCTCGTCTATATGCGAAGAATGCAGACGGAATGAGCGTGCCTTTACTTCACTCTTACAATGTTTGCAAATCAGTTCATAAACTTCTTCATTAGTGTAAAGCTCGTTGGTACGCACATCAACAACCATGTTACACTCATCAGGAATTACATTATGCTGTGTTCCTGCATTAATCTGTGTAACCTGCATAACAGTAGGACCAAGTAGGTGACTCTCTTTTTCAAATTTATATTCATGCAGCCAGTTAAGATCATCAAGTGCTTTGTATATTGCATTAACCCCTTCTTTTCGTGCAGCATGACCGCTCTGACCATGCGATACAATGTCGAGAACCATCAATCCCTTTTCAGCTATGGCTGGTTGCATACCTGTCGGCTCACCAACAACTGCGACATCAATTCGCGGCAATAAAGGCAAGGCTAATACTATTCCTCCTTTGCCTGACACTTCCTCTTCACATGAAGCCAAATAAACATAATTGCACCTATGCGCTTTATCCTGCGAACAAAGAATACGAAATACCTGAAGCAACGCCACCAAACCACCACCACAGTCGTTGCTTCCAAGACCATAGAGACGGTCGCCCTCAATAGTCGGTTCATAGGGATTACGTGTCCACGTAGCAACAGGTTTCACGGTGTCAATATGTGCATTAAGAAGTATTGTCTCTTTATCATCATCAAAATCAGGGGACAATACCCAAACGTTGTTACCCGTGCGTTGCGGTTCAAAACCATAACGCTTAAGTTCTGCTGCTATTATATCGGCAGCAGCAGCCTCATCTCGACTTACCGATGGAGTTGCAATAAGTTTTTTAAGCAACTCTACTGCATCATGTGTATATTCCTCTATACTCATCAACGTCCTAACCAACTCTCAGGGTTCAACTTTGCAGTTTCCTTACGCAACTGAAACTGTAGGATATTATCGGAACCTACAGCTCCAATCACCTGTCGCGTTGACACTCGCTGCCCCTTGCTAACGCTCACAGAACGTAGATTACAGTAAACAGAGATATAGCGTCCATGCCGCACAAGCACAAGCCATGTGCCGCCGATATTAGCCACGCCCGATACTTCACCTTCAAAGATGCTCCGTGCCTGGCAGCCTGCAGTACCCAGTATATTTATTCCTTTATTATCTAAACGCACATTCTTCAGACCTTCTACATTATATTGTCCGAAATGACTCACTATACGATACTGTCCGGTAACAGGGATTGGCAAACGCCCCTTATTACTCTCAAAGTTAGACGACAACCTTTGATCAACACTACTGTACATAGCAGCATTACTATCCTCTCTTGCCCTTGCCACTGCATTGTCGTTACGTTCCTTATCGGCTTCTGCCTTACGTTCTACAGCTACACGATTAGATTCCGCTTCACGTGCTCTCTGGTCGGCACGTTCCTTGTTAGCTTCCGATGCACGTGCCGCTTCCTCTTTGAGACGTTTTTCTTCTGCTCGAGCATGCTCTATACGCCGACGGTTCTCACGTTCAGCAGCTTCTGCTTCAGCTTTCTTACGTGCCAATTCTTCTCTTCTACGCTGTGCAGCAGCTTCTGCCTCTGCTTTCTTACGAGCTATCTCCTGTTGACGAGCTATCTCTTCGGCTATGAGCTTGTCTATCTTTGCATTCAAAGCGGCATCTTTCTTTTTCTGATCGTCAATTACCTTCTCTATTGTTTTCTGTTGACGTTGTAGATTGCTCACCATCTGTTCCTGCTCAGCATGTTGTCCTTCAAGAGCAGTGCGTTCCTGCTTACCCTTGTTCAAAAGCACATTCTTCTTACTCTTGGCATCATCAAGCTGTTCCTTCTTTTCTTTAACTTGAATTTGTTTATTCTTCAGTAGTTCACCTTGTGCCTTTTGGAATGAAGCATACTCCTTTACAAAACGCATACGACGATAGACCTCACTGAAATTCTTTGCAGAAAACACAAACATCAACTTATCCTCAAACGAATGATGACGAGTCATATATCGCAATGACTTGGCATATTTCTGCTTACGTTCTTCAAGTTGTTTTTCAAGAGTCTCAAGCTGGGTCTGCAACAGGTTTATGTTGTTATTCAGATGGTTAATATCATCTTCAATACTTGTTATTATCTTCTGCCTGTCTTTTATCTGTGTATTCAGAATCATCAGGTTCTGCAGTCTCTTTTTAACGTCAGCCTTATTGGCTTGCAAAGCTTGCTCTTGCTTCTTGATATTCTTCTTTATACTCTCACGTTCTTTCTTCAGTCCCTCTATAGAACTTGTCGAACCTGATGACTTTCTTGTTGTTGCAGTATTCTTCTTGTTTGTGGTGGTGGTTGTGGTAGTTTTTTTCTTTGCCACAGACTTCTTTGTCTGTGCCGACATTGGCATAGACAAGATTATAAGTGAGAGTAATATATACAAATTCCTCCTCATCTTAGAAATTCATTAGTTGTTGAAGAATATCCTCCGCTCTGACTTCTTTATATTTAGACGACACCGATGTTTCTGTTTCCCAGTCACCCAAAGTCTTCACATCATCAAGATTAATCTTTATCTCTCCCTGTTGTCTATTTCCTTTTATTGTTGTCTGGAAAGAAAACTCCTGAGTGCGTGGAAACTTCTTTTTATCTACGAGCATAAAGTTTGAGTATAACCATGATAGCATCGACGTTCCTGCCGATGCACTGTTATAGCTTATAATTGCCGAAGTGAGCGATGGTTCCATACGCGAAGCATTCCAATTATATTTCATGTTGCCTTGCCCGAAATTCATCGGCACCTGAGCTGTATTGCCTGAAAGGTCAACCCCAAACATTGCAGCATCACTCATATTTACCGCCTGCTTGCCTGGCAGCATAAGCTGGTTCCAGAACAAAGCCTGCAACGAATAAAAGGTTATACCATTATTGCGCAGAAAGTCGAGTTGATTATAATCGCCTTTTATATATTGTTTATTCAAACGGTCAACAACGAGCACATAATCAGGAGTGAACTCCAAACGTCCTACCTCTGTACCCAATATCGGGATAAATAGCTGCAGACGAATAACCTTGTCCTTGCGCATTCTTAATGCTCCGGGAACAGTAATATTCTTTGTCCCGAACTTTAGTGTTATATTTCCATTACCAACAATATTCTCTGATGTCACAGCACCATTTATTACTTTCTGCACAAATGCCGCCTCAGGTGTTGCTGCTGTTACCGACACATCATTTATTCTGTCAGAGACACTTTTCTTACTTGCACACGATGCAAGGAACAGCACAGCAACCACTACAAACAATATATTATTTCTCATATTTCTTTATTTTCTTTTTTATTACATCAACCTTGTCACTGCCCTCAACAGCCTTCTGCCAGTATTCAACAGCTTTCTGGCGGTCATCACAAGCATCATATATATCGCCTGCATGGTCGTACAGAGTACTATTGTTGTTTTCTGTATTCATATTCTCTATTGTACGGTCTATAAACGACTTCGCCTCTGTATAGCGTTCCTGAAGATACAAAATCCATGCATAGGTATCGAGGAATGTAGCATTGTTAGGCTCAGCATTGACAGTCTTCAGGCTCATTTCTTCTGCCTTATTCAAGTCGCCTCCTTCTTCACTAAGATAGTAGGCATAGTTATTAAGACAGCCCATGTTGTCAGGCTTCCATTGCAGACAGCTGTCATAGGCGGCAAAAGCCTCAGTACTATTACCCAACTGGTGTTGTATGTCACCCATAAGAGCATAGAAATCGCTAACTATATCCTTATCGCTCTTGTCGTTTATACGACTAACTCCACGACGGAAAGCGTCAAGAGCTGCAAGATTGTCTTCTTTCTGATAGTATGCCAAACCAAGGAAATAGCAGAATGCCATTTCGCCCGGATTATATTCCAAGGCTGGTAGGCACAGGCCTATAATGTCATCCCAATTCTGGGTTCGCCATTTAGATTGTATGAGCCGCAGGCGTGCAGCGGCATCATCAGGCGCAATGCTAAGTACATGTGCCAAAGCTGCATTTACTTCTTCCTCCGGCATTTCTTTCAGCGCCATGTATGCAGCATTAAGGTTTGCTATATCTGAATTCTTAGGGTCAGCCTGCATCATCTGCTTGAACAATGCCAATACCTGTGTACTGTCGCCTCCATGAGCCTCGTTATCTTGAATCACATTCTGCATCATCGTTATGCGAGTGCTCACAGCCGTATGCCGATTAAGAAGAATCTTGTCACGATATACAATAGAAAGAGAGTCTTCTCCCTGTAGGCGATAGAAATCATAGAGTGATGCCGCCACATATTCATTATTAGGTTCATCATTCTGTGCCTCCATAAAAATCTTTCTTGCCTCATCCGAACGGTCGTGCTGTTGCAACCAGTTGCCAAGCATCACCTTATAATTCACATCGTTAGGATGCTCCTCTGATAGTGCACGCAGAGCCTCGTAGGCAGAATTATCATCTCCCTTCAGAGAGTATATCTGCATCTTCGACAAAGTAACTTCCTCACTCGCTCCTTCCACCTGTTCATAACGGTTGATGGTATTGAGCATCATGTCATAGTCCTTATTATTCTGATACAGACGCATAAGAATCTGAAGTACATCAGTACGATTATGATTATTGGCATAGAGATGTTCGTAAGCGGCAATAGCCTTGTCGTATTTGCGTTCCTGTAGATGCCACTGTGCCAGTCGTTCATGATAGGCATCATTTTTAGGATTGAGTATCACCGCACGTTGTAGGCAGGCGTTCGCCATTGAGTCCATCTTCATGTCGGCATAGTAGGCACCAAGTTGATAATAAGCCTCTGGAGCAAGCGAATCAATGCTTACACAATAGTTTAAAAGGTCGAAAGCTCCTGCATAGTCGTCTTTCTGCTGCAACCGCTGCGACTCAAGGAAGAAATAGTTATACTCCACACTGCGTGGATGTTCTGAAGGCATACGCCTGCCCTCATTCCTATGCAGTGAGCAGCTGTCAAAGAGCGTAACAACAGCAAGGAGCAGTATTAATATCTTCTGTCTATTCATGAATATGTATTCTTAACGAAGCCCTGTGTGCCCATATCCTCCTTCTCCACGCTCGGTTTCATCGAGGGTTTCCACCACAGCAAACTCGCATTGCTCGTGCTTTGCAAACACAAGTTGGGCAATACGTTCGCCATCGTTTACGGTAAATTCTTCCTGCGAGAGGTTAATAAGCAATACACCCAACTCTCCACGATAGTCAGCATCAATAGTACCCGGAGTGTTGAGAACTGTTATACCGTGCTTAAGCGCCAATCCCGAACGTGGACGCACTTGACATTCATAACCAGCAGGAATAGCTATCTTCAAACCTGTAGGAATAAGGCGTCGCTCCATCGGACGAAGCACCACTGGTTCATCAAGATTAGCTCTTATATCCATTCCCGCACTCTGCGGTGTTGCGTAAGCCGGCAGTTGCTGATGGCCGGTATTAATTATTTTAACTTCTATCATTATTTTTTTTTCGGATAAGTCTGACAGGTCAGGTCAAGTCTGGCTTGTACAACATCACTTCGACCGCAAAAGTACAAATAATTTCTGAGAAATACACCTAATCAATAAAGATATTACAACCTTTTTAAGTATCTTTGTGCCCATGAAATGGCAAGAACTTATCTCCAACATCAGGTTAGGACAGGAACAGCGTCACACTGAAAAGCATGACGACCGCTCTGAATTTAAGCGCGACTACGACAGACTAATATTCTCTGCACCATTCCGCCGGCTGCAGAACAAGACACAGGTATTCCCTCTGCCTGGCAGTATTTTCGTGCACAACCGACTCACTCACTCACTTGAGGTCGCATCGGTAGGTATGTCGCTCGGTAACGACACTGCACGCATGATAATGAAAAAGCGCCCCGAACTCAGAGGAACGCTGTTCGAGGAGATTGGCACCATAGTAGCCACAGCCTGTCTGGCTCACGACCTTGGCAATCCGCCGTTCGGTCACTCCGGCGAGAAAGCCATGCAGACATTCTTCACAGAGGGAAAAGGCAATACACTGAAAGATAATCTGAGTCCGGAAGT
Organism: Prevotella sp.; assembly: GCA_041855685.1. GTDB lineage: Bacteria > Bacteroidota > Bacteroidia > Bacteroidales > Bacteroidaceae > Prevotella. The sequence goes on along the minus strand of JBHAEQ010000035.1, from coordinate 29,067 downwards.
ATGGGCTGACATTACCCATTTTGAAGGTAATGCCAACGCTTTCCGTCTATTGACACACCGTTTCAACGGTAGGCGGGAGGGAGGATTCGTGATGACATATTCTACTTTGGCAGCAATAGTGAAGTACCCATATTCATCGCTTGCAACAAGCAAAAAAGGCAAGTTCGGCTTCTTCGACGCCGAGAAAGACATATACGAACGAATAGCACAAAAACTCGGCATAAAAAAACTATCTGCCGAGGGAGAACCTCTTCGCTATGCACGGCATCCATTAGTATATCTGGTAGAGGCTGCCGACGACATTTGCTACGAGATAATGGACATGGAGGATGCACACAAACTAAAGATTCTAAGTTTTGAGGAAGTGTCCGACTTAATGCTTGCATTCTTCCACGAGGAAACCCGAACAGCAATAAAGAGCCGCATTAGAGAAGAGGGTATAACCGATCCTAATGAACAAATCACCTATATGCGTGCCAGTGTAATAGGCAGACTTGAGAGCCTCTGCGCACAGGCGTTTGTTGACAACGAGGAGGCAATACTTGCAGGAGAGTTCAAGGGCAGTCTAATCGACAGCATTCCTGAAATGGAACGCAATGCATACAAAGCTTGTACAGTAGTGTCGAAGAATAAAATTTACAATAGCAAACCTGTGCTCGACATAGAACTATCTGGTTATAAGATTATGGCTACTCTCATGGAGCAGATGGTTGATGCAGTACTCCATCCTGACCAGTACTACTCAAAGCAGCTTATAAACAGGGTGTCAAGTCAATACGACATTCATTCCACTAATCTCAACACACGCATTCTTGCTGTCATTGATTACATTTCGGGCATGACCGATATTTATGCCCTCGACGTATATCAAAAGGTAATGGGAATATCATTGCCGATTGTGTAGTTTTCTATAATCCATAGGAGTTATACCACGTATATATGCTGTAGGTGTATAATTGGCAAGAGCCATAAGTTTACTGTAGAACTGACGGTTGTTCATGCAAACACTTGAGGCAACAAACTCAACACTAACCTCCTTAGTGTGGCTTAATTGAATATATATAACATCGCCTACTTTGTACGAAGCATTCTGCGGCTACTAAACTGTAATATCCTCCATATATATATATCTTTAAATAGACCTATGCTCATTATCTAAATTGGAAGTGCTGAAGGTGGCTGACAAGAACAACTAAAGTGTAGTGCAGTGGTTTGTAGTGTACTACACTAAAGGATAAACCATAACAGAAATACTACCAAAACTCTTTTCTGTAGTGTTACTGCCATAGGCGTGACAGTAGTACTGTCATAGTTGTGACAGTGATACTGCCATAGTTGTGGCACTGGTGGTATCACAACTATAATGCAATAAAAAACACTCATGGTTGAAAGCCAACCATGAGTGTAGTTATTAAGTGGACAGCAATAGTTAGAACACAAATTGCACACGTGCCTGAACCTGATGGAAGTTCTTGTCATAAGGCAGTGCGTCTTTATCCAAATGATGATAGGTGTAGTCAAGCATTACCTGTGCATACTTGTTGAATGCATAGTTCACGCCTAAGGTAGCTGAAATAAGATTACCTCCACCAACACTTGTTGCACCAACTCCAGGCCAGTCCTCCATCTGTCCTGCCGCATAGTACTGATTACGTCCGGCAGAATAATACTCGCCTGCAGTAAGGTCGTTAAGACCTGTGTAGTTAAGTCTGCCTACAATCTCGAGCGAACGGCCATTGAGACCATTGAGTACAGCCTCGTGCTTATTGTAAGTATAGTCATTGCCAAAGATTTTGTAGCCTGCCTCAACATATCCACCATTGAAGTGATTAGTACGGATAAGGTTTGCTGTCTTCCACAGTTCAGGGTCACCCCAACCATCAATATTGTCCTGAGCAGCAATGAATATCCTATAAGAATCACGATTCTTTGTCACCATCTTATGGAAATACTCACCTCTTACAAACCAATTCTTCTGGAAGTACAAAGCCTCTGCGCCAAAATCAACAACATTATTCGCCCAAGGCAGTGTTGCGCTGACGAAGCTTTCATCTTCGTCAACGTATGTCTCCATGCGTTGAGCCAGTGTGAGGGTTTTCTTCAACACGGTAGAACCTTTGGTTGTAGATTCTTCTCCGCCGCCGATATGGGCAAATCTGGCTGTTGCACCAACATGACCTCCACCTGTTTCATCAACGCTTCTGAACAACCAGCGTCCGGCGGCAGTCAGTCCGTTGTAACCGGCTTTTATCTTATTATACTGGCTCTCGGTAAATATTCCTTGGTATGCATACCAGTTGTCGGAAGAATATTTATAGGTAACACCGAGTTCTCTGCCTTGCCCCAAAGCCTGTGCAGAACCAGCACGTGAGATGAAGTGATAGCTTCCGAGAGAAGTAATGTTTGCCATAGAACCGGCAGGGTCGTTATAGTAACCTGCCTTTATGGAGTGAGTTGCTCCGGCATTATCCTTTTGTGAATATTGAAGATAAATATTCTTCTGTGCAAACTTGCCGCCTCCGAATCCGAAATCGGCATAGAAGTACCAATTATCGCCGTAAGCCATACTTGTGCGAATACGTGCATCGGTGATTGAAGCACCGCTCTGTAATGGTGTAAACTCTGTATGGTAGAGTGCTGCGTCTGACATGAAGCGGGCACCTACAGTGAACTTAACTTGTTCGTCGGCGTTATCTATCTTAAGTGTTGGATCAGTATCAAAATCCTGTGCGGTGGCAGTAAAAGCAATAGCAGCCAATGCAGACATCAATATATATTTTTTCATATTTCTTAATTCTTAAACAATTGAACATGTAATTAATAACCCAGCTTTTTCAGCAATGCAGCAGCGTCAGGAACAGTTGATGGTGCCTGAGAGTTATCATAAGTCTTATCAGGGTGGAATGGATTTGGCAATTTAGCATTGCAGCGCATACCGTTATCTATCATGTACTGCAGATTCATTTCTGTGTGGTTGGTAAAACAACCGTCCATATAAACCGGCCATGACTGTGGAGAAGAACCAAATGTGCTGTACTGTGTTGGTTCAATTTTTATCTTCATCAAATCATCAAACTCTGTTTCAAGTCCATAGTTCCAATACCCCATGTATTTTGTAATCTGTGCCTGTGAGTCAAATGAGTAAGGATGGTTAAGCATGCCCGACCTGCGTACCATATAAGCCTGCCAAGGACAGTTCATTTCAGGATAATTGTTTGGTGCGCCAGAGATAGCAGGACCAATGATGTGGCAGCCGTGGTCTTGCATATACTTGATGAAGTCAGCAACACCTGTAGGAGTATCGTATGTCAAATCTGTTGCATAATCTGCAGGATAATCAGTCCAAAGAAGATAACAGAACGGAATACGTCCCTTGAACACCTGATATGCACGGTTAACGGCATCGAATGAGAAGGTCTGAAGAATTACCTTGCCATTTGTGTTGCCAATGTTAACCTTTCCGGCTTTATAAAATTCGGAAGTAGTTTCAGGCTTAGTAATAATGTTCCAGCCCCATTTGTCAAGCTCTTTATAAACACGAGCTTCCATATCCTTTGGCTGTGCCCAGCTTTCTTTGAACTCGAGGTAAATACCGGGACGGTTGCCGCTATCCTGAGGGTCAACTTCGTAAGCATTAGAGAAGTCATATACGAGGAAGTCCATATATCGTGACTGTGCAGTCCACGTTGTACCCTCTACGGTTGTTTCAGGAGCAGTGCCACATATTTCAAGAAGAGTTTTTCCCTTCAACGAGTTCTTCACATGATAAGGCAGAATACGGCGTCCCTCGGCATCACGCTTCAGTTTCTTTCCCTCTGCGTATGCTATCTGGTCAGCCAGAGCACTTATATAAAGACCATTGCTATATACCACCTGTGCTGTAGGAGTAGAAGCCCACTGATTAAGAGTTTCCTGCATAGCATTGTTTGTTGCAGCAAATGCAGGACGGGCTTGTTCCTGATTATCTTCATTAAACCAGCTTCCAGCATCAAGCATCAACAATTCTGCATAGTAATAGTTGCGTGGATAATAGCTGTAATAATTGCCAAGGTCTTTATTATACTGTGCCTCAATATCAGCCTCTGAGAAATTACAAGGTGTACCATCCTCATAAGTTAGAGAACGATAGAAAGCCCTGCGTATAGCTGGAATCTGATCACTGAATGTGCTTTGAATGTTTGTAGTGCGTTTAAGGTTGTCATCATGTAGAGAAAGAACGACACCATCCTTTGTTGCCTGCAGGTCGGCTTCAAGATAGTCTGCACCCATATCGCGCGCCCAGCGCCAAGACGCTTCAGTCTCTTCGGGTGTCCAATAAGTAGAACCACGGTGTGCTACAACCGCATAGAGAGGAACATAGTCACGCACTTTAGCCAATTCGCTGTTCAGGACCTGAACCTCTACTTTTTTGGATTGTGCATTGTAATTGATAAACTGTTGTTCTTCAGAACAAGAAGTTAAGGCAGCGAGAGCAATAAGACCCACCGCGCCACATTTAACAAAACATTTAATCATAAATTTAGGAAATTATTAGTTAATAATATTACTATATACTATGCTTTATAAATTAAAATCACGAAGAATATTCTTTATGTAATATGCAGCATGAGATTTATTTGAATAAAGACTGTTTTTTCTGCAGTTGTATTTATATGTCATATGTCATTTAATGGTAACATCGTTATGATTTGTTTGAAAGGTATGCAAAGATACAAAAGAGATATTACAACCAAACAAATCATAAAGTTTTTTTTTATTCCCTATGTAATGTTTGTAATAAATGGATTCTTTTTAGGTTGTCATTATAGGAAGTGAGCCTTACTAAGAAGGTTCACTTCCCGAAAATGAGTGATGTTAAGCCGGAATATTCGGCATAATAAGTTATTTCACCTTTTCATAGACATACACTTCATGTATCTCCTTGGTATAGCCTTCCTCTGTGAATGGACCTTGGCTCATGCCGAGAATAATCTGGGTGCCGCGGTTATTAAGAACAAGAAGGTCGTCAGTGACAGGATCTATGCAAAGACCTTCAATCTCACCTGCGCGGCGGAAGTCTGTCATTTCACGGAACAGTTGCAATTTGCCTCCGAATGCTCCTGCTGCAATCTTGCCTGTACGCTTAACTACTTTACCATCTTTGTCTGTCTCTACTTCCCAAGGACTCTTCTTAACAGGCTCTATTCCATCTTTAAGTCCTGTATAAGGAGTACCCGTAATATCCATTACATAAACATTGTCGGCAATGTGATATGTTGACTCACCATCGTCAGCCGCAAGAAGCATCTTACCATCGGCGATGAATATACCCTGACACCAATATGGGTTTGGACGACACTGTACCTTTGTATAGTACTTCTTTGTTTCAAGGCTGTAAGCATAAACATAACGGCTGTCAACCCAGTCAGACAACCATACGAGATTGCGCTCACGGTCAACTGCAACACCTGATACCTCAACCTGTCCCGACTCGGCAGACCAAGGAATATCTTCTATCCACTGAAGTGTCTTTGCATCATATATAGAGATGCAGATGTTATGTCCACGCCCAAGGTTGAAAAACTCATTACCTGTATATATCTTACCATCATATACATCAATATCACCAAAGTGGTTGGCAAGTTCTGGATGTGGGAACAAACCATCTTTCTCAGTCTTAACACGCTTTTGAACGAGATTCCAGTTACGGTCGTACTTATAAAGACCACGTGTATCGGATACATAGAAGAAATCCTTATCAGCGGCGATTCCCTGACGTCCAGGGACTTCTATAACCTTCTTCAAACGATACTCTGTACCAAGATGCTGTGCATAGGAAGCTGTTGCAACCATTGCTGCTACAATCATTAAAAATATTTTTTTCATAATAGGTTTGTTTAGTTTATTACTTGTTTTAATTATCTAACACGTGAAATGGAATTTAGAACTTCCACAATGTCATGAGTTGAATTTGATCACTTGTCTTGTAACCCAAAGCGTCTTTAGCTTCTTTCTTGTACATGAAGTGACCCCAGTTGAGCTGGAATTTAACAGTCTTTGTAAGCTCGTATGTACAACCAAGAAGAATACGATCGTAGTTGTTGGCGCTAGTTTTTACAACCTTGTCTTCATACATATCCCAGCGTACCATAGGCAGGAACTTGTTGAAATGATAACCTAAGAATACATAAGCACCAGTCTCGTCAACATCTGAACCGCTCTTCATCTTGCCAAATTCTGCACGTGCGTCGATTCCAGTAAGATCATTGTACCATACACCAACAACAAAGCGTGTCATGCTATTATATTTAGAGCCTGGTGTGCCATATCCATTACCACCTGCCAGATTCTGATGAGCATACTCACCCCAGTTGAATGTAGCTTTTACATTGAAGTTCTTGACAGGACGCACTGTAGCACTCAGATAAACATCCTTTGATGTATTGCGGTCGTCTTTCATGGGGATAGAACCATTGGTAAGTGCGACATCATAGTGGAAATACTTAAATCCCTGTCCGCTGTCACCAAGATCACCCATGAACATAACACCAAGGTCACGACCATAATCAACAAGATTATACTCATAAGGATTACGACATGCCATACGATACACAATATTAGAAAAATCGACAGTCTCAAGGGTTGCAGGAGATATGTCGTAGTTCTCATAGCCAAGAGGTGTGTAGAACTGACCTACACGAATTTTGAAAGCAGGATTTATCTTCCATGTGGCGAAAGCATCCATCACCTGAATGTTTTTCTGCCCATTACCATTTGTAGAACCTGCAATACCATTAAAGGCTTCTATTTGAAGACGGAAATCAATGTTACTTGTAACTTTTCCATCAACAAGAAGTCGCAGACGTTTAGCCTGAAATGATGAAGAGTTTATCCTTTCATCACCAACTTTGCGAGTTGTGTAGTTCCAACCAGTTTGCAAATAACCAGAGAGTTTTACAGGCATCTTATCAAGAACCTCCTGTACTGTAGATTTCTGTTCTGTCTGAGGAGTTGGCTCAGGATTAGCTGTAGTAGTCTCAATTTCTGCATATACAGCAGAAAGAGTCAAACAGCTTGCGAAAAGTGCAATAAATCTTTTCATAATAGTCAATTTAATTGGTTGTTTTTTATTAGTTATTAACTCACTCATTTTGATTTCCATGAAATCTCTTTTTCCAAATCTTTACATCATTCTCGTAATTACTTCATTCGTGTCAGTTCCATGCATTCAACTGGCTTGTTGGTAGTGATGTAGTCAACACCGAGTTTAATGCAGAACTTCATATCAGACAGTTTGTTGACAGTCCATACATTGACAGTAAGACCGAGGTCGTGACATTCCTTAACCCATTGTGGATTTTTGCGTATTACCTTCATGTGATAGTCTATTCCTGTAAATCCGTTAGCTTTTATTTCAGCAGGTGTAAGGTCGCCATTAAGATATGCAATATTATACCCTTTTGCATTATCACAAATGCGTTTGCAGGCATTAAGACTGAATGAAATAAATTCTATTTTATCAGGGGTTAGAGACATGTCACGAATCATTTTCAAGGCTTCGTCTATGCATGCATTCTCTCGTTCCTGGTTTTTGTGACTCTTAACTTCAAGTACGAGTCGTGTAGCACATTCCTTACCTTTAAGCAGATAATCCCTGAGCAGAGGAATTACTTCACCGTTGCTTAGCAACTGATTCTTAAGGTCAGCATAATTAGTAGTTTCTATAACAACACCATTTATGTCAGGATCATGATTGACTACTACCTGTCCGTCTTTAGTAATCCACACATCGAATTCCGATGCGTATGCATTTATGCTGTCTGCTTTTAAGAGAGCAGCAATTGAGTTTTGTGCACTTCCTGCTGTATCCCAATAACCACGGTGTGCAATAGTCTTTGTACCAATAACAGACCTAATCATATTAGTATAAGCCTTTGCATATACCATGCAGCCAATGTCGTTAGGATGCGTACCTTCTATCATCCCTTCCTCGCCAAGGTCTAAATAATCGTGGGGTAAAAGATAAATATCTTTCACACCTTTTATCAATAACATTTCATAAGCAGTGCGAAGGCTTTTATTGGCTTCTTTATAACGCATATAGTTTGTGCGCATCATCACACTATCGCTGGCTTCGTAGTTCTCAACAAGAATTATAGGTGTCTGATGTTTTGCACGCAATATGCCAACACCTGTTGTTATGCGGTTTATTATCTCATCACTACTTAATCTATATGAGTTTGGAATAGGATCAATTACATAGGCAGATGCATTGATTTCTGCCAATGCATTAAAGAGTTCTGGCTCTAAAAGACAGTTGCCCGAGAAACCAAGATTCACAAAAGGTTTACGCAATGCACGCTGTACGATGTTTGTAATAGACAATCCCGAGCGTGAAGGCGATGCTCCTTGAATAATGGAAGAACCATAAACAACAATGGGCTTCTCTTCTGTCGGGTAAATAAAACGGAACGACGAACCACTGGTTACACCAACTTCGAGAAGTGTAGGAGTATTATAGTTTGGCAGATAAAGTTGATATTCCGTTTCTCCTTCTGCATTAATACCATTGAAGTTTACAGTATTTATATCATCAGTGCCATGCCCGAACTTATAGTCAAGATGATTTCCTATCCAGTGATAATCACCATTTGCAGACAATGCATAAAGGTCAACACCCGATTTGTTAAGATTAGACATATTATGCTGTCCTGCCTTTGTAGAAAGTTTGAAACGCACACTTATATCTTTAGAGTTGGTTACAAACTTCACAGACAATCCTGCGCTGTTCTGCGCCAACGCATATACTTTCTTAGGCACGTTGTTTTCAAAACGTTTTGGTAATCGTGCGAATGACTCACTGCCAATCTCCATATTCCATGCTCTGCCGAATATGGCAGGAATATCGCCTGTCATTGGATTATGCCATTCTGTCTGAGCCGATAATACAGTGGTTAACGACACAAACAACAATATGATTAAACTTCTTATTTTATTCATTTCCTCTATAGTGATTTTGTTCTGAAACCAATGCAAAGTGAATTGCTCCACTCGCATTGGTATTTATTGTCTGCTCTTATTCTGCCTCCTGAACTTTTACATCGTCAATCAAGAGTCGGTTTTTGCCTTGTCCAACGCCTTTTAGAGCTGTACCCCATTTGGCTCCACCCACAAATACTATCTGTGTTGTACTATCAGCACCTTTTATACGGAATGTATGAGTTGCATTGGATTCTTCCCAAGGATTGTAACCTTCACCATGTTCCATTGATGGAGAATCAGGGAATACTGTTATATCGAATGTTGCTACACGATAGTTTGTACCGCCTATTTCCAAGGTTCCAACATTGCCACCCTCCACCTGACCTGAACCTATAAGACCTATATTGAGTACGCCGTCGTCTTTCTTGCCGTTACTTGCCATATAGCCTATACACTTAAAAGTCACAACAACATCGGTTGCAGCTTTCAATGCCTCCAATTTAGGTGAAACAGCATCTCCGGCAACATTTGTCTTTCCTATCTTTATATAGCCTCGTCCACCATACATACAATCACCCATTGTTGTCCAGCCATGACTTTTCTCCGCTTCTGTCCACTTGGTGAAATTAACTTCAGGATAGTTATAGTAGAAGTCTTCCTTACCCTGTTGCATCCAGTCGAATCGTTCGTAGAAAACAATTCCAGGCGCTGACTGAGTAATTGTTGTAGTAGAACTTAGATTATTGAACTCGCCACTACCAGTAACTGTTAGAGTAACGGTTCTCTTATCTCCGGTATTCTTATCCACAGCCACATAAATAGTGTCATTCTTCATTGACTCGATACGTGCCCAGTCAACCTGTTCAAGTTCGGATGTCCACTCTATATTTCCTGTTACAGGGACTTTAACTACTCCTTTTGCAGGCAGAGCAGTATAGCCATTTTCTGCATTTATAATTGCAATTGTAGGAACATTGGCATCCTGAACAACTTCAATTGCGTTAAGTTTCTCACTGCCTGACATTACATTGATGACACCCTTACGACCAGTGAAAGCAGGGTTTGAATCTACCCAATAGTAGAAGATTCCGTCATCCTTACCTTCGTCAACAAAGATGTGTATCCACTCGCTGTCTTCAGGAGAAAGCACTATCTGCCACTCTCTGTTAGAGCGTACCAATACAGATTTTCTATTATTTTTGTTAATGCCTTCGATGCCTATGTTTACCGTCAGCTCGCTATCCTCGAAATTAAGATATGGCTCAGCCTTATTCTCATTGTCGTCAGAACAGCCTGTAGCAAGACTTACGGTAAAGAGGAAAACAAATGCTGATAATATATTTTTCGTTTTCATATTCCTGAAATTAAATTTTGGTTAAAGACCTTTTTCTATAGCTTTTTTACTCCACCACAAAGGAGTTTTCATGTCGTTAGGACCTCCCATTCTGTTAAGAGCTTCTTCTGCATTAACTCTATTGGTGGCAATAGTTGTGTTAGGATAAGCGAAACGTGTAGGAAGCACCCCATCATTAAGCCAACTCTCATCAACGGTAAGCGTAGGATAGCCTGTGCGGCGATATTCGGTCCAAGACTCCATTCCTATAAAGAAAGAAGCCAGATAACGCTGATTGCCTATAAGTTCAAACTTATTCTCAGCATTATCCCATGATGCAAGGCGAGTTGCCATATACTCGGCAATATCCATATCAGTAAAGGCTTGGGCAGTACCAGCAGCAACACCGAAGTCAGACCATTTCTTCAATGAAGCTTTCACGGCAGTCTCATAATATTCTTTTGCGGTTGCCTCACCACCAGCTATATAGCCTTTCATTGCAGCCTCAGCAAGAATGAACTGCACTTCAGAGAAATCCATAAACCATTCGTCAGCATTGATACGGCTGAATGTACTGTAATTTATACAGGCTCCACCACCGAAATCTGTATTACTTACATTTGTACCGCAACCGTTCCAGTAACCAATTTTATTCTGGGTGGCAAATATTGGCAAACGCGGGTCAACAGCTATATCAACAGCATTGTTACCACTTTGCTTAACAACCATCAGATTTATGAGGTTTTTTGTAATTCTGTAAGCCTCGAAATTACTTTTCGTATAATCTTTTGGATCGAACTGGCTATAATATGGAGATATTCCAGAGAATTTCACTGTTGCATTATCCTCATTTGAAGCAAATATTGGATAATTTTGTGTATCAGTAGCAAGCTGGTTTATTTTCTCTACAATAGTCTGTTCTCCATAAGCTATCGTGGCAGGGCGGCCAGATAAGCGACAAAGCAAACGGAGATAAAGAGAGTTATTGAATTTACGCCATTTAGCCATGTTCATGCTGTACATTCCATCTAAGCCTACACTTGCAGAACTTACCATAGGATTAGAAGCATATATAATATTAGCATTTTCCAAATCAGCAAATATAAGCTGATAAACTCTCTCCTGTGAATCGAATTTAGGTGTCCGAACTCCTTCTGAAGCTTTGAAAGCCTCTGCATAAGGAATATCGCCAAATATATCAGAAAGCGAACTCATATAGAGAGCTTTCATTGTAAGGGCAATGGCCTGTAGAGCCTTATCGTCTTGTTTCAAAGCCAGACGATGCATTTCCTCTGCATTTGAAGCATATTTAGCATAGGTATTCCAAACACTTGTCCAGTTAGCATCTCCAATATCATATTTATAAACTCTGCCGAGAGTATTACCCGTCAAGGCTGTGAACTGTGAAAGTTCATTGCTCCAGTAGTAGCTGTAATATGACAGAAAATTTGCACCTCCATATAGAAGTGGCTCAAACATTGAGCTTGCACTTAGCTTGCCACTTTCTACAGTTATCTTATTGGGATTAGTATTCGTTGCGTCAAAATTGTCGGTACATCCTGTCATTAAAACTCCGCAAGCCAGAACACCCAATATATTTCTTAAATTTCTCATAGTCTGTTAGAATGAAAGTTTAACATTGATTCCGTATGTACGAGTCATTGGGAATGACATCGTCTCAATACCGGCATGTATATCAGTACCATTGACCATAGCTGTCTCAGGATCATATTGCGGAAAGTCTGTCAAGCAGAACAAGTTTGTGGCATATACACCGAAAGAAGCTGTGTCCAAGAACTTTGTGCGACGACAAATCTTCTTTGGAAGAGTATAGTCAAGACGCACTTCTTTAAGTTTCAGGAAAGAAGTACTGAATGTATTTTCCTCACAGTTATCACGATTCCAAACGTATGTGTTGTAATATGTCTGAGCACTACCAAACACTTTTTTGTTCAAAGTATATACTCCTTCTTCACTTGTAGCCTGAACACCTTCTACAACCATTCCGTCATAACGACCTTCGAGAGAGTTCTTCAACTTACCCTGATAAGACAAAGCGAAGTTTGTTACAGAATAGCAATGACCGCCATACTGGCCAGAAAATGCCATTGACAAATTAAGGTTCTTATAGCGAATGCTGGTATTAAGACCTGCTGTCCAGTCAGGATTAACCTTTCCGAGGTCAATCTTTTCACTCTTGTCAAGTTCTGGATAACCTTGGTTGTTTATAATCTTCATACCACTGCAGTCAACTTTGTTTCCGTTCTCATCAAGATAGTAAGAACCTTCAGGAGCACGCTTGTAACCACTTCCGTAGAGATGATACATCTCTTGTCCTACATAAGAATAAACATAAACCCTATTACCTATTGTTGTTCCCATATCCGTCTGGTAAGGGGTTTGTGGATCCCACTCGTCTTGCAACCGTTCAAGTTTGTTCCAGTTTCGTGACCAGTTAAGGTTTACATTCCATTCCCAGTCACGGTTTCTTACAGGAGTCAAGCCAAGAGACAACTCAAGACCCTTGCTTGTAATCTCACCCGCATTGATGGTAAATCCCGTAGCACCTGTGATTTGGTCAGAAGCAACTGATACAATCTGGTTTGTTGTGCTTGTAGAATAAGCTGTGAAGTCGAAAGTGAGGCGTCCACCGAAGAACTTACCCTCAAAACCAGTTTCCCAGCTTTCCTGATTCTCAGGTTTTATATTTGCATCAGGAATTCTTGAACTTATAGTATAACCTCCATAATACTTTGTTGCATCGTAGTAACGGTCAAGAGTATAAGGAGATGTGTCAGTACCTACATTAGCCCAAGACAGTTTGAACTTCAACATGTCAACCCATTTTGCCGTTTTCTCAAAATGGAATACCTTATCAAGTAAGATACTTGTTGACACTGAAGGATAGTTATAAGAACGGTTTCCTTTAGGAAGCGTGCTTGACCAGTCATTTCTGTCGGTCAGTTCAAGATAGTAGGTATTATCCCAACTAAGTGACATAAATCCATATAAACTGTTAACCTTTTTCTTAGAACGGTTACTATATACATCAGGACTATAACCTGAAGGCACATTATAAACGTTATAGACACCGTCATTCTGCAAACGTACAAGAGTTACACGATTATTATAAAATTTATAATTCATACTATTTCCTCCAAATGATACGGAGAAACCAAGACGGTCACCAATAAGATTGTTGTTGACATAGTTGAAAAGAAAATCGTTATTGATGTTATAAGTACGAGTTGACTGTTCTCTGTAAAATCCCTGCATAAAACCATGCGTAAAGAAAGGCTTCTGTTGTGTTCTCCACAAATCAGAGAAGTCGAGCGAAGAACGAAGCTTAAGGGTCAAACCTTTCACAAGTTTTGCAGTAATACTAACATTACCGTGTATGCGATTCTTGTTCATAGCATTGAGTTCCTCGTAAACAGTTTTGTAAGGATTAAGTGGACTGTCAGATCTATACACCAAACTCTGACCATTAGCACCAGTTCCATTTATGTTCACTTCATTATAACGACCTCCAAAATATTCATCTGCATATACAGATGCCGGCTGATTGGTATAACCCATAACCAACGCATAAACCGGATTTTGTGAAGAATAACCAGTGGCAGGCAGATTATCACTGCGCTTATTCATGAAGTTAACTCTGGCACTCATGCTTATCTTTTTGTTTATAGGACTATCGAAAGCCAAAGCTAAAGCATCGCTGACATAACCCGTATTAGGCATAATCCAGTCATTACGAGTATCTGTGAAAGAAATACGAGTATTAGTTCCCTTACCGTTTCCTCCACTTACAGTAACATTGTTTCTATAAGTAACTCCTGTCTCGAAAAAACCTTTATACCAATCATCAGAGTAAGCCCAAGGTAATGGGGTGTAGGTATTATTCTCCCAGTTCTTAGAAGCATACTGATAGCGAAGTTTGCTTGCATCAAACTTTTCACCAAATGCATATCTTGATATGCTTGCATTTACAGCAACACCATCAGGTGCTTCTTCAGCGGTGAGTGTCCAGAAACAGAATGGATTTAATCCCATATTACTACCAGGACCATAAGTTGACTGGAAGTCTGGCCAATAACCTGCCTTCTCAAATGTTACTGAAGAGTTTACACTAACTCCCCAGCCTTTATCGGTCTTACCACCTTTAGTTGTAATAACAATAGCACCATTACCTGCCATCGAACCATAAAGAGCTGTAGCTGCTGCACCTTTCAATACTGTAACTGATTCTATATCATCAGGATTAATATCGCCGGAACCACTACCAAAATCTACAGGAGCATCCTGATTGTTATAAGTAGAACCACTACCTGTTGCAACACTACCTGAATTGATAGGTACACCGTCAACAACGAACAACACTTCACTGTTGCCATAGTTCAAAGAATTGTCACCACGAAGAGTAACACGCATGGTTCCCAAAGGACCAGTACCCGCTTCAACCATTGACAATCCTGCAACCTTACCTTTCATTGTGTTCATCCAGTTGCCACTTACCGATTTATTCAGTTCATCACCAGTCATCTTGCTTACAGAGTAACCAAGAGACTTTTCCTCACGCTTAATACCAAGAGCTGTTACAACAACATCTTTCAAGGATTGAGCGGACTCTTGCATTACAACAGTGATGTCAGTACGTTTTCCTACTTTGACTTGTTGGGCATCATAGCCTATATAGGAGAAATTAAGCGTAGAGTTATCATCTGCCACTGTAATACTAAAATTTCCGTCACCATCAGAGACCGTACCTTTCTTTGTACCAATCTCTGCTATAGTCACACCTACCAACGGGGTTGTCCCGTCAGCATCAAATACTTTACCTTTGACTTGTCTCTGTGCAAATATCTGCACAGAGAATGCTAATAAAAACATTAGCAATGCAGCTTTCCTGAAGTTAATAATTTGTTTCATCATATCGTAATAAAATTAATACATCATTAAGTTGAATATTTTAGGTCTTATCATTTCTTCGGTATAGACTCTTCCGAATGAATCCGTTACCTTTATATTAAGGGTTGAATTTGCGTTAGAGGCTTTCACCTTAAACAGGTGTGTAGTTTTTGTTGTTACGAAGTCCTTAGTAGGCTTCTTTCCTGCAGATATCCGCTGCACCTCATATGACAAGATATGAAGCGGATCATAGCCATCTATTCGTTCCACTTGCAGTAAATTATTATTTTCATATACTTCAACTTTCCAGTTTTCATCATAGTTCCATACATTTATAAGTACTTCGTTATTACTCTTTTTCTTATTATAGCCATGGGCATAATCTGCCAATATACCATCGGGATCGTTTATATCAGAATCCGAGATATAAGTAGTATTCAAATCATAAGTACGAAACTGATAATCCTTATCAAATCCTTTTGATTTATAATACCAGCTTAGTTTAGCATTATCTAAAAGGTACACTCCATAACCACCAGGAGTTCCGTCACAACAAATATGCTGACGGTCGTTGGTAAGCTTACCTGTCCACCACCATGTAGCACATATAGCTCCTGTGTTATGTTCACGAATATTACTTTTATTACCTATATTATAATTATCATGGGTATGTCCTGACAGCACATGCACATCGGTAAATTCCTTTATAAGTTCTACGAAATCGTTGGCATTATCCAAACTATATGAAGGCTGCGTGCCTTTCAACAGCGGACGACCATAAAGAGGTGCATGCATTGCTATGACAAGAGGCTTTGTCTTATCTTTTACCAATGCCAAATCCTTTTTCAACCACTCCATCTCTTCAGATATAATCTTAACATTATAGTTCCTATCTCCAATGTGTCCTATGTAAGCCCCATTGTTAAGATATTCAATATTATCCATTACAATATAATGGACATCGCCTATATTGAATGAATAGTAAGCAGGAAAACTATTTATAAACTTCTGTGCAGCCTGCCAATCGTTAGCATAATAAGGATCATTGTCATGATTACCCATACAATGATAGAACGGGCAGTTTATCTTTCTCGTCTGCTGGAATGCCTCAATAATAGAAAAGTTATTATCATACCAGAATAAATCCCAACTCTCATCGCCCAGACTAACACCATATACCATATACCCCTGATTGCGAAGATTAAGTATTGTATTGTTGATATCATCTGCCATAGCCTGAAACTGCGTCAAATCGTTAGTTCGCTTTGCCAGATGAAAATCTGCCATAGCCAGCACTGCATGCTTGGAATTGTTAGTGAGTGTGAGATTAAAGTCTTTCTGCTCTACATCTGTCGGCTTTGATTTATTAACCTTTAGGAAGAATTCCGGTACATTTCCATTCAAAGGAACTTCATATCCTGAAGGAGTTGAAATAAACACGTATCCATATTTTTTCTTGGAAGGTAGATAATAAACACCTGCTGCATCAGTTGTAGTTACCTCTATACCATCAGAAACCATAACTCCTGCTATTCCCACGCCATTACATGCCACTTTTCCCTTAATAGTCATACCTGACTTATCGGGGATATTAGTCTCTACTATAGTTTTTTGCCCAATAGAACCATTATCAGGCTTTGAGCAACCAATAGTAGCACAACCAAAGAGTGTAGTTATTGATAGTGATAGAACTACAATGAGTCTGCTATGATAATTTATTTTCCTCATTTCTTAGTTTCTATAGATTCTTGGTTTCTTAAACAGGGTTAACACATTAATTAAGTTGATATTCAACAATAACAGACTTATGCACGCTACGTACTGGAATATCCACAATATAGCAATTAACAGCTTCATCATATATTGTTGCAACAGAACGTCCATCAACTTTTACTGTTTTCAGCTGACATTCGTTTGGTAACTGAACTTTATATGAACGCTTAGTCTGTTGACCATCGTATGAACCAGAAGCTGCTTTTACAGCAATAATTACTTTTTTATTTTTCTGTGTATAATTGAGTTCTGTAGTAGTATATTTTCCTTTTTCATAATCGAGTGATATACCGTCGTCCTCATAGAGAATGAATGAATTAGATACATCATCCAATGCAGGGTAAGTTCTAAGTATCAAGCATGATAATGGAGTCGATGTAGGACGATTGGTGTAAGGTTGCATTGGCAATACCCAACCACCTTTAATATACATAGGAAACTCATCAAGAGACTTTGTTATATTGCGCGTCTCACCTCCTTTTATTTTCTCGTGAGTAAAGAAGTCATACCACACATCACCTTTCGGAAACCATACCTTCTGCGATGCCACCTTATTCTCTCCAGTTCCAGGACTTGAAATAGGAGCTGCGAGTATGATATCACCAAACATAAATTCCTGAGGATTATCGAACGACTCCTTCTGATCTGTATAATCAATAAACATACAGCGGTTTAGCGGAATCATTGTAGAATGTGTCTGCCACACACTGCTATATATATAAGGTATAAGTTGTGAGCGTAAATGATAAGCCTTGCGTATGGCATTTGCTGTAAAATCATCATTCAACCAAGGACGACGGTCTAAGCGTGGGTCTTTTGTTGAATGCACACGCAAAGCAGCCGACAATGCTCCAAACTGTGTCCAACGGGCTGTCAACTCAGGATTAGGCTCTCCACGGAAGCCACCTATATCATGAGCCCAATAGTAGCAGCCACCATTACCACTACAAGCAGTAAGTTTTACTTCAAAAGCAAGCATCTCCCAATTAGCCTGAGCATCACCAGAGAATTGTATGGGGTGCTTATGATCGCCAAAACCCGACCAACGTGAATAATTACATCCACGCTTATTCTCACGCTTTGAATTACGATAATACAATTCATTGAGCCAAGCCAAAGTTGTAGTGTTCGTACCATGAACATAAGGATAAAGATAATTCTGCTGCCAATCCAACCACCAGAAATCTACTCCTAAGTCTTCTGAAGGTTGATGAGCATATTTAAAGAAGTTGGTCATATACTTCTCATTACTTGGATCGAACAAAAGCAATTCATCAGACTTTGCACCCATAGCACCCATAAAAGCAGAATAATAAGTTTCATGAGGACGCAGACCATCATGAGGATGATCGTTAAGCGAAACTGTTATACCACGATTGTGTATAGAGTCGATAAGAGCTTTAGGATTAGGTATCAACTCTGTATTCCATGTGTAGCCTGTCCAATTCTTATGACCGTTATGTCCTGTTCCTACAGCAGCATCGTTGGTATGCCACCCCATATCAAAAACTATATTATCAAGTGGGAAATCATGTTTGTCATATCCATTGATAATATCAAGAAATTCTTCAGAAGTATAATCCCAATAACGACAATACCAAACACCGTGAATATATTTTCTGGTCATAGGAACCTTACCGCTGATTGCTCCTAAGCTGGCAAGAGCTGCTTTATAATCATTGCCATAGATAAAACAATATTGATCTTGTATGCTATTTGAAGTATCACGCGGTTTCAACCAACCATTGACAACAAGGTCAGCCCGTGCATCATCAATGATATACCAACCATCACGGCTCAGAAGTCCATCATTCATAGGAATCTCGGTAGTTACTCTATCAAGAGTTTCTACTGGTCCGCCAAGATTATTCTTCAATATAAAGCGATTGGTAAACTTTCGTTCCTTACCATCTCGCATGTAAAATACAGCCAAGTTACTTGTTGAGAAAGGATAACCGTCATTTCTATACCATATTCTTAAGGCGGAGGTTGTTATCTCATAACAATTATCTCCAAGTTCCTTAACCTTTATCTGATCTGTTGAAAGACTGTTATTGCGTTCAGAAGCAAACAATGTAGGAGCATCTATAAACTCACCGTTTTTTGAATACTCCAAACGCAACAGAGTCGGAGTGATAATCGTCATGCGGTTATTTCCCCACACAAATGGATTACCAAAAGAAGACGCTAATAGTATCTGGTATGCGAAACTCATCGCAAACAACAGCATACACTTTTTATTTAGCAAATTCATTTTAATATTCATTTGTAACATTTGATAGTTAGTTATATATTTCTTGATTCTGCCAACAACTCACCAAACTCAGCAATACTGAGAGCTGTAATATCAGGCTGTTTTTCATACATTAACGACTGCTCCAAAGTAGTTTCGCCAGAAAGTACAAGTACTCCCAAGGAGCCTGCATTATGGGCAGTCTGAACATCTGTATAAATTCTGTCACCACACATAGCAACCTCATCCGGTTCAAGACCGTATCTTTCGATGATTCCGTTTAGCATTCCTGGATTAGGCTTGCCAATTACAACATCTGCCTTACGACCACATGCCGCCTCAATACATGCCTGCAACGAACCACAGTCCACAAGAATTGTCTGCTCGTCAGTGGGACATACCCAGTCAGGATTTGTTGCAATGTAAGGTATGCCTTGTGATGCCCACCATGCGGCTCTGCACAAGCGAGAATATACGAGAGTAGTATCGAAAGCCACAACAAGTATATCAGGGCGTTCATTGGCGTCATCAGGAACAGAGGTGAATCCTGCACTTTCAAACTCGGCAATCATACTTGGAGTACCGAGAATGAACAAGCGCTTGGCATTCGGGTGATGAGTCTTTATATACTCTATCGTAGATACTGCCGATGTACACATCTCATCTTCTGTAACGTCAATACCCAATTTAGAAAGTTTATTCAAATAGTCTTTGAAACTCTTTGTCGGATTGTTTGTCAGGAATGAATAACGAATACCCATACGAGACAGGGACGCAAGAAAATCTTTTGTATAAGGAAACAAGGTGTTACCCATATATATTGTTCCGTCCATGTCAAGAGCAACATGCTTTATTCTTGAACAGCGTGTTATCAATTCCTCTTTTGAATAGGGCGATATATATTTATTGAAATTCTGCATAACGCTATTATTCTTCATAATTTATTTTGCCAGCTCTCTCATAACCATCACGTGGAGCACCCCACATACTTATGAGAACGAACAAACCAATGATTGATACAACAATAATTGTTTCAAATACTCGCGTCCAACCGAAAGAATCTGCTACATAACCAACAAGCAGTCCTGAAAGACCTGCACCAAGATAACCAAGGACGCCTGCAATACCATTAGCACGAGCGGAAGCCTCTTTCGTTGCTTGGTTTCCTAACTCAATACCTATAAGAGCCTGAGGACCATAAATGCAGAAACCTGCTCCTACTAATACGGCACTGGTGAGTGTTAATCCTGCTGTATCGGGAAGGAAACGGAATATTGTCATAAAGGCGGTTGCACCAAGCATGCAGAATACACACATGCGATGTCCCTTGCCATGGAATATCTTGTCGGTGAGCCAACCGGCTGTAAGAGTACCTACTATACCTGCAATCTCGAATGCCGCAACAGTCCATGCAGCATCTTTAATATTAAGTCCTCTACTCTCGGTAAGAAATTTTGGTCCCCAGTCAAGAATACCCATACGAACTATATAAACAAACAAATTTGCAATACAGAAAGTCCATACCCAACGGTTCTTCCACACCATCTCCATTTCAAATCTCTTCTTGGCGTTGGCATCTTTTGTTTCGTTGAGCTTTCCGAGTCCTGTATCCGGCAAGTCAGGCAAACCTACATCCTTTGGTTCATCATGTAGGAAGAACAGTATAACCAATGCTCCGGCAAGTGCCATACATGCAGGTATATAGAAACACCATTTCCATGCTCCTATATGTGAGGCATATGCCAATACCTGTTCTGTAGGTTCGGCAACTCCAAGATTAGCCATAACAGAAGCAACTACCTCAGGATTATTACTCATGTCAGTACCTAATGTTCCCATAAGGTAACCGCAGAGGATTACTGCTAAAGAAGCACCGATGGAATGCGAGCAGTTCCATATACTCATTTTTGTTGCCAACTCACTTGGATGAATCCAATGAGGGAGAATGCGTGCACATGGAGGATAACCCATACCCTGAAAATATTGATTAAGTATTATGGTAATACCCATAATGAGAATCAGAGTCTCAAGCATCTTCGGTCCATGCTGTACACCTGTAATCCAT
This sequence comes from Prevotella sp., assembly GCA_041855685.1. Classification (GTDB taxonomy): domain Bacteria; phylum Bacteroidota; class Bacteroidia; order Bacteroidales; family Bacteroidaceae; genus Prevotella. The sequence goes on along the minus strand of JBHAEQ010000035.1, from coordinate 7,794 downwards.
ACACTAAGATCTGCACCTAAACCAAATGCAAAATTTGCCAAAGCACATAAGAACAACCCAACTGACATTACAAGCCTGCCGCGTATTCTGTCAACAACATAACCATTTATGAATCGGGAAAATCCATAAACCAGCGAGCCTGCAAATATAATCCAACCGAAACTCTTATTTGATATTCCATACTCAGCTGTCAAGCCAGGCATTGCAAGTGAGAAGTTCTTACGAACAAAATAGAAAAGAGCATAGCCCACCATTGTAACAAGAATGGTTCCTATCTGCCATTTCAGAAACTTGCTTTTGCTTGTACCGAGAGAATCATATACACTCTGTTTAGACATATTAGTTCATATAGTTAGTAAGTGAATAATATTATTTTATATAAAACCAAATCATTATGAAGTTTTTTATATGGGAAAACCAAAGTCGCTTAATTTTAATATTTTTTATCCGTTGCAAAAGTAATTACGTCATATTTCAATTATATTTCTCTAATATTACATTTATGTTGCAATACAAGAATAAGTAACCATTCTATATTAAACGCATTCTCTTCATTATCGCAATTTTAATTTATGAACATCTACTTATTATTTTTTATTTATAAGGTATTGTTCTTCTTTATAAGTAAGAGCCATGAAGAAGATAGAGAGCAGACAGGCGGCGAGCAAACTTATGAAAGCCCAGTCCCAACCCATATTCTCGGCAATAAAACCAACCATTGTATTGGCAAGTATTGCTGTTCCGAAGAAATAACCGAAGAAACCCGTCAAGCCTGCAGCAGTGCCAGCCGCATTCTTTGGAGCAAGATCAAGCGCCTGTACACCTATGAGCATAACAGGACCATAGATAAGGAAGCCTATTCCTATCATACACCATATTATAAGAGACAGGTTAGGAACAGCTGTACTCAAACTCCACCAATACAAGCAGATGAATGCCGAAACAGCTATCATGAATATGATGGTAGGCAAAGCACGACGACCATTGAACACCTTATCAGAGAGCCAACCACAGAATATAGTGCCGGGAATGGCTGCATACTCATAGGCAAAATAAGCCCAACCAGCACTCTTCAGGTCAATTCCCTTGTCCTTAAGAATAGCAGGAGCCCAGTCAAGGCAACCATATCGCACCATATAAACAAAAGCATTGGCGAAGGCAATATACCAAAGGAACTTGTTGTTAAGCACATACTTGAAGAATATCTCTTTAGCTGTCAGCACTTCCTCCGACTTCTCTGAGTAATTTTTTGGATAGTCGTTACGATATTTCTCTATGGAAGGGAGTCCACAGGATTGTGGATTATCGCGAAGCAGAATCCATGCTATAATAGCTACAAACAATGCTGTTGCCGACGGAAACAGAAACGTTCCGGCTAAAAAATAGAGATTCTCATGAGTACCATAGAACCATGCACCAAACCAAGTAGCACCGTAGGTTGCCATAGGACCAAGAAGACCACCGCCAACATTGTGGGCACAGTTCCAAAAAGCCATCCATGTGCCGCGCTCGGTCTGAGAAAACCAGTGAGTCATAACTCTACCGCATGGAGGCCAGCCCATACCATTAAACCAACCCACAAGGAAGTTTAATACTCCCATTATGATTATTGCCCATACTTTATTTTCGGGATGATTAATAAGGTCAAGTCCTGTGATAGGTACAATCATAAACATCATTGTGATAGATGCCAGAATCAAACCTATAGGCAGAAACTTACGAGCATCCGACCTATCACTTACAGAACCCATTAAAAACTTTGAGAGAGCATATGCCACGGCGTTCATGGCAAGAACTGTGCCCAATTCTCCCTTTGTTATTCCAAACTGACCGAGCATAGGAATTGCCAATGAGAAATTCTTTCTAACAATATAGAAAGCCGCATAACCTATGAATGCTCCACTGAATACTTGCCAACGCAAAGCATTATAGCGCTTACTTACATCTTCACCTGGGTATTCAGGCTTTGCTGCAGGTGGGTTTAGGAAGTTCCACATAATTCTTTTTATTTAGTTTTTAATTATCGTTTTATTCACTGCAAAGATACATAGTTACATTCAATTATTTGCTTAGCAGCACATCTTTTCTACTGCTTGCCGTTCAGTTCTTCAGTCTTCTCAACATCAATGGCTTCTGCTATGAGTGAAATAGGATTTATTACATCGTATCCCGAAGACATTTCTATCTGCCATTTACATGTCTCACAGTCTGTAGATACACAATCAGGATTGAGTTCTTTAATCTGTTCAAACAAATCATGTCCCATCTTCTGTGAACGCTCATAATTCTCTTTCTTGAAACCATATGTTCCGGCAATACCACAACATTGTGTATCAAGCATCATGAGTTGCAGCCCGGGAATCATTCTAAGCAACTCTGTAGAATAAGGAATCCAACCCATACGCTCCATATGGCAGGCACTATGATAAGCCACAATCTTGCGATAGTTCGATTTGAAAGCAATCTTTGCTTTTCCATTTTCTATAAGACGCAGGATGAAACGTGTTGCAAGAGTTATACCCTCACGCACATCACCATTGTCGATATGCAGAAGATGAGAATATTCATCACGTAGCGTAAAGGTGCATGTTGAACTTGTTGTCAGTACAGCCTCGTTATTATCTGATATAGCTTTTCTCATTATGCTTACATTGTGCTTACCCTGACGCTTTGCCTGAGCAGCCTGTCCGTTGGCTATCAATGCTACACCGCAGCATTTTTCCTTGTCAAGAAGATTAACACCATACCCCATAGCATTCATTATCTTTACCAAATCTTTACCAAGCTGAGGATAATTATAGTTCACATAGCAGCCATGAAAATATGCCACATGACGATTATACTCTTTCTGCTTCGCCTCAGCATGTTTCCTGAACCATGTCTCAAACTTCTGATTAGTATATGCAGGAAACTGGCGATGCTTGTCAACACCTATGGTTGAGTGCATTATAGCTTTTACAGGAGAAAGTGACAAAGCCGTATTGACAACAGGTGCTATCCATGTAGCAACGCTTCCTACAAGATCGGTATTGGCAAGAGTAAAATCGCGCAGACTTGGCAGCCCATGCTCGTTATCAATTCTTGCCTCTTGTATAATATCACCTATTTGCACACCCGATGGACATGCCACCTCACAACGTTTGCAGTTCAGACACATCTTCAGAACTTTCTGGAAGTACTGAGGATTCTTCAGGCGGTAACGCTCTTGATCGGGGCCTGATTGCTTAGGACCTGGATAATCTGGTTCTACTGCTGATACAGGGCAATACACCGTGCATATAGTGCACTTTAGGCACTGCTCCAAGTTGTGCTTGCTTACATTATTTATTTGAGTCTCAACAGCCATATCAATATTTCTTTAATATATTCCCCGCAACCTGCAAAGCAGTAATAATTGAAACACCAGTGCCATCAGCCAACTTCTGGGCATTATGACCACTCAATATAGAGCCGGCAGCATACAGGTTTTCTACCAACAGTCCATTCTTATAAGTATTAAAGTTGCTATCTGTTTTAACTCCATACTCCAAATACGGCTGTGCGTCAAAAGCATGCTCGGATGTCCAGTCAGCACGATTCATTGAAGCGTCAACATCAACTCCAAACACGGTTTCACTTATACTGAGATAATTACTCGTTAATCCACGACTTACGAACGACCCTGAAGCAAGAACGTAATTATCAGCAACAAGATATTCGTCCTGTAGTTTTTCTGTTGTTATGTTCAACAACCTACCATCTTTTATATCACCACCCATTGCCTTATCACCAATAAAGAGGGTACCTCCGAGGCGTTGAAACCTGTCTGCCAGTTTAGCCTGCAAACGAGCACCATGAGTAGAAGGAGGTATTGTAGCAACAAAATACAGATTCTGCACTTTCTCTCTAAGCCATTTATCGGCAGCATTACGCAAACCTATAGCAGCCGGCATCAGAACTGTGCGATTACGCTTAACCTTATTTATCTCCTTTGCAAGTTCATTAACAGCAGCAGGAGTAGAGACTATTTTTGCAACGTTAGTAGAACGCATCTCCGAAGGACTATGACGCAAAGTGCTGAGCGCAGGCGTAGTTACAAACTTCACATCTACAGCACAGCCCATATAAAGGAGAGACTGGCGTATGAACTCCACCGGCATATCAAGAAAACCCTCAATACCAACCAACAAGACCTCTTTCCAAGGGACTGTGGTGGCATCGTCAAAGGTCAGCATTCCCTCTGCTGTGAGCCATGCAGGTTTCCTTACCCCAATAGGAGACAGGCGGAAATGATTACTATGGGCATTCCCAACAGTTGCAAAACCACAATCTCCCAGAAGAGCTTTGGCTTCCTCTGCCATAGCAGCAATATCATCAATTTTCTTATAAGGATGTGCAGCAGGCAGTTCTTTTATCGCTTCAACAGGATTGTTCACCACAGTGCCATCAACACTATAGCCTAAAAGCTCGAGTGAACCTCCACCAAAGAGAAGAGTACTCTGCCCTGCACTCACAACAGCAACCTTTCTTCCCGACTCCTGTAGTTTGATTCCACATGTCAAACCGCTTAGTCCTCCACCTATTATAATAGTATCAAATCGCATAATAATGATTTATAGGTTTACACCTAGTAGTCCGTCGTAAATTATTGATGTGAGTTGAGCCTCACAAATAGCATCACCCCAAGCCACAGGACGAATTCCTTTCCAGCGCTCCTCTATAAGCTCTGCAAGATTTCTTCGTTCAGACACAGGATTTTTCCTTATTCCACATACAACACCTGCTGTACGTGCAGCACATAGACATGCTTGACAAGTGCCCATTCCTGCACGAGTTCTACGGCGCAAATCAATAAGATTGTTGACATGTTGATTGCCTAAAGCAAATCGTATCTCACCCACACTCACACCCTCACACTCACATACGAGAGCACGGTCACTTGTATTCTCACTTCCTATCTTAGACACCTTAGCACCATGCCTACCATTTGCAGCATTTGTTGCAAATGCTTCCTTTGCACTGTACTTTACCTCTGATTCAGAGCCGGGCAATGGCAACACAGCCGTTTCACATGTTCTTTCCACACCAAGCTTATGACAGGCTAAATCTGTTGCCAACTCTGCCATAAGACGATAGGTCATCATCTTACCACCGGTTATAGTAATAAAACCTGCCAAACCGTCACGCTTTTCATGGTCTATACATATTATTCCACGACTTATAGAACGCCCCGAGGGATCATTGTCTGAAGCTACGAGAGGACGAACACCAGCATAAGCTCTAAGAATACGTGTATGTGCTAACTCAGGAGCAAGTTTCTCGCCTTCAGTCATCAACACATTAACCTCTTCGGTAGTAACACGCAAATCATCAACAACATCAAAAGGAACACGGTCGCTTGTAGTACCAATAACACAAACGGCATCGTCGGGTACAAGAATATCTGCATTAGCAGGCTTGCGGCAACGGTTTATAACCATTCGGCTTACCCTGTGACCATATACAAGAAGTGAGCCTTTTGATGGAAACATATTTACAGTGACACCTGCATTGCGAGTCAAAACATGCCCCCAGATTCCAGCAGCGTTAATAACTATTCTGCCATATTCCTCATGCATCTGACCTGTATGATTGTCTCTAACAACAACTCCCTCCACACATGCCTGACGTACAATAAGACTCGTAACCTCACTATAGGTCTGCACCTCTGCTCCATGAGCAACTGCATCAGCTACATTCGCCGCAGTCAACCGAAAAGGGTCAATAGAAGCATCAGGCACTCTTACAGCACCTATCAAAGAGGGATTTACTGCCGGTTCTATCCTCAGGGCCTCCTTAGGTTCGAGTACATCGGCACGTATCCCTGCCGCAGTACAAGCCTCTACAAATGTCTGCTGATAACCAAGGTCGTCTTCAGGAAGAGTTATAAACAATCCATCAGTCTCTTCCACACAATGCTTGGCTATATTGCGTAGAATCATATTCTCCTTTATACATTCCCTTGCCGACTCACCATCAGTAACAGCATAGCGTGCACCGCTATGCATAAGACCATGATTGCGCCCCGATGCTCCATTTGCATAATCACTCTTTTCGATAAGCAACACACTTAAGCCACGCATAGAACAGTCACGGGCAGTACCAGCACCTGTAACTCCTCCTCCAATGATTATGACATCATATTGCTTGCTCATAAGATATATTTAGTTGTTCTTTAATTTAGACTTTAGTTAAAAGTTGTCATATCGAATATTTCCGAAATAAAACATAGTTATACAATTACTCTATTTCGTTTCAAATATTATCGAAAGCAAAATTATATATTCTTCGCAATTTATCCAAAATATTTCCTAAACTTTATATAAAAATAAACTTATTTTAACAGAGACATATAACAAATACTTTCTGAACGTAATCAAAGATTGTGAATTTATAAGATTAAGAAGTTTGAAACAACGAAGATGCCAAGTAACAAAACATACAACTACCGTTAAATAATGTTACGCAATATACTTTTATAGCATATAAACTTGCATAATACTGGAAAAATAAATACTTTTGCCACTGTTAACAATATAACTACAATATAAATCTTTTTATTCACAATCTATAATTAAATTTACACAAACAATTCAAAATTATGACAAAAAATCTACTTCTCGGTATTGCACTACTCGCAAACACAACATTCAGCACAGTTTCTGCACAAGAAATGATTGTCAACACAGACAATCCACTGATTAAAAGCGTTGACCAGTTAACCGGCTTCAACATGGCAAGCAACGAAGGAAGTCTTGCAGGACTTATTGACAAAGATCTGCTCAATGAAAACATAAACTTCTTCTGCGCAGTAAAAAGCGACTATCCTGCACTCGAAATTAATCTCGGTGCTACTTACAAAGACTTCCAGATGCGTATTCGTCCAAGATATGTAACATCATGGAACCAATATACATCAGGATGGACACCAGAAGATATTGATATTTATGTACCCGGAAAAGGCGATGCGTGGGTGAAGCAAATGGAACTTAGAGAAATCCAATATACCCCTGCCAACGGAACAGTTAACCTCACTGGTGCATTTACAAATATAGACATCAACCTACCAGAGGCTACACAGAAAATACGTCTTGTATTTCCAACAGAAAAGAATGTTTATCAGATTGGTGAAATGCAGATTTATCCTATGGAAGTTCCTACTGCTATTGAGAGCATAAAGGTGGAGACTTCAGCAGGCAAAACTTACAACCTGCAGGGGGTAGCCGTTGACGACAACTACAAGGGCGTAGTCATAAAGGACGGTAAAAAAATTATTAAGTAATACCTGAATTTTCGCATATAAATATGCTCAGTTAAGGAGTTCAAGGAGCATAAGACAAATGCAGAGGGTGTGTCAAAAGTTAAACCTTTGGCACACCCTCTTATTTATATATTTATACTATCACACACAAAGCACAGCTTACAATAACAATTCTGGCCCAGTCGAAATTTAATGGGGAATAAATAGTTTTATTGTTGTCGGCTAAAACTCAAAACCAAAAAACTAAACCACCAATTCTTCTATTTTTCCTTTATGTCAATATTATTCCTAATTTTATTATTTCTGTGCGGACAGACACAGGGTCTGTCCCTACGTTGTTGTTCATAACTTTTTTATGCTTTCCAACAATGATTTTCATGAAATTCTGTGAAAAATCATGCGAAAAGTGAGTCGATAGTTATTGTTATACTCTATGGACGTACGTCTATAAATTTGTTGACGTACGTGCACTCACCCTATAGACGTACGTTCATTCACCCTATAAACGTACGTCC
>JBHAEQ010000034.1:0-3274 GCA_041855685.1 Prevotella sp. | reverse complement strand
GCGATTAACTTTACCCGAAACGAACTTGTGCCAGAATACCGGGACGGGATTGTCTTTCGTTCCGTATCTAGGGTCATTTAGCTGTGTCTTATTCACATGGACCAGGAAAACATTGCCGGGGTTGAAGTACGACTTTATTCTGCCGGCTCCCAGGTCGCCTCCGCGCTTCTCCTTATTGAAGAAATCAACTCCCTCAAACATACATATTGCGACATGTTTTTTTAATTTTGTATCATAGAAAGAGGCGGTATAATAGTAAATTAGACGTCGACGTCTATCTCGATAATTGGTAATGAACCTGGCATCCAACTGATCGATGTTGGTAGGCAACTCGACGCGGATAATTCTCGAATCGCTAATATATGTTTCTAAATATCGTAAATTATCTGTGTCACCCGTATTGGCCAAATAGCTATATACATTATAAATTAAAGGAGCCAGCACAAAGAAACCGACGGCACGCATCCAGCCACTGGAATAGGAGCCTATAGCTAATACGATAGTAATCAATTTTTCTTTCTTCATCTATTTTAATTTAATGTGAAAGCTGTTATTGCGCCAGTTTTATTATTCCTATCCTTCTCGATTTCCATCATTAAATTATTTATCATTTCTTTTTCCTTGAACTCTATCTCTTCATCATATGCTTCAGCTATTTTCATGGCAGCAACTCCACCAAGAACCCCCAGACCAATACTAGCAATATTCGCTCCAAATTTCTTTATACCCTTATTTGTTTCTTGAGCATGCCTGGCAGAAATTTTCTCAACGGTTTTCTTTTGTATAGAAGCATGTTTCTTCGCAGCTTTTGTGTTCTTCTCTAAGGCTTCCTGAGATAACCGTTCATATCCTTTTTTTTGTGCAGCAAGATTCTGCGAAACCTTTTTCACGGTCTCGTATGCTGCCTTAGCATCTTTACCCGTCTCCCAGGTTCCTCTACCAACATCTACGCCCATCTGAATTTCACCCGAATGTTCCGTAACCCAATTGTCATGAAATCTCTCATCATTGTATATTTCTTTATGATGTGACTTCGCTGTAAACCAGTCAAAGAAGTGAAAGCCGCTGGATATAGCCAACGACACAGGGTTCAGTCCGCCGGTTGCTCCGCCGACCATTCCCTGCCAAAATTCGCTCTCACACTTTTTTGAGATAATTTCTTTATTGGCGGTTGTTAACATGTTGGCAGCCTCTTGCGCAATAGCATCGTTCATTATAATCGTTATCAGGCCTCCTTGCGGACATTCCAATAGAGAACGGTCGACAATTGCATAGTTGCCTTTTACCTTTATATTCCGATGATACATATCCCATGTCATGCTGGATACCACATCACAGTCATGCCCCAGTTTATAGCCATAGGTTATAGCTGTAGCCATTACTGTCGCTCCTGCAATGACACCTGCCGCTACCAAACTTTCTCCTACAAGAAAGCCGACTGTTCCAATAGCAAGCGCACCAAGTCCACCAGTTCCAACGACCAAAACTCCTACCACAGCCACTACTAATACTGCTGCAGCCAAGCCAAGCAACAGACCTCCCAAGTTGCTCAAAATGCCCAAAGCAAAACTCTTGGTAAGCCTGCACTCAAAACATTCTGATATTTTGGTATCTTTATAAGTCAAAATAGGTGCGGGATTAGTCATGCGGTATTGTTCAAAACGCGGTTGTTCAACGCATCCTATTTTACGAGGGGCACCGCATGTCATGTTTGTGCAGACAATGTTTGTTCCCAAATATACAATTTCAAAGGCCATATTCCTATTCTATTTTTCTCAATTTGCAAAGTATCGTTAAGTCAACATTGTTTACCACCTCTTCAATTAGGCGCACTTCAGCTTTTTCAATATATCGTTCTGCCTCATTAACGGTTTCACGGATATTGAAAGATGGTCTGTACTGTGTAAACTTATACTGGACAGTCGGTTTAAACTGCTCATCATAGAATCGGATTATGTCTGATGACGAAGCCACCTGTCCATCCACACTCCCTATCCTGTCGTAAACAACTACATTTGGAGATTCCTGATATATTTTAGGTGTCATAGTCATTGGAAATGAGATTCCCTTGAACAATTGAGAAGGAAAGGTTATTGCATAAGGTTCATTATACTCTTGTTTCCCCACGAGATAATGATCGAAAACAAGCATGTAAAACATCTTACTGTTCATTTCTGCTTTCATCATTTCCTGGTCTAAAATCAATTTGTCCTGTATTTCAAGAAACTGTTGAACTGCATTTTGAGTAGTTCTTGACCTTAGGAACTTGTATTTATCCATGAAATGTTCTTTATAGTCTTCCCACGCTCCAATAACTTCCTTGTGGTTTACTATTTCATCAATATGGCCAGTATTCATATCCACATTTATGACAGCCTTACATTTTATCTTTTCAAGATCTACTACCATGTCCATCCCTGCTTGATACTGTGCAGGAAAAACAGAAGCAATATTATCATCGATTTTAAATGCAAGTTGCATGATGTTGTGGCGGGAATTATAGACCTTTTCAACAGTATAATCTGTTTTCAGCCTATTAGTGCTAACAGGCATACCGTTAACCTTCATAGCAACGGTCTGCTCATTTCTGTATCGGACTTGTTGAAATTCAACATATTCCTTCCCTCTAATTTTCTCTTTCAGTTCTTCCCAATAGCACATAGCCAGAGTTCTAATTGATATTAACAGGATTTCCTTTGATTGTTACGGTCTTACCTTCTATTTCGGTCTCTCCAGTCACTTTATTATAAGTTCCCGTCACAGTGTTATTCTCACCTACTATTATAATATTCTTACTATTGATTCGAACTTCCTCATCCTTTATAGTGATAGTACTTTTTCCAACTTTCAAGGTAATCTGTGTCTTACCCGAAAGGTCTATATTTCCATTACTATCCATTGTCAGGACACTTGAACCCCCTTTGCCTACAGAGGTCGTAGATTTGGAAGAAGCATTAAGGCTATGGTTCCCCCCTCCGTCGAAATTCATGCTCACACCGCCCTTGTCATGCAGCGTGACACTGCCGTCCGAGTCGTCCAGCTTCAGCGAGCTGCCGCTGCGCGTGGTCAGGCTCTTGCACTTGTTGCCCTCGCCGCCACCGCCGCCCGTCTTACCGTTGAACAGGCTGCCCATGACATAAGGCCTGTTCGGGTCGCCGTGCCGGAAACCCACCAGCACATGGTCGCCCACCTCGGGGATGAACACGAAGCCGCGGTTCGTACGGACGTCGTCGCTGCCGCCGCCGTCGGGAGTCATCACGCGAAGCCAGTCCGT
>JBHAEQ010000033.1:0-82820 GCA_041855685.1 Prevotella sp. | reverse complement strand
TCCGAAAAAATGTGTACTTTTGCTCATGTTACCTAAGTTTGTTAGCAAAAGCAAAGGTAACAAAAAGGGCTGATACCTCGTGAGAAGTGGCAGCCCTAAATTTGTATCTTCCCAAAAAGTTTAGCGGACAGTAATAGTTTCAAATAAAAGCGACAACTTTGTTTGCAGAGTTAGATTTATTATTAAATCATCATAAACTTAAAGTGCAAATAATGTATCAACCTTTTTATTGAACAATTAACGAATAAATTAAGTCATGGAGCAACATTATATAAAATAAACATACCAGATTGCCACTGAGACTATAAAGAACGCAATATTGCAGGGACAGTACGAAGCAGCCAAAGGTGTTAATCGCATTCAATTGGCAACCTATTTTAGTGTAGGCAAATATGTTTCTGCAAAATTCGACAAGGAGTTTGGGGAAAGACATTCACGAAGCGGGCAGAAAAAACACCATATAATAAAACAAAACAGGAATGATTGATAATATATTTTTCTTATAACTCTATCTGCTTTTTTCTTGTGGCAGCGAGTAAATATGTTCCGTATAACTTAGGAATTATTATAAGTGGTGCATTGGCTGTATTCTGTTTTATATTAATTCTTACACATGTTATACTCCATAGGTTACCAGTAAAGGGACACTTTCGTTTATATGCTCACATGTTTTTAGATCGGCTTATTATTGTAGGAATTATATTACAGGAGATAATTTGAAATAAGTATCTTCTATACATATCGGTGTGTGAAACCCCTACTTTTAGGTATTGCACAGTTTGAGAAAACACACTAATTTTGCAATCGGAATTAAATAACAATACAAAAGAAAAATAGAAATGGCAAAAACAATTGTAGTTTTCGGTTCAACAACCGGCACATGTGAGAATATAGCAAACACTCTGGGTGAGAAGCTCGGTGCTGAAGTTATCAACGTTTCTGACCTTTCAGCAGAACTGCTTGAGAGTGCAGACAACATTCTGCTCGGAACTTCTACTTGGGGTTCAGGCGAAGTACAGGACGATTGGTATGACGGTGTTAATGTAGTGAAAACTGCTAATCTCTCAGGAAAGAAGGTTGCTGTATTTGGCTGTGGCGACTCTGCTTCTTACTCTGATACTTTCTGCAGCGGCATGAAGGAAGTTTATGATGCAGCTGTAGCTGCCGGCGCAACACTCGTAGGAGAAGTTTCTACAGACGGCTACACTTTTGACGATTCAGAGGCTGTTGTGAATGGAAACTTTATAGGTTTACCTCTTGACGATATGAATGAGGACGACCAGACCGAAAGCCGCATTGATGCCTGGATTCCTACATTAGGTTTCTAAACTTTCTAAAACTGTTGATATGACCGAGATGCCTATAGAAATGAAGGTACTTGCCAACCACATCTATGAATATAATAAAGGTGTGCGTCCGTTAGTCCTTTATACTTTCAACCGCAGGTATGTGGATTATGCCACTTCAAGGCTTAGGAATCTCAATATCAACTATATACTACACCCTGCTGGAGAAAGCAATGTGAATTTATTTTTCGGAAGCGACCAATGTCTTGAGGCAATAAGGCTCATTGCCACAAAGCCTCTCAACGAATTGTCGCCAGAGGAAGATTTCATGCTTGGAGCACTTTTGGGCTATGACATTCGCATGCAATGTGAACGTTATTGTAGCAAGAAAGGTAAGCTCGGACAGTGTAAAGGGTGTTGACAAATAAAGAAAGAAGTGAGTCTGGTTTAGTTAATATTACATCCCGTATGCTATTTACATAATAGCAATTCATAATGTTTTTTGTATAATAATCTGTATAAGGCTCGCTGAGAAGCGGGCCTTTTATATTGCAACTTTGTGCAAGTCTTGAGTTGCTTTCACACTCCTATTGTCAAAATACCAAACAAAAAGTCGAAATAAAGCCCTTATATTTGGCGGTTTTATAAAATAAAAGTGAGTTGGGCGCAAATATGAGAAAATAAAAGCATTAGGATAACCTATTAGTTTTCAGCGTTTTAGTTATTTTATGGTTTTGTGGTTTCGTTGTTTTGGTTATGAAAAAGGCTTTTACAGAGATTAATGACGTACGTGCATACACCTTAACGGCGTACGTTTTAGGGTCTATAGACGTACGTATTGAGCGCTGAAGACGTACGTCTTGAGGTTAAACATCGTACTTTTTGAAGTTTTAACTCCTTTTTTCTTATCTGAAGAAAGCCTTTTATTGCAGAAATTGAAAATATTAGAGCAAAAATCTCAGCAGTAATTTTCTGTGAATTAAGTTGACAGTTGGCTATATTGTTAATTTTCATTCTTTGATAATTGTCAAAAAAACATCGGCTGTTTTCCGATAAGCAATATTAAAAACTCCTGACAGCCAACTTCTTATTACCTTTGTAAGGTTTAGAATATAATTATTATGGCATTCATTTCTACAAAAAACATTAAGGGCGATGTATTCGGAGGAATCACCGCTGGTATTGTAGCCCTGCCTTTGGCATTGGCATTCGGAATACAGGCATTCGGAGGAATAGATAATCCTTCCGCTGCATCAATGGGAGCACTTGCCGGACTTGTAGGCGCTACTCTTCTCGGCTTCTTTGCAGCATTATTTGGAGGCACTCATTCGCAAATTTCCGGTCCTACTGGTCCTATGACAGTAATAACTGCTTCACTCGTTTCAGGAGCATGGACATCAAGTCAGGGCAATTTCTCTGCTGTAGTCATAGCAATGTCGTTGGCAGGAATATTCTGCGGATTGTTCCAGATACTCTTCGGTATAATAAGAATAGGTAAGTATGTGCGATACATTCCTTATCCTGTATTATCGGGTTTTATGTCGGGCATTGGTGTGATAATTATTCTACAGCAGATTTATCCGCTCATTGGTTTGAAAAGCCCTGTGCTTGTGGTAGATATGCTGAGCGAGATATTTGTTCGTGCCGAGTCAGGAATTTCATCAACAGCATTGCTTCTTGGTTTGGGTACAATACTAATCATTCAGCTTTTCCCTCTTGTAACAAAGAAGATTCCGGCAACACTTGTTGCTCTCGTGGTGATGACAATTATATCGCTGTTTACAGGCATTGACAAATCACTTACCATAGGCGATATTCCCACAGGACTGCCAATGCCTTTCTTCACAAAGGTTGATATAGCTTCACTTGACTGGCTTATGCTTATAGAGGCAGCTATAATCCCTGGTCTTACATTGGCAGGATTAGGAAGTATAGACACACTCCTCACTTCGGTTGTGGCAGACAATATAACCAAGACAAAACATAATTCAAACCGCGAACTTATTGGTCAGGGCATTGGCAATGCATTTACTGGATTATTCTGTGGCATTGCAGGAGCAGGAGCCACAATGCGCACGGTGGTGAATGTGAAGAGCGGAGGCCGTACCCAACTGTCGGGTATGATTCATGCTCTTTTGCTGCTTGCCATACTACTTGGATTAGGTTCACTTGTAAAGTATGTGCCATTGTCAGTTCTTGCAGGAATCCTTATTACTGTAGGTTGGGGCATCATAGACTTCAAGGGATTCCGTGATTTGACAAAGATTCCTCGTGCAGATGCTTTCGTTTTGTTGGTAGTATTCCTTACAACAGTATTTGTTGATTTGCTTACAGCTGTAGGTATAGGCATGGTCATTGCGTGTGTATTGTTTATGAAACGCATGGGCGACCTTGCAGAAGGCAGCTATGTTATGATGGATGCAACAAACGAGAACAGTCCTTGGGCTGACGAGAATGGACTCACCGAGGATATGAAGAAGAAGATATGCATACAGCGTCTTCAAAGTCCGATTTTCTTCGGCTCGGTTACAGGTTTCAACAAACTAATGCAGAATGTGCCTGAAGATGCAAAGGTGGTGATTATTCGCATGCGCAGAGTAGAATTTATGGACCAAAGCGGCATCTATGCCATGGAGACAGCCATAAAGGAACTTCAGGCAAAAGGCGTTCTTGTGGTTATGACTATCATTCAGCCACAACCATTCTATATGCTAAAAAAAATGAGAGTCATACCCGAATTGGTTCCGGAACAGCATACTTTCAAGACATTTGAAGAATGCACCACGTTCCTCAAAGAATATCTTTCAGAGAAGTAAAAGAGACATAATATTGCAGGGATAATCAGCATGCAACTGGACCTGACTACGTTCGTGGCGCATAAAAAAAGCATAGCAACACATTGCGTTTCAAGAAATAAATCGTATATTTGCACCTGATTAACAAAAAGCATTGCGCCTATGAACGAATAAAAACAGACAAAAGACATATTGATAAAAAGCGTTAGCTTGTATTCTTGTTCTTGAAATTCGCCAAAATTAAAAGAGCCACGAGAGTAAAAGTTGATGCTCACGCCAAACGGCGTGGGCTTTTACTCGTTTAAGTGGCAATGGTGTTTGGCGATACCTCAAGAACATAAGCGTAGTTATCAGTCCACGCTTTTTGTTTGTCTTCTCATCGCCTTTTTCGGACTGAATCAAACATTAATCATGAATATATAAAAAAATTAATGCAATGAAGAAAATGATTATGAAGACGTTCCTCCTCGGAATTGTTTTAGGAACAACCATGACGTTCACAGCCTGTGGAAACGACAACGATGAAAATACCGACACAACGACCGGTGGTGTTGCCAATCCGCAACAAGTATTTACCGGCGGTCTCCCCAAAAGTTTCTCGGGGATGGCAATTCAAACCAATGCCAAAGGGCAGGTTTTATCCATCAAGTCTGACACTGAAAGTGTCACCTTTCAATACAAAGACGAAACAACACGTGCGACAAACACGCCGGATATTGTCATGACTGTTGCAGATTCTTATGAGACGCTTGTTTGCAACCTGTATCTCAACAAAGAAGGATTTATCAGCCACTGCGATGAGGTGGAAAAACGTCGCAATGATGCACAAAATGAGACTTGGGATTTCAACTACGACAGCGATGGACACCTCGTCAAGATGATACGTACTGAAGGGCACGAAACAACAATCATCAAATATCAAGATGGTAATATCGTAGAAGTAACAGAGACCACTACCGAAGACCCCAATGACATTGAGTTGCGTAAGATTTATTACACCTCTTCCACCATTTCCACTCCTCTTCTCAACAAAGGCTGTGTGATGCTTTTTGACGCAACCTTTGGTGTCGATATGGATGAAATGAAATATGCTTACTATGCCGGCTTGCTGGGCAAAGCAACCAAGCACCTACCGCTGCAATGCGTCGAAAAAGACGAAAAGTACGAAAACAATTACTATTTCACATGGACACTTAATGCCGCAGGCCTCCCTGTCTCATTCAAGAGTGACTATAATAATTACACTTTCAAGACTTACACTTTCGTTTGGTAAAATAGGCTGTCGGAAATAATATCCTCGTAAAGAGCCCAATCATTAATACGTATTTCCCTAAAAAATTTGGGGAAATACGTTTTATTTTGTAATTTTGTGCCCAGAATATACTTAAAATGAGTCTATGAAATCTGATATAGAGATAGCCCGCGAAGCCAAACTTCTGCCAATTAGTGATGTTGCGGCACAGATAGGTATAGCTGAAAAGCAACTTGAACCTTATGGAAAGTACATAGCAAAGGTTCCCCACACAACCATTAACGAGGAAAAGATACTTAAGCATAAACTAATCCTCGTTACTGCCATAACACCAACAAAGGCTGGTATTGGAAAGACCACAGTGTCAATAGGTCTGGCTCTTGGCTTGAACAAGATTGGCAAAAAGGCTGTACTCGCATTGCGTGAACCGTCGCTCGGTCCTTGCTTCGGAATGAAGGGCGGAGCTGCTGGTGGAGGCTATGCACAGGTGCTTCCTATGGACAAAATCAATCTGCATTTCACAGGCGACTTCCATGCCATCACCTCGGCTCATAATATGATTACCGCTCTCATGGACAACTACATATATCAACACCGTGAAGAGGGTTTCGCACTGAAGGAAGTCTTGTGGAAGAGAGTTCTTGATGTTAATGACCGCAATTTGCGTCATGTTGTTACAGGACTTGGCAACAAGACAGACGGTGTTGTCGGAGAAAGTGGATTTGATATTACTCCTGCATCTGAGATTATGGCAATACTATGCCTTGCTACTGATGAGAACGACCTGCGCCGACGTATTGAGAACATACTTCTTGGCATAAAGACCGACGGCACACCTTTCTATGTAAAGGACATGGGAGTAGCAGGTGCTATATGCGTGCTTTTGCGCGATGCCATAAACCCAAATCTCGTTCAGACAACAGAGAATACTCCTGCATTCGTACACGGAGGTCCATTTGCTAATATAGCCCACGGCTGTAACACAATAATAGCTACTAAAACAGCATTGACTTTCGGTGATTATTGCATTACAGAGGCAGGCTTCGGTGCTGATTTAGGCGCAGAGAAGTTTATTGACATCAAATGCCGTAAAGCAGGACTGCAACCTGCACTAACTGTTCTTGTGGCAACAACACAAGGACTGAAAATGCACGGTGGAGTAGCACAGGAAGACATAAAGAAACCTAATGCAGAAGGACTTAAAGAAGGTTTTAAGAATCTTGACCGGCATATAGAGAACCTGCAGAAATTTGGACAGACTGTTGTCGTTTGCTTCAATAGATATGCGTTTGATACAGATGAGGAAATGCAGCTTGTTGCTGAACATTGTGCAGAACTGGGCGTAGGTTTCGCCGAGAACAACGCTTTTACAGAAGGTAGTGATGGAGCAAAACTATTGGCTGAGTTGGTAGTAAAGACTATTGACGAGAAGCCAAGCAAAATGCTAAACTACCTATACAGCGATGTTGAAACAATAGAGGAGAAAATAGAAAAAGTGGCAAAGGGTTACTATGGCGCTGCAAAGGTGGTCTATAACAAAGCAGCACGTAACATGATAGAGCGTGCCCGCAGTCTTGGTCTTGAGAATTTCCCTGTATGCATAGCCAAAACCCAATACTCATTCTCTGACGATCCGAAGCGCTATGGAGTGCCAGAGGGATTTACATTCACAATACGCGACCTTGTTATAAACACTGGAGCGGAAATGCTCGTAGCAATAGCCGGCGATATTATGCGCATGCCAGGATTGCCCTTGCACCCGCAGGCTGAGAAAATCGACATTGTGAATGGCGAGATAGAAGGTTTGTCGTAGCAGTCACAAGCACCCATAGTTCAATGGATAGAATGGAAGATTCCGGTTCTTCAGATTAGGGTTCGATTCCCTATGGGTGTACTAAGAATTACAATATTTTAAACCCAAATACGGTCATTAGATTCAGAATTGATTATTTAGAGACTCTATAATATCTTCCAACTCACGACGTGCAACCTTTCCTGTTTCCGTAAATGGAATGCGGGAAATAAAATAATGTCGAGGTTGCCAATAGCGTGGAAGAACCTGCTTGCAAATAGTCTCTATGGCTGAAAGATTATCATCTTCAGATACCAGTACTACAGACTCGCCGAATTTATCGTCTTTAACTTTGGTTATTGCAAAATGTGAGGATATATGAGGAACTAACAGTGCCTCAACTTCCTCTGCATGTATTTTGATACCGCCAGAGCATATAACATTGTCTTTACGACCTTTTATACGGAAACCTCCTTCGTGCAATTCTGCAATATCATTAGTGACAACGATACTATCACTTAAAGACGGCGCATTAATAACAAGGCAATTATCGTCGTTGAGCGATATATCAACTCCGCTTAACGGCGTATAAAAAACTGACGCTTCACTGCCGTTAAGTCTGCGCATGGCTATATGCGAGAGTGTCTCAGTCATACCGTATGTACTCCATACGTTATTTGGAAACTTACTAAGCTCGTCTACCAACTTTGCAGAAATTGCTCCTCCTCCAATAATAAGGTGCTTTGTGCGCCGCAATAATTCTGCTTCACGCTCATTGCGCAAAGTTTCATAAACCTGCGAGGGTATCATGGCAATGAAATCAAACGGTTCTGACATCTCTTTCAGCGGACGATTTGTAGGCTCCACGACCGTAAGTTTTAATCCTCGTTCTTCTGCTCTCACCACCATCATCTTGCCTGCAATATAGTCAAGCGACATGCAGAGCAGAGCAGAATCTCCTTTATCTAGTCCAAGGAAATCGCATGTGGCACGTGCAGAGGCTGTCATTCGTTGCTTTTCCACCAGCATCCGTTTTGGTGTTCCTGTACTTCCGCTTGTCTGCACAGTCACATATTTATCTTTATTGCGCCAGCAACTAAGAAATTCCTCGTAGGTCATGGTTCTTTTTATACAGAATGAGATGTTATGCTGATATTGTAATTACTTATCAAGAATGATTTCCGTATTCTTGTACAGTGAAGGAATATCATTATATCTAATGCGGAATTTTGTTCCGTGATTATGACCAGAACGGGCATCAAAATCAACATAAATTTTTCCACATCTGATTGCATCAATAAAATTATCCTGATTAAACTGTGATAGTTTTAATATATAATTGTATAGGAAATAACTTTCTTGTTTACGTCCGACATACTCTTTCTTTTCTTCTGCCCTTACATAAAAACAGTTAATCAGTTTTGTCCCTGCTTTATGGAACAAATCATCAAATCCCCAATAAGGCTGTACATCAAAATTAGAAAGGTGCCCTGTTCGTTTTTCTACACTGCGCATCCAATCTTCATGCCGCTGTGCAACATGCTCTTTGCTAAAAATGATTTCTACTCTACGATCTATTTCATTAACATTTACTTTAAAACCTCTATCGCTGAAATCTCTTGCATTGAGTGTCGCTCTGAAAGATTTTTCGTCAATGGGGTATTTGCCACCAGCTTCTGCTGATGACCAGCCATAATTACGCAAAAGAATATTCGGAACAACTTTCATTGCACGTGGAGACGGCTCCATGTGAAACATGGTGAGCAGCGATGTAGTATTTTTGCGTTGTGCTTTTAATTCCCATTCTGCTGCATTGGGTATGGGTAGGTTGTTTTCAGGTATCCCTAACAGGTCTTCCAATATATTTCCTACCGCTCCATCATTTCTACCTCTGTAATTCTTAATCCAGCCTCTGTTATATATTTCTATGAATTTCTCTATGAGTTCTTCTTTAGAAATCGAATTTAATACAGTTGTCATCTTTTTGTTTGCTTTTATTATCTTGTGCAGTTCTTGTAATATCATTGAAAATATCAGGCTGATGAAAGCGAGCTATCTCGGAATTTATTTTATTCCGTTCCAGTCTTTTATTTGCAAGCTCGCAATATTTTGCGGATTTTTCAATTCCTATAAAATTACGTCCTAACCCATTGGCTACTACAGCAGTTGTACCCGATCCCATAAAGGGGTCTAAAATAACCTGTGCGTTTGTAGAAGATATTATACGGTCAATTAATTCTACAGGAAATGGTGCAGGATGCTCGTTTTTATGCTCCTGCATAATTTCCCACACATCACCATAACGATTACAGTGTGGTGCGAGCTTGAAATTCTTTTTAGCGATTAAATATATAACCTCATAGGTAGGCAGAAAATAACCAGCATTAAAATTTATACCTCCTTTGCGTTTCCAAATAATTATTTGTCGCAATGGTACATCATAAACTATATCTCTCCTGTCTTGTATGAGACCAGCTTGGACTCGCCATTTGTGATTATAAAAAATTGCTCCGTCATCTTTTATTATGCGGACTAATTCCAGCAAAATTTCATGCTGCCATCTTGCATATTCATCATTCGGCATGCAGTCATCATAATTTTCATATCCTTCTATCAATGCTGCATTTGACCATTTCCCACCTCTACCATCTTTCATGCCATTACCTGTGGAATTTTTAAGGTTGTAAGGCGGAGAGGTAACCACAAGGTCTATACTATTATCTGGCAGTTGCTTAAGAACTTCCATACAATCAGCATTGATTATTTTATTTAGAAATTTCTCTAACATAATGTTAATCTTAAATGGTACAAAGATAATAAAATATTATCAGTTTTCTTGTGACTTTTCGTAACAAAGTTAATGGGTTGTTAATATAATCATATTTTATTATTAAAAGATTTTATACACGTTTGTACAATTAACTATACACGTTTGTACAATTAATTGTACAAGCCTGTATAAAAACACCGAAACGCATATGACAGCATGATATATATATTAATTGGAAGCAGGTTTTACTTTATTACAAACTGGCGTATGTTTGATTGTTTACCGTCCATCAGTCTCCACTCTCCACATTTTAGCTCCACGCAACTCCATATCCATACTAATGTTGTCAGTAAAGAGTTGACCTGTGCCGAGTCCCTGTGGGAACCTGATGGAAGGACCATAGCATCGGGCTGCAAGAAGAGCAATATTACGAAGACCGATGTTACTCTCAAGAGCAGAGGTCATCCATGAATCAATGCCACGTTTACGAGCTTCACTCACCCATTCCATCGAACCCGAAATACCACCATGAAGAGTTGGTTTTATAACAATATACTGCGGTTTTACAGTATCAAGCAGAACCTTCTTCTCGTGAATCTGGTTAACGCCTATAAGTTCCTCGTCAAGAGCGATTGGCAAAGGAGTGTCAGCACAAAGCTCAGCCATTTCCTTCCAATGTCCTGCTTCAATGGGCTGCTCAATAGAATGCACTCCATATTCAGCCAAAGCAGTAAGACGAACTCTAACATCATCAATAGAGAAACCGCCATTGGCATCAACGCGTATCTCAAGAGTATCTTTGCGATATTTTGAACGTATAAAACGTATAAGTTCCAGTTCCTCTTCCCATGCTATAGCGCCTATTTTCAGCTTTATGCAACGAAATCCTTGCAAAATCTTCCGCTTTATCTGAGCCAGCATGTCATCATAAGATCCCATCCATACAAGTCCGTTGAGTGGAATCCCCTCCTCGCATCGTGCAAAAGGAGTATCATAAAGCACTGGCGATTTTGTCATGTCATACATTGCCGACTCTAATGCGAAAAGCAAAGCAGGATAAGGACGAAGATATTCGGCATAATCATTGCTGGCAAGAGCCTCATCAATAAGCCGTGCCACATCGCTCATTCTTATGTATGCATCACGATCGCAGCTCAAATCAGGCAACGGCGCACATTCTCCAAGCCCTATACGTCCTTCATCATCAGAAATCGAAACTATTATAATGCGGCGTTCATTATACTCTCCACGGCTTGTGCGCGCAGGAGTCTTAAAATGCAATGTGCGGTGAAAAAGATCTATATTCATATTTCTAAAACTTCATCTTACTCCAATCGGGTTTACGTTTTTCAAGAAACGCTCGTCCACCTTCCTGTGCCTCGTCAAGCATATAATACAACATAGTAGCGTCGCCTGCAAGTTCCTGAATTCCAGCCTGACCGTCAAGTTCTGCATTAAGACCAGCCTTTATCATGCGCAATGCTAAAGGCGAATGCTCCATCATCTGCTTTGCCCATGCCACACACTCGTTTTCAAGTTCAGAGTAAGGCACTACTTTGTTTACCATACCCATTTTCTCTGCCTCATGAGCTGTATATTGACGGCACATGAACCATATTTCTCTCGCTTTCTTCTGTCCTACTATACGAGCAAGATAGGAACTGCCGAAACCAGCATCGAATGAACCAACTTTCGGTCCGGTCTGCCCGAAGCGTGCATTCTCGGAAGCTATGGTAAGGTCGCAGACAACATGCAGGACATGCCCTCCGCCAATGGCAAATCCGTTGACCATTGCAATCACAGGCTTCGGCAGACGACGTATCTGCATCTGCACATCAAGAACCGACAGACGAGGCACGCCTTCATCATCAATATAGCCTCCTCTGCCCTTTACATTCATATCGCCTCCTGCACAAAATGCCTGCGTGCGAAGCCACTCCTCGTCGGTCTGACCCTCTTTGCGAGGTGTTTCCTGACCTGTAAGGATTACTACAGAAACATCTCTACGCTCTCTGACAATGGAGAAAGCCTGTGATAGTTCCCAAGTGGTTTTAGGAGTAAACGCATTCCTATAACGAGGACGACAGATGCTTATCTTTGCTATACCTTCAGCTGTTTCAAGTGAAATTTCACTGAAATCATGTATTTTCTTCCAATCCATATATTCTCTTTTATTTTGTTATCACCTCTAATAACAATGGGCAGTTGCTATTTTCATTAACAAGCCACATTATATTGTCAGCTAGTTGTTCAGCTTTCGATACCATACGTCGAGAAACTCCATACTGATGACATGCCCCTACAGATGTGGTTTTATGTCTGCCCATAACAAATTCTCTCATTGCAGGGGAATCTGATAATCCACGAAGCTTCTTAAATATAGATCCTCCTCCATTATTAAGAAGAAGAATGCGAAGATTACCTCGAAGCTGTTGATTCCACAGAGCATTCTGGTCGTAGAAGAAAGACAAGTCGCCTATTATACAATATACTTTATCTTCAGTAACCAACGATGCTCCTACAGCTGTTGACAACGACCCTTCTATTCCGTTCAGTCCACGATTACAACGTATATAATGATTGGCATATTCTGCTCCAAAACGTATGGCAGACGAGTTGGCATAATACACAATATTATTCTTTTCTACCAGCTTTTCAAACTCTTTCACAGCTTTAGCTTCCAAAGTTTCAGGTTCAGAATATGTCAACAGCCTTGTGCGCTCTATAAGTTCATTCCATCTACGACTGAAATCTGTATGTTCTTTCTCTACATCAAGCAGTAACTGAAGGTTGTCTTTCACAATGAATCGTGCATGCTGGCTTATATCTTCAAGTTCGCCATGGGTATTGTGCATTACGATTACACATAAATCGAGAGTACGCATAAACTGCCGCAAAGCCTTACTAATGGTTGTTCCTCCTATATAGAGTAGGAAATCGGGCGTATAAATGTTTTGATTCTCCCCCATTAGTTGGAACAGTCTATCCAGTGAAGGCGAAGGTGATGATGTGGAAAGCTGTTCTGCAAGAATCACTACTCCACGATTAACATTAATACAAATATCTTCATGCTGTCCGCAGACTATCATTGGTCGTTTTGCAGCATTAAATAAATTGCGATATTCATCTAATGATATTACAGGCACTGAGTTAATGGCAGGCAGTTCTGGAGTAGAAAACTCAAAAAGAGGTTCTCCTATAGGCACGTTTATATGAACTGATACAGAATCGGCAATTAGTTTGTTTATTGCCTCGCATACAATCCTACGACAATGCCAACGTTCTAAATCATCCTTACATTCAGGCAGACTCACGCTCTTACCGACAAAATTTCCTAGAATGCCGACTTGAGGCATAGTTTGTCCATCAAGTTGCCCTATCCATGCTGAAGGTCGGTCGGCAGAAATAACAAGAATCCCTCGATGTTGATAAGTAGCTTCTGCTACTCCTGGTAAAACATTAAGCAAAGCAGAGCCAGAAGTAACACATACAGCAACAATATCTTCTGTCTGCTGTGCTATTCCCATTGCCACAAAAGCAGCCGAACGTTCATCTGTAACGGGATGGCAGTGAATAGAAGGACAGACAGTAAAATTATGTACCAACGGAGCATTTCTCGAACCAGGACATACTACAACATGTCTGACCCCATACTCAACCATAAGAGAGGTAAGGATATTAACGTTTTCTTTATTTGAGTACATCGCCAATAGTTTGCATTTTTTGTTTAGTTTCCTCCCATTCTGAAAGTAATTCGCTCTCAAGCATTATACCACCTCCGGCAAACATCAAAGCTTTCGAATCATAGAGTTTTGCACAACGCAGCGAAACATACACATGAGTAGAACCATTGATACCAACCGGTCCCATAAATCCACTATAATACTGTCGGTCTGTTGTTTCGTTTTTCATAATAAACTCCCTGGCTCTCTCCTTTGGAATGCCACATACGGCAGGGGTAGGATGCATAGATGCAAGAACTTCGCCTATGCCACAATCTTTAGCAAGACGGAATCGGAAGTCTGTACACAAATGAACAAGATTTCCTGCACGCTGCGTGCGTGGTCCATCTTTTATTATCGCAACACTATAATCTGTAAGTCCATCCTCTATATAAGCCTCTACAAAACGCTGTTCCTGTTGATTCTTCTTACTCCATTCATGCAATCCTTCCTTAAAAGGCATTGTTCCTGCCAATGCCATTGTACGCCAACAAGAGCCGTCACCAGTGAGAAGAATCTCAGGTGAGGCTACAAGCCACGTGCCTGTAGCTTCTGTCGAAACCAGCATTATCATGAGTCGCGGATAACGACAACAAGCCTTGAAAAACAGGTTATGGTAATCATTAGTATTAATATCCACCTCCTTTGCACGTGAGAGAACAATTTTCTGAAACATTCCATTCACTATGGCATCATGAAACTTATTGAAATCAGCCTCGTAGTTTGGGAAACAGGCTTTCTCTTCATCATCCATGTTACGTATGTCTATATTCTCTGCACGTACAAGAGGCTTCTCCTCTACGATATCTGGAAGTAGAAGAACTATAGGAGTTGTATTAACATCAATTCTAAAAGGAGCAATAACAAAACCTTCCTCCATACCAATTTTTTCATATGAAGGAATTATTCTTGGTTCACGCTCTGACCTTATCTCTGTATAAGTATCAGCGTAGGGCAAACGATAGAGGGCATAATTATTCATTCAACCAATTATTGATTATATCGTAATTTAGTCCTCGGAAATCGTCAATAACCTTATTGCATTTGTCAACAATCTTATCACGAGAGTTTTCGGTTGTTAAACCCACAGTATATATATTTGCACACATTCCTGCTTCAAGACCAGTAAACGCATCTTCAAACACCATACACTCGCTTATATCAGTTTCCAATCTTTCAGCTGCTTTTAGATAACAGTCGGGATTAGGCTTTGAAGCTGCAAAATCTTCAGACGTGAGGACTAAATCGAACATATTCATAAACTTCTCCTGCTGACGCCATACGTTCTCCATTTTTGCCTTGTTAGAACTTGTTACAATCGCACACTTCACCCCATTGGCTTTAAGGTTATGTATGAACTCCTCAGCTCCATCAATAATAGGGAACTCCATCTTTGCCTCGAAAGCATTAAGTAGTTCTATGATCTCACGCTGCATGTTAGCATAAGGGAAATAGGTACTAAGGATATGCGGCAAAGTTGTTCCTTTTATTCGCAAAGCAAAATCAGGAATATCAGACGCAAACTCTCGCCCTGTCGCTCCCCAGAAATTTGTATATTGTGTTTCACTGTCTATAAGCGTTCCATCAAGGTCAAACAGTGCTGCTTTTACTTTTCTCATCTTCTTCTAAATAAATTTTTGTCCAATACTCATAATTTTTAACACCTCGAGCAATAATACGTTCTGAAAGTTCGGGGGTTAGTTTCTTAATAAACTTAGCTGGAACACCGCCCCATAACTCACCTTGAGGAATATGAGTCTTTGCAAGAACAAGAGCACCTGCTGCCACAACACTACCACTCTCAACAACTACATTATCAAGAAGCGTTGAACCCATGCCTATCAGCACATCACTGTAGATTTTACAACCATGAAGAGTTGCATTATGTCCTACGGTTACATTAGAACCTATCTCAATATATGCATCTCCACCAGAAGTATGAAGACAACAACCGTCTTGTATTGACACGTTATTGCCTATCCTTATTTTATTGACATCGCTGCGTATTACTGCGTTGTACCATACAGAACTTGCTTCGCCAATTATAACATCGCCAATAACAGCAGCTGTAGGAGCGATGAATGTGCCTGTTCCTATCTGCGGAGTTATACCATTAATGGTTTGTATCATAAGCGTTACTGATAGAAACAGAAATAAACTGTTGCAACAAGACAAAGCAATGCTACACCATAATTCCAATACAACTGTTGTACTTGGAGCATAGACAGTAGCATTATGGTAAAGGCAGTCCACGACAAATGTCCATACCATGCAAAGGTTATCAACACATTGCTAAGTATCAGCAATAATATTGTATTTGTACCCATCATGATTATTCTTCAAATTCCATTTCACGGAAGAATTCAGGACAATGGAAATCAGGAGATGGCTTTGAAATAGGGTAAAGAGAAACAAAATGCGGTACACGTAGTTCATCTCCACATTTATACACGTTTGCCTTAATTTTCAATCCATTCAATGACTTTACATCATGCTGAAAATACACCTCATGCGGTACAACTAAAGCTACTTCCCATGAGGTTTCCTCCAATCGTTCTTTAAAAGGAGCATAACCTAATGATGACCAACGCTTAATAAGCGATGTAACTTCCGTTGGAGCTGGAGTACGGTCGTGGCGACCTGTTCCAGCAGCAAACAAAATCTTACCTGTACAGTTGCACTCAATATTATAGTAGATACCATCCTCAGGATTAGGCTGTGAGAAAAACTCAACACATGAATCCTGCCAAACAGCATCCTGGTCATTTTCTGCCACTGCTCTGACACTCTGTTCTTTCACACGGTAATGAATAAGAAGTTCATCACCTGTGTGAGCTAAAGCAACCTCAAAAGAAGGTTTATATGGAAATTCCTCCACCCAGTTAAGAGTATCAACTACATTATACTCCACTGCATTTTCAAGCATCAACTTAGGCACGTCACCAGCATTAACACTGCCTAACATAAGTCGTTTGATTCTCATTGTTCTATGCATTTAGTCCTTATTTTCTTTTATTGTGTAGTTTGTAACCTGAATTTGCGACACAATACCTCCTTCTACATTTCTCACCTCTACCAACCAATGATGCAATGTATTTCCTTTACGAATAATGCGAGCAGTTGCAACAACCGATTCGCCTGTACGAATGGAAGTTATATGATTAGCACTAACATTTATGCCAAGTACAATTTTATCAGGTGATATTATCATTGATGCAACTCCTGCAAGATTCTCTGCCAATGCTAAAATAGCACCTCCTGACAGATACCCCCAAGGTTGCGAGGTTGCTTCAGTACATGTAAAATGAGCTTCAACGGTATCAGGGTCATCAGTTGAATGATATGTTATTCCAAGGGTCTTTGTAAGACCATCTTTCATGTTAATTACTTTATCTGTAATCTGCATAATTAAATATTAAATTAAAAAGAATAATGATGCTCCAAGAACTGATACGCATGCACCTACAACCGACTTAACGGTTACAGGTTGCTTGAACAACCAGTATGAAGGTATAATTATAAGTATTGGAGTAAGCGACATTAGAGTTTGAGCAACACCAACCTTTGCCAACTGAACTGCCATAAGAGAAAAACCTACCCCAAGGAAAGGTCCGAAGACGACAGCCAATACAACCATTGACATTGTTTTTCTATCATAAATCTTAGATAACGTCTGCTTTCCTCTGTTAGTTGCCAAAACCGTAATTAAGAAGCAGGCGAAACCCGCTATACATCTTATAGCATTTGCAGAGAATGGAATTATGTTCTGCATCTCACTCTGCATAGACAAAGGAATATCACGTTCATACTGACCCATTCCCACTTTACTTATCACAAGCCCAAGTCCCTGCCCCACTCCTGCTCCTAATCCATATAGTATCCCTTTCCAAGGAAGATTAATTTTTATCTTCTTAGTTCCTTCAACTTTACCAAGAACAACAATGGCAATACCAAATATCGTTACTGTCATAGCTATAATATTTCCCATTGTAAGTGTCTGATTCAAAAGCAACCATGCTGCTAAAGCCGATATCGCAGGGGCAAGTGTCATAAACATTTGACCATAACGGCTTGAAATATAGATATAGGATTTGAAAAGACAGAAATCTCCAAAATAGAAACCTACAAAACCTGAAACCAACATCAACGTCCATGTTTTAATACCTGCATACACAATTCCCACTGTTTCAGTAAGTAGAAATACCAAAAACAAAGACGCAACCATTGCCACACCAAGTCTCCATGTATTAAAATTTAACACACCTATTCGCTTGGTGCCTACTTCACTAACAAGAGCAGTAATTGTCCATGAAAAAGCTACTCCCAAAGAAATAATTTCTCCTACATACGACATTTATAGTGCAAAATTACAAAAATAAATCAAATAAAAGCGTGTGCTTTATTATTAATAATGTAAAAACACCCTCTTTTGTCGAAATAATTTACTACTTTTGCATATCGTAAACGAAAATACAAATATACTTATGAACATATTAGAACTTTCAGAACAAGAGATCGGCAGACGCGAAAGCTTGCAGCAATTGCGTGACATGGGTATAGATCCATATCCTGCAGCAGAATTTCCTGTAGACGCATGGAGCGATGATATACGCTCAAGTTTTGTTGATCTTCCTACAGAAAAGGATGAAGAAGGAAATGAGATTCCAGGTAAAGCTACACCAGAAAACAGTCGTAATGTAGTAATTGCCGGTCGTGTTATGGGGCAGCGCATCATGGGCAAAGCAGCTTTTGCAGAACTACAGGACTCACGTGGCAGAATACAGGTTTATGTACAGCGCGATGAGATTTGTCCTGATGAAAACAAGGATTTGTACAACGTTGTATTCAAGAAACTTCTCGACATAGGAGACTTCATAGGTATAAAGGGATATGTATTCCGCACAAAGACTGGGGAGATTAGCGTACATGCCAAAGAAATGGTGTTGCTGTCAAAGTCGATTAAGCCTCTGCCAATTGTAAAATACAAGGACGGTGTTGCATACGATAAGTTCGACGATCCAGAGATGCGTTATCGTCAGCGTTATGTTGATCTTGTGGTGAACGAAGGTGTTAAGGATACATTCCAAAAACGTGCAATAGCTATTCGCACTCTTCGCCGCATTCTCGACGAAGCAGGATATACTGAGGTTGAAACACCAACACTACAGAGCATAGCAGGTGGAGCTTCTGCTCGTCCATTCATAACTCATTTCAATGCTCTTAATCAAGACATGTATATGCGTATTGCTACAGAACTTTACCTAAAACGTCTTATCGTAGGAGGATTCGAGGGAGTGTATGAGATAGGAAAAAACTTCCGTAATGAAGGTATGGACAAAAACCACAACCCCGAGTTCACCTGTATGGAACTTTATGTATCATACAAGGACTATAACTGGATGATGTCGTTCACTGAAAAAATGTTGGAGGAAATATGTATTGCAGTAAACGGAAAACCGGAAATAGAAATCGACGGACACGTTATTTCATTCAAGGCTCCTTATCGTCGCCTGCCTATTCTTGATGCAATCAAAGAAAAGACAGGTTACGACCTCAACAATATGACTGAGGAAGAAATGCGTGAGGTTGCAAAGAAACTTAACATCGAAGTTGACGAGACTATGGGTAAAGGCAAGCTCATTGATGAAATTTTCGGTGAGACTTGCGAAGGCTGTTTCATACAGCCAACATTCATCACAGACTATCCTGTTGAAATGTCACCACTCACAAAAATGCACCGCTCTAAGCCAGGTCTGACAGAGAGATTCGAGCTCATGGTCAACGGTAAGGAACTGGCTAACGCATATTCTGAACTTAACGACCCAATAGATCAGGAGGAGCGTTTCGTTGACCAGATGAAACTTGCCGACAAAGGTGATGACGAAGCAATGATTATTGACCACGACTTCTTGCGTGCACTCCAATACGGCATGCCTCCCACATCAGGCATTGGTATAGGTATTGACCGACTTGTCATGCTTATGACTGGTAATCCATTCATTCAGGAAGTATTATTCTTCCCACAGATGAAGCCCGAGAAGAAAGCTCCACGCTCAAGTGTTGCAGAATGGGCAGAAATAGGTGTTGCAGAAGAATGGGTTCCTGTTTTCAATAAGGCAGGCTATTATCTTGTTGCCGACATAAAAGAAATAAACGCTCAAAAACTGCAACAAGACGTTTGCGGTGTAAACAAGAAATACAAATTAGGTTATGATAATCCGAAAGTTGAAGAGTTTGCTTCATGGATTGAAGCAGCTGTTTCAAAGGGATAAGACAGGTTGCGGACGTATCGCTATTATTGGCGGTGGTTCATGGGCAACAGCGCTGGCTAAGGTTGTAGTGGAAAATACTCACAACATCGGTTGGTATATGCGCCGTGATGACAGAATTGCCGAAATAAAACGTACCAGACACAATGCCGCCTATCTTACAGGAGTGGAGTTCAATACAAACGAGATTTTCTTCACAAGCGACATCAACGAGATAATAAGAGAATTTGACACGTTGATATTCGTAACTCCATCGCCCTACATGAAAAGCCATCTGGCAAAAATTACCGAGAATCTGCAAGACAAGTTCATTGTCTCTGCTACCAAAGGAATCGTGCCAGAAGACAAGATGGTTATAAGCGACTACTTCCATTACCACTATGGAGTACCGCGCGAACAGATTGCCTGTTTGATAGGTCCTTCGCATGCAGAGGAAGTTGCCATGAACCGACTCACCTATCTTACAATAGGCAGCATAGATGAGGATAAAGCACAATCACTTGCAAAGGCTCTACAGAGTGACAACATGCAAATTAGAATTTCAAGTGATGTTGCTGGCATTGAATATGCTTCTGTATTGAAAAACATCTACTCTATAGGTGCGGGTATATGCAACGGCTTGAAATACGGCGATAACTTTCAGGCTGTGTATATGGCTAACGCATCAGCAGAGATGACCGACATACTATCGTTGCTAAATCCTTCAGAACAGCGCAATATCGCTGACTCTGTATATTTAGGCGACTTGTTGGTTACAGGATATTCCGACTTCTCACGCAACCGCATGTTCGGCACTATGATAGGAAAAGGCTATAGCATAAAAGCTGCACAAACAGAGATGCAGATGATTGCAGAGGGCTATTACGGTTCGGAGTGCATGAACGAGATTCTATTAGACTATCGTACTGCCTATAGTTTCCCTATAGTAGAGGCAATACACAATATTCTTTACGAAAACGGCAGTCCTGCGAAAGTTATAAAAGAACTTACAACAAAATTAAGGTAACAAATCATTATAACAAAACTTAAAGTATGAAATTAGACATCACAAAGGCATCACAGTTTCTTGCTGCTGGTGCAGTAGAGGCTCTTGCGCCTCAGGTAAAATCAGCTCAAGAGGCTCTTGAGAATCAGACTTGTGCCGGCAACGACTTTCTTGGTTGGATGCACCTTCCATCAAGCATAACACCAGAGTTCATTGCAGAGATTAACGAAACAGCCAAAGTTCTGCAGGACAACTGCGATGCTGTTGTAGTTGCAGGTATTGGTGGGTCTTATCTCGGTGCACGCATGGTACTTGATGCTTTGTCAGATTCATTCGGCATGTACAAGCCATCAAATGCACCAAGAATCCTTTTCGCAGGAAACAACATCAGTGAGGATTATCTCACAGAACTTATAGACTATCTCAAGACCGTGAAGTTTGGTGTCATAAACATATCAAAGTCAGGCACAACAACAGAGACTGCCATCACATTCCGACTTCTCAAAAAGATGTGTGAAGACCAGTTAGGTAAAGAAGAGGCAAAGAAAGTTATTGTTGCAATAACCGACGCAGAGAAGGGTGCAGCACGCACTACTGCCGACAAGGAAGGCTACAAGTCATTCATCATTCCTGACAACGTTGGCGGCCGCTTCTCAATCCTCACCCCAGTAGGTCTTCTTCCTATTGCAGTAGCAGGCTTCGACATCACAGCTTTGGTAAAGGGCGCACAGGACATGGAGGCACAAACCGCTCTCGACGTTCCATTTGCAGAGAATCCTGCTGCTGTTTATGCTGCTGTTCGTAATGCAATCTATCAGAGCGGAAAGAAGATTGAGATTCTCGCTAACTACCAGCCTAAACTCCACAACCTCGGTGAGTGGTGGAAACAACTCTACGGCGAGTCTGAGGGTAAAGACGGCAAGGGCATATTCCCAGCATCAGTTGACCTCACTACCGACCTTCACTCTATGGGTCAGTGGATACAAGACGGTGAGCGTACAATCTTCGAAACTGTTGTTTCTGTTGAGAAACCTAATACAACCCTACAGGTACCAGCCGACGAGGAGAACCTCGATGGTTTGAACTTCCTTGCAGGAAAGCGCATTGACGAAGTTAATAAGATGGCAGAGTTAGGAACACAGATTGCACACGTTGACGGCGGTGTTCCAAACATCAAGATTTCTATCGAGAAGCTCGATGAGTACAATCTCGGTCAACTCATCTATTTCTTTGAGAAGGGTTGCGGTATTTCAGGATTGGTACTTGGTGTAAATCCATTCAATCAACCTGGGGTTGAAGCCTATAAGAAGAACATGTTTGCACTGCTCAACAAACCCGGTTATGAGGAAGAGAGCAAAGCTATACAGGCAAGATTAAAGTAATCAAAGCCTAATCCCTACCCCTCTCCCACAATAAGGAGAGGGGCATTTCATATAAATTGATATGATTAATAACAACAAGAAAGAAAATACATCTGCCAGCTCTCCAAGCATAAATATAAAAGGTAAAAAGCTATGCCTTTTTGATATGGACGGAGTACTATACGACTCTATGCCGAATCATGCCATTGCCTGGGTTAAGGCTATGGCTTCTTTCAACATACAATTTACTTCTGACGATTCCTATGCCACTGAAGGAGCACGTGGAGTTGATACAGTAAAGCACTTTGTAAAACTACAGCAAGACAGAGACATCACCGAAGAAGAGGCACAGGCGATGTATGACGAGAAAGCACGCATCTTTGGAGAACTTCCTACAGCAAAACTGATGCCAGAGATACTCACACTTATGGATAAAATCCAAAAACAGGGCATGACCATAGGTGTAGTAACAGGTTCAGCACAGCGTCCTCTGATTGCACGCATACAAGACGATTTTTCAAAATACATAAGCGAAAAGAACATTGTAACAGCCTTTGATGTAAAACATGGCAAGCCAAACCCTGAGCCTTATATAATGGGAATGAAAAAATGCGGCGATTTCACTCCGGAAGAAACAATTGTTGTAGAGAATGCACCACTCGGAGTAAGAGCCGGTCACGCCTCTGGAGCATTCACCATTGCAGTAAACACAGGTCCACTACCCAACGAAGCCCTACTGTCAGAAGGTGCCGACATGCTGTTCCCCACAATAGCTGCACTTGCCGAGAAATGGGAAGAGATATTTCAACAAGGTTAAATAAACTAACTATTATGAGAAAAATTATTTTAGCACTAATGCTCGCATTTATTTCCACCACCAACATCATGGCTCAAGAGCAGTTGAAGAGAGTATATGATGAAAACATAGACCGTACAGAACAGATTAACAATGCTGTTTCCAAGGCAAAGAATGAAGGAAAGTTCGTACTTGCCCAAGTTGGTGGCAACTGGTGTCCGTGGTGTCTGCGATTTGCCGACTTCGCTACAAAGGATACTGATATAAATAAGGTGATAGACGATAATTTCGTGTATATCCACGTTAACTACTCACGAAAGATGAAGGACGAACAGACAATTGCCATAATGAAACGACTCGGCAATCCGCAACGTTTCGGATTCCCAATATTCGTAATACTCACCCAAGAGGGAGATGTTCTCCACATACAAGATTCATCTTATCTTGAAAATGACAAAGGCTACAGCAAGGATAAAGTAATTACTTTCCTCAACCACTGGACTCCAAGTGCTGTTAAATAAGCATTTTCATTCCACTTTATTCTACAACAATTAAACCATAATCGGTTCATTAGGATTTATCCCAATGAACCGATTTGGGTTAAAATGACATTCCGAAACCTAAGTATGGCACGAAACCAATACCGTTGATAGAATGTTCGCCGCCAAAGCCAAAGACTGGCGCCAAACCTATGCGAAACATAAAGCCACGAGGAGCTTGACGCCGGTAACCGATATTGCCGAAGAAGAAATAAGTCATCATATTATTGCTTTCCTTGACATGCCCAATATAATGAACACCAAGCTTACCTTCATCATCAATAGTCCAATCATATTTGTCGTACTCTATAGAACCATACTGATAGCCTATATTCATGCCGAAGCCTAATTCCAACTTGCGATTCTTCCTACCAAGCAGATAGTTGATGCGAGGAGAAAAAGAAACATTATGGGCATGTTCCTTGTAACTGAAAAAATTTGATGAGGAATATGCAAATCCCCAACCTGCTCCAATGCCATAACCCCAACCTGTGTTGCCTTTGAAACGAGAGTCGTATTGTATGCCAATGCCGTTTGAAGCTCCAAGGAGTTCCAAATGAATGTTTCTTATGGATTCACCAACAACCTCACTTGTTGTTTGGGCTGATACTCTTGTAATGGAGCAAAGCAAGATTACTGCTCCTAAAATTATGTTCTTCATTATCTATATAGTGCTTTATCTGTTAATTATCTGCCCTCTTTGAGCCTTTGATAGTATCCTGATATTTTCAGCATTATTAAATTATTCTGCAAATTTACTAAAACAAATCGAAAAATGATATTAATTCCTATTTAGCATCTGTTCAATTACTCTCAATAAAACATGCTTGGTTCAGGATTTTCTCTACTTTTCCGCTCCTTAGCGGACGACAAAAGGGCTTCCTTAGGAAACAAAAAGACGCATTAGTTTTGATACATTTTCCAGAACTGCGGGCTTTAGTAACCTGTGGAGAAAAAACTACCTAAAACAAGTTAAATAATTAATTCATTTGCTTCTGCAACGCTTTGGATTGCGTTCCGGTAAATACACAGAAGTAGTGAAAGAGTTGAATCATAGGGAATTAAATTCATAGTTTTTAGGTATTGAAAGTTATTATAAGACTTGTTAACTTTGCACACGAAATCATTGGAGTCCTATTTTTAGAACGAAGTTTTAGTTAGTCAAGTTTATAACATATAATTTATTTTTTATTATGAATCGTATTTTATTCTGTATGGTTACTGCCCTGTTATTGGCACTAACACCTAAGATTTCTATTGCCCAGAACTCATGTTGTGCAAAGAGTGACTCCTCGTTATGCAAGTCTGAATACAGCCCTGAGGACATACTTCTTTCCGGTGATAAACTTCTTGATAAAGAGGTGGTACTTGTTGGAAGAGTTAGTCATGTGTGCCGCAGTTCCGGCAAGAAACTTTTTCTATCTGGCAAGGATGATGAAAAGTCAATACAAGTGCTTGTCGGAGGAAATATAGAAAAGTTTGATATGGAGTTGACAGCAGAAAATCTACGTGTTAAAGGAGTTGTAAATGAGCATCGCATAGCCAAGTCAATTATCGACAAACAACAGGCTGATGCAGAGGCAGAAATGAAAGAAGAAGATTGCACAAACATGTCGAAATGCGAGAATGTGATGAGCCGTGTTAAGCAGATGCGTCAGTGGATGACGGAAAATGCTAAGGATTACTATCCCGTGTATTACATTAAAGCTATTGAATACACTGTTTTGCAAGAACAATAATAATACGTTAAATCAAAAATATTAAGTTTTTATGGAAAAGATTATTTCGATAATTGCGCTCGTCGCAGTTATGTGTGTTGGATTTGTGTCATGTTCTAATGATGACATTGATAACGGAACGGAGAAAGTTACCGTAAGATATGTTGCCACTCCTGTCATAGAAGGTGCAGTAGATGCTGATATGATGAAAGGTTTGGTGGCAGTATTTACTGAAATACGCAGTTTGGACACTACTCACTGTATAGTTGACGCTAATGGAGTAGGCAGTGTTAAGATTACAAAGGGTGTTTATAATATAGGTATAGAAAAGAAAATCAAAAACTCCCACGATGTTGACTCACTCGTAATCACTTCTCTTCTTGAGAATGTATCAATTAATGAGAATGGTCAGGAAGTAAAAGGCAAGCTTAGTGTTGCTATGGCAGATGCACTTGGCAAGAACTTTATTTTCAGTGAGATATTCTTCAATGGTGAGACTAACTCTGGAAGAATGATGCATCCCGACCAGTATTTTGTTCTTTTTAACCCTACGGAGGAGATTCTTTACGCTGACGGTGTTTCAGTAGCAATAACACAGCACATCTGTTTCCGCCCAAAGAGTATGTGGTATGACAGTTACTATCCAAATCGTGTTCCTATAGGCGGCTTTGTCACAATTCCCGGCACAGGCAAGGAACATCCTGTTGGACCTGGTGAGAAGGTTGTTGTAGCATTCACTGCTATTGATCACTCTGCTGTTGAAGGCTATGACCATGCTGTTGACTTGACAGGTGCCGACTTTGAAATTTTCTATGGTGTTGAAGAGAATGATGTCGATAATCCTGATGTGCCAAACATGCTGCTTGTAGATTTTGTTACCAAGGCTTCATACGGTTTCTTCATGCACCCTCGTGGATATGTTTCTCCATTGATGTTTAAACTGGAAAATGGCACACAGGAAACTGTAGATAAATTCCTTAAAGAGAACGTCAGCGAATCAAAGACCTTGATTCCTGCTACTAAAGATACTCCTGAGGAAATTGTTGATGTGCAGATATTGAGTGTTCCTACAAATCAAATTCTTGATGGTGTGCAGACCAGCGATGTGCCGCAGAAAGTTAAGACACGTGTTATACCTGAAGAGGTTGACCGCGGAGAGTTTCTTGTAAATGGCTGCCATCGTCAGGAATTGGCAATACGCCGTGAGGTCAAGTCGGGTAACCGCGTGTTCTATAAAGATACCAACAACACCACTGAAGACTTCGTCATGCAGAAAGGTCAGAATTCATGGCCTAAAGACTGGCGTAAGAAATAGCTTTTAGTATTAGTGAAGGGTTGCAGTTAATTAAAAGGTTGCAACCCTTTTATAATTTACATTAGAAATGATAAAGGAATCAAAGATACCGCCACTAAGATACATTTTTATAACTATTGTATTTCTCATGTCTCTCAGCATTTCGGCTTCGCCTGCAGAACGTGGACGGGGCTACAATGTTAAAGGACGAGTAGTGTCTTCCTCTGACAACCAACCTGCAAGTTTTGCTGTTGTGAGTATTGATGAATCAGGCATACGAACGATATGTGACATAGATGGCAGGTTCGTTCTTACGAAAGTGCCGGAGGGGAAACATATGCTTCACGTCACATGTTTGGGTTACACTCCTTGTGAGAAGCAGTTGAATATAAATGCTGATGCAAATGTTACTATAAAATTGCTACTCTCAAGCATCTCCTTACCTGAAATGGAGGTAATGGCATCAAAGCCAAAGGATAACAAGATTGTTGTCAATGAGGCTGCTTTGCAGTATATTCAACCAATCTCTTTGGCTGATGTGCTGCTTCTACTGCCCGGCAATGTATATAAAGAAAACAGTATGGGTAAGTTTCAGCAGATTAGTTCACGCCAAGTGGGCACTGATTCTAATAGTTCATTAGGTGTGTCTGTCGTAACCGACGGGGCGCCTGTTACCGACGATGGTATGCGCAGTCAGCTCGTAGGCGTTACGCAAAACTCCATGGTATATGGCAGAGACACAGAAATACAGAGTAGAAAAGGATTAAATCAAGGTACTGACCTTCGCTATATATCTACCGACCATATACAGAGTGTGGAGTTTGTGAGAGGAATATCCGATGCACGATATGGAAATATGTCGAGCGGCATGATACATGTGAACTCTAAGTATGGCACAACTCCATTACGTTTAAGACTGAAAGCCGATTTGAAGAACAAACTTCTTTATGCAGGTAAAGGATTCCGGCTGTCGGAGAAAGCGGGAACACTGCACTTTGGTGCCGACTTGCTGTCGTCGGTAGATGATATTAGAGAGAAAATGAATCAGTTCACACGTGTTACAGCACAAACCTATTATAATAACCAGTTTGTGCTGGGTGGTTGCAAGCTTAATTTAGACATGAAGCTCAATCAAACTTTTACAGTCAACCAGACTAAGCGTGATGAAATGACATATCTATATAATGAGGACTACAAGGCTGACTATTCAAGAACTGCACTAATGCTGAAAAGTGTGCTCAACGTTGATAAGAACTGGCTTGACAAGTTGGAACTTATGATTTCGTCCGACCTTGTTTTTGACAGAATCAGCCGTCACAAGATGGTTATTTCCTCTTCCGGTCCTCTCAATGTGCCACTTGCCAAGGAAGAAGGTGAGCATGAGGGAATATATCTGCCCGGTAAATACTATAGCGATTTCTATATAGATAACGTACCGCTTAACGTGTTTGCCCAGTTGCATGCCAATTCACGAGTGAATATATCAAAGCCGGTGGGACTCAATGTGCAGTACGGATTAGAGTATCGCAACTCAAAGAACTATGGTGATGGAGCTGTGATAGCTGATGAGACTCTTCCTCCTTTTCCTTACGACAATACTTACATGCGCCCACGCCGCAACAAAGATATTCCCGGTATGTCGATAGGTGCAGCTTATATGCAGGCAGAGGTCAGATATGCGGCTGACAGCGGTTCATTGTTGAAATTGTCGTTGGGAGGCAGGGCAACGCAGATGTTCAATCTTGACAATAGCTATTTATTGTCGGGCAGAGTGCTGGTTGAACCACGCACCAATGTTTCCTTTGCTTTTGGAAATGCTGTGAGGCATACTATTCATGCAGGCTATGGCGAAGAGAACAAGCTGCCTACTTTAGACTATCTTTATCCAGAACGGCTGTATAAAGACTTTTATATGCTTAACGCCTATACCGTAAAGCCTGAATATAGACGCTTGATTACCTATACCAATATCTTTGATGTGGCAAACAAGCAGCTACGTGAGAATAAGAACCGCAAGGCTGAAATAGGCTGGAATGTGAGCTATAAAGGATTTAATTTCTCTATAACTGCATTCTATGAGAAGTCAGTGTCGGGGTTTGAATACTTCACCCGCTACCACCCTCTGTCCTACAATCTCTACACCACGCTCAATCCGGGTGCTGATATAACAGACCGCAAACCAGAAAAGACTGACTATGTGGAAGAACAATACAGCTTATTCACTACTGCATCGCAGGTTATGAACAGCAAGAAAGTAGTGAAGCGGGGTATAGAGTATAGAATAATACTTCCAAAGATAGAACTTCTCTCGACATCAATAGAACTTAACGGTGCTTACTATCACACAAATTACGGTTCGTCGCTTCCTGAGTATTATTATCCTTCCACAAAGGTTGGAAACAAGCTGTATCCATATGTGGGAATATATGATAACGACCCGCAGAATGAATATCGGCGACTTAATACCAATCTGTGGTTCAATACTCACATTCCTAAGTACAAACTTATATTCACCAATTTCGTTCAGCTTGTGTGGCTGTCTTCTTCGCAGTATAAAGACAACAGGCGGAAGATACCATACGAATATGTTGACATGCAGGGACAGACACATTCAATAGGAGCGGAGCAGGAAGCCCTCATCCTTTCCGAGGATTTTATTTTCAGACAGTTGAAGCGCACTATACTGCCTATTAACTATGCCTGCGACTCAAAACCCGTTTCCTTGCTTTGGAATATAAAGGCTACAAAGGAATTTAATAAATACACCAGCTTGTCGTTCTTTGTCAACGGCATACTTGATATTAATCCAAAATACTTGTCGGGTGGTAGAACTACGGAGCGCACATGGACTGAGCCTTACTTTGGAGTAGAGCTGTTTTTTAATTTAGACTTATGATTATGAGGAGATTTTATTTGCTATGCCTATTCACATTGGTATTATGTAATGGTTCCCAATCGCAGACCACAATGCCGATTGACAAAGTGCATTATGAGCTGTCGCCGTCGGAAACGAGGCATACGAACATTCATGCTGACATGAACTCACGCCTGTTTCAGCAAAAATACTTGAATCCGGCTTTCTACGACATGTCTTCACGTGACAGCACGCATGCTTTTCAACGCTACCGCTCATCAGTATATAGTGTGGTTGGAGTTGGAAAGTTGAATGGCGATTTCCTGCCTGTGGAAGGCAACAAGTTCAGCGATTTCAGAATAGCAGCAATAGGTGAACATCGACATAAGCGTGGTGGAACGCTTTTCGGATTTGCACAATATTCACGTGGAAAGCACGAGAATATAGGCTGGTCGGCAACACGTTATCCACAGTTGTATCAGCCTTATCTTTCCACCGACTCTACAGGAGGTCATTTCAATTATGAAGATTACAGGGTGGAGGGAGGATACTCCTTTCGATTAAAAGACTGGAGCCTTGGAATAGGAATTAAGTTTCATGGCGAGCAGGCATGGCGGTCGTCGGACCCCCGCACCCTGAACAACACTACTTGGTTTAGGACCTCGGTTGGTATAGGACGCACGCTGGGCAGTCATCATATTATGCTAAGAGGCGGATACGGACGCAACAAACAGCATCTGTCTTCACGCTATTGGCGCCCCGGTCAGCAGGACAGATATTTCGTTACCTACGGTTTCGGGCTTTATGAC
Organism: Prevotella sp.; assembly: GCA_041855685.1. GTDB lineage: Bacteria > Bacteroidota > Bacteroidia > Bacteroidales > Bacteroidaceae > Prevotella. Next base: position 52,578 of record JBHAEQ010000033.1, on the reverse strand, counting down.
ATAAGAAACAGTACCGTAACTTTCGGCTATTCACGAATGTACTACATAAATGAGTTTACAGCCGGACTTGACTATTCTTCTCCTCAAAGCAGTCCTTTGCAGTTGAATGCAGGAATAGGCATTCAATACAATGACATGAAAGCCGAAGAGTCGAGCATACAGGAACTGTACAGGTCGAGGACATTGAGCGTGAAGCCCCAGCTGCGTCTGGACTACCGCCCTGCCAAGCAGTTCTCGTTGTCACTACATGCCGAGGCACAAATGGAGCGCAGGAAAGGTTATGAGAACATTTATGACGAATACCTGATTGATAAATATAATAATGTATATGACTTCAGGCATATTGACACACAGCAGAATTATTTGCTTACACTTAGTCAGGCACTTGTGCAGCTGAAAGCTGGTTACCGGCTGAATCCCATTCACGACATAGCTGTAACCGCAGGCATAATGCTCAATTCACGAGAGGAGAAATATTCGGCGAAAGACTTCTTTGTAAGAAACAAATCGATGTTTCCACACTGCAGGTTGGATTATACATTGAATCTTGGCAAAGTGGAGTGGAATATGGGCATTCTCTATGGAAGACAGCTACGCATAAATAACCATTATGAAGTGGAAATGCAGAATAAGAAAATTGAGTATTTAGATTTTCAACATGCTTTTACTCCTTATGCCTTTTATAACAGCACCTACTCCACAGCGGCTTTCAAAACCACTTGTGCCGTGCACTTTAAGTCATATGCACTTGGAGCGTCGCTTAACCTGATGCTGACTTACGGACAGCGTGACGAGAGTGCCGTATATGAAAATAAGATTGGTTTTCCGTCGTCAGCTCCAAGGATTAGTGCAACACCTGACAAGCACAATGAACAATGGAGTAATATGACTCTTTTCTTTATATTCTAACAACATCTTGTGCCATAGTTGTGGTACTGCCATAGTTGTGACAGTGGACTGTCATAGTTGTGGCAGTGGTACTATCATAGGCGTGACAGTAATACTGTCATAGTTATGGTAGTATTACTTCCATAGCTATGGCAGGCGTGATAATAATGTGAGAAAGGTTAAAACTAAACAACCAAACGACCAAACAACCTACCTACACGTAGGTTTCGAGGAACTTTACAGTGCCTTTGACTTTTAGTGTTGCTTCAGCTGCCGGAATAAGAATTGTTTCTCCTGCCTTTAGTGTTGTTTCGTTACCTTCTGTGTCAGTAACAGTACCTTCACCCTTCAAACCTATTAGTATGACAAAACTGTCGAGTTCTGAATAGTCAAGAGTCATCGGCTCGTCGAGGTCATATACGGCAGTATTGAAATAAGGACAGTTCACAAGGTTTACTCCGGTGTTCTTCTTTGAGCAGTATTCTGTGCGATAGTCTTTTTCCACCTTATAGTTAATAGCCTCGGCAGCCTGCTTGGTGTGCAGCTCGCGGTAATTTCCATCCTTGTCGGTTCGCTTGAAGTCGTATATTCGCCAAGTAACATCGCTTGTCTGTTGAATTTCTGCAAGGAAACAGCCTGCGCCGATGGCATGAATCCTGCCGGCAGGAAGGAAGAACACGTCGTCTTCTTTCACTTCATATTGGGCAAGAGCATCGCAAATGGTGTCGTTCTCTACCATAGCCTTGTATTCCTCTGGTGTTATCTGTTTCTTCAGTCCGCTATAGAGCTTTGCCCCCTTGTCGGAATCCATCAGATACCACATCTCCGTCTTACCTCTTTCTCTGCCCTGCATCTTCGCAATCTCATCAGTAGGATGCACCTGAATGGAAAGGTCTTGACGTGCATCGATAAACTTTATGAGGAGCGGGAACTGATTGCCGAAGCGCTTGTAGTTATCATCACCAACCAGCTTTGCACCCATTTCCTCAACTACAGAGTTGAGGTTTCTGCCGGCGAAAACACCGTCGGCTACAATAGTCTCGTTGTCTTTAACACCTGATATTTCCCAACTTTCACCAACATTGTCGAGGTTGTCGCTTAGTTTCTTGAAAGGGATGATTTTGTCGCCACCCCACAGCGTCTGCTTAAGCAGCGGATTGAATTTCAGTAACATAATTTATATATAGTTTATAGTTAATTCTCATTCCAATAGGCAGGAGTGAATATTACCAGTACGGTGAATATCTCCAGACGTCCGAGAAGCATGTAGAACGAACATATCCATTTTATAAAATCGGGCAGTTCCGACCATGACATTGTAGGTCCTATTTCCAAACCCAAAGATGGACCGACATTACCCAGACAGCTGAGTATTATCGTGATGGAATTTGTAGAGTCAATACCGGCAATGGCAAGTATAAATGCCGCTATAAAGAACAGCACAAAATAAACAGAAATGAATGCCATTAATGATGTGCGCTTCTGGTTGGAAACGTTATTTCCGTCAACGCACAGAGGCAGTACGGCGTTAGGATGCAACAGCTGTCTGAACTCGTTCTTAATAACCTTCATGACCATAATACCTCTGATACACTTTATGCCTCCGCTTGTACTTCCCGACATTCCTCCAAAAAACATGCACACAACCAGTGCTATCCATGTGACATGAGGCCATGCGCCTGCGTCGTCGTTGAACAATCCGGTAGTTGTTATGAAGGATACAACGGTGAACAGCGCCGACCTGAAAGCATTTTCTATTTCATAACTTCTATTCAGGATAAGTTCAAGCATTATGAACAACGTAAATACCATTATCAAGCCTATATACAACCTGAACTCAGAACTCTTCAGCAGACTGTTCCATTTTCTTTTTACGAAAGTGGAATAGAACAGTACAAAGTTTATTCCTGACAGGAAGCAAAATAATGTGCATATGTATTCAACCGTGGGAGAACGGAAGAACTCTGCAGATTCATTATGCGTGGAGAATCCTCCTGTGGCTGTAGTAGCCATGGCATAGTTCACGGCATCAAAAATGGTCATTCCTGCCAGATAGTAGCTTAATATGCAGGCGGCGGTAAGCAGAGTGTAAACAATCCATATCCATTGTGCACTTGTTGACAGGCGCGGATGCAGCTTTGACCTTATCGGTCCTGTTGCTTCTGCGGCAAAGACTCTTACAGAGCCTCCTGTCATTGATGGTAGAAATGCTATTGTGAAGAATACGATTCCTAATCCGCCTATCCAATGGGTCAGCGATCTCCAGAACAACAAACCGTGTGGATAGATGTCAATATTGTCAATCACAGTTGCTCCTGTTGTAGTAAATCCTGACATTGTCTCAAAGAAAGCATCTGTGAAACTCGTAAGGTATCCGCTAAGCAAGAACGGCAGAGTGCCGAACAAGCTGAATATTACCCATGAAAGACTTACAACAAGATAAGCCTCACGGCGCGACAAGGTGTTATTGCCATTGCGTCCCATGTATCTTAGAGCGAGTCCACCTAAAAGCGTAATGCCCAATGCCGCAGAAAAGGCGAAGAGATCATCTTCATCGTAATAGAGTGACATGCCCAGACACAATGCTTGGAGAAATGCTTCTATGTAAAGCAATGCTCCAAGAACCTTGTATATCATCTTGAAGTTTATCATACGAACAGTTTTTCAACTCGCTTCATGTCAGCTCCATGTATAAATACCACAACAGAATCTCCTGCTTGTATTCGGGTGTTTCCTGACACCAGCATGCCTACATGGTCTCTTATCATGCCTCCTATTGTCATGCCAGTAGGCAGATTCAGCTCTTTAACAGGTTTCTTTGTGACATTAGAACCTTCAGCTACAATGAATTCTGCTACGTCGGCATTGGCATTATTAAGGAACCGGATATTCATTACGTGAGAATCAAGCATCATCTGGTATATGTGACTTGCTGCAATGGTCTTTTTATTTATTATAGTACCAATATCAAGACTTTCTGCCATGTTCACGTAATCAATGTTTTCAACTACTGCAACAGTTTTTCTTACTCCAAGTCTTTTTGCCGCCAAACATGTCAGTATGTTGGACTCTGAATTTCCTGTAAGTGCAACAAATGCCTGAGTGTTCATAATTCCTTCTTCTGATAAAAGCGAAATGTCTCGCCCATCGCCATTAATGACAAGGCATTTGTCGCCTATTATATCATTTAGCGCTTCACAGCGATGTTCGTCCCTTTCGATGATTTTAGCTTTCATGTATTCAGGTAGAACCTTCACTGTTCTAACTGCTGTCTTGCCGCCACCCATTATCATTACATTTCTCACGTCGGCGTATTTTTCTTTGCCTACAAGCTGGCGAATGTATGGAATATACTGCTTTGTAGTCATGAAGTAGGTAAGGTCGTAAAGATGCAGAACATCATTTCCGCCGGGAATGATAGTTTCGTCCTTTCGTTTTATCGCTACAACATGGTAAGGATCGTCAGGACCGCATAGTTCACGAAGAGGTTTGTTCAGTATCGTGCATTCCTCCCTGAGTTTGATACCAAGCATTACTAACGCTCCGTCGTGGAAATCCCAACGCTGGCGTACCCACGACATTTTCAGTCCGCTGATAATGTCTCCTGCAGCAAGAAGTTCTGGATAGATAATGCTGCTCAGCCCTAATTTCTCGTAGAACTCGGCATATTCAGAATCTGTATATTCACGTTCGTCAACTTTGGCAACTGTTTTCTTGGCACCAAGAGCCTTTGCCATGATACATGCCTGTACGTTCTGATTTTCATTGGGAGTTACGGCTATGAAAAGATCTGCATTCCCAACTCCAATTTCCTTCATTGCAATAAGACTGCATGGTTTTGCCTGCAAAGTTAGTATATCATAATTAGAAGCTAACTGTGCAAGGCGGTCGCCATCCTCGTCAATCAAGGTTACATCTTCATTGTTCCTTGACAGTAATTTTGCCAAATGTGAGCCTATAGCTTTAGCTCCTGCAATGATTATCTTCATTTCAGTATTTCGTTTGTAATTGATTCCTTGTCCAGACCAACAATCTTGCGCAGCTGAGCCACAGTACCATGTTCAATGAATTCATCAGGCAATCCCATACGAGTTATGCTGTTATGGTATCCATTGTCGGTTAACCATTCTGCTACGGCAGAGCCAAAGCCACCATTACGGGCACCGTCCTCAATGGTTATAATACGCTCATACTTCTGTGCAATTTCCTTAAGCATAGACTCATCAAGAGGTTTGAGGAAACGCATGTCGTAGTGACCAACGTTGAGATTGTTTTCTTGTATGATTTCCTCAACATCATGCCCTATAGGACCTATTGTCAAAACGACAGTGTTCTCACCTTCATGCAGTCTGCGCGCTGTGCCCACCTCAATTTCTTCAAATGGACAACGCCAATCTACGATACTTCCTTGTCCACGGGGGTAACGTATTACAAACGTTCCTTTTCCGGGCAGTTGTGCAGTGAACATGAGCTTTCTTAATTCATGTTCATCCATTGGTGAACATATTGTTAAGTTAGGCACTGCTCTTAGTGCCGACATGTCGAAAGCACCATGATGAGTCGCTCCGTCTTCACCAACCAGTCCTGCTCTGTCTAAGCAGAAAATCACAGGAAGATTGAGCAATGCTGCATCATGAATGATATTATCGTATGCTCTTTGTGCAAATGAACTGTAGATATTACAGAAAGGCAGAAGCCCGTCTTTTGCCATTCCACCGGAGAATGTCGCTGCATGTCCTTCGGCTATGCCAACATCGAAACAACGGTCGGGCATCTCGTTCATCATTATATTCAGCGAACAGCCGGTCGGCATTGCAGGAGTAACACCTACAATGCGAGGATTCTCTTTTGCCAATTCAAGTATAGTCTCACCGAAGACATCCTGAAACTTAGGAGGTTGATTTGTACAGTCAGTGCATATTCGTTCTCCTGTTTCAGGGTCGAATTTGCCTGGTGCATGCCATACTGTAGCATCGTTTTCGGCAGGCTCATATCCTTTACCTTTAGTTGTATGCAGGTGTAGGAGTTTAGGTCCTTTCATGTTCTTGAGTTGTTCCAGAATACGCACACTTTCCTTTATGTCGTGTCCGTCGAAAGGACCGAAATAACGAATGTTCATACCCTCAAAAACATTCTGCTGATTACTCAATGCCGACTTTATGGCGTTGTTCAGACGAAGAATCTTCTTCTTTCTGTTATCATCCATAAAACCTTTGTCCTTCATCCATTGCGAGGCTTTGAAGCGCAGCTTGTTGTATGTTGCATTCGTATCAAGACTAAGCAGATACTGCTCCATACCACCTACTGCACGGTCAATACTCATATCGTTATCATTGAGAATTATGAGTATATCGTTGTCAGTAGATGATACATTATTAAGACCTTCAAATGCTAATCCACCACTCATGGCACCGTCGCCTATAACGGCAACAACATGCCTTTCTTTACCAAGTAACTTTGAAGCCACAGCCATTCCAAGTGCTGCCGATATGCTATTTGAGGCATGTCCGCACGAGAATGTGTCATACTCGCTTTCTAAAGGTGAGGGGAAAGGTCTTATACCACCAAGTTTTCTGTTGGTAGAGAACTGTTTCCTACGCCCTGTAAGCATTTTATGGGCGTATGCTTGATGACCGACATCCCATACAATGCGGTCTTCAGGAGTATTAAAAACATAATGTAGGGCTACAGTTATTTCTATAACGCCAAGCGAAGACGCTAAATGACCTGGATTAGTTGACAACTCTTCAACAATGTCTTCTCGTAATTCTTTACATACCTCAGGCAGCTGATTTATTGTCAGTTTATGCAAATCAGAGGGAAAGTTTATCTGGCTTAGCAGTCGTAATTTTTCATTATTAACCATCGAAGCTTCTTCTTTTCACCAGCAAAGTTACAACTTTTTTCTACAAAACCTGTGTTTTATTAAATCTTTTAGTTACTTTTGCAATATAAATTATTAAACAACAAGTAACAACACAATGAATAAAATTGCTTTTGCTCTTGTCCTTTTTCTATTAACAAGTTTCAATTTATCAATATCTTTTGCACAAGGTGGAATATCAAAAGAAATGCTTAACAAAATCCAAAGCAGCCACTCTTCAATGCAGGCAAACAGAGCCTTAGTAAATGCTATTGCCAATAATAATATTGATGATTTGGCTAAAACGCCGAAAAACAAAACTGCATTTGATGATAATTTCTCAATTGAGACGAGAAAACAGAATATTCACAACCAATTATCAAGTGGAAGATGCTGGATGTTTACCGGCTTCAACGTTCTTCGTTCAGACTTTGCAAATGTTCACAAGGACAGTATCAGCGTAGAGTTTTCTCACGATTATCTCTTCTTCTGGGACCAGTTGGAGAAAGCCAATCTGATGCTTCAAGGCGTTATAGACAAGGCCACGCTTGACATAGAGCATCCCGATGTACGCTTCTTCTTCAAAAACCCGATAAGCGACGGTGGAACATTCTGTGGCGTTGCCGACCTTGCAAGTAAGTACGGACTTGTGCCTATGAGTGTACAGCCAGAGACGTTCTCTGCTGAGAATACATCAAGAATGAGCAGACTTGTAGCATCAAAGCTACGTCAATTTGGACTTGAACTCCGTTCTATGGCCGCTGACAAGAAGAAAGCAAAGGATATTGCTGCGCGCAAAACGGAAATGCTTGGTACAATATACCACATGCTGGCTTTAGCACTTGGTGAACCAGTGAAGGAGTTTAAATATACTTTTCGCAATTCAAATGGCAAGGTTGTTATTCCTGAAAAGACTTATACTCCAATGGAGTTTTACAATTTCACGGTTGGAAAGAAAGAACTTAACGGTACTTTCATCATGGTAATGAACGACCCTCGTCGTGAGTATCACAAAACTTATGAGGTGGAATACGACCGTCACACCTACGATGGTACAAACTGGAAATACCTTAATCTGCCATGTGAAGACATTGCACAGATGGCTATTGCACAGTTGAAAGCAGGGCGTAAACTATATTCAAGCTATGACGTTGGCAAACAGTCGAACCGTAAAACGGGGTATGCTGATCTTGATACATACGACTACGGTTCGCTCTTCGGCACAGATTTCTCAATGAACAAGGCAGAACGTATAGCAACATACGACTCAGGTTCTACTCACGCTATGACACTTACTGCTGTTGACCTTGATGCTGACGGCAAACCTTTGAAATGGAAAGTAGAGAACTCATGGGGCAAAAGCAGTGGTTCCGATGGCTATATGATTATGACAAACCAGTGGTGGGAGGAATATATGTTCCGCATTGTGGTGGACAAAGAGTTTGTTCCTGCAAAACTTCTGAAGGAGTTTGACCAGAAACCAACAATGTTGACATACGATGACCCTCTATTCAGTAACGACGATTAATTATGACTTTTTACTATAAACGCCTTTTAGGAACGGTCTTGGCAACTATGGTGTGTTTTACTTCATCTGCCGAGGAAATCAATGTAAAACGAGTTCGCAAAGCAGGACCTTACACAGTGAATGCACCTGTTGTGCTCGACAGTGTTACCCTTGATAACAAGAAATACTCTGTAGATCAGATTCTTGATACTCCAATATCTCTTGATGTTGTAAAAAAAGGTGGCATTGCAGACATCGCAAAAGTTACTGACGAGGGTACGCTTAATCTTGTAGGCTTTAACATCACTACTTCAGTTTATACTTCCGTAGAAGTGAAGGCTGAAGGTCCTAAGCTTAAAAAAGTATATATAGCAGGTGCTGAGGGTGCAAAGCAAACTTTAATTCCCGGACAATATGACGTTATAATAAAATACGTTGCCGATACTGCCGATTTGAAGATAACAGTAGTTCCCAGCGTAGAGGGTGCTGTGTCTTTGAAGCAGAGTGATACGAAACGTCCTTTCAATCTCGATGATAACATGGAGATGAAACGTTATAGTAATATAGACCTGTCTCCCTCGGGCAAGTTCCTAATAACCAATGTTTCGTACTTTGACAACAAAGGGAAAACTATATACGAATCTCAGATAACGGAAACTGCGACAGGCAGAATACTTCAACGCAATGTTTCTGGTGTAAGATGGATGCCTAAGACTGACCGCTATTATGTGGTGAAAGAGGAAAATGGAAGTAAGAATCTCATTATTACGAATCCACTTACAGGAAAGGCAGAAACTCTTGCACGCAGTCTGCCTTCCGATAATATAACAATATCTCCAACCGAGGATTACCTTATTTATTATATTCACAACGAAGGACCGAAGAAGCAGGATGGTGTTTATGAAGTTGTGCATCCCGACGACCGTCAGCCCAACTACAGAGGACGCTACTCTCTTGGGCGCTATGATTTCAGCAGTGGCTTGGCAAGTCAGCTTACCTACGGCTATCATAACACATGGCTTCAGGATATTTCGCATGACGGTAAGTATATTTTGTTTTCAATTACACAAGACAGCATAACGAGCCGCCCTTCTGATGTAATGAATCTCTACATGCTAAATATCCAGACAATGGCAGTAGAGGAAATAATACATCATGAAGGTTTTGCCAGTAAGTTCATGTTTGTTCCCAATACTACTGACAAACTAATTGTTCAAGGAACTCCAGAGGCTTTTGGTGGCATTGGTCGTAATCTTCCTTCTGATATGACTCCATCAATGTATGATTACCAATTATATATTATGGATATACCAACCCGCAAGATTAGTCCTGTAACAAAACATTTCAATCCAAGCATAGCATCGATTATGCCTTCATATTCTGACGGCATGATATATTTCACTGCTAATAACGCTGACAGCGTAAGCCTTTACAGACTTAATCCTGCCAACCTGAGCATAAGCATGATAAGCCAACCTATGCAGGTTATAACCCATGCGACTGTTGCACGCAATAGTCCGACAATAGTTCTCAGTGGTACGTCGGCATGCATACCTGACAGACTCTATTCTCTTTCCATTGGTAAAAAAACAACTGCCAAACTCCTTGACGATTTGAATGAGGAGCGCATGTCTGATATTACACTTGGTGTTTGTGAAGGCTATAGATTCAAGAGCAAGCGGGGCTACGACCTCACAGGTTTTTATTATCTGCCAGCCGATATGGACAAGAATAAGAAATATCCTGTTATTGTGCAGTATTATGGTGGTTGTTCTCCTACATCATTACGCTTTGGAGGAGGCTCACACTATCCTGCGCACTACTGGAATGCCCTTGGTTATGTGGTGCTCGTTATTAATCCAAGCGGAGCCGCAGGATTCGGGCAGGAATGGGCAGCTCGCCATGTCAACACTGCAGGAGAAGGCGTGGCAGAGGATTTGATAGAGGCTACAGAGTGGTTTGCTGATAATAATTCGTTCGTTGACCGTGAGAAGATTGGTTGTGTCAGTGCTTCATACGGAGGATTCATGACACAGGTGCTTCTTTCAAAGACCAATATCTTTGCCTGTGGAATATCACATGCAGGAATATCCAGTCACACTTCTTATTGGGGTGAAGGCTACTGGGGATATTCTTATTCTCAGGTGAGTATGGCAAACAGCTATCCTTGGAATAGAAAAGACCTCTATGTAGAGCGTTCTCCTATCTACAATGCCGACAAGATTAAGAAACCTATACTCTTCACTCACGGCAGTGCTGATACTAATGTGCCAATAGGCGAATCCATACAGATGTACACAGCAATGAAGATTCTTGGCGTACCGACAGCCTTTGTTGTTGTGGAAGGCGAGAACCATGGCATTATGGATTATGCAAAGCGCAAGAAGTGGATAAATACAATGGCGGCATGGTTTGACCGCTGGCTGAAGGGTGACTCTTCATGGTGGAATGCCATGTATCCAGAAGTAAAACAATAAGAAAACACAAACTTAACTTTGTGAATTAATATTCATTTAATTATTAACTAAAACATTTGATTATGAAAAAGTATGTTGCGGAAGCACTCGGTACATTCGTACTGACTTTTCTTGGTTGCGGCGCTGCCGTATCACTTGGCTGTAACGAAGCTGTTCCTGCTACTGTTGTAGGTACTGCTATTGCTTTCGGTCTCTCGGTTGTTGCTATGGCGTATGCCATTGGTGGAGTCTCAGGGTGTCACATCAATCCTGCCATCACTCTTGGTGTTCTTCTCTCTGGCCGCATGTCTGCAAAAGATGCTGTAGGCTATTGGGCAGGTCAGATTGTTGGTGGTGTTATTGCAGGTGCACTTCTTTGCGGCATCTATGGTGCAGAGAGCGGACTTGGTGCTAATGGCATAGCAGGAATTGACAATAACGTAGTTCTTGCTCTTGTTGTAGAGGCTGTATTGACATTCATTTTTGTATTTGTTGTACTTGGTGCTACCGATTCTAATAAAGGTGCTGGTGCGTTTGCAGGAATGGCAATCGGTCTGACCCTTATTCTCATTCATCTTGTAGGCATACATTTCACGGGCACTTCTGTTAACCCCGCTCGTTCTATAGGTCCTGCTATCTTTGCCCGTGGTGCAGCTCTTACCAATCTTTGGATTTTCATCGTAGCTCCATTAGTAGGTGGTGCGTGTGCAGCTGTATGTTGGAAGTATTTTGAAAAATAACACATAAAAAGCATAGAATATCAGTGGGCGAAAGCCTGCTGATATTTTTATTTTCTAAACTCTGAATCAATGTCAGTCACAAACAAAAAAGGCTTGACCTACAGGCGCTATCTTGTGCCATTCATACTCATCACCACTCTTTTCTTTCTTTGGGGATTTGCCAGAGCCATTCTCGATGTTCTTAACAAGCACTTTCAGGATTCGCTCGACATCTCTATATCACAGTCTGCGCTAATTCAGGTTACAACCTATTTGGCTTATTTCCTAATGGCAATACCAGCGGGAATATTTATAAATAGATTTGGTTATAGAAAGGGAGTAGTCTTCGGACTTCTATTGTTTGGAGTTGGTGCCCTGCTTTTTATTCCGGGTGCTGAAATAAGCCGGCAGTTCGTGTTCTATGCTTTTCTTGGAGCATTGTTCGTACTTGGCTGCGGACTTACATTCCTTGAGACTGCAGCTAATCCTTACTCTACAGAACTTGGTCCACGAGAGACTGCCACGTCGCGCCTTAACCTGTCGCAGACTTTCAACGGTCTGGGCTCGGCGCTTGCTCCTGCCCTCGTAGGAGGCTATCTGTTTAGTGGTGGTAATATAGCTATGCCGTATTTGCTTATGGGAGTAGTTGTACTTGTTATTGCATTGGTTTTCTCACGTGTAGAACTTCCCGAAATCAAGCATCGTGCAAGTGCTGATGAAGAACCCGACGATGTGAAGGGCAATCATTTCAAACTTATATGGAAACACAAGATGTTTGTGTTCGGACTCGTAGCTCTTCTTGCCTATGAGATAGCCGAGATAAGCATAAACTCTTATTTCATAAACTTTACTACCATGCCTCACACCGTTGATGGTGTTGTGCATCCTGGACTTATGAGTCCTGTTACAGCGTCAGTCTGGCTTTCGGCAGCATTGTTTCTCTTTATGGGCGGGCGCTTCATTGGAAGTATAATAATGGCTTTTGTAAAAGCCGAGCGTGTGCTGCTGGCATGTGCCGTAGCTTGTGCTATATGCATGGGCATAATATTCCTCGGCAATGGTCGTTTGGCAATCTATGCTCTCATGGCAAACTATTTCTTTGAAGCCATAATGTTCCCTACAATTTTCTCGCTTGCACTGCGTGGAATGGGTGGACTTACAAAGACTGCATCAAGCATACTTATGATGACACCAGTCGGAGGCTGCTTCTTCCTTCTCACGGGCTACATTGCCGAGGCTCATATGCTGCTGCCTTTTGTAGTGCCGTTAATTGGTTATGTGGTAATTCTTTTCTTTGCTTACACACTGCTTTGCCGTAAAGGTCTGGCAAATGTCATATCAAAGGAAGACGAGGCTTAACAGTAGTACATTAACGCTATACTCTTAATGCACGCATAGCGTTAATGACACACAGCACCATTATTCCGACATCGCCGAAAACAGCTATAGGCATAGCATATGTGCCAAGCATGCCGAATGTCACAAACAGAAGAATGAGAACTTTTATGCCAATGGCAAACCAAGCATTCTGACGGGCTATGCTTATAGTCTGCTTTGATATGCGTATGGCTTCGGCAATCTTTGACGGTTTATCGTCCATAAGCACAACGTCGGCAGCCTCTATTGCGGCATCACTGCCCAGACCGCCCATTGCTATTCCTACATCGGCACGTGCAAGAACAGGAGCATCATTAATACCGTCGCCTATGAAAATAAGACTCTCCTCAGGAGTCTGCTCCATTATCATTCGCTCAACTTGAAGCACTTTGCCGCCTGGAAGAAGAGCTGCATGATATTCATCGAGGTTGAGCTTTTGTGCAACAGAACGGGCTGTTTGTTCGTTGTCGCCGGTGAGCATCACGGTTTTCTTTATGCCGTAATTCCTGAGTTTTGCAACGGCATCTATGGCATCATCTTTCACATGGTCGGAAATTACTATGTGTCCTGCATAACCTCCATTTACGGCAACGTGTATTGTAGTGCCTGAATGCTGCTCGCATTCATGGCATGACTTGATGACTGCGCCTGCAGTATGCATCATCTTCTCATTTCCTACGCACACAATATCGCCATTCACTTTTGCTCTTACGCCTTGCCCAGCAATCTCTTCTATATCTGTAATCTTACAGCCGTCGGCTTCTGCAGGATAGGCAGTGCGTAATGCTGAAGCAATAGGATGGGTTGAGAAACGCTCTACATGGGCTGCTAAATGCAGTAGTTCGGTTTCGCTTATGCGGTCAGGATGAACAACATCAACGGCGAAGATGCCTTTTGTCAGTGTACCGGTTTTGTCAAAGACAACTGTTGATGCCTTTACAAGAGTATCCATGAAGTTGCCTCCCTTGATGAGTATTCCTTTTCTCGATGCTCCTCCAATTCCGGCAAAGAAAGTGAGTGGAATTGATATTACAAGGGCGCATGGACAGCTTACCACAAGGAATGTTAATGCACGGTACAGCCATGTAGGGAATATCTCAAAATAGTCTGCATGGAAGAATGGTGGAATGAAGGCGATGGCAAGTGCCAAGACAACGACTATAGGTGTATATACATGTGCAAAACGGCGTATGAAGGTTTCGCTTTTAGACTTATTCTCGGCTGAACTCTCAACAAGTTTTATTATCTTGGACGCTGTTGATTCGCCAAAGGTTTTTGTTGTTCTAATCTTAAGAACACTTGATATGTTGAGACTTCCTGATATTACCTCGTCGTCTTTCCCTACGCTTCGTGGAAGACTCTCGCCCGTTAGTGCCACTGTGTTCAGGCTTGAACGTCCCTCAACTACAATACCGTCAATAGGTACTTTCTCTCCGGGTTTTATTATTATAATGCCTCCAGCCTCAACCTCTTCAGGACTCACGGCTGCTATTACTCCGTCTTTCTCAACATTTGCTGTGTCAGGACGTATGTCCATAAGTTCGGCAATCGAATGCCGGCTTCTGTGCTCGGCATAATGTTCAAAGTATTCGCCAATCTGAAAAAACAGCATTACGAATACTCCTTCGAGAAACTGCGGTTCGGCACCAGGTAGAAAGCCTATCAGCATAGCGCCTATTGTGGCAATTGACATTAGGAAGTTCTCATCGAAAGGATTGCCTTCCATTATTCCCTCAACAGCCTCTTTAATAACATGATGACCTATGAGAATATAGGGCACTAAATATACCAACAGCTGCGCCCATAAAGGCATTGATATGCTGCTTGTCAATAAATAAGCCACTGCAAGCAACAGTGCAGTGGCGATAATGAGCATTAATTTCTTGTTCATAACATTTGCATTGTTGATTTTATGCATGCAAAGTTATCTATTAGTTGTTACAACTTGGTTGCAAAGACCTATTTCACTATTATTACTGTCCCTAAGTTTGTTATTCATTTGTCCGGTAGTTAGCGGACATAGTGCCCGGTAGTTAGTGGGCATAGTGTCCGTTAGTTAGTGGGGCATATGCCCGTTAGTTAGGCGGTTCGTATGAAAGCGCAGATGCACCGAAACAACTTTTAGCGGACACTAATATTTCACCATTCTCTCTTTGAGGAAAGTATGGAATGTTGCTTTGTAGGCATCGGTTATTCTTATAATCTCTTTACCTATGTGTATGCACTCATTTCGGTCGAATGAATCAATCTTGTCGAGTGCGACAATGTATGAACGGTTTACACGTAGGAAGCGTTTCTTGTCGAGTATTTCCTCGGCAGTGGTCATCGTCATGTGTGTTATGAGCGATTCTTCCTTGTCAGCATTGCGCATCTGAAATACAACATAGTCTTTCATGCCCATGACATAGAGCAGTTGGCTGAGGTCAATACGGCGCAGCATTCCGTCAACCTTTATGAAGATAGAGTCCTGCTTCTGGTTAGTATTTGAATTTGCATGCGATGCTTTCTCGCTAAGTTCAAACCAGTGCTTGGCTTTCTCTGCCGCCTCAAGGAATTTATTGTAGCGTATTGGCTTGAGCAGAAAGTCAAGAGCATTTACCTCGTAGCTGTCGAAGGCATATTCCTTAAAGGCTGTCGTGAAGATGATGCGTGTTTCTTCCGGAAGCATTTTTGACAGTTCCATACCATCAAGGTCGGGCATCTGAATGTCTAAGAATATAAGATTCACAGGATTCTCTTTCAATACAGATATAGCCTCTACACTGTCAGAGAAACTTCCCTTAAGTTCGAGGAACGGAGTTTTGCCTACGTAGTTTTCAATGAGTTTTATTGCTAAGGGTTCATCGTCGATGATGGTGCATGTTATTTTCTCCATAACTTAATCTTTACTTGATAAGAGTCATTGGTTATTCCTTGTATTAGTTTGTGACAGCCTGGATATAGCAGTTCCAACCGCCGCTTCATATTTTCTTTACCTATTCCTGACCCGCTGCGATTCTTGTCGTCCTTGGGATAGTTGCTGTTTTGGCAGGTGAAATCTATAAGTCCTTCTCGTTCCTTAATAGAGATATGTATGAAACTCGGACGATTACTGCTTACTCCATGCTTGAATGCGTTTTCAATGGGCGATAGAAACAGCATGGGGGCAATGAGAAGCTGCGGGTTCGTAATGCTGAAACTTGTTTGTATATCAACATTAGTATCACATCTCAGACTCATGAGGTCGATGTAGTTACGCATGAACTCTGTTTCACCTTTCAGCGGAACCATGTCGTTCCTTGTTTCATAGAGTGCATACCGCAGCAAGTCACTCAGCTGTCCAATCTTGTCCTGAGCCTGATCAGCATCAATCTGCGTCAGACTTGAAATGTTGTTCAGCGTATTGAACAGGAAGTGTGGATTGAGTTGGTTCTTAAGCCAAGCCAGTTCTGTTTCTGTATGCTGTTCCTTCATTTCCGCCAGCTGTTTCTGTATCTTAAGCTGTTGAAGGAAGTATCGTCTGCCTATAGCCAATCCTGCCATTGCATAGCATACAGTCATCCATATCACGTTGAACATATACACACTTA
Organism: Prevotella sp.; assembly: GCA_041855685.1. Lineage (GTDB taxonomy): Bacteria > Bacteroidota > Bacteroidia > Bacteroidales > Bacteroidaceae > Prevotella. Next base: position 36,199 of record JBHAEQ010000033.1, on the reverse strand, counting down.
TGCGTGTGGCTTCATTCCATACAATACCCTCACCGTCGGGCATCGACATAAGTAATTGGAAGAAGAATATCAGAGCGAAGTTTACAAGCCAATAAACCCAGCGCTTCATTGTGCGGTTCTCCTTTGCCTCAAAGAGCTGCGGAACGAAGAGATAGTAGTTTGTGCCGAAGACAATCCACAGCATCAGCAGGAGCGACGATGTGATGCGGAGTGATTCCTGTGCGGCAAACGGGTTGGTTTCTACAGTGAACACTACTACTGCCCACATTATTATGCAGAAGCCGTAAATGCCCGCCTGCCACAGAAAGAATCTGAATTCGTCGTTTTTGAAGAGTTTTATCATGCTTTATATCTTGCCTGCTCCTACATTACCAATCTGCTGTCCCTGCGACTGCTGCTTGCCGTAGTCGGTCTGTATTTTGTTCTCCTGCTTCTTGAAGTTCTTTTTGGTGTTGCCGAACTTCCAGCTTACTGCAATCTGGAACATTCTTAGCGGCACGTTCACATTCATGTTGTTTTCAAACTGATTGCTGCGTGTGTAGTTGTGTATTGTTAACATACCTGTAAGCGGCGACATTGCAAATGCAGAAAGAGTGAGTTTATCCTTGAAGAAATCTTTGCTGAGTACCGTGTAGGCAAACGACATTCCGCCATTGTAGCCCTGAATGTTGTAGTTCTTAGAGCTTGCCTGCACTCCTAAGTTCATGCGTATTTTGCCAGGCAGAGTCTGTTCAAGCATGAACATTCCGCTTGTCTGCCAACCATGATTACGTGCATCAAGCTGCTTGGAACGTATGTCGCCATAACCCACATATCCATTTATCATGAGTGATGTAGTGCTGCTTACAGTCCAGCGCATCCACGCATTGAAGTTTGTCCAGCGGTTCTTCACATTGTTGCCGTATGTGGTGTTGAGTATGTTCTTGTTGTCTGTGAACGAGAACTGTGCAATCTGGTTGTTGCAGAAGCTCTGACTAAGTGTTGCATTTACCATGAACCGTGCAGAATAATGGTTGAACACAAAATTGAAGCTATGTGATTTCTCTACATTCAAGTTTGGATTACCGTATGATGTATTAGTAGGATTTGATGTATCGCGATAAGGGTTCAGATAGCTTATGCCCGGACGGAGAATACGCATGGCATAGTTAATTCCAATGTTGGTTGTCGGCGCTATGTTATAACTAAGAGTTGCAGTAGGAATGAAGTTGCCGTAATTCTTCTTGAAGTTCTCCGCCGGCTTGTTTATGTATTCTATGTTTTCCCATGTCTGCTCATAGCGTAGTCCGGCGCGGGTGCTCCATTTGCCCATACTGCCTGAATATTCTGCATAGCCGGCAAGTATTCTTTGCTTGTTGTCGTATAATACAGATAAATCTTCTTGTAGTTGACTTGGGTTATACATGAGGTTGTAGAACTTTGAGTCGGAATGGTTGAGATGGCTTATGAACTTGGCACCTGCATTCAGTGTATGCCCTTTGGCAAGTGGAGTAGTATAGTCGAGCTGGGCTACGTGCTCAGTGCTTTTTGTCTGTGCATCAGAAAAATTGTTGTTCAATGGGAATGTATTTATTCCTTTAACATTATTATATAAGGTTGTTTCTTTATTATATTCAGGAGCAGTGCTGAACTGATAGCTTACTGTCAGACTGCTTGTACGCTCTTTGTTGAAGAAACGCTGATAGTCTGCGTTGGCACTGAATCCCTGACTTTGTTCCTTTGTTTCAAGGCTGTTGTCATAACTGAAACCAGAACCATAGTTTGGACCTGATAGTGATGTATGCGGATTTGAACTCTGTTTCATGCTGAAATGGTTGAATCCGAATGCGGCACTAACGGTGCTCATGGAGTCGAGTTCGAATCCCATATTGAGCGATGCTCCTGCGAATGGAGTGCGCTGGTCTAACTTTGAGGAGTTGAGTATGGTTGATGTTCCGGCAGGACTGAATTGCTTGTTTTCGTTGCTGTATTCTATATCGTTGTTGATGCCTTTTCCTGCATAACCGTTGAAGTTGTATGTGAATTTGCCTTGCTGTCCTCCTATGTATAGTGAGGCACCATTCCGGCGGTTACCTACACCGAGACTTATTTCACCATTGTAGCCATTGAGCATGTCCTGCGGGTTTTTCCCGCCATCGTGTACGAGTGTGATGTTGAGTACTCCCCCCACTCCCTCGCCGTCGAAGCGTGCGCCGGGATTGGTGAGCACCTCTATTTTCTCTACGGCTGATGCCGGCATGACCTTAAAGATGGTTTTGGCATTGCTCTGCATCTGCACGTTGGGTTTGCCGTCAATCAATACTTTGAACGACGAAGAACCGTTAACCGTTATATTGTCCTGCGCATCAACCGTAACCATTGGTACTTTACGGAGCATGTCAAGAACAGTCATTGCTTTTGCATCGGCATCGTCCTTAACACTGTAGGTCATCTTGTCGGTCTCCATCTTAACGATAGGTTTCGAGGCAATTACTTCAATGCCTTTAAGTTCGTCGGCAGCTTCAGAGGTGTATATGGTTCCGAGGTTGATTGTACCTTGACCTTGCAGGTTTAATTCTCGGTTTACATCTTTCTTGCCCACCGAACTAATATTCAATGTGTATTTTCCAGTACCATTAATCTCGAGGTTGATTTCTCCGTTGTCTTTAGTCAATGCCATAGCAGCAGGCTTCTCCTTGTTGCCAGCCTTGAAGACACGGATTGTGGCATAAGGCTCTGTTTCATTGGTTAGAGAGTCTTTCAATGTTCCTTGGATTTTTGTCTGTGCCATTGATGTCATACAGACAATCAGCAATGCGAAAAGTAATTTTAATCGTTTCATAATCTGTTATGTTTGTAATTCTGGTGCAAAGATACTAAAGGTAGTGTATAGTTTGAAATTGTTTTAGACGAACACCCTTGTTTTCTTCGACGAATTTACTTTGTTGTAAAACTATTGCAAAAGTACTTCTTTTTTCTCCTATTCCTTTCTTCTATATATAAAAATCATTATATTTGCATAAAAATCATCAGACTATGAAATATTTTGAACTACAAACTGTTATAAAACGGGTTAAAGGTTATTTTAATGTTCTTCCTGATAAAGACGATGAAAATGAAACAATAAGCCGAATTAGTAGTGGTGTTAAATTCCATGGAGCAAACCTGTGGGTGCTGATATTCGCAATATTCACAGCGTCGCTTGGGCTTAATGTCAACTCCACGGCTGTTATTATAGGTGCAATGCTTATTTCACCACTTATGGGACCTATCATTGGAATGGGATTGGCTGTGGGTATAAATGATTTGGAACTGTTGCAGCGTTCTGCTAAGAACTACGGTGTGGCAACGATTATAAGTGTGCTTACTGCAACAATATATTTCCTCGTTACTCCACTTACTGAGGCACAATCAGAATTATTGGCACGTACCTCGCCAACTCTATATGATGTACTCATTGCATTGTGTGGTGGAGCCGCAGGAATACTGGCACTATCTACTAAGGACAAAGGCAATGTTATTCCGGGTGTTGCCATTGCCACAGCTCTTATGCCACCATTGTGTACAGCTGGTTATGGACTGGCAATGGGCGAACTCTCGTATTTCTTCGGAGCATTCTATTTGTTTTTCATCAATACAGTCTTCATATGTCTTGCCACATTCGTAGGTGTGCGGTTGATGAAATTCAAGAGCAAGAAGTTTGATGATAAACTGCGCTTTGCCAAGGTGCGGCGTTATATTGTTGCCATTGTTGTTGTAACAATGCTGCCAGCTACTTATATGACTGTGCAGATTATAACCCAAAGTGTGAAAGACAACAACGCAAACATGTTCGTGAGACACGAAATGACATTTTCCGGCACACAGATTCTAACTCATAACCTTGACATAAAGAACAAAACGCTGAGAATAGTAGCTGTGGGAAAAATAATATCAGATTCTGCTATAAATGCAGTAACAGAGCGCATGGATAATTATAATTTGGGAGACTATAAGTTGAACATTATACAAGGCTCACAGTCGGACAGTCTGCTGATGCTCAACAAAAAATTGAGCAACGTTTCAATATCGAACGAAACCAATAATAAGAAACTTGCGGAGCAGGCTGTGCGAATTAATGAACTTGAAACCCTGTTGAACGGATATACTCGATTCGAGCAGATGCAGAATGGTGTGCTCAAGGAAATGCAGGTTATTTATCCATGGGCTCAAACGCTTAGCGTGGCAAATGTCAGAGAAGTTAATACTACCGACAAAACGAAAAAACAATATGTTATGGCAGTTGTTGGACGCAAAGGACGAATAGAGGCTGCCGATCGTACAAAACTTCAAGACTGGCTTAAACTTCGACTGGGTGCCGACAGTTTGCGGCTAATTGTTACTCCTTAAGTCCCATGTTCTTGTAGTGTGTTATCGCTTTCTAATTACTGTTGTCCGCTAAAACTTGAAATGTATGGAATCATCAGATAATATTTACCAAAACATACGACATCTGAAAACATCGGTCAACAAAAAAATGATATCCGACAATAGAAAACTCAACTTTTTAATACAAAAAGAATGTTTTACGGAGAAAATAAGCTAAATTTGCACTCGCTTATTATATTTGGGTACTGAACTGGAAAAGAGTTAATTCAAAAACATTAATTAATAACTTAAATTTAGATTTTTATGAAGAAAAATTTTTTATTATTACTTGTTCCTGTTTTTGTAATATGCTTGATGTCAAGCTGTTCACAGGACGAAATTTGCGAGAAGAGTCAAACCAATGTAAGAGTGCGGCTTAAAAGTAATATAAGCCAGTCACAGTTAAATTCTATTATGGCGACGTTAGACAAGGAGGTGGACAAATGTACTAGGGCAAATGGAACATATGATATTAGTCCACAAGTAGCACAGGACGCACTTAAACCTATGTTAGAGGACGGGAAACAGTTGCAGTCTGATATTCTTATACAACTGGAAAAACAAGAAATGCATAATCCTGAACTTCTACATGACATTGAGAATCTTAAGGATGAAGAACTTGTATCATTATCTCTTATAAATGCGCTTGTCCAACCTACAACAGATTACGATTTTAATGATATAAAAAAAATGGATGCACAAATTGTGATTAGTTGGAAAGTTGTTAGACCATGCGTTACTATGGCTTTAGGCATAACTAATCTTAAAAATCTTGGTTCTATGATTGTTGGAGTAGGAGGAATTGAAGTGGGCTCACTTATTCCTTTATTGAAATTCATTGGCAAACATTATTTAGGCTGGGTTGGAGTTGCATGGTTTGTATGGGATACTGTTGATTGTCTAAAAAGTGCAGGCGCTATATAATGAGAAAGGTTATTGTTGACAAATGTTTGGATAAAAGTCAAACGAGTAATAATATTATTTTTATTATGCATTCTATTGGAGGGTATTTCAATATAATTGTATTGAATCATATTGCGTTTGTTCTTACATTAATATCGTTGTATTTTCTAATGATGGGAATAAGAATTAACAAGAAAGAATCTAATAGTAAAAGTATTAAAATGACTTCTTATATTAATGGAATTATATTCTGTGTAATTTCAATTGTTTTTTGGATATTGAGCATGCTGCATGATTTGGGATATATAGCTTCTGATTAAATGTTTCTATTTATAAGCGTTAATCTGTTTTGATACATTATGCCTCACTCTTCGTATGTGGTTTGTGCCACATGCGAAGAGTAAAAATGGCTGCATGTAAACTTTATTCACGAAAAATTACTGTCGGTATTTTTGCGCTAATATTTTCAAATTCTGCAGTAAAAGGCTTTCTTGAGATAAGAAAAAAGGAGTTAAAACCCCAAAAAGTACGGTGTTTAACCTCAATACGTACGTCTTCAACGCTCAATACGTACGTCTATAGACCCTAAGAACGTACGTTGTTAAGGTGTATGCACGTACGTCATTAACCCCTGTAAAAGCCTTTTTCATAACCAAAACAACGAAACAATCAAACCACAAAACAACTAAACCACTGACAACCAAAAAGTTATCCTAACGCCTCTATTTTCTCATATTTGCGCCCAACAGATTTTTATTTTGTAAAACCGCCAAAAATAAGGGCTTTATTTTGACTTTTTGTTTAGTATTTTACAATTAAGGAGTTCAGGGAGTTCAAGACAATACCAAACCACAAACCACGACTAAATCATTAACCCCAAATCTCTAAGTTTGCAATATGAATTGCAATAAATAAAGAGATTGCATCGAATAAAAAGTTTATCAACTTAGAGAAAAGTAAACTTTTATTCTGGGATTAATTTTCTTACCTTTGTTGTAAAAAGGAGAAAATTAACCTGACAAGGATCAAGACAAGTCCCCCAAATTCCGCCAGCCACGCTTGCTCAACATGAGCAAATGATTTTTTTTACTCTGGCAGTCTGCGGAATAATGACCTATTTGGGTTAAAAAGACAAACTAAAATAAAATATAACAAATGGACATCGGCTGTCGCCTCTGTCATGATTGCCATTCTACAATGTTATTGTAATTTCGGCAGGAAAAGCATAGCGTTCGTCCTGTCTTAATACTAAGTTGCGGCTTATATTTTCGCGTGTTCGCTTTACCTTTCCTTTGAATACTGCTGCTCCTTTATATGTTACTGTTACAGGCATGTCGAGATTCATCATCTCGTCGTTAAGACATATAGTAAGGCGCTTGTAGTCGCATTTCTCAATAGCAATATTATTTCCTTCGTAACTGATGCGCACTTCCTTGTGTCGTGCAGTTTCGTTCTTATCAACCTTGAGCCAATAAAAAGCATCTTTCAATTGTTCTTCCTGATGCCATACAATCTTTGTAGGATATGGATTTCTTGTGTATTCAGCCATCCAACCAACAGCCAATGTGTCAACTCTATCCATCCAGTGGGGCTTACCTTCTACAATTTCTCCATAGTGTTTATATCCTTCCGGGTCTTGCGCTTGAAGTGAATCCATTTGCAATATTCGTTCTGCATCGAGTTTGTTACGATTATATGCCGAGTCTTCTGAACCGCACCAGATGGTGAAAGGAGTATTACGCAGATTTTCCAAGCGTACATCACCGGGATGACCAGCCATCATAGAAGCCGCAGCCCAAGTATCTGCCATACGGGGTGCAAGACGCCATACACCGTCGCCACCTGCTGAATAACCCATTATATAGACTTTGTCGGGATTGACATCCATATAGGTTACACAATAGTTGATGATGTCTCTGTAGCATTCATCGAGCAGTGGCTTAAAGTGCATATCCCAGTCATTATATGGTGCACGCGGACAAAGATATACACCTTCTTCAGGAGAGTAGAGCCGCCATTGATTAGCCCATTGTCCGTTGTTGAACTCATGTTCCACGTTTCCACCACCATGCAGCGATATGTATAGTGAGCGTCCGTCGGCAGGTTTCTTGCCAAACGTCTGCCAATGTATAGGCATTGTTATAGTGTCAACACATACTTTCTGCTCGGCAGTGATATATGCCAAACGTTGTTTCTCGCTGTCTTTCCACGCATCAACTATCTCCTTCTGTGCTTTAAGGGTCTGTTGTTTGTTCAGTCTTTTCTGCTTGCTGCCAGCCAATGCCGTTGTTACAGTGAATGCCAGTGCTATTAGAATAATTCTTTTCATAAGGTGAATGTAGTGCTATATTTAGATGCAAAAGTACTATAATTATACTAAAACACTGAAAAATGTGAAGAGTTTTAATATTATTAAAATAAAAAGTGGTACTTTTGCATGTCGTAAGGATAATATTATTGATGAATAAATACGTTTACTATCTTCGCCAGAGTTTTGTGCATCTCAACTGGTTTGAAATCACCCTGATGTCGGCAATAATGCTTCTTGCTATATTGTCATTTATAATAAAAGGAGAGTTTGGAGTCAACAACTTTATTGCAGCCGTTTCAGCCATACTCGGTGTTTTCTGTGTTGTGCTCGGTGCAAAGGGCAGCATTACGAATTGGCTGTTTGGTATTGTGGAATGCTTTCTCTATACATATATTGCAATATCAGGGCATATCTATGGCGACGCTCTTCAGCGCATGCTCTATACTCTGCCCATGCAGTTCATAGGCTGGCACTTGTGGAGCAAACGCGAGCGCGATGATGAGTCAACACAGATACAGACACGCTACATGACATGGAAGGTGCGTATGATGTATCTCACAATAACCGCTGTAATGGTATTGGCTTTTGGCTATGTATTGAAGTTTGTGGGTCCGCATCTAACCAATTTCTTCGATTATATGCACTTCAAGGTTCAGGCTGATTATGCCAGTCAGTCGCAGCTGTGGCTTGACTCAACGACAACAGTTCTCTCTGTCGTGACTCTTTTCATATCTGTAAAGGCATACGTAGAGCAATGGTACTTGTGGCTTTTCATTAATATCTGTTCAATCTTGATATGGGTGCAGTCTTCAACCGACTTCTCATTCATGGTTGTTGCCAAGTATTCCGTCTATCTCATAAACAGCTTCTACGGTATTTATATGTGGCATAAGCTAAGCAATAAATAACAATTAACAAGCTCTTCTTCCTGCCTTTTTTTGACAGATTGAAGTATAATATGGAAACTTAATATTAAAGATGAAAGAAAAATTAGTAGAGAAGAAATATCTGTTTATCTTCTGTCTGCTCACATCGCTCTTTGCATTATGGGGATTTGCAAATGATATTACGAATCCTATGGTGGCGGCTTTCCAAACCGTAATGGAAATATCAGCAGCAAAGGCATCGTTGGTACAGTTCGCATTCTATGGCGGTTATGCCACAATGGCAATTCCGGCGGCATTGCTCATTAAGAGGTATAGTTTCAAAAGCGGTATTCTGCTTGGTTTGGCATTATATGCTATAGGCGCATTCATGTTTATTCCGGCGGCTATCTACCAGCAGTTTTCATACTTCTGCATATCACTCTATATACTTACTTTCGGACTCGCATTTCTTGAAACTACGGCAAACCCGTTTGTCCTTTCATTAGGTTCAAAGGAAACAGCCACGCGCCGGCTGAATCTTGCACAGGCATTCAATCCTGTAGGTTCATTGCTTGGTATGAGTGTGGCATCGATGATAGTTCTGCCTAATCTTATTTCCGACAAGCGTGATGCTTCGGGCAATATCGTTTTCTTTGCCTTGTCAGAGACGGAAAAACAGGGAATCAGAGTACACGACCTCGATGTAATACGTAATCCATACGTAGTAATAGGCATAGTAGTTCTGTTGGTGTTCATGGTGTTTGTTTTTAGCAAGGTTCCTAAAACCAATGTCCGTGAAGAACAGCAAGTAAGTTCCGCAGTTACTCTAAAAAACCTTTGGAGAAACCAGTCATATAGAGAAGGTGTTATAGCTCAGATGTTTTATGTAGCGGCTCAGATTACAGTTTGGACATTCATAATACAGTATGCTGATAATCTTGGTATAAACAAGGCATTAGCACAGCAGTATAATATCGCAGCTATGGTGCTCTTCCTCTTTGGCAGATTTATAGCTACAGCATTGATGAAATATGTGAATCCTCATAAACTCCTCACGCTTTTTGCCGCATGTGCAGGCTTATGCACACTTGGTGCAATAATTATAGTCGGCATGCCGGGTCTTTACTGCCTTATAGGCATCAGTCTCTTCATGTCTCTTATGTTCCCAACTATATATGGCATAGCACTCGAGAAGGTTGATTCTCAAGATGCAAGTCTTGGTGCCGCATTCTTGGTGATGGCTATTGTCGGTGGTGCACTATTTCCACCTCTTCAGGGCATGATAATAGATCAGGGCATGATACTGGGTCACCCCGCAGAGAATGTTTCCTATATATTGCCATTCGCATGTTTCTGCGTAGTGTTTGCCTATGGATTCAGAATGTCAAGAAGATAATAAGCATTTCACAAAAAAAGACCCTCGCAATCCGGAAGGAAGTGCGAGGGTTTGTTTTTGTCTTTAGCTGTAAAGCTGCCTTTACTTACGAAGACCAAGAGCCTTAATTATAGCACGATAGCGATTGATGTCGCGATTGTAGAGATACTTAAGGAGCTTGCGGCGCTTACCTACAAGCATTGTCAAAGAGCGTGCAGTTCTGTAATCCTTGTGATTCTGCTTCAGGTGCTCTGTGAGGTGCTTGATACGGAATGTGAACAGTGCAATCTGGCTCTCAGCAGAACCTGTATCGGTTGCATTGCCAGTTGTGCTGAATTGGCCGAAGATCTCAGCCTTCTTGTTTTGATCTAAATACATTTCTTTTCAGTGGTGATTTAATATTAAACATAACATCATTCAGTTGACAATCAGGCATATCACCATCTGCCGGCGCAACATCAAATGCGTGACTTCTTAATAGAAATCTGTTTGCAAAGGTAAGACTTTTTCCAGACAGCGACAAATAAAAATCAAGATTTTTGAACAACAGGCTAAGTTTTTGACCCATATTAGCTATTACTCAACCTTATTTTAGTAATTTTGCATATTAAAACAAGCAAAACATAATAAAGCGCTTTGGCGCACAGACGATTATGCAGGATATTAGAAATATAGCAATTATTGCACACGTGGATCACGGAAAGACCACATTGGTTGACAAAATGTTGATGGCTGGAAAGTTGTTCCGTACAAATCAGCAGACTAATGAGCTTATGCTCGATAATAACGATCTTGAACGCGAACGAGGCATAACAATTTTGTCGAAGAACGTCAGCATAAACTGGAAAGGTACTAAGATTAACATAATAGACACCCCAGGACACTCTGACTTCGGTGGTGAGGTAGAGCGTGTGTTGAATATGGCAGACGGCTGTATTCTGCTCGTTGATGCTTTTGAAGGTCCTATGCCGCAGACACGTTTTGTGTTGCAAAAGGCTCTGGAGATTGGTCTTAAGCCTATTGTTGTTGTTAACAAGGTTGACAAGCCGAACTGTCGTCCGGAGGAAGTATATGAAATGGTATTCGACCTTATGTTCTCTCTTAATGCTACTGAGGAACAACTCGATTTCCCTGTTGTCTATGGCTCGGCTAAAAACGGCTGGATGGGCGAAGATTACAGCAAGCAGACTGACAATATAGACTATCTTCTTGATAAGATTGTAGAGATTATTCCTGCTCCAGTACAGATTGAGGGCGAGCCTCAGATGCTGATAACATCGCTTGATTACAGCAACTATACTGGTAGGATAGCTGTGGGAAGGGTTCACAGAGGTACATTTACCGATGGAATGAATGTAAGCATCTGCCATCGTGATGGTAAGGTGGAGAAGACCAAAATCAAGGAACTGCATACCTTTGAAGGAATGGGACACGCTAAGACTGACTCGGTAAGTTCGGGTGACATCTGTGCTGTTATCGGTCTTGAGAATTTTGAAATCGGCGATACAATATCATGTTTCGATAATCCGGAAGCACTGCCTCCTATTGCTATTGATGAGCCTACAATGTCAATGCTCTTCACCGTTAACGATTCACCTTTCTTTGGTAAAGAAGGAAAGTTCTGTACTTCACGCCATATAAACGACCGTCTGCAGCGTGAACTTGAGAAGAACCTCGCTCTTAAGGTCTCTTATTTCGGCGATTCCACCGACTCTTGGCTTGTATCGGGACGTGGTGTTCTTCACCTGTCGGTGCTTATTGAGACAATGCGTCGTGAAGGCTATGAACTTATGGTTGGTCAACCTCAGGTTATCTATAAAGAGATAGACGGTGTGAAGTGCGAACCTATAGAGGAGCTGACAATCAATGTGCCTGAAGAGTTCTCAAGCAAAATGATTGATATGATTACCCGCCGAAAGGGTGAAATGATTTCTATGGAGAGTCAGGGCGAACGTGTCAACATTGAGTTTGCTGTGCCTTCACGTGGTATTATCGGTCTGCGTACTAATGTGCTCACGGCTTCTCAGGGCGAGGCTATAATGGCTCACCGTTTTAAGGAATATCAGCCATTCAAGGGTGAAATAAGCCGTCGTGTCAATGGTTCAATGCTTGCAATGGAGACGGGAACTGCATTTGCCTACTCTATTGACAAACTTCAGGACCGCGGTAAATTCTTCATCGACCCGGGTGAAGAGGTGTATGGAGGTGAAGTTGTGGGCGAACATGTTCACGACAACGACCTTGTTGTTAATGTAACAAAGTCAAAACAACTTACCAACGTGCGTGCTTCAGGCTCCGACGATAAGGCACGAATCATTCCTAAAACTGTTATGAGCCTTGAGGAGTGTCTTGAATATATTAAGGCAGACGAGTATGTAGAGGTTACACCAAAGTCAATACGCATGCGCAAGATTATCCTCGACCATCAGGAAAGAAAGCGCGCTAATAAGGATTAACTCTGTTTATAGATTTTATGGTACGTCAGTGTGCAATAATATTTGGATGTTTGGCAATGGGCGAAATACTGGTATGGCTTACAGGTATTACACTGCCAGGCAGCATCATAGGTATGCTTCTGCTGACAGCCTTATTGCAGATGAAGGTTGTCAACATAGAGCGTGTGAAAGGAATATCCGACTTTCTAATAAGCAATCTCGGTTTTTTCTTTGTGCCACCAGGCGTTGCCCTGATGTTGTATTTCGATGTTATACGTGCTGAACTATGGGCTATTGTTGCAGCTACCGTAGTGAGCACAATTGTAGTATTGGTAGCAACAGGCTGGACACACCAGATAATCCGCCGTTGTCATAAGAATAAGGAGAAATAGAACATGGAGATATTGGAAAGCAACATAGTACTCATAGCTCTTACATTCCTTGTGTTTTTCGCAGCAAAAGTGCTTCAACGACGCACCGGCTGGATACTGCTTAACCCTATTCTCATAACCATAGCTGTGCTGATTGCGTTTATTAAACTCACCGGCATTGACTATTCTGCCTATAGGAGCGCAGGTTCGCAGATAGAGTTTTGGCTGAAGCCGGCTATAGTAGCATTGGGTGTGCCTCTTTATCAGCAGCTGCGACAGATAAAGAAACAGTTCATATCAATTTTTGCAGCACAGTTTGTTGGTTGCATCCTTGGAGTTGTGAGTGTTGTGCTTACTGCTAAATTGATGGGTGCATCGAGTGATGTAATACTCTCGCTTGCTCCAAAATCAGTTACGACTCCTATTGCCATGGAGGTTTGTTCCTCACTCGGCGGAATACCTTCTCTAACAGCTTCAATAGTAGTATGTGTAGGATTGTTAGGAGCAATATTCGGTTTTAAGGTGTTAGAGATAGGACGAGTTAGATGTTCCGACTCTCAAGGGCTCAGCATGGGCACAGCTTCGCATGCTATGGGCATATCGCGAGCAATGGAGAAAGGCGAGTCGTATGGTGCTTATGCCTCATTAGGACTTATCATAAACGGTATCCTCACTGCTCTTCTTGCGCCTGTCATTCTTTCGATTATGGGAGTTGTATAAAAAAGAAAATATATGAGGCGATTTACATTGTCAGGCATAATACTTATGTTCTTCATGGGTAATGTCAGTGCACAGAAGGGAGTGGGAGAATGGTCGTTTATACCACGTGTTGGAGTAAATCTAAGTAATTTAGGAGGTTTGAACGATAAAACTTCCGGTATTCAAACCAACAAGCACAATTCGGCTTTCAAGCACGACTTCATGCTTGGAGCAGAGAGCGAGTATCAGATATTAAAACCTCTTGGCTTGAGCATTGGAGCCTTCTATTCCCGACAAGGATGTCATTGGGCACCTTATGAAACCCTTCTCAGTCCTACAAAGGCTGAGGCTTATGACGAGGAAAGAATCAAACTACAATATGTAAACATACCTTTTACCGCAAACTACTATATAACAGACTTCCTTGCGGTAAGAGCCGGACTTCAATGCGGTTTATATATTGACGGTTCTTGGACATATACGCATTCCGATGTTGTTATTGATGCTATAGGTGCCAAGACCTATGGCGACAGGCAAGAGAGAAAGGAAACACTTGTTGACATGAACAAAGCTGTCTGGTCAATACCTGTTGCCGTGAGTTTGGAATATGAGAATGTTCTGCTCGATATGCGTTACAACATTCCTATATCTAAGTTCAGCAATACAATGAGCAGAGGAAGTAATCAGGTCTTTACATTCAATGTAGGTTATAGACTATAGAGTTTTTACTATGACAGCTGTTACGTTGTAAGCATACTTGCATTACATTTCAAATATAAACAATCTCTTGTAGTCTGGCAGCTGGAAGGCACATTGGAAAAAGCTAATGAGTAATTTGGAAGAAGGCAAATGACACGCCCTGTTATTACTTTTAATCCAACCCGATGGCGAGAAAAAACAAGCATATATATATGACTGATTTTGGGATAAATATAATAAGGTCGAGAAGTGTTTGCTTCCCGACCTTTTTTCTATTGTCCAATATAAACCGGTCGCACAGAGCATCCGTGAGGTCTATTGTGACTTTTGATGCCTTTTGAGTTTGAAGTTAATTCTAAGAAATAAGCACCATAACCACCTGACTCGTCTATCCAGTAGCAACCTCTTGTTCCTACTCCACTCACTGAATGTACATTCTGGTCTTTTATACCAGCAAGCGGCAGGAAGATAAAATTATTTGCATAAGCATTCTTACCTGTTACCTTCCAGCCAGCTATAGTGCAATGTTCATAGGCTTGTTTCGTAACTCCATCACAATACTCCCAATTACATCTGGTAATCAGCTCATTCATTTCTGCACGAGTAGGCATACGCCAGTTACTTCCCCACGTATATGCTGCAGTATCACCATATCCTGCGTCAGGTATAGCATCATATCTACCTCGCCAAGAATAGAGTCCTCCTATCACAAATACTTGATACGCAGTACGTCTTTTATAAAGCACACCATCAGATCCTATATTATTCGTTGCCCATTTTGGTCCATTTCTCCATAACTGTACCCAGTGCTGAATATTGTTGTCAGCAGTTTCAACAGCACCTTCATGCGGAGCCCAATTTAGATTAAAATTTACATCTGTAATCTTGCTTCTTTCAACAACCACAGATTTCCCCGTTTTAAGCTTTTTGGAAAAGGAATATAATGTTGAAGCAGTCATTTCAAATTCAAGGTCAGTATATGTATTAGCAGGAACAACTATGTAGCAGGACTTTTGTTCTGATGTCAACTTCAAGGATTGACAATAATAAGCTATAGTTTTATATTCATAGTCAAAGTTAATAGCAAGATCGGTCGGGAGAGTTGCTAAATTATTGATAGTCCCTGCAAGATTCTGATTTGATTTTAATTCTATTTTTGAAAGCTGCACACCATGTGAATCTGTACTAATATTTACACGTAGTATTCCACCTATATTCTTAAAATTCAAATTTGTTGTATTACTCTCTGCAACCATGGGCAGCCTATCTGTAGTGTTTTCTAAATAATTCTGATAGGGGGCAACCTGTTTATATTCAATATTAATACCATAATAGGCTTTATATGGCGGAGGTCCTACAGTAACATTAGCATTCTTTGGGGTGAACACTCCTTCAGTGGTTTCACTTGTAGTAACATACTCTACGGCTTTGCCTTCGCCGTCAACAATGGTTATAACATCACCATTCTTCCACTTCACTTCATATACATCACCGTTTTTTTTCCAACATAGTTCTCGAAGCAGCATGATTTTCCGTGTAGGCAGTAAAAACTTTCACTTCGGCTTTCTTCTCGGCAATTGTTTCAGAAGCATCATCTTGTTGGCAGCCCGCCAAAGCTATCAGCCCTAATGTGGCAGCAGCCATTGTTTTAATAAATTGCAGTTTCATAGTTACTCAAAGTCATCATTACCATAATTATAATCACTCTCGTTTACTGGCTCTGTACCATTACTACCGCACATCAATTGTAATGGCAACACATTCAACACTGCTATCGCAGGTGCAGAATACTTTAGTTTAGGTAATCTATCCATACTTTAAAGTTTTAGGTGTTAAAAAATATTGCCACAAATATAATAAATAAAAATTATAATAAAGAAGAAATGTAACAAAAATATTTAAAAAAATATATAAGATTCAAACTAAACAAAGATTATTTCGGTCCACAACCATTCAATTCATTACCAAATTCAGCTTTCGCAACCTGCGGAGAAAGAACTTCTGGACTCACTGAACTTCTTAAATTCCTAACTTCCTTAACGTGAGTTCGGTGTAAGTCTTACCCTATAAGGGCTCAGTCGAAATTTAATGGGAAATAAATAGTTTTATTGTTGTCTGCCAAAACAACTAAACGACCAAACAACCAATTCTCCTATTTTTTCCTTTATGTCAATATTATTCCCGATTTTATTATTTCTGTGCGGACAGACACAGGGTCTGTCCCTACGTACCTCTCAAACCTCTTAACTCCTTAAACTCAAGTTGAAAACTCCCCTCTAAATTTCGACTGAGCCTAACTTGCTTATACCGAACTCACGTTCCTTATGAAACTTGAACTCGTAAAAGTTTCATGACTGTCAAAATACTAAACAAAAAGTCAAAATAAAGCCCTTATATTTGGCGGTTTTACAAAATAAAAGTGAGTTGGGCGCAAATATGAGGAAATAGAGGCATTAGAAATTGGCATAAAAAGGCTGTTTATGCAATGGTTTTTGCTAACGACAGTTATTGATAACAGTTATTGCTGTGTAACGATAGTTATTCTTAGCTTGCAATGATAGTTATCAATGTTGTGCAAGAATAGTTATCGTTAGCACATAAGAATAGTTATCGTTAGGCGGAAACAACAGTTACTCATAAAAAGTATGCATAATTTTCCGCAAAATACAAAGATAACGATAACTATCATTATATAATTTCTTTTTTTATAGAAGGTCAAAAATCTGCAGTTATTTTCGCACGTAAAATTTGACAAAATAATTAAATCCAAATCGGTCTAATGAGCGATTTGGATTTAATGCACTCTTTGGCTTTTTAACCGAGAATCTTTACCTGCTAAAGTTTTGTGTAAGTTTTACAGATGGATTGTTGGTGAATGGATTGGCTATGATTATGTCAGCAGGTGTAATCCAGTTGGTATAATGAAGGCGCACATGCAGATTGCCTTCGTTGTCTATGGCATAACTTCCAGCAACGGTATATTCCTGTTTCAAGCCGGCAAAGCGGTTGCGTGCCATGACAGTATATATAGGATGCACGGGTGTTGTGATAGTAGTCCAGTTGTTATACTCCATAGGAAGTGTTACACGTTTTCCTTCCTGTGTATAACTGAAAATTAGTTTACCGTCGGTTTTTCCTTCAAAGCTCACTTCAGTCCAACCCCAGTTGTTGGTGTCAAGGTTTATGGTGGCTGATATTAACTTGTTTATAGGTTTGCCTGCGGGCGGTGGTAAGGTCATGCTTTGCATGTGTTTGTGATAAGCAGTATTGTCGGCAGTAGGCAGACTGCTATTAACAATGGCAGGCAGCAGATTGCGTAGAATCATATTTCTTTCTTTTCCTCCGTCGTAGGTGCTCCATTGTGTTACAACTACTACCAAGTCATGCTTGGGAACTATGAATATGTATTGTCCGTAGGCACCGTCAGCGCAGAAAGTTCCTTCAGCCTCGCTCAGCCATATGTGATAGCCGTAGCCTCTGCCTCCGGTGTCGATTTGTTTCTTCATCATTCCTTTAACCCACTTTTCGGGTATGAGCTGTTTTCCGTTCCATTCGCCTTTCTGCAATAGCAGCTGACCGAATTTAGCCATTGATTCGGGTTGAATGTGTACTCCCCAGCCGCCAGTGTTTATACCTTCAGGACTTTCTTCCCATGCCACTTCGGTTATTCCTAACGGTTGGAAGATATGTTCGTTTACATATTGGAAAGTGCTTTTTCCTGTAGCTTTTTGAAGAATGGCACTAAGCATGTAGGATGCCATGGAATCGTATTTGAAATTCTTTCCCGGCTTGTCGATTTTCTTCTTCAGATAGGTTTCTGTCCAGTTATCTACATTGTTGCGGAAATCCCAATCGGGTTCTATGCCTGAAGCCATTGTCAGCAAGTGTCTTACGGTCATGGCGTTGAAGTTTGACTGATTTGGATGTTTCATAGGGAAGAAATCGGCTACACGACTGTTAAGCTTGAGCTTGCCTTCGCCGATGGCAATTCCTATGCCTGCCGAAAGGAATGTCTTTGAGCAGGAATAAATGATGTGTTGGCATTCTGCACTGAATGGTTTTGGATACATTTCCCCTGCAATCTTTCCATTCCGCATGACTATCAGGCTGTGTATATTTGTTTCGGGCAGTGCCATAAGTGAGTCTGCCAAGTTGCTGATAGTTTTTGCTGGTATTCCAACACTCTCGGGTTCTACTCGCTGAATTTCTCCTGTCTGTGCGTGCGAGTAAATTGAAAATGCAAGCAGCAGGGTGATGATGTTTTGTTTCATATATTATTTGAAGTCTATTAAGAATGCGGCAAGGTCGTCGCCCTCCTTTAGGTTGAGCTTTTTGCGAAGACGATAACGTGCACCTTCAACTCCACGTATGGAAAGTCCCGACATGTTTGCAATGTCCTTGGTTGAGAGGTTCAGGCGCAGATAGGCACAGAATTTAAGGTCGGTAGATGTGAGTGAAGGATATTTCTCTCTCAAATGCCGGAAGAATTGTTTGTGTATTAAGTCGAAGTTTTCTTGGAACAGTTTCCAATATTCATCATCAGGTTTTACATCCTTGCTCTTCATTGCGTCCATTGCCATTGATGCAATTTCTCTACCTTTGTCTTGCAACTGTTGTTCGAGAAGCAGCTTATGTTGTTCCTCTATAATCTGTTGGCGCTTTGCCAGTTCCAGTTCCTGCTTGATTTTTTCTGCCTCTGTCTTTCTCATGTGACGCCTGAGTAGTTTATCCGTGCGCCAGCGAATTATGAAGTAAGTCATTAATGCAAGCAGGAGAAGATAAACTATTATCATAGGATAAGAGAGTAGTAACGGGCGCGGATAGGTAAAACTATAGCGGTATTGTCCGATAACATTGCCGTTAACATCTTTCACCTTGCATTCCACATCGTAACTTCCATAAGCAAGAGAACTGTATTTAATTTCTGGAATATCAGTCTCAGTGGTCATATCAAGTCCACCTCCTTTTATGTGGAAGCTGAAAGTAAGTGGTTTGTTGTTGAAGTTTGGATAACTGAAACGTAATGTCACATCACCATATACATCGTGATTGCCATTGTTAATGTGCATAGCATGTTGTATGTTTTCAGCGTCTGTATAATATGCATCACGTAGAAGAAGAGTTGACTTGAACTCATTATTCTTATTCATGGTGTTCATGTTGAAACGACCTATTCCTCCGTTGAGGCAGAAGTATGACATGTTTTCAAACACTTTCACATTATTATAATTATCTCCGCACTCAAGACCGAAGAATTTTGCTGGTATGTGTTGCTGTAGATGATATATACCATGATTATAGTTTATGAGCGAATAACCTTTTGATGTGCTGAGCCAGAAGCGGCTATTGTCTATGGTTGTTGCAGAAATGATGTCTTTGCTTATGACATTGTTTAATTCAGTGAAAGGTTTTATACCGCCCTTTTCATCGGGAATGTAGAGTTGGGTACGGTCAGACAATACAACCTCGCCCCTTATCTTGAACAGATAAAGCTGAGTGTTATGCTTGCTTTTGTTTAGATTGCCATAATATCTAATGTCAACAGCTTTCTTTAAGTCTGTAGAAAGTTCTATTCTATAGCAGCCTTGATTCATGTTTGTTGCCCAGATAATGCCTTGCTTGTCAACCTCAAGTTGCCTTACAGGAGCCATGAACCCCTGCACTTTGTTTTGGAATTTCCATTTATTGTTGACATTACGATATATTCTAAGTTCAGCATAACTTGCCTCAATGAGGTAATCATTAGTTTCGCTTATAGTATATCTTTTTAAGGCTGTGCTGCTCGATTCGCTGTCTCTGTTTACAGGCAGACTGTTATTGCCTTTAATAATGCGTGTAGAATGATTGTTGCCCACAACAAGTTCGTTGCCCAGTCTTGATATATGCCAGTTCTGACCTCTTGTACCTGAAACAATGCTGAGTTTTCCTTGGCTGTAAAGCATTGTATTCTGATTGGTAGCAATATACATATTGTCGTTTGACCGAAATACATCATAGACACGACCGAGTCCACCCGTGAGAAGTGTATAAGGACCATCACGTCTGATAAGAGCAATACCGGCATCAAGCGCAGCCCATAAATTATGATCCTTGTCGTAATAAAGGTCAAGAATGGTATTGTTCTGTAATGAGTTTGTTGTATCGAAATGCCATTTTGTATTTCCATAATAATCAATCTTAAACAATCCACCGAGTATCGTTCCAAGAATAATGCTTTGACCATTGTCGGTGATTATGGCACGATTTAACTGGTTTGTTTTTAGCTTGCTGTCAATGTCGGTATGGAAAGCAGCAACGTTTTGACCATCGTAGAGGAAAAGTCCGTTTTGTTCAGTGCAGAGCATAATATGCTGTGCATCATACTTGAAGGCAGCTACTACGTTGTCGCCATTGAGCTGCGAACGTTTCAATAATGTATGAAACTTGTCTCCTTTCAATATGCAAAAGCCGCCATCAATTATCTGGGCATATATCTCACCGTTGATTTCAAAAAAGAACAACGGTAGATTGTCAGGTGAATAATGCCCCTTGATAGTTTTGCCATCAAACTCAAACCATGAACAGAACGACTGGAAGATAATATTTCCATTCTTTGCTTTTACTATTTTCCATATTTCATCATTGTGAGGTTTATATCCTTTAAGTTTCTCCCATAGTGAGGTGTATTCCAGTCTTCCGTTTTTGTTGTGTTCTAAATAGCCGAACTCCTCGTATGAACCAATATAAATTCTTTTTCCATCAGCAAGGACTGATCTTCCAATAAGTCCTCCCGGGAGTTTTTCTATATTCCAGTTATAGCCGTCGAATGAAAGTACTCCATTGTTATTTCCAAAGTACATCATTCCGTCGGGAGTCTGGGTTATAGACCAATTTTGTAATCCGCCTTCATAATCAAGTGAACTATAGTTAGTGAGTACAGGTAGAAACTTGTTGGCATTTGCTGGAATAGCAAACAATGACAATAAATATACTATGTATTCAATACGTCTTTTAAGTAATCGTAGCATAGAGGTTAAAATCAATATGATTCTTTGTTGCAGGACAGCAGTTTATCCACATGCAAAATTATTCTTTTTTTTATTCTACTCCAAATTTATCACAGAAAAATGATTGTCTTGTCTATAAAATATAAAAATATATTGCTTCTATATAACAAAAATATAAAGCAGGTAACTCCTTTAACTTCCTGACTCCCTGCCCCACTCATAAACCCAAATCAATCATTAGGATTTATCGATGTTATACGGCAATGAGAAATCCTTGATTACGTGTTGTAAGACTGCAGGAAAAACCTCGTTAGGTTTTTACCAGAGCTTAACGAGGTCAGTTGGAACACTAAGTTCTTTGCATATTCAACACGCTGTTATTCACGTTATTACGTCTCATTGTCGTAATAAAATCGTAGTATGTTTTTATCTCCTAGTATGTGTATCGTAGCTTAGAAATTGACACTTAATAAAAAATGATTTAACTTTGCACTTGAGATGTAAATTCGCAACATAAATAATAAATACTAAAACCTGAATTATGAAAAAGATTCTATCATTAATTATTGTGACCTTTGCAGCACAGATGCTGTGGGCACAATCTCAGACCGTAAAAGGTGTTGTCGTTGATGCGATAGGAGAACCAGTTATCGGTGCAACAGTAAAAGTTCTTGGAACGACAATTGCTGCTGTTACTGATATTGATGGTAACTTCACGTTGACGAATGTTCCTGAAGGTTCAAAAATCGACATTTCTTATGTTGGCATGAAGACAAAAAACCTTCAAGTCAGCCAGAATATGACTGTTAGTCTGGATGACGATTCTCGTATGCTTGATGAAGTAGTAGCTATTGGTTATGGTTCTGCAAAAGCAAAGGACCTCACTTCTCCTATTGCAGTTGTACGTGCGGAAGAGATTGCAAATATTCCTGCTTCTTCTCCAATGGCTGCTATGCAGGGTAAGGTTGCAGGCGTAAACATAGTCAGCAGCGGTACTCCTGGTGCAGGTCCTACTGTTCGCATTCGCGGTAACGGTTCGTTCAGCAATTCTAATCCTCTCTATGTTGTAGATGGTATGTTCTACGATAACATCAACTTCCTTAATACCAGTGACATTAAGGATATGAGCGTATTGAAAGACGCTTCGGCAGCAGCTATCTATGGTGTACGCGCTGCTAATGGTGTTGTAATAATCAATACAAAGAAAGGCGCTCGTAATCAGAAAGCGCAGATAACCTACGATGGCTATGTTGGTACGCAGAAAGCTACTAATGTTTTGCAGATGGCAAACTCAAGTGAGTATGGTCAGATGCTTATGGAAGCCAACTACGATGCCTACAGTCCATATATGAAAGCAAGTATAGATAAGTATGGTGGTAGTTATGCTTCTTCTGATTTCCATGATTGGACTTATGGTAGTGATACAAATTGGTATAACGAACTTCTTCGTAGTGCTATCATTACAAACCATGCACTTACTATAAGTGGTGGAGGTGATAAGGCTTCTTACTCAGTAGGCGTGAATCATCTTTACCAGAATGGTATTATGAATATAGACAACGATTATTCACGTACAAATTTCCGTGGTTCTCTTGACTATGAAGCTACTGATTGGTTGAAAGTAGGTTTCAACACTGTTTATTCTAAGGCAAACCAGACTAACCCAAATAGTTCTGCGTGGCAGACAGCCTTCAATGCTCCTGGTATTTATCCTGTCTATGACCAGACGAATACAGCTGCATCGCCAGAAAAGTTTGCTGCTCCTTCCTCTGTAGGATTCACAAATAACTTCTATAACCCAATAGCTGTTGCTACATATCATAACAGTAAGAACCGCACAGAACAGCTGCTTACAAATATGTATGCCGACATTACTATTATTCCAGAGAAACTCCATCTTAAGTCAAGCATAAGCTATGACCATTCTACTATCGAAGGTTATACATACACTCCTAAGTATTACATAAGCGAACAGCTGCATACTGATAACAGCAGCTTGAGCAAGAGTATGACCACCTATAATAATTCTATCTGGGATAATATTCTTAACTATAATGACTCTTGGGGTGAACATAGTTTCGGTGCAATGTTGGGTCACTCTCTACGTCAGGAAAAATACCATATTCTCACAGGTACAGCTCAAAATGTTCCTGATGGCAAGGAAGAATATTGGTATGTTAATCAAGGAGATGAGGCAAGTCGTAAATCAACTGAGGATGCTCACACTTATCGTGGTATGAGTTATTTTGGTCGTTTGAGCTATAACTATGCAAGCAAATATTATCTGATGTTTACATTCCGTGCCGACGGTTCTTCTAAGTATCAGGAACATTGGGGGTATTTCCCATCAGTAGGTGTTTCTTGGGTAGTTAGTGATGAATCTTTTTTCAAGAATAATGTTGAGTTTTTAGATTATCTGAAGGTTCGTGCAAGCTGGGGTAAACTCGGTAACGACCATGTTGCAGCAAGTGATGGATTTGCTTCTATTGCTACAGGCAATGGTGCATCAGGTGTATTCGGTAACTCTACATTTGCAGGTTTCCAGAATACTACATATTTCAGTTGGTTGAGGTGGGAACTTGTTGAAGAGTCTAATGTAGGTCTGAACCTTGCAGCATTAAATAATCGTCTGAATCTTGATGTTGACTATTTCCACCGTATGACAAAAGATGCAGTTCTTAGCACTCGTCTGCCCTTCCAGAATGAAACTCTTGCCGGTAACTATGGTAAGATTCTTAACCAGGGAGTAGATGTAAGCCTTAACTGGAATGACCGCATAGGTGAAGTAAAGTACTCTGTTGGTGCTAATCTTTCATTACTTTGGAACGAAGTGAAGAGCCTTAGCGGTGCTAACATGGTAAATAATGGCAAGGTATATAATATTGTTGGCGAAGAGATGAACTCATTCTATGGTTATAAAGTTGTAGGTGTTTATCAGAATGCTGCTGAAATATCGGCTGACCCTATTGCTGTGGCAAACGGTTTGGAACCAGGAGATTTCAAGTATCAAGATACAAATGAAAATGGTGTTCTTGATGGAAACGACCGTCAGGTGCTTGGTTCTTATCTTCCTAACTTTACATTTGGACTTAACTTAGGACTGGAATGGAAAGGACTGGATTTCAGTCTTACAACATACGGACAGACTGGTGCTCAGATTTTCAACCGTAAACGTGCTCTACGCTATGCACAGAGTAACTACAACTTCGATAAGAATCAGTTCGATAATCGTTGGACAGGTGAGGGCTCTACCAATACTAATCCTTCTGCGAAAGCTCTTATCAAAGGATGGAATGTCAGCGATCAGCGATTGAACTCTTACTTCATTGAGGATGCCGATTTCTTCCGCATTCAGAATGTAACTCTTGGTTATACATTTAAGAAGATAAACTTCGGTAGTTATGTATTGCCAAGTCTTCGCTTGAGTCTTACTGCGGATCGTCCTCTGACACTGTTCTCTGCTAATACATTCACCCCAGAAATAAGTGACCCTGACGGATGGGATACTAACGTTTACCCACTCACAGCAACTTACACCTTCGGTGTTCACATCAACTTCTAATCCATACTTAATACTGAAAAGTTATGAAACTGAAAATATATATTCCGGCTTTAGCAATCACAGCCTTTGCTTTTACTTTTACTGGCTGTAGTGACTATCTTGATAAGGATCCTGAAAATAAGGTACCAGAGGAACAAGTAGATTATACAAATCTTGATAATATGTACCAGCCCGTATCTGGAGTTTATGCAAAGGTACGTACTGGCGGCATGCACTGGGTGATATGGCCTCTATCAATTGTTCGTGATGATGATATGTGGTCGGGGCGTACTGATGATCAGCAACTACTCGTAGATTTCGGTAATTATAAATATGATAACTCATTCTGGGGACTCAATGAAATGTGGAACCAGTACTACGGAATAATAAAGGTTGCTAATGCTGCGCTTGAAAGTCTTGATAATTTTGCTGCAAATACAAGCAACGAGACTATTCTGACAAACTATCGCTCATATTGTGGTGAGGTTCGTATTCTTCGTGCTTATGCCTATTATCGTCTTACTCAGGCGTTTGGTGATGTAACGATTCTGCGTTCTAACAGTCAGACTGACCTTTCGCGTTCAACAAAGAACGCTGTTGAGAAATATATGCTGGAAGATTTGAAGTTTGCAGCTGAGAATTGCAAGAAGGTTCGTCCTAACGAAATGGAATATTTCGGAGCTGTTACTGCTTATACAGCAGAACTTCTTGCAGCTAAGATTCATCTCAATCGTAGTGAATGGTCTGAAGTTGAAACACTGACAAATGATATTATCAACAGCCAGAAGTTTAATTTGTATGCAGATTTCTATCAACTCTTCAAGATTCCTGGAAAGGTGGCTGACGAATCACTGTTTGAATGTCAATGCACCGACTTCGGTCAAGGTTCTGGCGATATGGTTGATGCAGATCAGTGGTTTGTTTTCCAAGGACCAGGTTCAATGGGTGGCTGGAACTTCATTCGCTATTATGGCGACTTCCATGATTGGGCTGTTTCTCGTGGCGAGAGTGTTCGTCTAAGCACTACATTCATGCAAGGTAATACCGAAACTCCAAGTGGAGATATGATAAGTGGCAGTAAGACAGACTTCTTCAATGGAAAGGTTTATACTCCAAAGAGTCAGCTTACAGAAGGACGCTCAAAGTATGGTTCAAACAACAATATCCGTATATTCCGTTATGCTGACGCACTTCTTATGAATGCTGAGGCTAAGGTACGTCAGGGAAAGAATGGTGATGAACCTTTCAATCTGGTTCGTAGTCGTGCTAAGATGGCTGAAGTGTCAAATGTAACTATTGACCAGATTCTTGATGAGCGTCGTATTGAGTTTGCAGGTGAATGGGGTGAGCGTTATAACGACCTTGTGCGTACGGGTAAAGCTTCATCCGTCCTTTCTTCCAAGGGGTGGTCTGCTGAGAAGACATATTACCCTATACCACTTGCTCAGTTGAATGAAATCTCTGCACTGAAAAACCAACCGAAGGATGAGTAAAAACAGTGGTATCGTTTATAATGCGACAATAATCTTTCTAATTACAGCATTCTCCATTTTTATGGGGAATGCTTCCGCTAAAGCTGCTGCGACAAACGACTCTGTGAAGGTTGTCAAAGGGCAGATAAGCGATTATTATATACCTGTTCGTAAGGAATATTTTATTGGCGGAAAGATTACTGATATTAATGGGAATCTACTTGAAGGAGCTACCGTTATGTTTTTCGCAAGTCCTGTTCATTACAACACCAAAGCCGACGGTTTATATAAACTGAAGGCTACTGATGACGACTGTCACCTATATATATATCATCCCTCAACAGGGTTCACCAATGTTATACGCAATAAGACAGAACGTGAAATAAATATCATCATGTTACCAAATAAAGGAACACAGTCTTTGCCACGTAATAAAGCCATTGCTACACCATGGTATAACCCTGCAAACAACAGAACATCAACATATTGCAATCCGTTGAACATAAGTTACAACTACGAGCCGTTTAATAATAATGTAAAGAATGGTGGTTGTTTTCGTTCATCTGCTGACCCGATGGCGTTAGTATATAAAGATGAGTATATGCTCTTTTCTACCAACCAAGGAGGATATCATTACTCTAAGAACTTAAGCGACTGGGATTTTCATCAGGCAACATTCCAACGTAGTCCGACTGATGATGACCAGTGTGCTCCTGCCGCTTACGTGGCTGACGATACTCTCTTCTATACAGGTTCTACCTATGAGGGACTGCCTGTTTGGTACACACTTAATCCAAAGTCTGGTCGTTGGCGTCAGGCTGTAGGTCGTAATTCTCTTCCTTCATGGGATCCACATTTGTTTCTCGATGATGACGGACGCCTCTACTTATACTATGGTTCAAGCAATGAGTATCCATTGAAAGGTGTTGAGGTGAGTCGTCAGAATTTCGACCCTATAGGCAGGATTCATGATTTAGTAATGCTTCAACCAGAGCAACATGGTTGGGAGAGATTTGGTATGAATAATGATGACGAGGTGACTCTGCGTCCATTCACCGAAGGAGCTTTCATGACAAAACATAATGGACGCTACTATTTACAATATGGTGCACCGGGCACAGAGTTCAAGGTCTATGCTGATGGTGTATATACAGCCGATTCACCTCTTGGTCCTTTCACTTACCAGAAACTTAATCCTATGAGCTATAAACCAGGTGGATTTGTTCAGGGTGTAGGACATGGAGGGACATTCCTCGATCTCAATGGGCAATATTGGCATGTTGGTACTTGCATGCTTTCACTGAAATATAAGTTTGAACGTCGTATAGGGCTGTATCCCGTTTATTTCGACGAGGAAGGAACAATGTGGAGTAACACCGCTTTCGGTGATTATCCACAACGCAATGCCGACTATAAAGGAAATGATCGGTTTACAGGCTGGATGCTTCTCTCTTATAGAAAGAAGGTGACAAGTTCATCAACCGATACTCTAAGTGTTGATAATCTAAGCGATGAGAACATTCGTACTTATTGGAGTGCCAGAACTGGCAATATTGGCGAATGGGTTATGATGGACCTTGGACGCAAGTCAACAGTCAATGCAATCCAGATAAACTACTATGACCATGGCACTTTACAGACTAATCGTGCTAATGACACCTATTACCAATATCGTATTTGGGCAAGTAATGACAGTGTTAACTGGCAGTTGGCTGTAGATAAGAGCAATAATGACCGAGATGTGCCACACGATTATGTAGAACTTATTTCACCTCTCAATACTCGCTATCTTAAGATTGAGAATCTGCACACACCTGGCCAAGGTAAGTTCTGTCTATCAGAGCTTCGCGTATTTGGAAGTGTTGCAGGCGAAAAACCCGAACAGGTGAAAGGTTTTAAGGTTGTGCGCAACAAGAAAGACAGTCGCAACTGCATTATCAGTTGGAGACCTTCAAAGGGTGCCTACGGCTATAACATCTATTATGGTACAGCCCCTGATAAACTCTATCATTGTATAACAGTCAATGGAGAGACTGCTTACGATTTCCGTGGCTTGGATAAAGGTACTACCTATTATTTCAGTATTGAGGCTATAGGAGAAACAGGAATCTCTCAACGACCAAAAACTATAAAAATATGAACAGAATAACACTTCTCTTTCCTCTTGTTCTGTCTTGGCTTATTATTACTGTGTCTTGCAAGTCGGGCGAAAACAATGTTGCAGTTAAGGAAGATAAAAAAACAGTACAGAATACAGAAGAGCGTCCGACATCGTTTGCCAGCGACAATGAGATGCTCGACTATATACAGCGTGTTCATCTGAACTATATGTGGGAAGGAGCA
Source organism: Prevotella sp. (assembly GCA_041855685.1). Taxonomy (GTDB): domain Bacteria; phylum Bacteroidota; class Bacteroidia; order Bacteroidales; family Bacteroidaceae; genus Prevotella. Next base: position 7,812 of record JBHAEQ010000033.1, on the reverse strand, counting down.
GAACCAACATCAGGACTGGCTCGTGAGCGCATTCATCTCGATGGTGAATATCCTGAGAACGACCAAAACGTTGTTACTACTGGTGGGAGCGGCTTTGGAATAGCAGGACTACTTGTTGGTATAGAGCGTGGATTCATATCGCGTGATGAAGGGTTGAAGCGTTTTCATCGTATTGTTGACTGGCTTGGAAAGGCTGATCGTTTTCATGGCGTATGGCCTCATTGGCTTTATGGTCCTACAGGAAAAGTAAAACCTTTCGGACACAAAGACAATGGTGGTGACCTCGTAGAGAGCGCCTTTCTCATGGTAAGTCTGCTTTGTGCACGCCAGTATTTCAATGGTAATGACAGCAGTGAGAAGCAACTTGTTGAGAAGATTAATAAACTGTGGCACGAGATGGAGTTTGACTGGTACACCCGTGGTGGACAAGATGTTATCTACTGGCATTGGTCGCCTGACTATGGTTGGGAAATGAATTTTCCACTTGAAGGCTATAACGAGTGCTTCATTGTTTATGTTCTTGCTGCTGCATCGCCTACACACACCGTTTCTGCTGATGCTTACCACAAAGGTTGGGCTCGTTCTGGAGACATTAAAAGTAAGGCTGCTCCTTATGGCTATCCACTTGAACTCAAGCACAATGGTGCTGAGACTGGCGGAGGTCCTCTTTTCTGGGCTCACTATTCATGGATAGGTCTTGATCCCCGTAACCTGAAAGACCAATATGCCGACTATTGGAATGTGGTGAAGAATCATGCTTTGGCAAATTATGCCTACTGTGTAGATAATCCTAATAACTTTGCTGGATATAACAAGGATAGTTGGGGACTCACAGCAAGCTATTCAACCGTTGGCTATTCAGCCCATTGCCCAAACAATGACATAGGAGTAATCACTCCTACGGCAGCACTCTCTTCATTTCCTTATACTCCTAATGAGTCAATGGCAGCCCTTAAGAGGTTCTATAATAAGGGGCATTGGCTTTGGGGAAAGTATGGTTTCTATGATGCTTTCTCTGACCATAAGCAATGGACAGTGCGTCGTTATCTTGCCATTGACCAGTGCACCATTGCTCCTATGATAGAGAATTATCGCACGGGGCTGCTTTGGAATCTATTTATGAGTTGCCCTGAAATAAAGGCAGGACTCGACAAACTCGGAATGACATATTGATATAACTACAAATTTAACAACTTAAAACCAATATGAAGTATATTAGAATTATTTCACTCCTTTGTCTGTCAATGGCTGTAACTCCGCTTATGGCTCAGTCAAACAATCAGGTTAAAATGGATAAGTTTATAGACAACCTTATGTCTCGTATGACTCTGCGTGAGAAAATCGGACAGCTCAACCTGCCTGTAACAGGAGATATTGTAACAGGACAAGCTAAGAGCAGCAATGTGGCTGAGAAAATACGCAAGGGCGAGATAGGAGGACTGTTTAATCTAAAGGGTGTTGACCGTATTCTTGATGTCCAGAAGGTTGCTATGACACAGAGCCGCCTGAAAATTCCATTGCTCTTTGGTATGGATGTTATTCATGGTTATGAAACTGTTTTTCCTATTCCACTGGCAATATCGTGTAGTTGGGACATGCAGGCAGTAGAGAACTCTGCCCGTATAGCAGCTGTTGAGGCAAGTGCCGACGGTATATGCTGGACATTCTCTCCTATGGTTGATATCAGCCGCGACCCACGCTGGGGACGTATGAGCGAGGGTAATGGTGAAGACCCATATCTTGGTTCTGAAATAGCAAAGGCAATGATAAAGGGATACCAAGGTAACGACCTCACACTCAGCAACACCGTTATGGCTTGTGTTAAGCACTTTGCTCTCTATGGTGCAGCAGAAGGAGGTCGCGATTACAATACCGTTGATATGAGCCACTGGCGCATGTTTAACTATTATTTTCCTCCTTATGAAGCGGCGACAAAGGTTGGCGCTGGTTCGTTTATGACATCATTCAATGTTGTAGATGGAATTCCTGCTACAGGTAATAAATGGTTGCTTACCGATGTCCTTCGGAAAAAGTGGAACTGGAATGGGTTTGTTGTAACCGACTATACTGCCATTCAGGAAATGACAGATCATGGATTGGGAGATTTACAAACAGTTTCTGCACTTGCTCTTAATGCTGGTACTGATATGGATATGGTTGCTGATGGTTTTATTGGCACGCTTGAGAAATCAATTCGTGAGGGTAGAGTAACAGAAGAGGCTGTCAATCAGGCATGCCGCCGCATTCTTGAGGCTAAATACAAGTTGGGACTCTTCGACGATCCTTATCGTTATCTAAATCCAAAACGTGCCAAGACGGAAATCTTTACTTCCGAGCATCGTGCAGCTGCACGCCAGCTGGCAACAAAGAGTTTTGTGCTTTTGAAGAACGATAACAATCTCCTTCCATTGCAGAAGAAAGGAAAGATAGCTCTCATTGGTCCGCTGGGCAATACGCGTGCCAACATGCCTGGCACATGGAGCGTAGCAGCTGCTTTCGATAAATACAAATCCCTCTTCGAGGCTATGAAAGACAAAGTAGGTAAAGATGCTGTTATTGCATATGCAAAAGGAAGCAACGTGGTTCGCGATGCCAAGATGGAGGCAAACGGTTCTATGTTTGGGCGTGAGATTCGCGATAATCGCTCTGACGAGGAAATGCTCAACGAGGCACTACTCATAGCAAGCAATGCTGACATTATAGTGGCAGCAGTGGGAGAAACTTCTGAAATGAGTGGAGAGTCAAGTTCTCGTTCCGACCTAAGTATTCCTGATGTACAGAAGACTCTGCTCGAAAAATTGAAGAATACAGGTAAGCCTGTTGTAATCGTTAACTTTTCAGGTCGTGCTACAGTAATGAATTGGGAGAGTGAGAACTTCTCATCAATACTCAACGTATGGTTTGGTGGTTCTGAGGCGGGTGATGCTATTTGTGATGTACTCTTCGGTGATGTTGTTCCAAGCGGTAAACTCACTGTAACAATGCCAAAGAGTGTAGGACAGATTCCTTTGTTCTATAATCATCTGCCGACAGGTCGTCCGCTCCCAAAAGGAGCATGGTTCACTAAGTTTCGTTCAAATTATCTTGATGTTGACAACGAGCCGCTTTATCCATTTGGCTATGGCTTGAGTTACACTACATTCCGTTATGGAAATATGAAACTTAGCAGCAACTCAATGTCAGAAAGCGGTACTATCAATGTGAGTGTTGATGTTACAAATACTGGTAATTACGATGCCGATGAGATTGTGCAACTGTATATCCGCGACCTTGTAGGTTCTGTGTCTCGTCCTGTTAAGGAATTAAAAGACTTTGCAAGAATAAGTCTTAAAAAAGGAGAAACAAAGACTGTGACCTTCACCATTGATGCAGAGAAACTTAAGTTCTATAATGCATCTCTCGACTTCGTGTGTGAATCAGGCGACTTTGAAGTTATGGTGGGTCCTAACAGTCGTGATGTAGAAACAGAAAAGTTTACATTGATTCCTAATCGTTAACGTTTTTACATGAGAAACTTTAGTAAATAAAGAATAAATTTGGATTAAAAATAATACCACCCTATGCTGAATGTTGCATGCGGTGGTATTATTATGTTATTCTTGAATGAATGTATAGGGTCTTTCTTTTGTTGTGCTGTCGGTTGATATTGTATCTGACCATATGGCAGAACGTGATTGACTATAATAAAGTGTATCCCAATAATCGTATCCCCAACCGTATTGATTCCAGTCTTCTTGGTCTGTGCTTCTGAGATTGAATTCTACTGCAACTCCATTCTGGTAAATTACACCTACAAAACGGTTGTGACTTATGCGGTAGTCCCGTATTTCAAACTGATAGTTGTCCTCAATGAAATCAATGTATATTATTCCATTTACAACTTCCCAGCGTATGTGGTTGGCTATGTAGTCCCAAGGAGCATTGCTGTAGTGGTCAACCCAATATCCATAACCTCTTGTTATGCGGAAAGGATCGGATGAGAACTCAAGCTCTGTATATGTGGATTGATATACACGACCGTTGTATTCTGATCTTACATACATGTTGCCGACCCATGTTCCCTGCATTTTCATGCTTACCATTTGGTCTTCTGTACACGATGTCATTACAAATGTTATTATTGCGAACATCACTGTTGTCATGAGTTTAGATATTCTTTTCATATCTTTATTTCTTTAGTTTGTTAACACTTAGTTTTTAATTATGAGGCAAATTTAGCCAACTTATTTTAATATTGCAATATGGTTTTCCATATTCTGTAACGGATTTTCCCTACAATAATTTGGATAATAAGTTGTTATTTACTAACTTTGTTTGGTTCATTATGAGTAAGAAGATACGTTTCCTGTTCTTTGCCATTGGTGTTATAGCAGTGGTTGCAATGTGCCTCACGTTTGAAGTAAGCTTTGTTGAGTTGTGGCGTGAACTTTGTCGTGCGGGTTATTGGTTTGTTGCAATATTGGCTATGTGGGGTGGATTGTATGCCATGAACACCCTGAGCTGGCTTATTATAATATACGGCTCGGGACCTTGCCCTATGTCTTTTTGGCAATTGTATAAGTTTACTATAACAGGCTTTGCTCTTAACTATGCTACTCCAGTTGGACTTCTTGGTGGCGAGCCTTATAAGATAATGGCAGTGTCGCCTATGATAGGGTCTGAGCGTGCAGCCTCTTCGGTTCTATTATTTTCGATGATGCATGTGTTCAGTCATTTTTGGTATTGGGTTACAGCTATTGCTGCATATATAATATTAGGTGTTATTGGAGTTTTTCATATCCCTACTGCAATAACTGTTATACTTTCTATGATGCTTCTGTTCTGCTCGGCAGGTATTTATATGTTTATCAAAGGGTATCAGAACGGCATGGTGAAACGTATTGTAAGACTGGTAGGACATATTCCTGGTTGTAAAAAGCGTGTAGAGGTTTTTTATGAAAAACATAATGATGAGTTGCAGAAGATAGACGCTCAGATATCTGCTCTGCATAATCAGAATCGCAGGAGCTTCTATGCCTCATTTGTTATGGAATTTATAGGTAGGGCATTTCAGAGTTTTGAAGTATTTTTCATACTTATTCTCTTTGGTAAAGAAGCCACAGCGCTTACGTTCGTTTTTGCTTATATGATTCTTTCGTTCACCTCGCTTTTTGCCAATCTGTTGTTTTTCCTCCCACTACAATTGGGCGGAAGAGAAGGAGGCTTTGCATTGTCAACAGCTCAAATGGGCATGACAAACGAGATTGGAATATTTATTTCATTGATATGCCGTGTACGTGAAATATTCTGGGTGGCAATAGGTGTTGCTCTACTTCTTATTGACAGTAGGGAGAAAGGAAAGACCTTGTAAAATAGCTGATTTACAGTTGATTGTTTTGAAGTAACGAAAAAAAATATTAATTTTGCAACCACTAATAATATTGAAGATGAGAAAAAAACTTTTTATATTGTCATTGCTTTTCACATTGATAACCTTCAATGCTTTTGCTTCAAAAGCTGTAACAGAGTGGATAAATATAACTCTTGAGGATGGTTCCCCTCGTCAGGTTACTCTTCGTGGTGATGAGTTTTTCAGTTTCTACGCCTCAAACTTTGGCGAACTCGTTATTAAAGACGGCGGAAAATGGCGCATAGCCAGTGAAATAGAACAGCAAATAGCAAGCCGGAATATGAAATACTCCGGAATAATGAAAGCAGGGGAACATATAAACGGAACTCGTCCTTTTCCACACGCTGGAAATCCAAAGGCTTTGGTGATACTCGTTGAATACAAGGATTTGAAGTTTACACACACAAAAGATGCTATTGATAAACTGTTCAACAGCAGCGAGGTGAATGAAACTGACGGCATGCACAGCTATTCGTCGCTGGCACAATACATGGACGATTGTAGTTTTGGCAAATACCGTCCGCAGTTTGACGTTGTAGGTCCTTATGCCGTTGACAGCTCATATGTCTATTACGGTTCAAACAAGAATGGCAGAGATGCACGGGCACGAACACTTGTCAATGAAGCATGTGCCGTCGCTGACGCAGATGTTGATTTTAGACAATACGACAATGATGGCGACGGATATATAGATCTCGTATATATAGTATATGCAGGCTACGGCGAGAATGCAGGAGCAGGCGAGGATTATATCTGGCCTAAATCAGGAACAGTATCTGGCGAGTATGACGGTTTGCAGCTATATCGATATGGCATGAATAATGAATTGGCAGGAAAGCCCGACATTCAACGTTTCTTCGATGCCGAAGGAAAACCTTATCTCGCAGGCATAGGCGTTCTTGCACATGAATTTTGTCATACCCTTGGATTGCCAGATTTTTATCCTACGGTGTCATGGACCGACATATCGAAATATGACAACCAAAGTATGGAGATGTGGGACTTGATGGATGACGGTGAGAATAACTATTACGGATTCTTTCCTACACCTCTCACTGCTTGGGAACGTGAACTCTTCGGCTGGATAGAAATTGATACTCTAACAGAAGCTACCGATATAACCCTCACTCCGTTGACGTATGGAGGAAAGGCTTATCGTATAATGAATGATAATGATGATAGTAAGAATGAATATTATATAATAGAAAGCCTGCCAAGTGGGAAGGGCACAGGTTGGTACAGGCGTATGCGTGGCAATGGAATGCTTGTCACACACGTGAACTACAGTTTCAACGCTTTCACAAACTTCTCAAGTCCGAACAACATTGCCGGTAAACCGAGAATGACGGTAATTGCTGCTGATGGTGAATTAAAATCATCATATAACTATAAAGGGACCTCAGGAGCCGAGTATTATAAACAATTGGCGGGCGATCCTTTCCCCGGGACATCTAATATAATGTTTCTGAATGATTACAAAGCATATACAGGTGAAGTGGATAAGCCGATTACTGACATAACTCAAACAGGCTGGGATGTAAGCTTCAGATTTATGGGAGGAGCCGCAAATAATATTGTTGTGCCAAAAACAGGAAGTAAAGATTCCGATGCATGTTATAACCTTGCAGGACAGAAAGTGCCCGCATACTATAGAGGAATTGTGATAAGTAAAGGAAGAAAAATAATAAGATGATGGAAGATACAAATAAAATAGAATTTGATTACAGAATCCTAAAAAAAGGTGAACCATTGGACGACTGTTATGCTTATGCCTATTTTACAGACGAAGAACTGGAGGATATTGCAGAGGCATTGATGAATCAGAACTCAGAAGGCGAACTTACCGATGTTCCTGAGTTATATCTGAATAGATTTGTTGATGCCGCACTTGACGATGCCACAGAGATATATCCTAACTTCTCTGACGAGAAAGCTGGTTTTTCAATTATATTACAGCGTTTCCTACCTGATGATATTGTCGATTTCCTGCCCGATGAGGTAATAGAGAATTTCTCACCCGATATGTTTGAGGAGGCTGATTCCACATTAGAGGATATGTAATAAATAAAGTGTAATTCATACTTTTTGTGTCTTTTTTCATAAAAAATTTGGAAATATGCGCAAAAGTATGTACCTTTGCATTCGCAATCAGAAAATTGCCGGACTTGTAGCTCAGTTGGTTAGAGCAACAGACTCATAATCTGGAGGTCCCTGGTTCAAGCCCAGGCTGGTCCACACAGAAAATCAAGGAGTTATATCAAAAATGTAGCTCCTTTTTCTTTGTTTTGCGAACAATTTGCGAACAAAATTGCATTTCGCGAACACCAATATAATCTTTCTGCAATAATTGATTCACTCATTTTGTTCGCAAATCCCATTATTTTTGTTCGCAAACCATTTTTCGGCATATTATTCAGTAATAT
>JBHAEQ010000032.1:0-18388 GCA_041855685.1 Prevotella sp. | reverse complement strand
TGCTTGAAGCTGCGGCTGAATCGCCACCCGAAGTAACAGAAAACGAATAAGGGGGCTTGTCAACAAAATGATACCATCCCAATTCTTATGTATCAATGAGTTAGAATGGAGAATTTTATGTTTAGCGGACAGTAATAATTTGAAACTGCAAAAGAAAACTTAAATAAAGACTTTAGAAACAAGCGACCCCAAAAACAAGATTATCTGAATAGATGATATAATGTTCTATTCTACACTAAAAGTAATGAATATTTGCACAATAGACCTCGTTTGATTATCTTTGCAGTAGAATAACTGAGACTATTATGCAAAAAAGACCACAGCATTTAAGTTTTAAGGAAATACACCAGATTATGGGTAGTATTTTACAGGCAGATATGAATAAGGCATTTCTGTCAAGCGAATTTGTAATGGTAAAAGACAGTAGTATTGTGAGTAACCTTATTGCTGCTGATGTACCTTATATTATAGAAGATGTGCGAATAGGAATTGTTGTGTGTGGTAAGGCAAAGGCTACAATCAATCTTATCGACTATGAAGTTAGCAAAGGAAATATCATTATTTTCCACTATGGAACTATCATTCAACTTCGACAAGTCTCGGCAGATTTTGTTGTAACAGGCGTGATGCTCGACTCAGGATTACTTAGCCATGTCATAGGCGACAGTCAAAAAGCAACCATGCATTCCGATAAAGGTGTGACAATAATAAAGCCTACACAAGAAGAATTAACACTTGTAACAGGTATGCTCGACAACTTATGGCAGATAACAAGAATATATGGATTTCAACACAATCTCATTATCTCATCCCTAAAACTTTACATAGGCTGCATAGAGCTGATTGCCAATAAAGATAAGGAGGGAGAAACGACATCAAAAGAATATGCTAATGTCACTTTCAGAAAGTTTATTGAACTTGTTAACAAACACTCTGCCCGTGAACGAAATATTGACTTCTATGCCGATCAACTTTATTTGTCGGGACACTATTTAGGAACTGTCATTAAGAAAGCAAGCGGTATGACACCTAAAGAGTGGATTGACAAATCAATAATAACACAGGCAAAGGCAATGCTTAAAAGCACTGACCTGCAGGTGGCACAAATCAGCCTGCGTCTTGGATTTCCAAATCCTTCGTTCTTCAACAAATATTTCAAACGACTTACAGGCATGACACCTCAACAATACAGAGTCACGTAATCAACATAAAACCGATATGAAGAAAATACTCACAATCCTTTGTTTTCTTGCCGTAGTCATAACAGGCATGGCACAAAGCCTCACTATTGAGCAGGCACAACTGTTGGCAAGAGACAACTATCCACTCATAAAACGCTATGAGCTTATAAGTTCAACAGAACAATATACGCTCAGTAACATATCAAAAGGTTGGCTTCCTCAAATCACTGTGTACGGTCAAGCTACCTATCAGAGTGATGTTGTAGAACTGCCTGAAGCGTTGAGAAATATGATGAGTCAGAGTGCTATGAACGTGAAAGGTATTACGAAAGACCAGTATAAGGTTGGAATTGACATAAGCCAGACCATTTACGACGGTGGCAACATATCTGCGCAGAAGACAACAGCCAAGAGGCAAGCCGATGTGCAGAAAGCGCAGAACGATGTTGACATGTATGCTTTATGCGAAAGAGTTAATAATCTGTTCTTTTCATTGCTTCTTGTAGAAGAGCGACTTGCTCTGAACAATGAAATGCAAGCCTTGCTGAAATCTAATGAATACAAACTTTCATCACTTGTGAAGAACGGGCTTGCTACAGAAAGCGATGTTGATGCCATGAAGGCAGAACGGCTTTTGGCTGTTCAGCAACAGGCGATGTTGGAAAGTCAGAAAAAAGCGTTGCATCAGATGCTGACTATATTTACTGGACAGGAAGTAACGGCTCTCGTTCGCCCGAATGCAACTATAAGTAGAGAGCAGAATAATCGCCCTGAACTGCAACTCTTCAACCGCCAGCTTCTGCTGACCGAAGCGCAGGAGGCAAGTCTCAACAGCAGGCTTCTTCCAAGACTGAGTGTATTTGCCCAAGGTTATTATGGATACCCGGGATTCAATATGTATGAAGATATGTTTTCCCACAAATGGAGTCTTAACGGAATAATAGGAGTACGCCTAACGTGGAATATCGGAGCGCTCTATACAAACAAAAACGACAAGTCAAAGCTAAGCATTCAGCGCAGACAGATAGAGAATTCACGTCAGACTTTTCTATTTAACAATATGCTTCTTTCTGCCCAAGAGAGCGAAACTATAAAAGGATATAGAGAGATGATTGCAAACGATGAACGTATAATACAACTACGACAGAATGTGAGAAAAGCAGCTGAGTCAAGACTCTCTCATGGTATAATCGACGTCAACAATCTTGTGCAGGAAATAAACAGAGAAAATCAGGCGGAGATAAACAAGATTACTCACGAGATGGAAATGTTGCAGCACATATATTTGCTGAATAATATTAATGGTAAATAAAACACAAGAATATGAAGAAAATAATTATTCCTACACTTTGCTCACTACTCATCACAGCTTGTAGTGGTGGCGGCTATGAATATGATGCCAGCGGTGTGTTTGAAGCAGTAGAAGTGACTGTTGCTGCAAAAGCACAGGGTGAAATAATCAGTCTCAGCATAGAAGAGGGAGAAGAAGTAAGTAAGGGTGATACGCTTGGACTTATAGACATGCGCCAGCTGCGCCTTAAACGTGAACAGTTAGAATCGAACAGGCAGGCAAACGATAGCCGACGTCTTGACACAAGCAATCAGATTGCGGCAATAAAACAACAGATAGCCAATGCACGTAAGGAGAAAGTACGCTTCGAGGCTCTTCTTTCCGACAAAGCGGCAACACAGAAGCAGGTTGATGATATAAATTACCAGATAGCTGTTCTTGAAAAGCAACTGTCGGCAACAACTGACCAGATAAATTCTAATAACAGCAGTCTGTCATCACAGAGTTCAGGGATTGCAAGTCAGATAAGCATTGTTGATGAGCAAATGGCTGATGCTGTGATAACCTCTCCCCTTAATGGCATAGTACTCAATAAATATGCAGAACAAGGCGAATATGCAGTCCCCGGTAGGGCAATTCTCAAAATAGCTGATATTAGTAAGATGCATCTAAGAGCATATATCAGCGCTCCGCAGCTAACTGCTCTTAAAGTAGGACAGAAAGTAAAGGTCTATGCCGACAATGGCGAGAATGACAGAAAGGAGTATGAAGGTACTGTGTCATGGATTTCGCAAAAGGCAGAGTTCACTCCAAAGACTATTCAAACGCGTGACGAAAGAGCCAATCTGGTATATGCAGTAAAGATTAGTGTAAAGAACGACGGACTGATTAAACCTGGCATGTATGGCGATATTAAGTTGTAGAAATATCATAAAGACATACCACAAGGGCAAGGTGAAAGCTCTTGCTGGCGTTTCTCTTGATGTGGGGGAGGGCGAGATATTCGGTCTTATAGGTCCTGACGGTTCAGGGAAATCTACTCTTTTCCGAATACTTACTACTCTGCTTCTTGCTGACGGTGGCGAGGCAGAAGTGTGCGGTCTTGAGGTTTTAAAAGACTATAAGCACATTCGCAACCTCATAGGCTATATGCCCGGCAGGTTCTCGCTATATCAAGACATGACAGTGGAGGAGAACCTGCAATTCTTTGCCACTACTTTCGGTACAAACATCGATGAGAATTATCACCTTATAGAAGCCATATATAAGCAGATTGAGCCATTCAAGAACCGTCGTGCAGGTAAGCTCTCTGGTGGAATGAAGCAGAAACTTGCACTAAGCTGTGCACTTATTCATGCTCCGAAAGTATTATTTCTTGATGAACCCACCACAGGTGTTGACCCTGTTTCCCGGCGTGAGTTCTGGGAGATGCTTTCGAGTCTTAGAGCCAACTACGGCATAACAATCATTGTCTCTACACCCTATCGGGATGAGGTTATGCGTTGCGACAGGATTGCATTAATGTCGGAAGGTAGAATTGAAGCTATAGGTAAGCCGGAGGAGGTGATGCCTGACGAAATAGGACTCATCAACAGAAGCAGCGACTTTGAACAGAGACCAGTAGTAATTGAAGCTGAAAACCTTACCAAGCAGTTCGGTGATTTCATAGCAACAAACCATATCAGTTTTAAGGTACACGAAGGAGAAGTGTTCGGATTTCTCGGTGCCAACGGAGCAGGAAAGACTACTGCCATGCTCATGTTGTGCGGATTGTCACAGCCTACTGACGGTTGGGCGCATGTTGCAGGTTATGATGTAGCAAAGCAGCATGAACTTGTAAAGAAACACATAGGCTATATGTCGCAGAAGTTCTCACTCTACGATGATCTCACAATCATGGAGAATCTGTCTTTGTTCGGAGGAATATATGGAATGAGCGACAGCAGCATACAACGTAAAAGCAACGAAATACTTTCAGAGTTAGGTATGACAGACAAAGCCAAAGACCTTGTCTCGTCATTGCCTTTAGGCTGGAAGCAGAAGCTTGCTTTCTCTGTTTCTATATTCCACGAGCCCAAGATAGTGTTCCTCGATGAACCTACAGGAGGTGTTGATGCCGATACTCGCAAACAGTTCTGGGAACTTATTTATAGTGCCGCAGCAAAGGGAATAACCATTTTCGTGACTACTCACTATATGGACGAGGCTGAGTATTGCGACCGAGTGAGCATAATGGTTGACGGACATATACGTGCTCTTGATACTCCTGCACGACTTAAAACAGAGTTTGCGGTTGAGAGTATGTATGATGTGTTTGTGAAGCTGGCACGAACAGCCAAGCGTACATAATAAAAAAACAGCTATGAATAAAATCAAGCAATTCAGAGCATTCGTAATAAAAGAGTTTCGTCATATATTCCGCGATGTGCGTACTATGATGATACTTCTTGCCATGCCTGTAATAATGATTCTGCTCTTTGGCTTTGCCATAACTACGGAGGTAAGGAATGTCAATGTAGGAATAGTTGCGCCTAAGCACGATGTCATAGTTGACAAACTAATACAACGATTCGATGCCAGCAGTTATTTCACCGTTAACCGCATGCTCAAAGGCAGCGAGATAGAACAGGCTTTCCAGAATGGAGAAGTGGCATTAGTAATAATGTTCAATGAAGACAACACTGCCATTCAGTTTATTGCCGATGGGTCGGAACCAAATCAGGCAAATATGATTGTGAACTATGCTAAAGGAATTTTTGCCACACAGATAGAGGAGTTACATATTGATATAACTTCGCCTGACATAGCAGTAACATCACGTATGCTCTACAATCCACAGGGAAAATCTGCATACAACTTTGTGCCAGGAGTAATGGGACTGATACTAATGCTCATTTGTGCAATGATGACCTCCATTTCAATAGTGCGTGAGAAAGAACAAGGAACAATGGAAGTTCTTCTTACCTCTCCTCTGCCGCCCATTACGATAATCACTGCCAAGCTTGTGCCGTATTTCACTTTGTCAATGGTAAATATTACCACAATATTGCTTCTTTCGGTATTCGTGCTTGATGTTCCTATTCAAGGTTCATTACTACTGCTCATTTTCACCTGCATGATTTTCGTGCTTGTGGCATTATCGCTCGGCATTCTTGTCTCTACAATAACATCTTCGCAAATGGTGGCAATGCTAATATCTGGTATGGTAATGCTAATGCCTGTTACAGTATTCTCGGGCATGATGTTCCCAATAGAATCCATGCCGAAAGTCCTGCAATGGTTGTCGTGCATAGTGCCGGCACGCTGGTTCATTGAAGCAATAAAGAAAATAATGCTTCAAGGCTGCGGCTTTGCCGACATAACAAAGGAGTTAAGTATAATAGCAGGTATGGCAATACTGTTAATAACAGCGAGTATAAAGAACTTTAAGGTAAGATTAGCATGATACTAAAACATCTCATACGCAAGGAAATGAAACAGTTCTTCCGCAATCCTTTCATGCCGAAGGCGGTTATAATGATGCCTGTAATGCTCATTCTCGTATTCCCTTGGGCTGCCACACAGGAGGTTAGCAATGTCAGGCTTGCCTTTGTTGATCACGACCACTCTGCAGAGTCACGCCGGCTCATAGAGAAGACAACGGCTTCGGGCTACTTTATCGCTGGTGCCTATTGTAGTTCTTACTATGAGGCTGAAACATTGGTGCGACATGGAGACGCTGATATAATAATGGAGATAGCACCCAACTTCGGGCGTAACTTAAAGCGCAGGGAAACATCAGACATAAAGGTATCAGCCAACGCTGTAAACGGAACGAAAGGCACGTTAGGTGCTTCACATCTAATACATATTATAAACGATTTTTCATCAGATATAATCATTGAAAACGGACTGCATGGCGCAAGAGCAGACCTCAGCCTGTCGGAGCGCTATCTCTTCAATCCTATGCTTGACTACAAGCAGTTTATGATTCCTGCATTCATGGTTATGCTGCTCACTATGCTGTCGGGGTATCTGCCTGCTTTGAACATAGTAAACGAGAAGGAAAAGGGCACTATAGAACAGATGAATGTATCGCCGGTAACAAGATTGGAATTTATACTTGGCAAACTTATTCCATACTGGCTAATAGGAATATTCGTTATCAGTCTTGCCATGCTGTTGGCATGGCTCACCTACGGTTTTGTGACACAAGGTTCATTGTTGAGCATATATGTATTTGTAGTGGTGTATATATCGTTCATAAGCGGTTTCGGACTACTCATATCCAACTATTCCGACACTATGCAGCAGGCAATGTTCGTAATGTTCTTCTTCATGTTGGTGTTTATGCTTATGAGTGGTCTCTTCACCCCAGTGTCGTCAATGCCTGCATGGGCACAGACTATCGACATACTGAATCCCATGAAGTATTTCATAGAATCAATGCGCATGATATTTCTTAAAGGCAGCGGCATAAGTCAACTTCTACCTAATCTGCTCACCCTGCTCCTCTTTGCCATAATCTTCAACTCATGGGCTGTGTGGAGCTATAGGAAAAGTAATTAAACCTAAGGAAATTTATTGAACTTTCGCATATAAACATGCTCGGTTAAGGAGGTTATTGTAGGCTAATTTACTTTTCCCATAACCTTCAATACAACAGGTTGTTGCCCATGAAAATATACACAGGCAATCTTACTGAAATAACCTTTTGTAGAATCCAAATCAATCACTAATTCCACTTCTCCTATTTCATTTGGTTTTATTGGGTATGAGTATATTTTACATTGTTTCCGTGAAAATGAATTTCCATTCTGTTTGTGTTTTATTCTTCGAATCGCTTATTATAGTTTCCCTATTTATTTGTGTGCATGATGCTAACAACACCATGCAAACAATATAAATATATTTCACCATAGTAAGATCAAAGCTATGCAACCAAAAGAAATTATGAGTTCTCCTAATATTCTAAAAAACATATACTTTTGCTTGTTCTTATAACAAAAATGCAATACGTATAATGCAGAGAATACGGCAACAATATAAGAAATTAATGAAATAATGTTCAGTTGCTGATGTACCATTATATAAATTACAACTGCAACAGTGAACAATCCTCTCCATGCAATTATTCCATATTTTAGTTCTTTTTCTTCGATATTCAAAATGTCTAAATCTGGTGTTCTATGCGTTTTCCTAAAATGAATATAATTCATGATTATTAATACTGCATAACCAATAAAACCAAATAAAAATATATAATATGCGTCCATAATTTATTCTGCTATTCTTAGGCTGTATTATAATCTTTTCGTGCATTTTCAACACAATCATTTAAATCTTGGGCTGTCACAAAAAGATTTACAGCAGTAATAGGTGAAATGAAATTTGAAAATAATGTTAGAAGAAATGATTTGGCGGCAGCCTTGTTACATTTATCGGTGGCACTGCGGAACATTCCTAAACAAAGTTCTCGTTTTTCCTTCTTTGTTAGGGGTTTCTGATTACTTACAACATCAATTACTAAATCTTTATAATCGCGAAGAACTACCATTTTTTCAACCAATGTCAGCTCAGCTATATTAAGATTGGCGGTTGAAACTTCTACAGAAGCTCGTGTTGCAGCAGACATTTCTATAAAGTTTTCGCATATAGTATAAAATTCGCTTGAAAAATTATTGCGTAAAAAGGAATAAAAGGCATCATCATCAACAAGCATAATGTCAATTTGCTCCTGCGTAAGACTTATAGATTCTGAATATTTTTGTAAAACAGTGGCGTTTTCAGTATAAAACTTATGCATTATAGAATCTAATTTTACAGCTATAACTTCTAAATCATCGTATGAACTATTATCACTACTGCGAGATGGATAACATTGTGAATACAAATAATAATAGGTTCAAAAATTTAACTTTCATAATTTTTAATATTTTTAATTATTGCCTACTAAAGCATCGGCTTTCTTTTTGCAAGTATATATACTTTTGCAAGATAAAATAAATATACAAGTATTATTTTAAAAATAATTTTAATTATTAACAAAAATATGCAAAATAACGACATATTGCAATATTAATAGTCGGGAAAATCACATCTAAGACCAAGGAATTTGTCCATTTATGGAATCTATTATAAGCTCAAAGTTCGTTCATCACTCGTTAACCCACCCACTGATTTACCAACTAATTACTATCACAACACTGCCACAACTATGACAGCAGCACTGCCACAACTATGACAGCAGTACTGTCACAACTATGACAGTAGTTCAAACCCAGTTTTGAAATATATAAAAACCAGACAAACTGCCAAAAAAGAAGGAAAATAGTAGCAACATAAAGAAAAAAGATGTATCTTTGCCTGCGATGATTAACTATAGGCAGCAATAATTTATATTAACTCAAAATAAATCAGTTATGCTAACAGAAAAGACATTGGTACTACTAAAGCCTTGTACCGTTAAAAGAAATCTCATAGGCGAGATTATTGCAGTGTTCGAGAGAAAAGGTCTGCGAGTAGTAGGATTGAAGATGATGCAGCTCGACGATGAATTGCTTTCAGAGCATTATGCCCACTTGTCGGAAAAGCCATTCTTCCAGCGTGTCAAGGACTCTATGATGGTGACCCCTGTTGTTGCCATGGTGCTTGAGGGAGTTGATGCTGTTGATGTTGTGCGTCTTGTAACAGGTCCCACCAACGGTCGTCATTCTGCGCCCGGTACTATTCGTGGCACTTATTGCTTAAGTTATCAGGAGAATATTGTGCATGCAAGCGATTCAAGAGAGAATGCCGCTATAGAACTCAAACGTTTCTTCAAGAATGAGGAGATATTCAACTTCCCACGCGAAATGTTTGAGGTGTTCTACGCTAACGACGAACTATAGAAAAGATAAAAACTGACAACTTACTCGCTGTACTAACATTAGTGCAGCGAGTAAATTATGTTATTACACTAACGAGGTCCTCCGAATCCTCCTCTGGGGCGTGAACCACCACCTGCACCACGGTGCATATATTCTGGTCGATTGTAATCAGAACCTTCTTTGCCTCTTTTAAACTGGCTGCGCATGTCTTTGCCGCCGAACGCATTGAAGCGGTAGATGGCATGCAACATGGCGTATGAATTGATAGAATTATACTCGGTGTCGGTTCTCGACATGGCACTAAGTGTGCGTGAGAGATTGCTCTGCTGATGGAGAATGTCATAGAACTGAAGCGACAGTGTGAGATTCTTTGCCTTCAGGAACGATTGTGCAATCTGTGCATTCCACACAAACTCGTTAGTATTAAGCGAGGCATCGTTGTAGCCACGCCGACTGCGAACATGGAAATCGCTTGATATGCTCATGCCCCACGATGAGTTTACTGTTGCCGTCAGTCCATATGAGAAAGCCCATGTGTCGAGGTTTGCTGATGGTTGAAGTTGGTTTGTAGAATGTGTATAGTTAACAGAACCGTCAACCTCTATCTCCAACCAGTTATTGCGATAGCTTCCCGCCAATCGCTCATTTATATTATGCGAACGGGTGATATTACGCTGCGACTCTGCCAAAGCCGATGTGCTTACAAGTCCCACATAATTATTATATGAGTAGTCAGTGCTCGAATTAACATTCCAATTGCCTATGCTGTCGAGCGAAATGTTATAGATACCGCCTAATGAAGCATTCCAATTGCCATTGATGTTCTCCGGACGAGTTGTCATACCACCGGTTTCTGCGTTATAGGTCACACGTCGTGTAGTAGCATTACGCGTGGTGCTGAAGTTTCCGTGCAGCTCTATCACCTGATTATGATTTGCCAGATAGTTGTTGTAGTTGAAACGGAAGTTATTGGTAAACGAAGGCTTCAAGCCAGGGTTGCCATAACTCACGTTCAGTGGGTCGGAATCATCAACAATGCTTATCATGTCAGATACTGACGGTTGAGTGGTTTTGCCTCTATAGTTTATACGCAGTTGATGCTGCTTGGAGAAATTGTATTTGAAATTAAGAGTTGGCGATATGTTCAGCACGTTACGTGCGGTATCGGTTCTTACGCTAAGATAGTTCTGTTTGAAACTTGTGTGTTGAGGCTGAACGAGGAAGCCGATGCTGAAGTTATATTTGTCGGTTACACGACGTAACTGCACCTCTATGTCGTGAGTAAGAGTGCGGTATTCTGTTTGTCGGCTCAGACTGTTGTCAAGATAGTCGGAATAATTGTCTGGCAGATAAGTATTCCAAGTACGATAAGCAGGAATGTTGCTAAAGCCTAATGATGACAACAGAGTGACATAATCAGGAGAAAGCATACTCACATTGCTGAAGTCGTAGGTAGAGCGCTCGGTCTTTGAATAGCTGTAAGACTGCTCATAGCTGAACTGGAGATAAGTTTTGCGGGCTATAGGCTCGTTGTATGCAGCCTTTGCCTGATAGCCCCACGAATTGGAAGGAGTGATGTTATAGCGGTTGATGCTGTATGTCTTAGGATTATCGAAAATCTCGACATTGCTTGTTGAAAGGCTCTGTCCGTTACTCTTAGAATAGTCTGCCTCAACACGAAGCGTTATATTTCTGCCTTCGTTGTTCAACTTTCGGGTAAACTGTGCTACAGCACTTATTTGTCTGCTGTCACCATAGCTGAGCGAACTTCCTGTGCGTAGGTTTTTTATAATGCCTACGCTTTTCAGTATTTCTATATTGGCAAGTGGGTCGGAAGTGTATTCGTAGGGGTCGGAACTGAAAGTTCCTGATGTAGCACCAGAGCGTGCATCATTATCAGAATACCGCCATCTTGGACGGAACATGATGCTTGTCATTGAGTCGGGCATCCATTTCAGACGCGCCTGAGCGTTCCAACTCTTGTTCTTGGAGAAGTTCTGCGCTATTCTGTTAGAGAATGACTGTACTGCTGAAAGCGATGTTACGAACTGCTCGCTTGATGTTTTTGTCAGCGAGTTGTTTGTATTATGATTCCATCTTACCGAACCGTCAATCTCGAGTTTGTCTTTATCCTCGTAATTGAAGTTTGCACCAAGCATGTTTGAAGTATTAAGTCCGTTGCGTTGACTGCCGAAACCTCCTCCTCGTCCGCCAAATCCCATGTCGTTGGTGTTATTGAAGTTGCCGAAACTTATAACCCTGAATTTATCTTTGAAATAGGCTCCCATTATCCGCTCTGCATAACGTTCTTCTGTTCCGTAGGCAAGGTCGGCATTAATCATCATTCCTTTATTCATGCCGCGTTTTATACTGAAGTCAAGAGTCATAATCTCGTCGCCGTCGTCAATGCCTGTCTCTTTCGTCATGTCGCTCTTGTCGGAATAAGCTTTCACTCTATCCACAATGCTTGTAGGCAGATTCTTTATGGCTGTTTTGGTATCGCCTGTCATAAACTCCTTACCGTCAACCTTTATTTTATTAACCGTCTTGCCATTAATTGTTATATTGCCGCTGTCGTCAATCTGTGCTCCGGGAATGCGCTTTACAAGTTCTTCCACTACCGAGCCTTCTGGAGTTCTGTAAGCTGCTGCATTATATACAAAGGTGTCGTTGACAACTGTCATTTTCAGTGCCTGAGCAGTTGCCGTAACACCTTTAAGCATCACAGCATCAGCACCAAGTATGATATTTCCAACGTCTGTATTCTTATTGTCGCTTACAACAATATCCTTAAATGTTGTGGCATAGCCCACACTTGATATTTTTAGAATATAGCGTCCGTTATCGGGAACGGTAATTCTGAATGTTCCACTCTCATCGGTAATGTTGCCCGCAACAAACACAGAGTCGGCGTTGAGCAGTTGAACGGTAGTTTGAATCATTGCCTCCTTGGTGTCGCGGTCGGTGAGTCTGCCGGTAAGCAGTCGTTCTTGGGCACTCGCATCAAGTGAAAGCATACAAAGCATTATCATGCAAAGCAATCGTGTCATATTATATCTTATATAGTGGTTATATTCTGAAAGCACTGTCTTTTTGATGTCAAAGGCATATAGAAGTTTAATTTTTATCATAAACAAACAACAAACCTTATGACACTTTGACTTATATTCAATGTTTTTATTAACTTTGTAAGCAAAACAAAAACATTAGTTATGCAAAAGGTGATCATTTCTGTTGATTTAGAGAAAGAACTTACAAACGCAGTCAATGATTGCGAACACGACCGCATTTTTATTCTCACTGACGAAACCACACATGAGTTGTGTCTGCCGTTAATAAATGGTTTTGAATGTCTCAACGGCGCAAAACTGATAATAATTCCGCAGGGCGATACTCGTAAAGATCTTGCTTCGGTCAGCCATGTATGGGAGGAATTGCAAACAGGAGGAGCTACTCGTCACTCACTGCTCATAAACTTAGGCGGTGGAATGGTTACCGACTTAGGCGGCTTTGCAGCATCATGCTTCAAACGCGGAATAAACTTCATAAATATTCCTACCACCCTGCTTGCTATGGTTGACGCATCGGTAGGAGGGAAGACGGGGGTGAATTTTGGTGGATTGAAGAACGAGATAGGTGTGTTCAACGATTCTCGCTATGTGCTGTTAAGCACCTTGTTCCTACAGTCACTCGACCAAGAGAATCTATTGTCGGGATATGCCGAGATGCTGAAACACGGACTTATTTCCAATGACAACATGCTTGCAGAACTTCTAAACTTCAACCTCTACAACCCCGACTACTCTGCATTGAGCAGAATGCTTGCCGACTCTGTGGCTGTGAAGGAACGTATTGTAGAAACAGACCCGCAGGAAAAAGGCATACGCAAGGCACTTAATGTGGGTCACACTGCCGGACATGCGTTGGAATCATGGGCTATGCACCACAATCACCCCATACTCCATGGCTATGCAGTGGCTTACGGAATTATTGTGGAAATGTATTTGTCGGTCACGAAGATGGGCTTTCCTATCGACCGTATGCGCCAGATAGTGAAGTTCATACGCGAAAACTACGGCAGTCTTGCTATAACCTGTAACGACTATCCTGAGCTTATAAGACTTATGCACCACGACAAGAAGAATACGGCAGGACTTATAAACTTCACCCTGCTCGATGCCGTGGGTGGAATAAAGATAAACCAGACCGCCGACGAAGCCGAGATAAAGGAAGCTCTTGACTTCTTCCGTGACTCTCTCTAATCCCTTTCTGCATATGCCCCTGTCTCGGTGGAGTTTACGCAGAGAGGATACGTCTTTGCGCAGTGTTCTATTTGTTGGATAAGTAAAGATTATTCACGATTTTATTTCCTCGCCGTTTTCGTGGTTTTCGTGGCATAAAAACCGTTATCATTTTCACGAAATATCGAAAATCAAGTTGAAAATCTGTAGTTGAGCGTTATTGCAACCTAACGACGTACGGCTTCAAATCTGAAGCCGTACTACTACAGATACTATAGCCGTACGTCATTAACCCCTATAGCCGTACGTCTATAAAGCACGAAAAAGAAGATAAAGGTTTCTTCATTATTTTCTGCTGTGAATTTTATCTTTGTAATCCGTTGTATTTTAGATAGTTCTAAAGAAATTGCGCAGAATGCGCTTTCTCGAAGCGTGTGGCACTATAGTCCAGAGCCATAAAAATCGTGGCTTAAATCGTTGGTCAAAATGTCGGATTGTAAAGTTATCGGACAGGCAGCCCCCTCTCAATCTCCCCCAGCAGGGGAGAAGAAGTATGACAAAAGAACAAAAATTAAATAGGAAATGAACTTTAATAACCAGAGAGGGTGTGTCATAATAGGCACACCCTCTTTTAAATAACATCTACTAATATTGCACTAATAGCCGCTAAAAGTCACCTCTGCAATATTGTTTGCAGTCTTTCCAGCGTCTGGCACATTTACCAATGTAAATAGTAATTTCGTCATCGCCAGGAAGCATAATAGGATCATCTGGTCCCATTGCATCAAGTTGATTTGCTTCATCAAGAAAATCTAAATCAAACATAATTTTTACTTTTTAAATTAAACATTTATTTTTATAATGCTATAACAGTCCACGCCCTTTTGCCTTCTCGTCCAAGAATGGAGTATCAACATCTTTCATTCGTGCCTTTTTTCCTTTATGCAGATTGAATGTAACTCGCAACAAAAAAAGATTGTCATAAGTGCGCAAGTTCAAAGACTGCATTTCTTTGTAGAAGTTAGTGCTTATGCTCCGCTGTTGGGTTGCGCTGACGAATAGCCTTACAGGAAGCACATATTCCAACGAAACAGCCATGCGTTTATTGAATAAACTTTTTTGCAGTGACAGCAGCCACATGTTTTGGCCAGTTTCATTATATCCTTGCAGGAGAGGGTTGCGTATGATGTTTCTTGAGTATTCCAAGTCGGTTTTCAAGTTTAAGCATCTGGCAAACCAACTCAATCTACTGTTTATCACGAAGTTGATATATCTTGCTTTATATTGCGAGAGAGACACTTCGTCTGTGCTGACACTAACGCTGTTTGAGAATGTTACATTTCGTGCTATATCCCAATCATACATGGCAACAAGTCCAAAGCTCTGAAACTTGGCGTTGACCAATGTCTTCAAGTAAGATTCTGTTTCTTGCTTATAAAAATCTGATATATGATTATGATGATATTCGTAAGCTGCGCCAACCGTGAGTTTGTCCCAAAGCGTTGCCTGAAATGCCACCGTATTCTTCCTTGTTGGCTTTAGCTGGGTAAAGCCGGAATAATACATTTTATCATCTATCTGATAGCGTATAGCTGACAGCTGTCTTTGGTTGGGATATACCATTTGCGACGAGCACACGCCTACAAACTGCATATTTTCATTAGGTATATAGCTCACTTGGATATTGGGCAAGAGTTCTTTGTACAATTGGGAGCTTTCCAGATTCTTTGTACTGAGAAACTCTGTGGCAAATCCTATGCGTGAAGACCACTTCTCTCCTAAACCTATATTAGCATACAAGTGCATGCGATGGCGATGAAAACGATTCTCAGACAGCAAACTCGTTTTATTCTCACCGCTCTGATATTGGTTGAACATGAACGAATAGCCGGCATTTAAGGAGAGGTTGGTGTTGAGGATATAGTTTGCGTCAACATGGCTTTCTACAAAGCTCTTCCTGTTCTTATAAAACTGTTGCGATGCCTGTTTGTTATCAGCAAAATAAGTTGCTGTGTTGCCAACTCGTCTATTAAAGCTCAAGTCTAAAGAGTAATCGAAGCGGTCAGTCACCTTATCCTGATAACCTATATAGAACTTATAGTCATTGCCTTTATCCGTATTGCCAGTGCTCTCGGTAAAAGACAGAGGTGATGCGTCTAAAGCGGTATGATAGAATGTGTAATCGCTTTGCTGTCTGCCATATTCACGCGCAAACTGCGAACGTATATAGAGCAATTTCGACGGGCTGATGTGGTAATCAAGCCCCAGATAGGCATTATTGCTCGTGTTATGATTAAAGTCATTTGGATATTGTGGAGACACTTCCTGTGAAGTCACGCTTTTATCACCAACATATTCCTTAGAATAAGACAACGGATAATTCCAGTGTATATTGGCATAGCCATAACCGCTCGATATATTCAGCTTGTCATCAGAATATAGGAAATTTGCTTTTGGTTGTTCATTGGCAACGCAGTTATTACCATTATTCCCCGGGGAATAGATAGTGAAATTCTGAAGATTCAGATTATAGCCTGTTTCTTTTTTAAGAATCAGATTTATGGTGTATCTATATCCTGCCTGTATATATTTTTCTGGAATAACATGCGCTATTTCTACTCGTGCTATTTGCTTGGATTGCAACGATTGAATAAAGTCGTTGGCTTGCGGCGTGCCATTAACTAATACAAGAACTCTGCTGTCCATTCTCACGGATACTTTTTGCGACATATTATCCACGGACACAGCTGGCAATTTTTCAAGAACATCAAACACGCTAAATGTGCTTTCCTGCATTTGGGCGGTAAGAGTGTAGATGTCTTTACCATGCTTATGCTCTATCTCCTTGTTGAACACCACCACCTCATCAAGATTTATTGTTCTTAGGCTGTCCCCTTTCAAGGAGTTGGCTTCTACTTCTTGACCAAAAGCGGCATAAGTAGAGAGCAGATAACTACATATTATAAAAGCATGTCGTTTCATGATTTTACAGAGGCTTGGAAATCATACAATATTGTATGATTTGATTGCTGAAAATAGTATCACGATCACTAATATTACACTCTATTTTTCCTTTGTTTTTTTCTCTTGTTGCAGGACAAGGTCCCATACAAATAGGTAAATATTTACATTCCTGGCAAGCAGAATTTACATCAAAAATATTATGAGCCCTTTCATTAGATTGCACATTCCATACAACATTTCCTTTTTCATCTAAATATCCTCTCGCATCTTTCATCGATTTATTATTACAGTTATCAACACTACCATTTGGGAATATTGAAAGGTAATGTTTTTTTTCAACATAACATGATATCACTGTAAAATCATTGAACTCATGTTCTACTTTGTAACCAATTTTCTTTAATTGATTCATAATTGGGATTATAGAAATATCATCTTGTTGTAAATCTTGCTCCTGCCATACTTGCCTAAAAAGTATAGAAATCTTATCACGCACAGGGGATAATATTTCATCTATCTGTGCAGGAAAGTCTGATGTAATATTAGTATGCGTATAGTTTATTCGCATAGTAACTCGAGCATCTGGAATATTTTGAACAGTCAATACTATATTTCTTAAAATGAGGTCAAAAGAATTACAAATAGAGTTATTTCGTTTAGTTTTGTTATGATATTCTTTATTGCCATCAATCGTTATTTGAAAATCTCTAAACCGCAATTCGTTCAGCCTTTTTAACAATTCCTCGGATAATAATGAACCATTAGTTGTTATACCACAACTAAATCCAATATTATTATCTTTACAAAAATTCAATGCATACATAGAAATGCTTTCAATAACTGGTATATTCAGGAGTGGCTCACCTCCAAACCAAGATAAATCAAAATGTTTAATTTTATTCGTTTTAAGGTAATTAGTAATATGTTTCTTTATTCTATTCTCAATATTCGCAGTTATACTAATATCCTTATGATGTTGCATACAATACCAGCACCTAAAATTGCATTCATATGTAGTCATAATCACTAAAGAATAAATTAAAGAATTAACTCTTTGCGTAAATAGTTCTTTTATAAAACGATATTCGTCCATATCATCTTCGACAATAAACCCACAGGAACGAAATGTTGTCGTTAAGCCATTTAAATTATGATTACGGATATATTCATTAGGTTTTTCAAGAAACTGAATGTATTGTTCTATATATTTTGCAGAGACAATTACATACTTCTTGGATAAGCCATTGAAAATAACAACAGTATTATCTTTGTTCCTAACAATTATATTGTAACGACTTTTCTTCATACACTTTATATAATCTAATTAACCTTTCTATAAACAAAAAGTTCCGTAATATTTAACTTAATAATCCTCTTTTACAAACACATAAATATTACATATATTCGCATATTCATCACACCATACGCATAACATATTAGAATTTTACTATTCACAATAATGCTAAAATGTAATTTCTGACGCAAAGGTAATAATAAAGTTCAAGACAAACAAATCTTTTTACGAATATATATCTATACAAGCATTAAAAAATCATTGTTGCTTTATATAATAAATAATAATTGTTTCATTACTCTATTTAACTTGCCTCGATAGAGTGAATTCTGCCTCATTATTTTTTTTCTAAAAAGGTCTACATATTTTCATGCTAGATAGAATCGCATTCCAAAAAGGCATATTACCAACTTCAATACTCATGCTATAAAAAAAGGCGTATAGCTCAAATTGCAGGCTATTTTTCAGTACAAGTTGTTCAATAGCTCAAATTGCAGGCTGTTATTTTTGCTAAACTTAATTACATTGTTGTACCTTTGTTTTGCAGTCTGAAGCATAGTGAAGCTCTG
>JBHAEQ010000031.1:0-48081 GCA_041855685.1 Prevotella sp. | reverse complement strand
TCCCCAGCAGAGCTTCACTATGCTTCAGACTGCAAAACAAAGGTACAACAATGTAATTAAGTTTAGCAAAAATAACAGCCTGCAATTTGAGCTATTGAACAACTTGTACTGAAAAATAGCCTGCAATTTGAGCTATACGCCGAAAAAAAACTTGCGAGATTTTACTCAGAACCTTGCAAGGTTTCTGGCAAAACCTAACGAGGTTTTTCCGGCAACCCCAAAACCACGTAATATTTTCTACAAAAAGGGCAATGGCAACCAAACCAACCTGTCATTATGAAAATAAGTAAAAAGAAATGAATGCAATCTTAAAACTTTCTTAAATATAATTGATTGCCCATGTTTTTTAATGTTTATTAGTCACAAAAGGCTTGGTGCTATAATATATTTGTTGTAAATTTGTCCTGAATTTAGGATAACCCTTGTTCGTGGTTTCGGATAAAATGTAATAAATAATAACAAAGTATTATGATAGAATCAGTTGACATTCAAGAGCTGAATGCGCTCATACGCCAGCAGAGCGGCTTCATTGCCAATCTAACAGCTGGCATGAATAAAGTCATAGTTGGTCAAAAACATCTTGTTGACTCACTACTTATTTCGCTGTTAAGTGACGGACACATACTTCTTGAAGGTGTTCCCGGACTTGCAAAGACCTTGGCAATAAAAACCTTGGCACAACTTATTTCCAGTAAGTATTCACGCATACAATTCACCCCCGATTTGCTTCCTGCCGATGTAATCGGTACTATGATATACAGCCAGAAAGACGAGAAGTTTCAGGTAAAGCAAGGTCCTGTATTTGCAAACTTCGTACTTGCAGATGAAATTAACCGTGCTCCGGCAAAAGTGCAGAGTGCATTACTCGAATCTATGCAGGAACATCAGGTTACAATAGGCGAGAAAACCTTCAAACTTCCAGAACCTTTCCTTGTAATGGCAACACAGAACCCAATTGAACAGGAAGGAACATACCAGCTGCCAGAGGCACAGGTTGACCGTTTCATGCTTAAGGTTGTCATCTCTTATCCTTCGTTGGAAGAAGAAAAACTCATTATCCGCGAGAACTTGGCAGGTAAGTTGCCTGAAGTGACTGCCGTTTGTTCAACAGACGATATTATGAAAGCCTGCGAGATAGTGAACAAGGTATATATTGACGAGAAAATAGAGCAATACATAGCTGATATAGTTTTTGCTACACGTTATCCAGAGCGTTATGGTCTGCCAGAGCTTAAGAACATGATTACATTTGGTGGTTCTCCACGTGCTTCAATTAATCTTGCCAAGGCGGCTCGTGCATATGCATTCATAAAGCACAGAGGATATGTTGTGCCGGAGGATGTACGTGCAGTAGTTCACGATGTATTGCGTCATCGCATAGGCTTGTCATACGAAGCCGAGGCAAGCAATATCACAAGCGAGGAGATTGTAAGTAAGATAATAAATAAGGTGGAAGTTCCTTGATAGATGGAGACTTCAGAACTACTTAAGAAAGTCAGAAAGATAGAGATAAAGACTCGCGGACTGAGTCAGAATATCTTTGCAGGCGAATACCATTCAGCGTTCAAAGGGCGTGGCATGGCATTCAGTGAGGTTCGTGAATATCAGTTTGGAGACGATGTCAGAGATATTGATTGGAATGTAACTGCACGTTTTCATCGTCCATACGTTAAGGTGTTCGAGGAAGAACGTGAACTGACAGTTATGCTGATGATTGATGTATCAGGCTCTCTTGATTTCGGAACTCGTAATCAGTTGAAGCGTGACATGACCACGGAGATAGCAGCAACACTGGCATTTTCAGCTATTCAGAATAATGACAAGATAGGCGTTATCTTCTTCTCTGACCGTATTGAGAAATATATTCCCGCCAAGAAAGGACGCAGGCACATTCTATATATCATACGTGAGATGCTTGATTTTAAACCGCAAAGCCGTAAGACAGACATCAAGCAGGCGATTGAATTTATGACTCGTGTTCTTAAGCGCAGAAGTACTGTGTTTATATTGAGTGATTTCTATAATAAAACTTCTTTCCAGAAACCTTTGCAATTTGCTGGTTCAAAACACGATACGATGGCAATTCAAGTGTATGACCCTATTGCAAAGCAGTTGCCCGATGTAGGACTCATGAAAATAGAGGACGCAGAGACAGGCAGGGAGATGATAATCGATACATCTTCTAAGAAATTAAGAATGGCTCACTCCAATGCTTGGTTCGAGCGTCAGCAGCAGCTAAGAGAGGATTTTGCCAGGAGTAATGTGGACTGGACAAGCATAGCTACTAACGAAGATTATGTCAGAGCTATGATGTTACTATTCAACAAGAGATGAGAAAAATAACTTTATTGCTGTTGCTTATATTCAGCATGTCACTCTCCACTTTCGCACAAAACGTGTCAGTGGAGGCGAAGATTGACTCTGTAGCCATACTTATCGGCGAGCAGGTGGGAATGACATTAACCGTTATTGCTCCAGAAGACAAGGTGGTGCAGATGCCGAATCTTATGCCAAGAACTTATATAACAGAGGGAATTGAAATTGTAGAAGTTCTGAAAGACGATACTTCCAGAGTAGAAGGAGGAAGAAAGATAAGCCGAAAACTTCTACTTACAAGTTTTGATGAGAATGCTTATAAAATACCTGCACAAAGCATAAAGGTTGGTGGAAAGACGTATATGACAAATCCTCTTGCTCTTAAAGTCATTACAATAGATGTTGATACAACCAATCTTAATCAGTTCTTCCCTCCAAAAGATGTTCAAGACAATCCTTTCCTTTGGAGCGAATGGAGTCCTCTCTTCTGGTTGAGTTTCCTCATGCTTATCCTCATAATTATAGGAGGTTATCTATATATACGATTCAAGCAGAACAAACCTATAATAAGTAAGATTCTTATTGTAAAGCATATTCCTGCCCACCAGAAAGCACTTAGTGCTATTGATAAGATTAAGCAGGAGAAGATGTATAACTCTGAAGAGCAGAAAACTTATTATACTAAGCTCACAGATACACTACGCCAGTATATAGAAGAACGTTTTGGTTTCTCAGCTATGGAAATGACAAGTACTGAGATTATTGCCAATCTCCAAGAGTCGGGAGATTCAAAGATGATAAATGAACTTAGTGAATTGTTCCAGACTGCTGACTTGGTGAAGTTTGCTAAGTATTCTACGTTAATCAACGAGAATGACCTTAACCTTGTTAACGCTGTCAACTTCATCGACCAGACAAAGACTCAGGAAACAGAGACCGAAGAGAAGATTGTTCCGCAACTTAGTGAGAATGACAAGCGGATACAAGAAAGTCGTAAGGTTATAAAGATTCTGCTTGGCTTGATAATCATATCGGTTATTTTCATTCTATGTTTTGTTGCATACAATGCAATGATGCTTCTATAAATAAATGACAATGGAATTTGCTAATAAAGAATACTTCATACTGCTGTTACTCTTAGTTCCATACGTATTGTGGTACTTTCTGTATCGTAAACGCAATGAACCGTCAATGCGCATGAGCGACACATCTATATATGTAGATATTCATAAGAGTTGGCGCACACGCATGGTTCATCTGCCAATGCTTTTGCGTTGCACAGCTTTCGCACTGATTGTTATTGTAATGGCTCGTCCGCAGACACAAAACTCATGGGACGATCGTAATACAGAAGGTATTGACATTATGCTGGCAATGGATATATCGACATCAATGTTGGCAGAAGACCTCAAGCCAAATCGCATGGAAGCTGCAAAGAATGTAGCTGCTGAATTTATTTCCGGACGTCCTGACGACAATATCGGGCTTACTATATTTGCAGGCGAATCGTTCACTCAATGTCCTATGACAACCGACCATGCTTCTCTGCTCAATCTTCTTAAGACAGTAAGAACCGACCTTGCTTCCAAGGGACTCATACAAGACGGAACTGCTGTGGGTATGGGGTTAGCCAATGCCGTAAGCCGTCTTAAAGACTCTAAAACAAAAAGTAAGGTAGTGATATTGCTTACCGATGGTGCTAACAACCGTGGAGAAATATCTCCCATGACAGCTGCCCAGATAGCAAAAAGCCTTGGCATACGTGTATATACCATAGGTGTTGGAACTAATAAAGTAGCACCTTATCCTATGCCTGTTGCAGGAGGAGTGCAGTATGTTAATATGCCTGTTGAGATTGATACAAAAACTCTTGCCGACATTGCAGCAACAACAGAAGGTAACTATTACCGCGCAACAAACAACAAGGAACTGCGCCAGATATATTCTGATATTGACAAACTTGAGAAAACAAAGCTTACTGTAAAGAAATTCTCAAAACGCTATGAAGCATTTGCCCCATTTGCATGGGCGGCATTAATTGTATTGTTGCTTGAAGTATTGCTAAGAACCACTATATTAAGGAGAATACCATAATGTTGCGATTTGAAAACCCAATACTGCTTTGGTTGCTTATAATAGTTCCAACTGTTGCCGTGATAAGGCTTGGAATGTGGCAACTGCAGAAACGAAAATATAAGAAGTTAGGCGACAAGAACCTGTTGCGCTTGATGATGCCGGATGTGTCAAAATACCGTCCCAGTGTCAAGTTCTGGTTGCTTATGTCTGCAATAGCACTTGTAATCATTATGCTTGCCCGTCCGCAAATGGGAAGTAAGATTCTAAGAGAAAAGCGTAATGGCATTGAAATTATTATTGCTATGGACATAAGTAACTCTATGAAAGCCGAAGATGTGATGCCTTCACGCCTGAAAAAGAGCAAACTCATGGTGGAGAATCTTATAGACAATTTCTCAAGCGACAAGATAGGACTTGTTGTCTTTGCCGGTGATGCCTTTGTGCAGCTGCCTATAACAAGCGATCATATTTCAGCAAAAATGTTTTTGAACAATATTGCCCCTTCACTTATTAATTCGCAGGGTACAGACATTGCAAAGGCATTGAATCTTGCATCAAACTCTTTCACACAGGCAAAGGTGGGAAAAGCTGTCATTGTAATTACTGACGGTGAAGACCATGAGGGAGGAGCTGTTGAAGCAGCAGAAGATGCTCACAAAAAAGGAATGAATGTTTTCATTCTTGGAATTGGTGATCCTAAAGGTGCTCCTATTCCAGACGATAATGGTGGTTATCTTACCGATAATACCGGTAATACTGTAATGACTGCCTTGAATGAAGACATGTGTCAGCAGATTGCTCAAGCAGGAAAGGGTAAGTACATACATGTTGACAATACAAGCGATGCTCAAGAACTTCTTAATGACCAACTTACAAAATTGCAAAAGGGAGAAACAGAAAGTGTAATATATAGTGAATATGACGAGCAATTTCAGGCAGTCGGCATAATATTGTTGTTGATTCTTATTCTGGAAGTGTGTATTCTTGAGGTAAAGAATCCATTGCTCAGAAATATAAACATATTCAGAAGCAGAAAGGCAAAGAATTTATAAATATGAAAAGGATATTATCTTTATATATATTGTTTATGTGCTGTATGGCATGTTTTGCACAGACCGACCGACAGCATATACGACAGGGAAACCGACTCTATAGGCAGCAAAAGTTTGACAAAGCAGAGGTTGACTATAGAAAAGCAGTTGATAAGAATCAGAAAAACCCTCAGGCACTCTACAACCTTGGTTGTGCACTTATGCAGCAACAGAAAGACTCTGCCGCAATTTTACAGTTTGAAGCCGCAGGAAAGATAGAGACAAGCAAGTTGCGAAAAGCTAAATCATATCATAATATAGGTGTAATATGTCAGGGACACCAAATGTTTTCCGAAGCTGTTGATGCATACAAGGAAAGTTTACGTAATAATCCGAATGACAATGAAACGCGCTATAATCTTGCTTTGTGTCAGAAACAGCTGAAACAACAAAAGCAGAACCAGAAGCAAAATCAGCAGGATAAAGACAAGAATCAATCGAAAGAAAAAGAACAACAGCAAGATAAAGATAAAAATCAGGATAAAAAAGACCTGAAACAGCAGCAACAGGAACAAATGAGCAGAGAAAATGCTGAACAGCTGTTACAAGCTGCTATTCAGGAAGAAAAGAATACTCAGCAGAAAATGAAGCAGCAACAGGTACAGCCTCAACAGAGAAGACTTCAGAAAAACTGGTAAAAGAATGTGCTGACTATTGGTGTTAAAGTAAAGAAGAAAAAAACAGAGAATGAAGAAGATATTATTAATTTTATCATTTGTCATTTATCATTTGTCAACTGCTATTGCGCAAACAATAACTGTGCAAGCTCCATCACATGTATTGAATGGAGAGAACTTCCGTTTGTCCTATGTTATAAATACGCAGGATGTAGATAATTTCAGAGCCGGCAATATACCAGAGGGATTGGAAGTTATAACAGGTCCTTATACGTCGCGTTCATCAAGTTTTCAGATAATCAACGGACATACATCAAGTTCGTCATCAATAACATATACATATACTTTGTATGCCGCAAAGAACGGAACATACACCATTCCTGTAGCAAAAGCCGTTATAAATGGCAAGACCGTAATGTCTGGCACCCACAAAATCTCTGTCTCTGGAAATGCCCAGCAAAACAATGGACGACAAGGAACGCCACGAATGCATGGAAGTTATGACTCTGACGATATGCGTGAAGCTGGTAGTTATATCTCTGGCAATGATTTGTTTATAAGAGTGAGTGCAAATAAAAAGCATGTACACGAACAGGAACCTATTCTTCTTACATATAAGGTTTATACACAAGTTGATTTGACACAGCTTGAAGGTAAAATGCCTGATTTGACAGGATTTCATACACAGGAACTGGAACTTCCACGACAGAAGAGTTTTAAAGTTGAAACTATTAATGGAAAACAATATCGAACTGTTACATGGAGTCAGTATGTCATGTATCCACAGATGACAGGAAAACTTGAAATTCCAAGTATTACTTTCAAGGGTATTGTTGTTCAGCGCAATCGTAATATAGACCCATTTGAAGCTTTCTTCAATGGAGGATCTGCATATACAGAAGTAAAACGTGATGTTAAAGCACCCGCAATATCAATATTAGTTGATCCACTTCCTTCACGACCTGCAAACTTCTCTGGTGCCGTAGGCAAATTCAATATTCAATGTACAACTGACAAGAAAAGTGTGAAAGCCGGAGAACCAATAACATTGAGCGTTGTAGTAAGTGGAGTTGGTAATCTGAAACTCATAAAAAATCCTGTTTTAGAACTGCCAAAAGACTTTGATAAGTATGATCCAAAGGTAACCGACAAGACAAAACTCACTGCAAATGGAGTAGAAGGCAGCATGGTTTATGAATATCTTGTTGTTCCACGCAATCAAGGAAAATACACAATTCCTGGTGTGCAGTTTGTATATTACGATACATCTGCAAACTCGTATAAAACACTCAATTCTTCAGCAGTAAACCTGAATGTCGAAAAAGGAACAGGACGCTCTACCGTATCAGATTTCTCAACGCAAAAGGAAAATGATATTCACGAACTTAAAACCGGTAACTCTTCAATGAGCAAGATTAATGAGTATTTCTTTGGAAGTATATCATATATATTATGGTTACTGATTCCACTTCTTGTTTTCATAGTCTTTGTTATCATATTCCGAAAGCGTGCCATCGACAATGCAAATGTCGTTGGAATGCGGGTAAAGAAAGCAAATAAAGTGGCTATAGTCAGACTTAGAAGTGCATCAAAGTTAATGCTGAAAGGAGACCAAGGCAAGTTCTATGATGAAGTGTTGCGTGCACTCTGGGGGTATGTAAGCGATAAAATGAACATACCAGTAGAACAGTTGTCGCGCGAGAACATCACAGAGAAATTACTGTCGCATGGAATTAGTGCAGATACAGTAAATACATTTATAGAAGCTATTGACGAATGTGAGTATGCACGTTATGCCCCAGGCGATCCAAAGGGCAAGATGGATGTTGTCTATGATAAAGCGGCTAAAGCTATTACTGATATTGACGATATGCTGAAAGTAAATAAGAACAAGATGTCTAATAAAATGCCAATGCTTTTATTGATTATAATGCTTTGTTTTAGCTTTAATGTCAATGCTAAGATGACGAAGCAGATGGCTGATGCTGAATATGCAAAAGGCAACTATCAGGAAGCTATTAAAATGTATGGTGAGATTATGAAAGAAGGGGTTTCCGCCGATTTATATTATAATCTCGGAAATGCTTATTTTCGTACTGACAATATCACTCAGGCGGTATTGGCATACGAAAGAGCCTATAAATTGTCTCCCGGCGATATCGATATACGTTTCAATCTCCAGTTTGCAAGAAGCAAAACCATAGACAAGATAACTCCTGAAACAGAAATGTTTTTTGTAACATGGTATAAGACATTAGTCAATTTTACAAATAGTGATAATTGGGCTGTTATATCAGTTATAACATTTTTATTAATGCTGGTTACTCTTTCATTATATCTCTTTAGTTCAAAAGAATTTATTATACGTGGCGGCTTCTACAGCTCAGCCGTATTATTAATTTTGTTTCTTGTTACAACATTACTCTCATGGCAGCAAAAAACTCATGCGAGTAATCATGATGGCGCTATAATAACATCTGCTAAAGTCATAGTAAAGAAAACACCGTCGACAGGCTCTACTACAGAAATGGTGCTTCATGAAGGTACACGGGTTGACATAACAGATCGTAGCATGAAAGGGTGGATTGGAATACGCCTGACCGACGGGCGTGAAGGTTGGCTGCGTGATACAGACATAGAAGAAATATAAGCTTAGGAAATATGCTCGATTTTACGAAGGTAACATATAATTTTGACCTGCCTATAATGCAAGTATTGCAGGGTTCTGATTCATTATTCATGGATCATTTGATATTTACTCTCACTGATGCTATCACATGGATTCCTCTATATATTACACTGCTTTATATAGTAATTAGAAACAATGAGACTATGCACCAGATTTCTTTAGTCATTTTGTTCGCCGTCCTGTCTGTTATAATAGCAGATTATATAGTTGATGTATTAGCAAAGCCGATTTTCATGCGGCCTCGTCCTTGTCAGGATGAAGTTCTGAAATATTCTATTGACATTGTTAATGGCTATCGTGGAGGTAAATATGGCTTTTTCTCTGCACATGCATCAAATACAATGGCTATAGCATTATATTTCAGTTTGGTTATCAGGAGTAAACTTCTCACAGTATTTCTTCTGTCATGGACACTACTCAATTGCTATACACGAATCTATCTTGGTGTACACTATCCAAGTGATGTTTTAGTAGGAATTGCATGGGGGTGTGCAGTTGCAATATTTACATATTCAGGATATAGATATATAAGTAGAAAAGTATCGACAAAATCAAATTACGTATCCAATCAATATACAAGCACAGGTTACTCTTTTCAAGATGTCTATATAGTAATAATTGTATTTTTGCTTACCTTGCTTTATGCATTGTTCAGAGCAGTTTTTTAATAACAATTTATGAATAAATCGCCCAAACATATACAAATATCTGATTATAACTATAATCTTCCAGATGAAAGAATAGCAAAGTTCCCACTTGCTCAACGTGACAAGTCAAAACTTCTTGTCTATAAGAATGGTGAAGTTACAGAAGAAACTTTCTTCAACCTTCCTTCTTATCTGCCAAAAGGAGCAATGATGGTGTTTAACAATACTAAGGTAATACAAGCACGTCTGCATTTCCGTAAATCTACGGGAGCTCTCATTGAGATATTCGTACTTGAACCTGCAAGTCCTACCGACTATGAAGTCATGTTTCAGACAACAGGCAAATGTAGCTGGTACTGCATGATAGGAAATCTTAAAAAGTGGAAAGACGGTTTGTTGTCAAGAGAATGCGAATATAAAGGCACTAAGTTCAATCTCACTGCTTCAAATGGCGGAGTATATGGAACTTCACATCTTGTAGAATTTACATGGGATAATCCACTGTTGTCATGGGCTGAAGTACTTGATGTCATTGGCGAATTGCCTATACCACCTTACCTTAATAGAGATACCGAAGAATCAGACAAGATAACATATCAAACTGTTTACTCAAAAATAAAGGGTTCTGTTGCTGCTCCTACAGCTGGTCTGCATTTCACTCCAGAAGTACTGAACGCTGTTGATGAAGCTGGAATAGACCGTGAGGAACTTACCCTGCATGTTGGTGCAGGAACTTTCAAACCTGTTAAGAGCAATGATATTAAAGAACACGAAATGCATACTGAGTATATTGCCGTCCGCCGGCAGACACTCGAAAAACTCATTGCCCATGGGGCAGAAGCCATTGCTGTAGGGACTACAAGCGTCAGAACACTTGAGAGTCTGTACTATATGGGCTTAAAGCTCCATAATAATCCCAATATAAGCGAATCGGAACTTCATGTCAACCAGTGGGAACCCTACGAAACAGAAGCAGTTATAACCCCTGTCGAAGCAATAAAAGAGTTGTTGGATTATTTGGACAGACATTCATTGCCTGCATTGAACTCAAGTACTCAAATCATAATTGCCCCAGGCTATGAGTATAAAATAGTGAAAATGCTTGTAACAAATTTCCACCAGCCAAAGAGTACACTACTTCTTTTGGTAAGTGCCTTCCTTAAGGGTGATTGGTACAAAGTATATGATTATGCCTTAGCACACGATTTCCGTTTCTTGAGCTATGGCGATTCAAGTTTATTAATCCCGTAAGTGAATATACATAATGAAGATAGGTGATAAAGTAAGATTCCTTAGTGAAGCTGGTGGTGGACGTATCTCTGGTTTCAAAGGAAATAATATTGTCCTTGTTGAAGATGAGGATGGTTTTGAAATTCCAATGGCAAAGCAGGATGTCGTAGTTGTGCAAAGTGATGATTACAGCATTGCAAAGATTGTATCTGCTAAAACAAGTAAAGCTGTAGAGAATGCTCCTGAAGGACTATCTATCAGACAGCGGCTTTCCAACGGTATTTCAGATGATGAGATTGAAGAAGACTACGACCCTGCCGATAAGGAGATAACTTTTAAGGCTCCAGTTGAAGAACGCAAGGGCGGGAATAAACTGTCGGTATATTTAGCTTTTGTTCCTATTGACGTGAAGGAGTTTACCAACACTCGATTTGAATGCTACATCGTTAATGACTCCAATTATTATCTTCGTTATAACTATCTATTGGCTGAAGGTAATAGTTGGCAGCTCCACCATGAGGGAGAGATAGAACCTAACACAAAATACTTTGTAGAAGAAATAGGCAGGGAAAGCCTTAATGACATGCAACATCTTGCTATACAAGCAATGGCACTAAAACGAGAAAAACCATTCATTATCAAACCTGTTATGGATGTGCAGCTACGTCTTGACCCTGTTAAGTTTTACAAACTTCATTGTTTCCAAACAAACGATTTCTTTGAACAGCCGGCAATGTTGTTTACAATTATTGAAAATGACGAACAACCACGTCCGATGGTTATTGATGCAAAGACACTGAAACAGCAGATGTACAAAAGCTCCGACAATGAAAATAAAACTCCTGTAAAGGCAGTGAAGAAGAAAGACCGCGATGAAGTTGTTGTCATTGACCTTCATGCTACAGAAGTTCTTGAGACGACAGCTGGTATGAGTAATGGAGATATTCTTGAATACCAACTTAAAGTATTCCGCAATACTCTTGCAGAATACAGCAATAAGAAAGGACAGAAGATAGTCTTTATACATGGCAAGGGAGAGGG
This sequence comes from Prevotella sp., assembly GCA_041855685.1. GTDB lineage: Bacteria > Bacteroidota > Bacteroidia > Bacteroidales > Bacteroidaceae > Prevotella. Next base: position 36,374 of record JBHAEQ010000031.1, on the reverse strand, counting down.
AGTTCTTCGCAGAGCCATCATAAGCGAGCTTACATATAAGTATAAACGCTGTCAGTATCAGGATGCTTCTTTTCAGGAATATGGCTGGGGTGCTACTCAAGTAATAATAAGATAAAGGTTATATGCATAATTTCGGATATATAAAAGTAGGAGCAGCCGTTCCTTCTGTTAGAGTTGCTGATGTTGATTACAATGTCAAACAGATAAAGAAACTCATAGACCAAGCCGTAGAAAATGGGGTAGAAGTGTTGAGTTTTCCAGAACTAAGCATTACAGGATATACCTGTCAGGATTTATTCCGCAATCCATATCTCCTCGATAAATCAGATTCAGCCTTACTCGAGTTGCTTGCCTATTGCCAACATCTACCTATAGTTGTTATCGTCGGAGCACCTGTTCGTCAAGACAGCAGACTGTTCAACTCTGCAGTAGTGCTTGCGGGTGGAACCTATTATACGATCAACAAAACATACCTTCCAAACTATAATGAGTTCTACGAAAAGCGTTGGTTCACATCAGAGGAAGTTAATACCTCTCCTACATTGTTTGAACTGCCATCGGGTATAAAGTTTGGAATAGAATTGTGCGAAGACCTTTGGGCACCAATTCCTCCAAGCAGCTATATAGCTACTGCAGGAGCCGATATTATCTTCAATCTCTCTGCAACAAACGAAATTCTTGGAAAGCATAAGTATCTGTTGTCGCTTATGTCACAACAAAGTGCTCGCTGCATAAGCGGGTATATATACAGTTCTGCTGGATTTGGAGAAAGCACACAAGATGTAATATATGGCGGAAATAGTATAATCTATGAAAATGGAAAGCTGCTTTCACGAAGCCAGCGATTCATTCTCGACGACCAGCTTATTACAGCACAAATAGATGTAGAGCGCCTGCGCTCAGAGCGTTTGAACAATACTACTTTTGCACATGCTCAGTCATCTATTCACGAAAAATCTGTAGTAATTCCTCTTGATGTAGAGACACCAGATAATCCTTTTGTGCTTGAACGTGTATATAATCCATACCCATTTGTGCCCAAGTCCGAGGTAATAACCGAATCATGCGAAGAAATCTTCAATATACAGGTATTGGGACTTGCAAAACGCTTGCAACATACAAACTGCAAGAATGTTGTTATTGGTATAAGTGGAGGTCTTGATTCCACACTTGCATTACTTGTATGCGCTAAGACTTTCGATAAACTCGGGTTCGACCGCAGAGGCATTCACGGTATTACGATGCCTGGATTTGGAACCACAGACCGAACTCATACAAATGCTGTGGCACTTATGAACTCGCTCGGAATTACACAACGCGAGATAAATATAGCACCAGCAGTAAAACAACATTTCCATGATATAGACCACGACGACAATTTGCATGATGTGACTTACGAAAATTCACAAGCACGCTATCGTACAATGCTCTTAATGGATATTGCCAACCAAGTCGGTGGAATGGTAATAGGCACTGGCGACCTTTCGGAGTTAGCTTTAGGTTGGTGCACATATAATGGAGACCATATGTCTATGTATGCCGTAAACGTCAGTATTCCAAAAACTTTAATTCGCTGTCTTCTACTTTATGTTGCAGATAATACTATTGATGGAGAGTCAAAATCAACATTACTCGACATAATAGATACTCCAATATCTCCAGAGCTTACCCCTGCTGATGATCATGATAATATAAAGCAGAAAACAGAAGATATTGTAGGGCCCTATGAACTACATGATTTTTTCCTTTATCATTTCATGCGTTTTGCATTTTCGCCAAGCAAACTGTTGTTGATTGCACAGAAAGCATTCGATGGAAGTCAAGGACCTGAATATGATGAATCCACAATACGCAAATGGCTTATTGTATTTTGTCGTCGTTTTTTCTCACAACAGTTCAAGCGCTCTTGTCTTCCCGATGGACCTAAGGTCGGAACGGTAAGTCTTTCACCACGCGGAGACTGGCGTATGCCAAGTGATGCCTCGGTAGAATTATGGCTTCGTGATTGTGAAAAAAATTCTTAAAAACAAAAAGGAAAGTATGTTGTTACAAAGACTTTTACTAACTTTGTAGTACAGATTTTTCCGTCAACATTATTAAATTAAGAAAAGGATAACTAATAAAAAGAATATGGGTAAATATAATATTACAGAGATAAAACAAAAGGCAGCACTTTACCGTTCATTGGTGAATCCTGCTTTAATGGATGAGTTAAAAGACAAAATTCTGGAAAAGATTCTTATCGAGAAAAAATATAAAGAGAAAGGATATTCGGCGCAAGTTCTTGCCAACGAACTCGGCACAAACACCAGATATATATCAGCAGTGGTGAATGTCAAGTTCCACATGAACTACACTTCTTTTGTCAACAAGTATCGTGTTGACGAGGCTATGTCATTATTGGCAGACAAGCGTTATTCAAAATACACAATAGAAGACATTTCTGATATGGTAGGTTTTTCCAATCGTCAGTCGTTCTACGCATCTTTCTACCGCACACTTGGCATAACTCCGCGCGACTACCGCTTGCAGCAACAGCCAAAAGAAGACAAGAAGGAAGAAAAAATCAAATCATCAAAGAGAAAGACAGTAAAACAATAAAATTCTTACATGATAGAATTCAATTATACCGGCGAGAGGTTTGCTGACATACAGATGTTAAGATACCGTCTCGCCGGTTTTTCATCGTTACAACTTAAGCAGAAAATGCTTATCTATTATCTCTCCGAGGCAACACTTGCAGGGCGTGATATAACTTTCGACCAGTTTGGATTTTATAATCTGCGCATACGCAAAACTTTGGAGGCTGTATATATAAATTACTCTGGCAATAGGGAAGAAACCGATTTCCTTGCACTCGAGACTTATCTCAAGCGTGTGTGGTTCTCTTCAGGCATTCATCATCACTACGGACAGGAGAAGTTCGTACCCGAATTCAGTAATGACTTCTTGCTTGAAGCAATTAAACTTATCCCGTCAGACAAACTACCGCTTCATAATGGAGAGACAAAAGAAGAGCTCTGTGCAGAATTGCTTCCTGTAATATTCACGCCTGATATACAACCAAAGCGGGTATGTCAAGACGATGGTGTTGACCAAGTGCAGTCATCAGCATGCAACTATTATCAAGGTGTTACACAGGAAGAAGCTGAAGCATACTATGCAAAACTTAATACCAACTATTCTGACGATGACAAACCATCATTCGGACTGAACTCTACGCTTGTAAAGGAGAATGGCGAAATAAAAGAACTTACATGGTATGCCGGAGGTCGTTATGGCGCAGCAATAAAGAAGATTATAGAGTTTCTTTCAAAGGCATTACCATATAGTGAAAACCAACAGCAGAAAACTGTTATACAATTGTTGATTCGTTATTATGAGACTGGTGATTTGACTGTATTTGACGATTACTCTATTGCATGGCTCAAGGATACTGATTCACGTATCGACTTCATAAATGGATTCATAGAAGTATATGGCGATCCTCTCGGTATTAAAGGCTCATGGGAGGGAATAGTAGAATATAAAGACTTGGAAGCAACTGAGCGCACACAAAAAATATGTAATAATGCACAGTGGTTTGAAGATAACAGTCCTGTTGATTCACGTTTCAAAAAAAGCGAAGTGCGTGGTGTTTCTGCCAATGTCATAATTGCCGCTATGCTGGGAGGCGATGAATATCCCGCATCTGCAATAGGAATAAACCTTCCCAATGCCGACTGGATACGCTCTATTCATGGCAGCAAGTCGGTGACAATTGGCAATCTCACTGAAGCTTACAACCAAGTAGCAAAAGGAAACGGCTTCCTTAAGGAATTTGTTATCGATGATGCCACATTAGATAATATCAACAAATATGGCGATATTTGCGACGACCTGCATACCGATTTGCATGAGTGCCTTGGGCACGGAAGTGGGAAGATATTGCCAGGAGTAGATGCAGGAGCGTTGAAATCATATGGAAGTACTATTGAAGAAGCACGTGCAGACTTGTTCGGACTCTATTATATAGCCGACGAAAAACTAATCGAGCTTGGTCTTGTACCTGACGGTGAGGCATACAAATCACAGTATTATACCTATATGCTTAATGGTTTGCTGACCCAGCAGGTACGCATAAAATTAGGAGCACAGATAGAAGAAGCCCACATGCGCAATCGTGCCATTATTGCACGATGGGTAATGGAGAGAAGTCAAGGCAACGTGTCGTTAATAAAGAAAAACGATAAAACCTATCTGCAAATCAATGACTATAGCGCACTTCGCCAATTATTCGCACAGTTGTTGGCGGAAGTACAGCGCATAAAGAGCGAGGGCGACTACAAGGCAGCTCAACGGTTGGTTGAAGACTATGGAGTAAAACTCGAACATGATTTACATAAGGAAATGCTCGAAAGATACAATAATTTGAATATTGCACCATATAAAGGCTTCATAAATCCTGTGCTGCATTTAATAAAAGATGATTCGGGCAATGTCATTGATGTAGAGGTTGATTATTCAGAATCCTACATCTCACAAATGCTGAGATACTCACGCGAGTATTCATTTTTGTAAATCCCAAATTTATACCTGTATAGATTTCCAATAGCATTTTCTCAAAGTTCTGACTGAATCCCACGATCATTTGCATTCGTTCTACCTGTTTTTATATAGATGCAATGCCTCTGTATTTAGCGCCTCCATATCATATCCCCAAATAATTAGTGATGGGGCTTTCAACTTGAGTTTAAGGAGTTAAGAGGTACGTAGGGACAGACCCTGTGTCTGTCCGCACAGAAATAATAAAATCGGGAATAATATTGACATAAAGGAAAGATAGAACACTGCACTATTTGACCAATCCTGTATAAAAACATAACACCCTTCTCAATGATGATTGGGAAGGGTGCTGCCGTAAAAAAAACTATGATGTTACTTCTTGAGTATGGCGAGAAGATGATCCCAAACCATTTGAACGGTAGGAATGTAGAGTTTCTCCTCCGGAGTATGAACATTGCGCAGGGTAGGACCGAAGCTTACCATATCCATATCAGGATAACGCTCTGAGAACAAGCCGCACTCCAAACCTGCATGAATGCCAAGTACTTGTGGGTCTTTGCCGAAAAGTTCCTTATATGTCTCAACTGCCAATGCTGTGAGTTTACTGTTAGGATTCATCTTCCATGCAGGATAACCCTCACCCTGCACAACTTCTGCACCTGCCAACTGGAAGGTTGCCTTTATTGTTGCACACATATTGTCAAGGTTACTCATAACGTTAGAACGTTGTGAAGAGACTACAGTAAGTTCGTTATCCTCTGTCTTAACGCTTGCCACATTGCTTGATGTCTCAACAAGCCACGCTAACTCTTGGTCTTGGCACATGGCAAAGATACCATTGTCAACAGCTTGTAAAGAACGGATTATGTTGTCTGACACGGTCTTAGGAATAACAGTCTGCTCATCGGTGCTCTGCATGATGAACTCCATGTCTTTTTCTGTTACATGGAACTCGTCTTCTGCCTTGACAATAAACTCATTCCAATCTATACGTACTTGCTCTTTCTTGTCGAATGGTATAGCAAATACAGCTTTGCCATCGCGTGGAATGGCGTTGTGCATACGTCCGCTGTTCCATGAACAGAGCTGTACTCCGAATTTCTCGTTCTCCTGATAGAGGAATCTTGCCATGAGCTTTATGGCATTTGCACGCTTCTTATTAATATCATCGCCGGAATGTCCTCCAAAGAGTCCCTTTATAGCTGTCTCAACAAAGAACATACCTACTGGAGCTTTCTCTTTCTCAAACTTGAAAAGAGCTTTTGTGCTCCTACCGCCAGCACATGAAACGAATATCTGTCCTTCGTCCTCGCTGTCGAGATTGATGAGCCATTTTCCTGTCATGAATCCAGATTGCAGACCTTCAGCTCCTGTCAGACCAGTTTCCTCGTCAACGGTAAATAGACATTCGATAGGTCCATGTTCTATATCATTAGAAGCAAGTACAGCCATTTCAATGGCGCAGCCTATTCCGTCGTCAGCACCGAGAGTGGTTCCCTTAGCCTTGAGCCAGTCGCCGTCAACGTATGTCTCAATAGGGTCGTTCATAAAGTCAATCTCCTTATCAACGAGTTTGTCGCACACCATATCCATGTGGCTCTGCAGCACTATGCATGGTCTGTCTTCATATCCCGGAGTTGCCTCTTTACGAATGAGCACATTACCTGTAGCATCAACCTTTGTGGCAAGTCCACGACTTTCACCAAATTCTTTCAAAAACGCAATAATCTTCTCCTCGTGCTTCGATGGACGAGGTATTTGATTAAGCTTTGCAAACTGTTCAAAAACAATAGCGGGTTCAAGTTGTTTTGTATCCATATACGTTATTTTATGTTTTTTTATTTCTTAATTTTCGTATTCTTTACTTATTTGTATTAATTTTGCAAACAGTAAAAACTACGATAATACATTGCAAAGATATAAAAAATGATTGTAACTCTGTTGTTAAGCGTGTTAATAATTGCTATAGCCATGGCTTTGCTATGTGTTAAACTACTGTTTAATAAAAACGGAGAATTCAAATCTATGCACATACATGATTCTGATGCAATGAAAGAACGTGGAATACATTGCGTTGTTGACCAAGACCGTGAAGCACGCAAAAATAATAAGGCTTATTAAGAATAACTTAAATAAAAGAAAATAATAAAATGAAGAAAGTATTTCTTACACTTGCAGTAGTTGCGTTGTCTGCTTCAGTGTTTACATCATGCAACAACGCTCCTAAGGCTAACGACTCTAAGTCTGATGCTCCTACAGTTCCTTCTGAACTGAAGATAGCATTTGTTGAAGTTGATTCCATCATGAATCAGTACACATTCTCAAAGGAGTATCAGGAAATTCTGCAAAAGAAAGCTCAGAACATTCAGAACACTCTTGCTTCAAAGCAACAGGCTCTTGAAGCTGCAGCAGCTAAACTACAGCAGGATTATCAGGCAAATGCTCTTACACAGGAACAGGCACAGGTTCGTCAGGCTGCTATTCAGAAGCAGAGCAATGATTTGCAGGCATTAAATCAGCGTTTGTCAAACGAGTTCCAGACAGAGACAGCAAAGTTTAATGAAGCTTTGCGCGATTCTATTCAGAACTATCTGAAGATTTACAACAAGGATAAGAACTATTCACTCATTCTTACCAAGGCTGGTGACAATATTCTTTATGCAAGTAAGAATTATGATATTACCAATGAGATTATTGCTGGTCTTAACAAGGCTTACAAGCCAGCCAAGACTGAGAAGGTAGAAAAGAAAGAGGTTAAGAAATAATACCTTATACATATATTATAAAAACAAACACGATGTAGCCGTAAGACTTACATCGTGTTTGTTTATTAATGTGTTCTATTGAATCTCATCAGGATTCATACTGACCATTGTAGTGAAACACTCTGGAAAGATTCGCCGCAACTGACGTTTTGTAAGCATCTTGTCTTTTTGGAAGAATGCGTATATAGCACTACCCGAACCGCTCATTGAAGCATATACAGCTCCCATTCTGTAAAGAGTACGCTTTATCTCTGCCAACTCCAGATGCTCTGGAAATACGGAATCTTCAAAGTCATTTACCAATATTCCATTCCACGACTCAATAGGCTGCATAACAACCTCTACACAGTTCTTTATAGGAGAATGGGGAATGCAACGTGAATATGCATCTTTTGTTGAAATTGCTATAGCTGGTTTTACTATTGCCAGTTTAAGATTCTGCATCTGATAGGATATGCCAGGTATTCTATAGAGTTTGTCGCCAATTCCCTCTGCGTATGCAGGTTGAGCCTTTATGAAGAAAGCACAGTCCGCACCGAGTTTGCTTGCATACTTTTCAAGTTTATCATCAGATATGCCAAGCATGAATTTTTCATTAAGCAGCCTAAGCATTGCAGCAGCATCACTTGAACCTCCTCCCATTCCTGCCTGTGATGGGATTTTCTTATCAAGATAGGCATGCACCTTAGGAATATTGTAGTCTTTAGCCAGAAGATTATAAGCCTTTATTACGAGATTACTTTGTTCCTCACATTCTATATCGTCTCCTGTGACGGTAAGCTGGCAGGGATAAGGATATTCCTCCGTCTGTTCTTCTATTCTTAACTCATCATACAAAGGTATGGGCAGGAAGACGGTTTCAAGATCATGATAACCGTCTTCTCTCTTCCGGATTATATTTAATCCGAGATTTATCTTTGCACAGGGTTTAATCATTCTGTTTGTTTTTTTATTTTTTCCACATAGGCATCAATGGCTGCTACTGCTGTAACGTTTACAATGTCGTGGACAGAAGACTCAAAGTCTGTGAAATGTATAGGTTTGTTAAGTCCCATCTGTATAGGACCAATAACCTCAACTTCGTTTGCCAAAGCCTGCAACAGCTTGTATGTGCTGTTTGCCGCCGACATGTTTGGCATAATAAGTGTATTTACATCATGCCCCTTAAGACGAGTGAAAGGATATTTCTCATCACGCAGTTCTCTGTTGAGTGCAAAGTTTATCTGCATTTCACCATCAACAAGCATATCAGGATAATTATTCTGCAATGTTTCTACTGCCTTGTGTACTTCCTCTGGTGAACCACCCTCGTCACTACCGAAATTAGAGAAACTGATCATAGCCATTACGGGTTCTTCATTGAAGAACTTAACGGTGTTATAACTAAGTTTTGCAATGTCGGTAAGCACATTCTGGTCGGGATGACGATTTATGAGAGTATCTGACAGATAGTATATTCCTTTCTTTGTGTTCAGAATATGCATTGTTGCAAATGTGTTATACTCCGGACGAATGCCGATAACTTCTTTTGCCACTTTTATGGTGTTGGAATATTTTGTGTATAGACCAGTTATAAAAGCGTCTGCCTCACCAGTTTCTACCATCATCATGCCAAAGTAATTGCGCTCAAACATCTTGTCGCTTGCTTCCTGATAGGTGTATCCTTCACGCTGACGTTTCTCCGACAACAGCTTTGCATATTTCTCTCTACGCGGACGCTCTCTGTCATGTCTTAGGTTTACAATCTCTATGCCTTCAAGTGAAAGTTCGAGTTCTTTCGCTCTCTTGACTATCATTTCCTCATTTCCGAGCAATATAGGATAGCATATTCCTTCTGCACGAGCAGCAACAGCTGCCTTTATCATTGTTGGGTGCAAGCCTTCAGCAAAGACTATGCGCTGTGGATGCTTGCGGGCTGTGTCGTATAGTTTCTGAGTAAGTTTCGACTCTTGCCCGAGCAACTGGCGGAGTTTATTTTTATAGGCATCCCAGTCGGTGATAGGTTTGCGTGCCACACCGCTTTCCATAGCAGCTTTAGCCACAGCTGCACTGACTTCAGTAATGAGTCGTGGGTCAACAGGTTTTGGTATGAAATACTTAGGACCGAAGGTCAAGTCGTTTACGTGGTACACCTCATTAACTACGTCGGGTACAGGCTGTTTTGCCAAATCGGCAATAGCAAGTGCCGCCGCCATTTTCATTTCCTCATTGATGGCAGATGCATTTACATCAAGTGCACCACGGAAAATGTAGGGGAAACCTATAACATTATTAATCTGATTAGGATAGTCGGAGCGTCCTGTTGACATCAATACATCAGGACGACTTGCCATAGCATCCTCGTATGAAATCTCAGGTATAGGATTGGCAAGGGCAAAAACTATAGGATTCTTTGCCATAGAGCGAACCATGTCCTGTGTAAGAACATTGCCTTTTGAAACACCAACAAACACATCGGCATCCTTTATTGCTTCTTCCAGAGTTTGAATGTCGCGTCTGTCGGTAGCAAACATCTGTTTCTGTGGTGTTAGTCTCTCACGGTCGGTGCGTATGACGCCTTGTGAATCGAGCATGACAATATTCTTTATCTGTGCACCAAGAGCTACATAAAGTTTAGTACAAGATATTGCCGCAGCACCAGCGCCATTTACAACTATCTTCACGTCGGCAATGTTCTTGCCTGCAACTTCCAGAGCATTCTTCAAACCAGCGGCTGAAATTATGGCTGTTCCGTGCTGGTCGTCGTGCATAACAGGTATGTCGAGATTCTTTTTCAGGCGCTCTTCAATGTAGAAACACTCAGGAGCCTTTATGTCCTCAAGGTTTATTCCACCGAAAGTCTGGGCTATCTTCTCTACAGCCTCACAGAATTTCTCAGGGTCTTTCTCGTCAACCTCAATATCAAAGACATCGATGCCTCCGTATATCTTGAACAAAAGTCCCTTGCCCTCCATAACAGGCTTGCCACTTACAGCGCCTATATCTCCAAGGCCTAATACAGCAGTTCCATTTGAGATAACGGCTACAAGATTTCCCTTGTCAGTATATTTATAGGCATTGTCTGGATTTTCTTGTATCTCAAGACAGGGAAAAGCCACACCGGGAGAGTAGGCTAACGACAAGTCTGTCTGTGTGCGGTACGCCTTTGTTGGTATGACCTCTATCTTACCCGGCCTACCTGATTCATGATATTCCAATGCGGCTTCTTTTGTAATCTTAACCATAACATTATTATATTTATTGATTTGAAATTCTGAAAACTTTCTTTTATATATGCAATAACAAAAAGAACACACCGCCAGCTTTTTTATAAAGTTGTGCAGTGCAGGACTGTTCGTAGTTACAAAATTACAATAAATGAGTGAAACAACCAAATAAAATGATTGTAGATTTGTTTTACTGATAGTAAAACGTAATCAATAACAGAGAGTGTAATGTACTAAATAAGTTGACAGTTTACTTAAATCCAAATCGATTATTAAAAAGCATAAGAGTAAAGCATAAGGATTAAGTCTGTTGTCTAACTACCGATTCGAGATAAAAACAGTTATCACTATCATGTTTCCCAAATGCGAAACATGATACGGAAGCCTGTATTCAGGAAATATAAAGGCTTATGATGAAAGAACAAGAAAGACTGTTAACGAGTTGCATACACCGTTTCATTGGCACTGAATACATAATATTCTCTGTTTTTCAGCTTGTTGCTTATCACAGATAGTATAAACCCAAATCGGTAATTGGAGTACTCACATATCCGTGGTTAAGTTTGTTATTGGTTGTAAATAAACAAATTCTAAAAGAATCTAATGGCGGATTTGGGGTTATTACGAGCTTAACCACTAAATTTCGACTCCCAGTACATAGCACAACAATTAACGGTTTGCAACATTGTTTGTTCATCGTTGATGTTACCTTGCTAAGTAGATAGGATATTCATGTGTTATATGTACAGTGTCATTATGTCGCTTTTATGTGACAAAATGACAGGAGTCTGATGAGTTAACCGATAGGGTATTGCATTTGCATGATCATTGGTAGAAACTAAATTAATGAAAGGAAAAGCATCATGAACAACATGAATTATCAAAATCAAGGTCAGCAAGGTCAAGACAAGTTTGAGAATCTTAACCGTTTCTCTCGCAATCTTGTTGCTGATGCAAGGCAGGGGAAACTCGACCCTGTTATAGGCAGAGATGAGGAAATACGCCGTGTCCTACAGATTCTGTCTCGACGTACGAAGAACAACCCTATAATAATAGGTGAGCCGGGAACAGGTAAGACTGCTATTGTTGAGGGACTTGCACAACGCATAGTGCGTGGTGATGTGCCTGAAAATCTAAAGAACCGTCTCGTGTTTTCTCTGGACATGGGAGCACTGGTGGCTGGTGCTAAATATAAAGGAGAATTTGAGGAACGACTGAAAGGAGTAATTAAAGAGGTGACAGAAAGTGATGGGCAGATAATACTCTTCATTGACGAGATTCATACTCTTGTTGGTGCCGGAGGAGGAGAGGGAGCTATGGATGCCGCCAATATTCTGAAACCAGCTCTGGCACGTGGAGAATTGCGAGCCATTGGAGCAACAACTCTGAATGAATATCAGAAGTATTTTGAGAAAGACAAGGCGCTTGAACGTAGGTTCCAGTCGGTGCTTGTTGACGAGCCTAATGAGATTGATGCCATCTCTATATTGCGTGGTATTAAGGAAAACTACGAAAATCACCACAAGGTGCGTATTAAAGACGATGCATGTATAGCTGCTGTAAGGCTGTCTGAACGATATATTTCCGACCGTTATCTTCCTGATAAAGCCATTGACCTAATGGACGAAGCATCTGCAAAACTTCGCATGGAACACGACTCTATGCCTGAAGAGATGGACGAGCTTACACGAAAAGTGAGACAGTTGGAGATAGAACGTGAAGCAATAAAACGAGAGGGAGACAAGAATAAACTTGCTGATTTGGAAAAGGACTTGTCCGAACTGAATAGCAAACTTTCTTCCTTAACTAAAAAATGGCAGGAGGAAAAGCAGCAGGCTGATAGAGTGCAGACCATAAAGGAAAAGCAGAAGCATCTTAAATTTCAGGCTGAACAGGCTGAACGGAATGGCGATTATGCCAAGGTGGCGGAAATAAGATATTCGCAGATTCCTGCTCTTGACAAAGAACTTGAGAATATCAGCAAGTCTTATTCGGCAGAATCATCACGACTACTGCGTGAGGAGGTGACAGCTGATGATATTGCAGAGGTAGTGTCACGCTGGACGGGAATACCTGTAAGAAAAATGATGCAGAGCGACAAGGACAAACTACTGCATCTGGAAGATGAACTCCACAAGAGGGTAGTAGGACAGAACGAGGCTATAGAAGCTGTCAGCAATGCTGTAAGACGCAGCAGGGCAGGACTTCAAGACCCTAAACGCCCCATTGCTTCGTTCATATTCCTTGGTACAACCGGTGTTGGTAAAACAGAGTTGGCAAAGGCTTTGGCAGACTATCTATTCAACGACGACAAGATGATAACACGAATAGACATGTCGGAGTATCAAGAGAAATTCAGCGTAACCCGACTCATAGGAGCGCCTCCGGGATATGTAGGTTATGATGAAGGAGGACAACTTACCGAGGCTGTGCGAAGGAAGCCTTACTCCGTAGTATTGTTCGACGAAATTGAAAAAGCTCACCCCGATGTATTCAATGTGCTTCTGCAAGTTCTCGATGATGGAAGGCTTACTGACAATAAAGGAAGAACTGTTAATTTCAAGAACACTATAATAATCATGACCTCGAATATGAAAGAGGAGCAACTCATGAGCATTATGCGTCCTGAATTCAGAAATAGAATTGACGAAACAATATTCTTCCATCAGCTGAACCGTGATGAAATATCACAGATTGTAGAGATGCAGCTTAAGAAGGTGGCTGAAATGCTTTATGCGCAAGGCTTTAATTTAAATTGGACACCTGCTGCTGTTAACTTCCTTGCTGACAATGGATATGACCCAGAGTATGGTGCCCGCCCTGTGAAACGTGCCATACAGCATCTGGTTCTTGACAACATGAGTAAAGCTGTGATAGAAGGAAGTTTGTCGAAAGACCGTGCAATAACGATTGATGCCACAAGCACTGGATTAATATTCAACTAAAGTCAGCTCCCGCGGCTATTCTATATAAAAAGACTCCCCTGCCATTACCGGTGGGGGAGTTCTTTAGACGGGAAATATCATTTCGGCGCTTCTACTCTGCGTTTTCTGTACATCCATATTTCAACAGAATTGATGATATTCTGCCAAAGAATATAACACCCGGGTCCTACCGATGCAAGAGGATTGAGGAATGCAGTAGCTATCCAGATAGAAAATGCAGTATTCTTTTGTCCGAGTCCTTGTCCTGCTTCGATGGTCTTGTCAAAATAATGACCAATGAAGCGTCCTGTTGCAAACTGAACAATACAGAGAATTAATCCCATGAAAGCTATTGCAAGAAGAAACAAAACCGAAGTCTTTTCCCAGGCTTCAACTATATTCATGGTTGTAGTTCCTGTGACAATAATCAAAGAACAACCCCATAGATAATAGCTTAAATCTTTGATACTGACAATCTTTTTATGCAAGCCTTTTATGAAGTGCTTCACAATGTAAGCCAAAAGCATTGGCAGAACAAGAATGGCGCTGACTTTCCACAATATCTGTACAAACAAAGGAAAGAACTCAATTACTTCCGCAGACTTAGTTTGTGGAAGAAGAGGCAAACAGACGGAGATGAGCAGCGAAGATACAAAATTGGAAACAAATGTATAAGCAGTCATTTCTTCAAGACTACCACCTATCTTAGCTGCAACAATGGCTGCCGCAGATGCCACAGGACCAATAATACAAACAAGAATTGATTCTAACATTATCTGCGCATTACCAGTAATATGAAATCCTATTATTATGCCAACAAAAACAAGTACAAAGATTATCTGCTGTATAGTAACCCAAATATGCCACTTCACTAATAGAAGTTTCCTGAAGTCAACCTTACAGAAAGTGACAAACAATACAAGGAACATGAAGTCGGGCAGCAACATGTTGTTATAAGGAGCATATAATTGCCCTATAGGGTGCAGTGGCTCTATGAAATGGAAAAGCAAATAAACAAGGCTTCCTGTAACCATTGCCACAAGAAGCGTCCAGTTCTTTAGGAATTTTAGAAAGCTATTCTCATTTGATACCATTCACCACCACCTTTCGTGAATTCTGATTTGCCTTCGTTCATAAAACCATATTTCTTGTAGAATGCTAATTTTTCTTCACGACAAAGAATAACAATTCCTTTTCGTCCTTGGTCACGAGCGTCTCGAACAAATTCACGAACCAACCAAGAGGCAAGACCCTGCCCCTGATATTCGGGCAATGTAGCAATGGTAAATACCATCTGCCAGTTACCACCTTCATTATGCATGCTTGCCTCAGTAGTCATACTATTATCGAAATCACGCTTGTCTGTTACCATGCCTCCGGCATACGATATGACACGCCCTTCATAGCGCAGGCATACAAAATGAGTACCAAAACTTATGATTCTCTCCTCAAGTGTTTTTCTGTCAGCAGCTTCACCCTCTGGAAAGTTAGCAACTTCTATAGCAACAATATCATCAAGATCATGTAATGTTGCTTTATGATCTATGAAAATATTATTAGGATTAAGTCTCTCCATAGTTCTTAAGTTTAATTTCGGAGTGCAAAATTAGTAAAAAAAATGTTTAATACAAATTTTTTAATGACGAATTATATTAGCAAATACAAATTTTCTAAATATCGTACTAACCTTATTGAAACCGAGTTCTTTCCAACAGTCATTTTGAGGAGGTGTTATTATATCATTGTTATTATCAGATATTTACATGCAACTACCATAGGCGTTGTCATAAATATTAAAGTATGGTTTTTACAAAATACATGGCTTTTTATGTTGTTTTTCGCAAAAAAGTTCAAATTCATTTTTATATACCGCTAAAAATCATTAACTTTGCATCTGCTTTCAAAAACAGATAACATTATATTATCTATTGATAGCACATGGATTTTATCCACATGAAGATAATATCATAAATACATATATAAATGACAAAAGCAGAATTGGTAACCAAAATTGCCCAGCAGACAGGTCTTGACAAAGCACAGGTTTCTGTTGTGGTTGAAAGTTTGATGGTCAACATCAAGGAGAGTTTGACGAAGAATAAAGAAAACGTATATCTTCGCGGCTTCGGTAGTTTTAATATCAAGCATCGTGCAGCAAAAACAGGACGTAACATTTCAAAGAACACTACAATAGACATTCCTGCCCACGATATACCTTATTTCAAGCCAGCAAACGAATTTGTTGACGCAATGGCTTGATAAAATAGAAATTAGATACATATTAATATATTAATTTAAAACATTAACAGCTATGCCAAACGGTAAAAAGAAAAAGGGCCACAAGATGGCTACCCATAAGCGCAAGAAGAGACTTCGCAAGAACAGACACAAAAGCAAGTAAGATTAACTTGCTCGTCTAAGAATAGTCTTTTAGACGAGGGGGTGTGTCAATCTGTTTAGAAACGACAGTTTGGCATACCCCTTGTTCTTAGAAATAGGAGTGGTAAATAAAGGGTGGTTCAATAACAGACCCAAAAGTAAGAAAAGAGTAATCGAAATGACCAGTGAAATTGTAATTGATGTCCAACAAGACGATATTTCCATTGCGCTGCTTGAAGAAAAGCGGTTGGTGGAATATCAGAAGGAACCTCGTTCGGCTTCGTTCGCTGTTGGAAACATCTACATGGCAAAAGTGAAAAAACTAATGCCAGGACTTAATGCCGCGTTTGTAGATGTTGGTTATGATCGTGTCGCCTTTCTTCATTATCTCGACCTTGGTAGCAGGTTCGACTCCTATGAAAAATACTTGAAACAGGTACAGAGTGACCGCAAGAAACTTTATCCTTTTGCAAAAGCATCAAGACTGCCTGAACTTAAAAAAGATGGCAATATTTCAAATACCTTGTCAAAAGACCAAGAGGTATTGGTGCAGATAGTAAAAGAGCCAATAAGTACTAAAGGACCACGACTGACGAGTGAACTTTCATTCGCAGGACGTTTTTTGGTATTAATACCTTTTGCGGAAAAAGTCTCTGTATCAAGCAAAATTAAAAGTGGCGAAGAGCGTGCGCGCTTGAAGCAACTCATTCACAGCATAAAACCGAAAAACTGCGGTGTAATCGTAAGAACGGTAGCAGAAGGAAAACGTGTAGCAGAACTTGATTCCGAACTTAAAACACTATATCAGCGTTGGGAAAATACACTATTGAAAGTTCAGAAGACTACAAAACGTCCACAGTTGGTTTATGAAGAGACGGGTAGGGCAATGGCCTTGATTCGCGACATCTTCAACACCAGCTTCAAAAACATTCATATTAATGACAAGGATGTTTATGATGAGGTTAAGGACTACATTTCACTTATTGCACCCGACAAGATAGATATTGTCAAGTACTATACCGGCAAAGTTCCTATCTTTGATAACTTCGATGTAACCAGACAGATTAAGTCGAGCTTCGGTAAGACCGTAAACTACAAGCATGGGGCTTATCTCGTGATAGAACATACAGAAGCCCTGCATGTTGTGGATGTAAACAGCGGAAATCGCACAAAAGCGGAAAACGGACAGGAGCAGAATGCTCTTGAGGTAAATCTGGGTGCTGCAGATGAATTGGCACGGCAGTTGAGACTACGTGATATGGGAGGAATCATCGTAGTAGATTTCATTGACATGAATGTTGCCGAAGACCGCCAGTTGCTGTATGAACGTATGTGTAAAAACATGCAGGAAGACCGTGCCCGCCACAATATCCTGCCACTCAGCAAGTTTGGACTTATGCAGATAACCCGACAAAGAGTTCGTCCTGCCATGGATGTAACAGTTGAGGAAGCATGTCCAACATGTAACGGCAAGGAGAAAATTGCACCAAGTATTCTTTTCACAGATCAGTTAGAACGCAAGATAGACCAGTTGGTTAATAAGATTGGTGTCAAGAAATTCACACTCTACGTTCATCCTTATGTTGCTGCATATATTAATCAAGGCGTGATATCGCTAAAGAGAAAGTGGCAGCTTAAATATGGACTTGGAGTTAATATCGTCGCCTCACAGAAAATGGCTTATTTGCAGTATGAGTTTTATGACTCAAATAAGCAGTTCATTGATATGAAAGAGGAGATAGAAACTAAATGATAAATTGCGGGGAGTTGCACTATAAAAGTTGCAACTCCTCGTTTTTTTTAGCAAATATATCGCTTGGTTTTGATGCAAAGCAATTGGCACCGCTGTCTAAAAGAAATTGTTTATCTCGAAAGCCCCACAATACTGATATACAAGGAATTCCCATATTACGTGCTGTTATAACATCAACATCACTATCTCCTACATATACAGAATTTTCCTTACTAACACCTAATTGTCGCAGAGCCTCGATAACAATATCGGGTGCAGGTTTCTTTTTTAGGTCCTCTCTTTCACCTATAGCCACTTTTACAGTATCGGGAAAGAAATGCTTACATAATTGAACTGTAGCATCATAGAACTTGTTACTCACAACAGCAATGTTCTTTCCTGATTGTTTCAACTCGGTCAACATTTCACATATTCCTTCGTAAGGGGCAGTAGTATCAAGACCGTGATGAATATAATGCTGTCTGAAAATTTCAAGAGTTAATTCTGTTTCTTCTTTTGTTGTACCAACAGGAACTGCGCGTTCTATAAGTTTACGAACACCATTACCAACAAAACGTCTCACCTCCTCAACACTTCTCTCTGGATAACCTTGCTTCTTAAGAGCATAATTACAACTGGTACACAAATCGTTCAAAGTATTAAGAAGCGTACCATCAAGATCAAATATATATGTAGAATATTGTTTCATACACACTTAATTTTAATTTATATCTTAATTTAAGATGCAAAATTACAAATTAATTGAACAATGAGCCACATTTACTAATAAATTTAGTAACTTTGCAGAGTTTTATGGACATAAGACAATTATGACAATATCAGAATTGAAATTAAACAAATCGCAGTATAAAATAATAGCTGTTGTGCTGTTATGTATAATCTGCGTAATTGTGTATAGCACATTTTTCAGACCTCTGTCTGCAAGTAATCAGACAGAATATGTTTATATTGACGGTGATGATACCGTTGATTCTGTGTTTCACAAAGTAGAAATAGCGGCTCATGGCAAGCATATCAACGGTTTTAGAACACTCATTCGTTACAGTAAATACGAAAATAACATTCGTACTGGAAGATATGAAATAAAGCCAGGCGACAGTTCTTTCAAGGTGTTTCGCAGAATCAAGAACGGACAACAGACTCCATTGAATATCATAATACCTTCGGTAAGAACTATAGATAAATTATCAGCTGAATTATCAGAAAAACTGATGCTTGACTCTATATCATTGCTTGATTCTCTCAAAGATGAGAGTTTTTGTAAACAATACGGTTTTGATACTACAACGATAGCATGTATTTTCATACCCAATACATACGAAGTATATTGGAATATAACAATAAACAAATTCATGGACAGAATGAGTTCTGAGTACAATAACTTCTGGAACAGCGAACGAAAGAACAAGGCATCAGCATTAAAATTATCGATAACAGAGGTTATGACAATGGCTTCTATAATTGACGAAGAAACTTCCAACAACAAGGAGAAACCAATGATAGCCGGAATGTATTATAACCGTCTGAAAATAGACATGCCACTACAAGCCGACCCAACAATAAAATTTGCACGCAAGGATTTTTCAGCCCGAAGAATCTATACATCATGGCTGAATATAAATTCACCCTATAATACTTATAAGAATACAGGTTTGCCACCAGGTCCAATACGTATTCCTTCAGTAGCTGGTATTGATGCTGTTCTTAATTTAGTACATCACGATTATCTATACATGTGTGCAAAAGAAGATTTTTCTGGTACACACAATTTTGCAGTTACATATCAGGAACATCTAATAAATGCTGCAAAATATTCGGCAGCACTTAATGCTCGCGGAATTAAATAAATGAATAAACAACAAGAAGATATGTCAAAAATAGAAGAGAGTGCAGTAGAAGAGAAGAAGAGTCTTAACTTCATTGAGCAGATTATTGTCAAAGATCTTGCTGAGGGCAAGAATGGCGGGCGACTGCAAACACGTTTTCCACCTGAACCTAACGGATATCTCCACATCGGTCATGCTAAGGCTATTGCCATAGACTTTGGTGTGGCAGAAAAATTTGGTGGTGTCTGCAATCTTAGAATGGATGATACTAATCCACAGAAGGAAGACACCGAATATGTTGAAGCTATAAAGCGAGATATAGAATGGCTGGGATTCAAATGGGGAAAACTTGTATATGCATCTGACTATTTTCAGGAATTATGGGATTTCGCCGTTTGGTGTATAAAGACCGGTAAAGCATACGTAGATGAGCAGACATCAGAACAGATTGCTGCTCAGAAAGGAACACCTACGCAGGTTGGTGTAAACTCGCCTTATCGTGAACGCCCAGTAGAAGAAAGTCTTGAACTATTTGCTGAAATGAACTCTGGAAATGTTGAACCCGGAAAGATGATTCTTCGTGCTAAGATTGATATGTCAAGTCCTAATATGCACTTCCGCGATCCTATAATGTATAGAGTTCTGAACATGCCGCACTGGCGTACAGGAAATACATGGAATGCTTATCCTATGTACGATTTTACTCATGGACAGTCAGACTATCTTGAAGGAGTAACTCATTCTATTTGCACTCTTGAGTTTGTTCCTCACCATGACCTCTACGATTTGTTCGTAACATGGATTAAAGAATGGAAAGGAGAAACAGAAAATATTGATGACAACCGTCCACGTCAGTTTGAATTCAACAAACTGAACCTGAACTACACACTAATGTCAAAGCGTAACCTACTGATTCTGACAAAGGAAGGTATAGTAAATGGTTGGGATGATCCTCGCATGCCTACAATATGTGGCATACGCCGTAGAGGATATTCACCGGAGTCAATTCTACGCTTCATTGACTCTATAGGATATACAACATTCGATGCTCTGAACGACATAAAACTCATGGAAGCAGCTGCTCGTGCAGACCTTAATGAGCGTGCTACTCGTATAAGTGCGGTTCTTAATCCACTAAAGGTTATTATAACAAACTATCCAGAGGGTAGGGTAGAGAATCTTGAAGTAGTTAATAACCCTGAACGTCCCGAGGAAGGAACTCACACAATAGAGTTCTCACGTGAACTATGGATTGAGCGTGAAGACTTCAAGATTGAAGCTGATAAGAAATTCTTCCGCATGTATCCTGGTAAGGAAACACGTTTGAAAGGTGCTTATATTGTTGATTGCACCGGTTTCAAGGCTAACGATGAGACTGGTGAAGTAGAAGAGGTATATTGCACATATGATCCTAACTCACTTGCAGGAACAGAAGGAGCAAACCGTAAGGTAAAAGGCACTATACACTGGCTTTCTGTTAATCATTGCGTTCCTGCAGAAATACGTAATTACGAATGCCTTTGGACTTGTGAAAATCCACGTGACGCCATAAAGCAATATGAAAAGGAAAATGATGTTCGAGGCATTGATGCGATGCGTCCGTTCATAAATCCAAACTCATTACATATAAATAAAAAAGCGTTCGTAGAAAAGTTTGCCGCTGAACTTCCAGCACTTTCTTATCTGCAATTCCAACGCATAGGCTATTTCAACGTTGATCCCGACTCAACAACCGATAAACCCGTATTTAACTCAACAGTAGGATTAAAAGACAGTAAAGACAAATAATAATAATGGATTGGTTATTATCACTTCTCGACCACCTTACTTACCCGGTAATATGCTTTCTCATGTTTATAGAAAGCACAGTCATTCCATTCCCATCAGAAGTAGTCGTACCACCAGCCGCTTATCGTGCAGCTGCAGGGGAATTAAACATCATAATGGTGATCATTGTTGCTACCATTGGAGCTGATTTAGGTGCTATAGCAAACTATCTTGCAAGCTATTATCTCGGCAGACCTATTATATATAAGTTTGCTGAAAGTAGATTGGGGCACATGTGTTTACTTAATAGAGAAAAAATTCAACAGGCAGAGACCTATTTCAATAATCATGGAGCTGTAGCAACACTTTCAGGAAGACTCATACCTGGAATACGACAACTCATTAGTGTTCCTGCAGGTTTGGCAAGAATGAATTTTGGAAAATTCATTCTTTATACCACAATAGGTGCTGGTGCATGGAACTGCATTCTTGCTGTCATGGGATGGTATCTGCATTCTATAGTTCCTGCTGATCAGCTTGCAAATAAAGTCAATGAATATAGTGAATACATAAAACTTGTAGTTTTAGCAATTTTATCTGCTGTAATTTTGTTTTTTGTTGTAAAGCATTATATCAAGAAAAGAAAAGAATAAAACTACGGTAATATGTACACTAATACAATGAATGAATATCTCAAATAATTTATCAATTTAATAACCGGAATTATGAAAATTTTAAAAAATCTGCAAGTTCTTTTCTTCATTGTCTGCACGATGATAATGACCTTGAACTTAACTTCGTGTTCAAAAGATGATGATGTAAGTACTATCATCACATATACAGCAAAAGGCACTATGTCGTCATCTTCAGATGATGCTTTTGGAGCTATGTTTGCAATTTCTGATTATACTGAAGCTATAACTAAGGGGTTAGGAAGCTACTACTTTGATACAGAAAAGGATACTGAAGTTATTTCAGTCTGTGATGTAGTCTATCAAAGGCATAGAAAGAATCATTCTAATTGGAATGGACATATTGAAATAGAAAAGACAAAAACAGATTCGTCAGGAAAAGTTGTTATGAATACTATTATTAAAACTTATAAATACGAGTAATTTAATTGATATTCACCTATTGATAATAGATACTTGAATGTATGCAACATTTGGGTATCTGTTATTTTATTGTTGTCCGCTAAACCTCAAAACACATAAAATACTCGTTCACCCGTTGTTAATTCCTAATACTTAGAAAGAAGCCTAACTTATATGCCTTAAAGAATAAAAGACTTGGATTGTTACTACAAAGGTTGTGTCGTAAGTATTTGCTTATCAGAGAGAACAACAGTCTTATTACAGAACTCACTTTAATTATGTTGAGTGTCTGCTCCAAATCCAGAAGCGGCGAAAAACCAATAAGCTCATTCTGAAAAGTACGCAAAGTGTTGAGTGCTTCTTCCATTTTGCGTATGTATGTATCATTATCCTCATAGTGATACATTTCCACAGGATTGTCAATGTGATGAATATGCACTCCTGCATACATTAGGCTTTTACCAAAGAGCACGTCTTCATAACCGTAGGTTTTAATTTTCTCGCAGAATGGATGATGTAGTATAATGTCTTTACGTATGATAAAATTGGTTGTGCGGAATGAATAGGCAGGACGCTTCAATCGTACATCTACAGCATGTTTTTTTTCTTCTTTACGCTCATAATTGTAACGCAGATTATTTTTCCATTTTTCTGGATTACCTCCTATTGCAACTCCACCATATGCGACTTTAGTAGTTTCAGGAATTTTCAAATATGTTTGAAGAAAACGGGCAGGACAATTCACCTCACAGTCAATGAATAACAGCCAATTAAATGCTGCCATTTCAGCCAGAGAGTTTCTTATAGCGGCTCTGCCGCAATTTGTGCTGTTTATTATATATCTGCAATTAGACAATGAGTTGATGGCAGAGTTGGCATTTAAGACTGATTGATTGGTAGAACCATCATCGCCTACAAGAATTTCATACTTAAGTCCGCCTATAGTTTCAGCCTGCTCATGAAGCTGTTTCACAACATTAGTGCAGTTGTCGTTATAAGTAGGTATGAGTATGGAGATTTCGTGAATCATAGCTTGTCTGCAAGGAATTTACCTGTGATGCTCTCTTTGCATTCAATAAGTTCTTCGGGTGTGCCTTCAAAAATAATTTCTCCTCCGGCATTGCCTCCGTCAGGACCAAGATCTATAATATGGTCGGCACATTTTATTACATCGAGATTATGCTCAATTACTAATACTGTGTGTCCACGTTCTATGAGTGCAGAGAATGAATTTATTAATCGGCGTATGTCGTGGAAATGCAGACCTGTTGTAGGTTCGTCAAATATAAACAGGGTGGGGGTATGCTGTTCCTGTCCAAGGTAGTATGCCATTTTCACACGCTGGTTCTCTCCGCCTGAAAGAGTTGAAGAACTTTGTCCTAATTTGATATATCCTAAACCTACAGCAGCAAGAGGTTCGAGGCGGTCAACGATTATTTTCTGTCCATGCTGTCCAAAGAACTCTATTGCTTCGCTTACTGTCATGTCGAGTACATCGCTAATATCCTTATCTGCAAACTTCACTTCCAGAATTTCGTTTTTGAAACGTTTACCATGACATGCTTCGCACACAAGCTCCAAGTCTGCCATGAACTGCATTTCAACCGTTACAGTACCAGCTCCGTTACATTCTTCGCAACGTCCTCCATCAGCATTAAACGAGAAATATTGTGCTGTATATCCCATTTGTTTGGAGAGCTGCTGTTCTGCAAACAGTTGACGTATGGCATCGTATGCCTTTACGTATGTAGCAGGATTGCTTCGTGTGCTTTTGCCTATAGGATTCTGGTCAACAAATTCAATATGCTTTATCTGTTTCACATCACCTGCCAGTCCTGCATATTCTCCTGGTGCATCGCACACTTCACCAAGATGCCGCTTTATTGCGGGATAGAGAATGCCCTTTATGAGTGAAGACTTACCACTACCGCTGACACCTGTCACAACGTTGAACACATTGAGAGGGAACTTTACAGTTATGCCTTTGAGATTGTTCATTCTGCATGATTTCAACTCAATAGCGTGAGTGTAGCTTCTGCGTGAAGTAGGAACAGGAATCTCTTCTGCGCGAGTGAGATATTTTATTGTGTGCGAACGTGGATATGCCTTGATGAGTTCATCGTTGCTTTTTTTTAATTCCGAAGCATCGCCTTGGAATACCACTTCTCCACCTAAGCGTCCTGCATTAGGACCTATGTCTATTATGTAATCGGCTGATTCAAGCATTTCCTCATCATGTTCAACAACAATTACCGTGTTGCCAAGAGCCTGAAGTTGTTTAAGCACTTGAATAAGTTGGTGAGTGTCTCTGCTATGCAGACCAATGCTTGGTTCGTCGAGAATATAAAGGCTGCCTACGAGCGAACTTCCAAGCGAGGTGGTGAGGTTTATGCGCTGGCTCTCTCCTCCCGACAATGTATTTGAAGGGCGGTTAAGAGTGAGATAACCTAAGCCTACATTAAGAAGGAATTGAAGGCGGGCATTGATTTCTGTAAGTAAACGCTTTGCCACAGCTGCATCGTGTTCAGAAAGTTGCAGTTCTTCAAACCATTTCTTGAGGTCTTTTATTGGCATGTCAACAAGCTGGGTAATATTCTTCTCGTTGATTTTCACACAGTGAGTTTCTTTCTTCAATCGTGTGCCATGACATTCTGGACAGATGGTCTTTCCTCTGAATCGGCTCAGCATAACTCTATATTGAATTTTATACTGATTCTCTTTAACCATCTGGAAAAAGCTGTCTATGCAGACTTTGTCGTACTTTTCTTTATTTTTTTCAGACGGAAGTCCATGCCAAAGCCAGCCACGCTCTTTCTCATTAAGTTCGTAATATGGCTTGAAGATGGGGAAATTGTCGATGGTAGCTCGTCTGCAGAATTCGTCTTTCCATGCTCCCATCTTTTCGCCATGCCATGGTTGAACACAGCCGTCGTAAACAGAAAGTGAAGGATTTGGAATGACAAGTTTCTCGTCAATGCCTATTATACTGCCAAATCCTTCGCATGTGGGACATGCTCCGGCAGGCGAATTGAAGGCAAACATATTATCAGAAGGTTGTTCAAACGTTATGCCGTCTGCCTCAAAACGCGTAGAGAAAATCCTTTCATCTTTGCTGTCAATAAAGAGAATGTGGCATATGCCGTCACCTTCAAAGAAGCATGTCTCAACAGTGTCGTAGAGTCGTGAAAGCTTTTCGTCCTCCTGTGATGCCTTCATACGGTCGATTACAATGCTTATTTCTGCAACTTCTATATTCTCGATATCAGACTTGTGTTCTTCAAGGAAATCATCAATACGATAGAAGTCACCTTTATAATATATACGTGCATACCCCTGTTGACTTTTGGCATACAGTTGACGCTCAAGAGTTCGGCTTTCATGCCTCTGCACAGGAGCAAGCACGGCAAAGCTTTCCTCTGCATTACATGTCTTGATGTAATTAACGACGTCTTCGGCAGTATGGCGTTTTACTTCTTCGCCACTAACAGGCGAGAATGTGCGTCCAATACGTGCAAACAGCAGACGCATGTATTCGTAAATCTCGGTTGATGTTCCTACTGTTGAACGCGGGTTGCGTGAGATTACTTTTTGTTCTATTGCTATAGCTGGTGGAAGACCCTTTATGTAGTCGCATTCAGGCTTTCCCATTCGTCCGAGGAACTGGCGGGCATAGCTTGACAGTGACTCTACATAGCGGCGTTGACCTTCGGCATAGAGAGTGTCGAATGCCAATGATGATTTGCCGGAGCCACTGACTCCGGCAATCACTATGAATTTATTTCGTGGAATCTGGAGGTCAATGTTCTTTAGATTGTTGACCCTTGCTCCCTTGATGTCTATATATTTTTCCATGTATGGACAAAGTCCCTTGTTATGAATTCATAGAAAGAAGAAATTCATCGTTGTCTTTAGTGCGCTTCATTGAGTTGTGGATTGTGTCCATAGCCTCAAGAGCATTCATGTCTGATATATACTTGCGTAGTATCCACATGCGGTCAAGAGTTGTCTTGTCCTGCAAGAGGTCGTCACGACGTGTGCTTGATGCAACAAGATTGACAGCAGGGAATATGCGCTTGTTACTGAGTGAACGGTCGAGCTGCAACTCCATGTTGCCTGTTCCCTTGAACTCCTCAAATATAACTTCGTCCATCTTGGAACCTGTGTCTATCAGTGCAGTTGCAATAATAGTGAGTGAACCGCCACCCTCAATATTTCTCGCTGCACCGAAGAAGCGCTTTGGCTTCTGCAGAGCATTAGCGTCAACACCTCCGGTCAGTACTTTTCCTGATGCAGGAGCAACGGTGTTATAGGCACGTGCAAGACGTGTTATAGAATCGAGGAATATTACTACATCATGACCACATTCAACAAGTCGTTTAGCCTTTTCAAGAACTATTCCGGCTATCTTTACATGGCGTTCTGCTGGTTCGTCGAATGTTGATGCCACAACTTCTGCATTTACAGTGCGTGCCATGTCGGTTACTTCCTCTGGTCGTTCATCTATGAGGAGCATCATCAGATAAGCCTCAGGATGATTAGCTGCAATAGCATTTGCAATATCCTTCATGAGAATTGTCTTACCAGTCTTTGGCTGGGCAACAATGAGTGCGCGCTGACCTTTACCAATAGGAGAAAACAAATCGACAATGCGTGTGCTGAGATTTGTTGTCTTGGAATCTCCACAAAGAGTGAACTTCTCATCAGGGAAGAGTGGGGTGAGGTGCTCGAATGGGACACGGTCTCTTATTTCGTTAGGCTTCCGTCCGTTAATCATCTCTGCACTTGTCAGCGGGAAGTATTTCTCGCCTTCCTTTGGAGGACGAACCTTACCCATGACCACATCTCCCGTCTTCAGTCCATACTTGCGTACGAGGGCCTGCGATACATATACATCATCAGGTGAAGAAAGATAATTGTAATCGCTCGAACGCAGGAAACCATAACCATCGCTCAATAATTCCATAACACCGTTGCAGTCTATGAGGTCGTCAAAGTCAAAATCTGTTTTTGGTGCACGTTCATTGTTATTTGCTTTTGGTGCAGCATCTTGCTGAGAGTCAGGTGCATTATAATAAGGATTATCAAAAATGTCGTATGTTTGTGTCATCTGTGAATCCTCAATAGGAACATCAATGACAGGTATAAAGTCAGTTCCATCGTCAGGATCTCCTTCCCAGATTCCGTCAATATTCTGGCGGTTCATGTTTTTCTGTAATAGTTCTGCCACATCTTCCTTGTTGCCAGTTTCTTCAACTTGCTGTTCTTCAATTCCAGCAGTTTGCAGATCTTCATTGTTTTCAGCTTCAGCCTGCTTCTTGCTTTCAATAAGAGCTATAAGTTCCATTTCGCGCTTGCTTTTTCTGCCTCTGCGCTTTGGTAATGATGCAAGTTCCTCTTCAGGAGTAAGAAATACTTTTGACTGGTCTTCATTCACAGTTTCCTCTTTAGGAACTTCAGCGTCATCAACCTGCTTTGGTTCTTCCTCATTATTGCTATCTACTATGGTAGTATCCTTGAATAATGGCATTTCCTTATCTTTTTTCGGACGTCCTTTCTTAGTATCCAGATTTTCGCCTTCTTGCCCTTTAACGGTATAAACCTTATTAGGGTCTTTAGTTATGCGTGTGCGCTTACGTTTGCCACCCAGTGGATTCTTATTACCTTCCACTTCGGCCTGGATATCTAATATAGAATAGCTTATTTCTTCGTCAGATGCATCCTTTGAATATTCTGCACCTAATTCTTTTGCTATGTCTTCAAGCTCAACATGAGTCTTAGACATCAACTCGTCTTTGGTATACATTATTAACCTGTAAATAAAATAAAAAATGTGATAGAAGAAAAGGTTTTCAAGAGTAGAAAATCCTTCTTTGCTTATTTGGCATTAAAGCCTTTGCAAAAGTAGTAAAATTACTTGTAAACAAGCAAGTATGTTGAATTATTGAGGATTGTTTTAACGTTTTTTATAACAGCAACAGTTAGAATGTATTGTTATCCGCTAAAACTCAACACACAAACCGTCAACATTATTCACAGAAAATTACTGCGGGTATTTTTGCGTTTCCAGAAAAGAAATTCTATATGAATAGTTATCGTTATCTTTCTATTTTGTAGATAATTATGCATGCTTTTTATGAATAACTATTCTTAATACCTAACGATAGTTATTCTTATGCTCTAACGATAACTATCCTTATGTGCTAACGATAACTATCCTTGCAAGCTAACGATAACTATCGTTGCAAGCTAACAATAACTATCGTTGCAAGCTAACAATAACTATCGTTGCACTATGATAATTACTATCAATAATTATTGCGAGCAAAAACAACTGCTATCGCCTTATCCGACATAAACCGATTATTGGGCAAGATAGAACGTATGGAAAAGGTGATTTTCTTGCCGTTTCATTCGTTCTTCTCACTATGAATGAGTAACTTTGTAGCAGATTATCATAAACAATAATCAAAGAACAGGCAATAAAGGAACTAACAATAAACTCTACATTAAAACTCACAATATTGACAAATGCAACGAAACAATCAACTGACCATGGACAAATCAGATATCGGCAGAACGGACAACGGGTTCAGACCTTTTTGGAACCGGATTTTCAGCTTTAATTGGAGGTTCGGACTATTCTTAGTTCTTGCGGTTTGCATCCCGCGGTTCATACTGGTGCTCAATGCAAATGCGTCCGGAAGCTATGACACTATTGGACTGGTCATGACGATTTCTGCCATCATTCTTTAGAGGAATAGTTCATTCGAACTTTGCAAAGTCAATGGGAGAGAAAGGGGCATCAGATGAGTTATGACGAAAGAATACTTTCTTTATAAAAGTTTAGTCGTTGTTTACTTCTTTTTTGTATTTTTGCATGGAAAATTAAAATATAACTGTATGAAAAAAGGACTTGTACTTGAAGGTGGTGCTATGCGTGGATTGTATAGTGCAGGCATATTCGATGTGTTGTTGGAAAACGGAATAGAATTCGACGGACTCGTGGGAGTTTCTGCCGGTGCCGCTTTTGGGTGCAACTATAAGAGTCGGCAGCCAGGGAGAGCAATTCGTTATAACAAACGATTTGCCCGTGATTGGCGCTATTGCAGCTTTCGTTCGCTCATAAAGACGGGTGATATGTTTGGTGGAGAATTCTGCTATCATTATCTGCCTGAGAAACTTGACTATTTTGATGTTGACGCTTTTGATAACAATCCAATGGTTTTTTATGCTGTCTGCACTGATGTTGAAACAGGTCAACCTATATATAAACGATTGATGCAACATGGCTATGAGTGTAACGAATGGATTAGAGCATCAGCATCTATGCCTTTGGCTTCACGTGTTATAGATATTAACGGGATTAAAGTTCTTGACGGTGGAATATCTGATTCTATACCATTAAAATTCTTTAATAAACAAGGTTATAATAAAAACATTGTAATTCTAACACAACCAGACGGTTATGAAAAGAAAAAAACAAAGCTGATGCCTCTAATAAAATATGATTTACGTGAATATCCTAAATTCTTGGAAGCAGTGACAAATAGGCATATAATGTATAACGAACAACTTCGTTATGTAAAGGAACAGGAAGCAAACGGTTTGGCACTTGTTTTCAGACCAAAACAGAAAATAGCCATCGGTCATGTATGTCATAACCCCGAAATAATGCAGAGCGTATATGACAGCGGTCGTCAAGATGCTCTTGAGAGACTTGAAGAGGTTAAAGCATTCATACTTTAAGTCATTATATGGCACAATACTACTACCATAATCTTTACTTTGGACGTGGAAAGACAGGAAAGGCTTAAGAATATCTTGTTTGGTTGCCATAATATAACTGTTTAATAAATTAATTAATACTTCAAGTATACAAAATAATTTTTATAATATAATTACAAGTATGAGTAATTATCATAAAAGAATTAAGAAATATTAAGAATATAAGAGGTAAAAGTTAAAGGTGTCACTTTTTCAAATGCGTATCAAGTATGATGCAGACTTGGTACAAGACGTCTGCGGTAGGAATACCGAAAAAGTGATAAATTGACACAGCAACAATGATTCATTAAAATAATTATCCCTATCTTTTTACAGATAGGGATTTTAAGGCTGGTGATAGGACGGCTAAAGCCTTTTTTCTCGCCTGACGGTTAGCGGTTTTGGTCCTAAACGGTATGGGGGCAAATGCCCCCTATGCCCCCTTTTAACGAGAACTAGAAAAACCAGCAACTTTAACACGTGAACGTGAAGCTGCAATACCAAGGCCAATACCCATACCTAAAGCACCTGAAATATCACCGATAGCTTTTGTGACAGTAGTAAAACCATACCAATCATTAGATTTTACCAAATTAACTAAAGTTTCCTCATAAGTTTTTGCCAAAGTAGGCTTAATTTTCTTGAAGAAATCTAATTGCTGACCCGACATTTGATTTGAAAGGTCAAGCGAAATACCTTCTTTTGCAAGATTTTTCGACCTAGAAGAAGATTCAAAGGATAAATTATAATTAAGAACAGTAGAAGAAATTTCTTTCTTTGCTTGCTCTAATGTTAATTGTTTCTGCGCATATTTGAGAGAAATATCAACAATAAGATTCCTGATTCTTCCATCCATTTCAGCCAATTCCTTAGTAATTCTTTCATCTGCATATTTATTTTGAATTTCCTTTAAAAAATTGTCAAGTTTAATACCTGCAGTTTCAGCAATAACCTTATGTATATCTACTTTAAGTTTATTAGTTTCTTGCTCTGCAAGTGACTTCATTTGCAAATTTAATGATACTTTAGAATAAAGCTCATGTGCATTAGCATTTTTTAGAATTTTATCAATCATTTTAACCTCATGGTCATCTTTAGTTCTTGTACGAATCTCATATAATTCTGCCAAAGTTTTTTGATTTTGAGTAACAACAGCCTGCGCATTAAGAAAGTCATTAACTGACTGTCTGTTATGTTCAATAAAACTTTGAATACCAGCTTGCTTATTTGCTTCTGCATTAGCCATTATACTAAATGCACCGTCTGCATTATTCATAGTGGCTTGACTACCTGATGCGCCAGACGCACTAACCACCTGACCACCGTTACTCATCATTAAATATGGATTTAATCCTGCTTCCTTATAACGTTGAACTTGATTAACAGCAGAGTTCCACTCATAATTATCATTAATAGTTTTTTGTTGGAAATCTCTATTTCTCTGTGCTTCTTCAAGATTTTGCTGATTTATTTTTTCTTGTGAAGCAATTTGCATTTGAGCTATTTCTCTCTGTGCTTGAGAACTTCTATTAGAGCTTGAAAAACCAAAAAGACTTCCAAGTGTATTTACTGCACCACCTATTAGCGCACTTCCAATTAAAGGATTCATATTATATATAAATTAAACAGAGTAGGGCTTAATAACCCTACCCAAAGTTAAACAATACTACTCAACATTAACATCAGTAGAAGATACATCATCTACTTTTAACTTACTCACTTCAATAATTCGCTTTGTCTCATCATCAAGAGCATCAAGTGAAGATTGGGCATCTGCTTGACGTTCATTAAGACTCTGTCTATAACGATTAGGCATATCGCCACTCACAACTGAATTACCAAGATTATTCATAACAAGTCCTAAGCGCTCTTTAAGCTCTTCAGGGATATTGTTATCCTTAAGCATGGTTATCTCATTTGGTTTTTTGAAAACAACACAATCAGGATATTCAACAGTTTCAATGAAGTCAACAAATAAGTAAGACTGTGTATATTGGGAATTTGGATAAATTACATTATTCATAATTACTTATATTTTAATTAATATGGCATTCCTTGATAACTAAGCGCACGAGTTACATGGCATTTCTGTCCACTATTAACATAAAATTGGTCGCCATCAAAGTCATATGAACCCTCTGATTGAACAACGAAAATAGTATCTGCATCAGTAGGGTTGACTTTAAACCAACGATAGTCAAGCGGGGCAGTAGAGGTAATGAAGGCTTGAGCGTCCAAATTTTTATAAAGCACAAAGTTCTTCATGCTACCACAGAAAGCACCTTTATAGTAGTCAATAACAGATTTCCACGACCAATAACGAGGTGCATAACCAATAACTTTCGGAGTTTTAAAATGGTGAAGAACATCATTATATACAGGTTCAAGTCCAAGACTATCAAACTCACTGCGAGGAAAATCATCGGTACTAACTGCAAAAAGCTGGGGGTCATAAACTTTAGAAGCATCATAGTCTAAAACAGGGTCGGCATGGTAAAGTACCATAATAATACCATGTTCTTTAGCTCTGTAATTAACGTGTCCATTCGTTACGCCATTAGCATAAGCTTTTCTATCAGCTTCGGAACCGCCTGATGCAAAGTTAGAATTAACAACATCATTTATTTGTATCATAGAAGAAGTTCCTCCAAGATATTCTGCCATATGTGCAGTATAATCAGGGACGTCCACACCAAAATGAGCTTTGACGAGGTCCTTATAATTATTATCTGCAAATTGTTGAACTTCTGACCATTTTTGAAGTGCATAAGAAGCACGAAGTGAAAGAACTGAAATTCTATTGTTTGATGAAGAAACTACACCATTTATAGTAGCTGTATTAGCACCAGTGTCAAGAACAGAGACAACTCCACCAACTAAGCCAAGTTTGGTTGAAGAAGACGAAGAACCACTGCCAGGAAGAAAAGTAATATTACCTAAGTTATTCGCACCAGGATTAATATATACATCTGCTATCTGACTAGGGAGAATACCGAAAAGATAATCTTTTGCATAATTAACATAACGAATATCAAGAAGTGATTGTCCGTAAACTATTTTTTTATTATCAGTAATACCATGTTGTGGCATACCTAAAAGTTTATCAGATTGTAAATAGCAAGGATTACTACTTACAGAACCACCAAGATAATTAAAGTTATAGGTATAAGGATTACAATTTTCCCATTGATTAAAACGATAAAAATCAGCATATATCTTTTGATAAACAGCAAGTGGCATAAGTGATAAATCCTCAACTACCCAATTAGGATTAGAAAGTGTAAATTTATCAATGTCACCATAACCAAGATAATGGAGAAGTCTTCGAGTACCAAATGAACGGTCCTGAAAAACACAGTCAGTTTTTACTGTAGCATTTTTCATAAGCGAGTAGGCGGTAGAAAGCTGTGCTATATTAGTATGCGGAAGTGATTTCTGCAAGACATTATCAACTACTTTAGGTGTATTAGCAGTCTGCAAATTGGAATTCTCCATAATAACATCATTTGCTTTATCATAAAGTAAACGGAAAGGCACGAAGAAAGTTTCAAAATGTTCTTTAATACGTGCATAAGCATTAGTACTTATTGGTGAAGTTTGAGTGAAACTCGACAAATCCAGAGATACTTCATCACCAGGCATAAGATTACGATACATAACAGGTGTAAGTTGCCCTAAGCGAGCAGTGAATAAATTGTGTTGCGACATGTCAAATGTCGAACGGTTAGGTTTATTCTTAATTTGTTTAATATCAAATATTGACATAATTTTATGTTGTTATATAAATGTTTTGTATTGGAGCTTCGGAAAGCCATTTTCTATTATAATCATTACGTACTTTATGTTTAACGTCCTCATTCAACATACGTGTAACTTCATTACGATAAGAGACTATTTCAGAGGTATGCCTAACGTCATAAGGTATATCATAATCAAGAATGTCAATACCTAAAGTTTTCCAAAAATCATACACACATGTACGTATGCATCTAACATGTTTATCAACATAGGTAATTCTCGGAAGAACATAACGCTGAAATTGTGAACAAGGAATTTCATCACCGAAAATAGGGTCAATAAGCGACTCTATCTTAAAATAACCTTTATCTTCAACACGACTTTTTATGCGGAAATCACGTGGAAATGAATCAATATACATATTGCCAAGTCTCAACGCTTTATCCTCATTAGTTAAATCGTTTCTATCCATTAAAGTACATTGGTCAACATAGAAGTTGGAGAGCGATTTTTGAGCAATATAATCATAATATTTAGTTATTACTTTATAATACTCCTGCATAGCTGAATACTCATCTAATTCAGGAAAGAATTTAAGTGCATTATTATAGAAAAACTTTGAAGTATATAAAATACGGAGAAGTCTATCTATATCCATATTAGGAAATACATGAGAAGACAATTGCCAAGAATGAGAAAGAGAAAATTTATATCTATCTTCACTACTTGTAAAACGTTTAGCCAACTCACTTACTTTTACTTCTTTGTAATAGTCTCGAAACCATACATAAGTTTGTAAAGTTCGTAAGCCTTCCTGCCTATTTCGAGGGTCATAGCTATAGGGTTTGGGGAATAGTCGAGAGATATACGACAAGGAATATAGGCAAGTTGACGCTTTGCCATTGTTGATATAAAAATATCCATCAAGGTTTGCAAATCTACATTCTCTAATCGTTTCTTTCTCATATTCACACAAGCTTTTATAGAAGAAGTTAGAATGTATTGCGAACGGGCGAGTAAAGGGAGTTTTGAGATAGTTAGGTAAACTTGCAGTGCTATTAACATATTGCGCAAGATACTTAGAGGTGCCGATGTCGGCACGTTTCGGATAATGATAACCATACGTCCACAACGAATCAAGATTGCGCTTAAGCCACGTATATATATCGTTCTTACAGAACAAGAGAATGTGGTAATGAGGTCTAAAGTGTTGAGGTCCATACTCGCCGACACTATAATGTCGGATAGGGTGAAACGGGAGTTTTTTATTTTCGACATAATGTGAGTATTGTTTACGTAATCTTTTTAAAAACAGCTGTATATCATATCTTGAAAGAGTAGGCAAAAGCCACTCTGTATCACTTAATCGTAAAGAAAAAGAAGACCTGCGTACAGCGAAATTGAAAGCATTTGAAACAGAGTAAAAATCATAAGACTTTCCACGATATACTTCGCCATACCTTTCAGAGGTAAAAGGTACAACATCGTGAGTATCAGAATTGTCAAAAGAAACAAGAGAAAGAGGTAAATTTGCATTTGAATAAGTAAGAGTTAAAAATATAATCTTATCTTCAATATTATCTAAAGAATAGCCAACGATAGAATCCGTCTGCCTACTTGATTTCATTCGCAAACATGACGGACACTGACCACAAGGGACAACATTTCCATGAATATGAATAGGACGAAAACAATGAGTGTAGGCAGAGGGACGTTTAACCATAATTAAAGAATTGAATTAGCACCTACACCGCTAAGTATAGCAGTACAGATATAACCGATAATCTTTACAACTGTAATAAAAAAGTTTTTCTTCATAAAAATAAAATTTAATAGTTAATATTAAGGGTAACATGTACCCAAGTTTTTTCAAAAATTAATTCAGAAAGAATGCCTTTATTGCGAAGACTTTTAAGAAATTGAGTAGCAGAAGTAAGATTGGGAAAATTATAATAAGGAATATCAGCAGAAAGACCTTTCAAATGATTACTATTATAAACACCACCAACAGCAACATTAAGGCGAGAACAACGGTAACAACTACTAATAATTAGAGGTTTACCAATAAAACTACGAAGTGGTTCAAGAACAAGAGAACACAGACGAGAAAGATTTAGAATTGTGAAAGTATCAGAAGCATCAGGAAAGTTATTAATAGAACATCTGACAGCTGTACGTGAAAAACAAAGTTCCTCAAGGGTGAAATGTGGTGAAAGCTTCATAATTTCATTTTTTTAGAGTTAACAACATGCTCAACGAATAACGATAAACACTCGTCAATAATACCTCTTAATTGATTAGGGGTCAAATAGCGCAGATTAATTTTTATCAAATGAACTGCAATTTCTTGTTTTGTTGCCATATATAAATAATATTTTAATTTAACAATGCAAAAATAGTAATATAATTACAATTATGATAAATATAATCTTGTAACAATGGGGATTTATGGCTCACAGGAAGATAAAACTTATATTACTGTCCGCTAAACTTTTTGGGAAGATACAAATTTAGGGCTGCCACTTCTCACGAGGTATCAGCCCTTTTTGTTACCTTTGCTTTTGCTAACAAACTTAGGTAACATGAGCAAAAGTACACATTTTTTCGGACAGC
>JBHAEQ010000030.1:0-13055 GCA_041855685.1 Prevotella sp. | reverse complement strand
CAAAAGAAAGGGAAGCTTTAAGATGAAAAGAAAGATGGCGGGGTGGGATGACATCTTTCTTGAAGAATTACTTAAGGAACTAGCTGATAACAAGATAGAAAGGTAATGCGTCAGCCCTGGTCTCAATTGTGGTGCACATGTTTCCCAATTGCGGTGCATGTGTTTCTCAATTGGGAAACATGACCGCATAACTATTTGCGACAAGCAGAAACGTGTTTCCTACAAAATAAGAATGTACTTCCTTAATCCCAAATCAGTTATTAGATTCTGAACTGATGATGTTCGATTATCTTTCAGATTGGTTTTCACTATTACTTTGATGTAGTGACTACTTCAAGGTAACAGTAGTAGACAAGATGCTGATAAGCGTATGCAAGCAGTCAGAAAGCCTATGGATAAAAGCACACGAATTAAGCCTGCGGTATACTAACTATTGTCAGGTGTATAAAAAAGTAGGTTGGAAATATTTCCAACCTACTTAATGATTTTGCTATATTGTTGCTTAGCAAAGTTTTCGACCGCCATCGCCTATAACAATAGGAATGAACTTAGGCTCTTTGCCAAACTTTTCTTTGTACTTCTTCGTTGCGGTTTTCACGAAATCGTCGTAAAGTTCGTTCTTGATAAGATTGATTGTACAACCTCCGAAGCCTCCGCCCATGATGCGTGAGCCTGTTACTCCGCATTCTTTTGCCAAATCGTTAAGGAAGTCGAGTTCTTCGCATGATACTTCATAATCCTTTGACAATCCTTCGTGGGTTAGATACATCTGCTTACCAACTTCCTCGTAGTCGCCCTTTTCAAGAGCTGCTGATACTGCAAGTACGCGGTCTTTCTCACCCAATACGAACTTAGCACGCTTCATGTCTTCTGCGCTAACCTCATTGGCAACCTCTTCCAGATCAGCCCATGTGCAATCGCGAAGAGTCTTTATTTCTCTTTCAGGATGCTTTGTAGCAACAGCCTTGGCAACATTCTCGCAAGAGTTGCGTCGGTCATTGTAAGGAGAACCTACTAATTCGTGTCTTACGCAAGAATTTACGAGGAAGAGTTTATATCCCTGAGGGTCAAATGGGAAATATTCAAACTCCGATGTGTTGCAGTCAAGGCGCATGAGCTTGCCTTCCTGACCGAATGCAGATGCGAACTGATCCATTATTCCGCATTTTACTCCTACGTACTTGTGTTCTGTAGCCTGACCGGCAAGAGCTATCTGCCATGTTGTAAGTTTGTTGTCGGCAAAGAGGTCGTTAAGGGCAACACCGAAGCATACTTCCAAAGCTGCTGATGAAGACATGCCCGCTCCGAGAGGAACGTCACCGGCAAATGCTACATTAAATCCTTTAACCTCAACACCCAGCTCCTGAAACTCGCGAACCATTCCATAAATGTAGCGAGCCCAAGTAGCACGTGGACCTTGAGGGTCGTTTACTTTCCATTCTACACGATCCTTCAGGTCGATTGAATATGCCATGATAGTATCTGTGCCATTAGGACGAAGTTCTGCCATAATGCCGCATGTAACAGCTCCTGGGAAAACGAAACCTCCATTGTAATCTGTGTGCTCACCGATTAGATTGATACGTCCTGGTGAGAAGTAAACATTTCCTGTTTTGCCATCGAAGTGTTTAATGAAACGGCTTCTTACGAATTCTATATCCATAATAATAAAGTATTTGGGTTTTTACTTATAAGCGGGCATCAGCATAAGATGCCCACTTTATTGATAACTCGTTTTTTAAGTTGTAGGAATATCTGTGTTGACATTCTTGCTGCCGATAAGCGCATAGTATAGAATGTAGGCTGCACAAGCAAGTGGTACAAAGAAGCTTGCGAGATAGCTGCCGGTATAGTCAGCAACCAAGCCTTGGATACCTACCATGATTGCGAAGCCGCAAACCATTGTCATGAACATTCCAGAAGCAATAGCTGTATATTTTCCAAGACCTTCTGTTGCAAGGTTGAAGATACCACCCCACATTACAGAAGCACAAAGACCAACAAGCAGGAAGCAGAATATTCCAACAGGAATGTCGCCCCAAACGAGTCCAAGGTTTACATAGTCAATACCAGGAACGCTGACTGTGATATTTGTAGGAAGGAAAATGCCGAGTGCAAACAATACTACTGCTGTTGCACTAACTGATGAAATCATTGTTTTTGTAGCAATCTTACCACCAACAATACCGCCTACCAAACGGCCTATAAGCATGAGAATGAAGTAAAGTGCACCAAGTGTTCCTACATATCCTGCATCCATGCCGAGTCCAGGAGTAGCAGCATCGCCTGCTGCTGTGAGATACTGAAGAATGTAAGTTGGAGGACCTACTTCTACTGCACCGTAGAAAGCAATAGCTATGATGCCTAACTTGAAATGACGGAAAGAGAAAGCACTATACTTATCTTTAACTTCCTTCTTCTCTTCTGTTGGTTGTTCAGGTTCTGTAATCTTAGTAAAAAGGATTACAATGAATGCTATAACGAATATTGAAAGAGCAATCATAAGAGCTGGTGTTGCGTCAGAAATCTGAGCTTTAGCTGCCTCACCAATGAGTGCTCCCATGATGATGTAAACGGCTACTGCTGCTGCAGAATTGAACACACCTCCAATCTGGATAAGCTGATTTCCTGTGTTACCACCACCACCAAGAATGTTAAGCATAGGATTTACTACGGTGTTAAGCATACACATGCAGAAACCTGAAATAAATGCACCAATGAGGTAAACTACGAAACCGTAGGTACCGCTTGCCCACTGTACAAGAATACCGAGGATACCAACGGCAAGGGCTATAAGAGACGTCTTCTTATAACCAACCTTTTTAATTAGCATTCCTGATGGAATACCCATGATGAGGTATGCCATGAAGTTACCATAATTACCTACTTGTGAAAGGAAATTGCTTGCACCAAATTGGTTTTTCACTATGACAGCCATTGGTGAACAGAGGTTTGTCACAAAGGCTATCATTGCAAAGAGTGCAATCATTACGAGAATTGCACCCCATTGTTTTGCTTGTTTGCTCATATTTACTTTTAGATTTATTTTGATTGTTGATTATTTCTATTTGACAGGGTAAAAGGTCTTTATTTGCTAAAGACCTTTTTAGTATTTACTTTTCTACGCCAAACTTGTAGATTGTCTTCTGCTTGTACTTTCTGTCAGGGCGAAGCTCTACGCTTGGGAAGTATGGGCGGTTTGGAGTATCTGGGAAATGCTGGCATTCAAAGCATACTGCGGAACGACGTCCGAAAGTTGCTCCGTGCTGACCTTCATATCCGTCAGCCCAGTTGTCAGTATAGAATTGTACTCCCGGTTCTGTGGTATATACTTCCATTGTGCGTCCGCTCTTTGGTTCAAGAATGCGTGCTGCGAATGAAAGTTCGCCTTCTTCATGTTTATTCAATACAAAACAGTGGTCATAGCCTGCACCATTGCGAATTTGTTCGTGATCGGCATCAATATCTACTCCTACTGGTTTTGGTGTACGGAAATCAAAAGGTGTTCCTGCAACCTTGAGAATCTCGCCTGTCGGAATCGAAGTGTCATCAATAGGAATATAGAAATCAGCATTGATTTCACATATCAAGTCGTTGATTACCGGAGTTGGGTTTCCAATTCCTGTAAGCGAGAAGAAACCGTGGTGAGTAAGATTGATGACTGTTTTCTTGTTTGTTTCAGCCAAATAGTTAATAACCAGCTCGTTGTCATCGGTCCATGTATAAGTAACATTTACTTTAACTTCGCCTGTATAACCTTCTTCGCCGTATGGAGAAACATAGGTAAGCGATAACTCACGTCCGCTCATTTGTATAGCATCCCATACTTTTGTATTCCATCCACTCTTACCGCCATGCAAAGAGTTGGGACCATTGTTGACAGCCAGTTCGTACAATTTCTTGTTAAGAACAAAGCGTCCTTTGTTGATTCTGTTGCCATAGCGTCCGATTAATGTTGACAGATATGGCTCTGGACTCTCGACAACAGCCTTTATATTGTCATGTCCTTGAATTACGTTGGCATAGTTGCCGTCTTTATCAGGCACCATAATGGCAGCGATAGCACCACCGTAATTAGTAATGGCTACTTCGCTGCCAGATGCGTTCTTAAGTATGAATAAATCAACTTTTTTTCCGTCTATAGTGGTTTGGAAGTCTTCCTTCTTCAAACCACAGAGGTATTCTGTTTCAATTGTGTTTGACATAATTGTGAGTTTTTAGTTACTTATTTGTTGCAAAGTAACTGAAAAAAAATCAAACGAACAAATGTAAGCGGAAAAATAAGTTTGTTTGTGCGTTAAAAGAAATTAAAAGAAGCTGTATTTATGCCATGTTACCTGTTGTTGAACAGAGTTCTGTCAGTAATTCACCTATTACATAGTTGCTGCCTCCTACAAAAACAAAATCATTGGTATTTGAGTCGGAGAGTGCCTGCTTATATGCAGTAAACACATCATTGAATACTTTGCTGTCAAGATTTCTTCTTCCACCCAACTCTGCCAATTTCTCCGGCTTAATAGCTCGAGAGGTAGATGCCTGACAGAAATAATACTTTGCGTTTTGCGGAAGAATATCCATAACATCGTTAATGTCTTTGTCATCTACCATGCCAAATACTATTCTTAGAGTATTTGGCTTTTCTTTCGTTTCAACTGTAGCCAGTATCTGTGGAACAAGGTATTGCCAACCGGCAAGGTTATGTCCTGTGTCGCATATTATGAGTGGTGAGTCCTGTAGTTTATGCCAACGTCCCATGAGTCCTGTCATCTGGCAAAGATTTTCCATTCCTTCTTTTACTGCTTCATTGCTGATGTGTAGATGTTTCCTTATAAGGCACACTGCATTAAGAATCGTGTTTTTGTTTCGTTGCTGGTATAATCCTTTTAATTCAAAGTCTATATTATTATCCTCAATCGGATTATCTTGAGCAAGAGTTATAGTTGCATTCTTTTTGGTTGCTGCGGCTTTGAATACAGGCAAGCTTTCAGCAGTATATTCACCTATCAAGCATGGAATACCTTCTTTTATAATACCTGCCTTTTCAGCGGCTATCAGTGCGAGAGTATTGCCAAGAAACTGCGTGTGGTCGAAACTGATGTTTGTAATAATGGATAGGATAGGGGTTATGATGTTGGTGCAGTCAATTCTTCCTCCAAGTCCAACCTCAATAACGGCAATATCCACTTTTTCCTCTTCAAAGTATTTTAGCGCAAGGGCGGTTGTAAGTTCAAAAAAACTTGGTTGAAGCGGCTCAAAGAATTTGCGCTCTTGTTCTACAAAGTCTATTATGCGTTGTTCTGGAATAGTCTTTCCATTTACACGTATGCGTTCGCGGAAGTCTATTAGATGTGGTGATGTATAAAGACCTACTTTATATCCTTGACTTTGTAATATTGCTGCTAATGTGTGTGAACAACTGCCTTTACCGTTTGTTCCTGCTATATGAATAGTTTTATATCGCTTATGCGGATGACCAAAATGAGCATCAAGTGCTTTAGTATTTGACAGCCCTTCTTTATATGCGCCAGCGCCTACCTTTTCAAAGGCAGGCGCTACATTATATAAATATTCTATTGTTTCCTTGTAGTTCATACTTAGAAATAGTTACGGAATCGTTCGAAGATAGATTTCTTCGTACTTTCATCGCCAGTGAAATTGTCGCTTTTACGCATTTCCTCTATTGCTTTACGTTCTGATTTAGACAATTCTTTTGGCACATATACACTTATATTTACAAGCAAATCACCACGACCTGAGCCATAGCCTTGAACTGCCGGCAGACCTTTGCTGCGTAGTCTGAGAGTTTTTCCCGGTTGTGTTCCTGAATCTATCTTTACTTTAACTTTTGTTCCTTCTATTGTAGGAATTTCCACACTGCCACCTAATGCCGCTGT
The DNA here is from genome assembly GCA_041855685.1 of Prevotella sp. Taxonomy (GTDB): domain Bacteria; phylum Bacteroidota; class Bacteroidia; order Bacteroidales; family Bacteroidaceae; genus Prevotella. The sequence goes on along the minus strand of JBHAEQ010000030.1, from coordinate 7,161 downwards.
CGGGAAGTCGAGTAGGAGATTGTATATAAGGTCTTGTCCATCACGAATGAATGTCTTATGCTGTTCTTCTTCAATATATACTTGTATGTCTCCATTTACACCATTGCGTGGACCTGCGTTTCCTTTGCCCGATGCATTGACAACCATTCCGTCTTGTACACCAGCAGGAATGTTTATTTCTACAACTTCTTCTCCTTTAACAACACCTGTGCCATGACAATGATGACATTTATTCTTTATAACCTGTCCTTCACCATTACAATCCGGACATTCAGTTTGAGTCTGCATCATTCCAAGCATAGTACGCTGGGTGCGATATACGATACCAGAACCTCCACAGGTAGAACATGTCTGGCTTCCTGAACCGTCGGCACTTCCTGTTCCCGAACAATGGGTACAAGGAACATCTTTGCGTACTTTGAATTTCTTGGTCACACCATTGTTTATCTCTTCAAGTGTGAGTTTTACTTTCAAACGAAGGTCAGCTCCTTTATATACTCGTGGACGACCCGAACGGCGTCCACCTCCTCCGAAGCCGGAACTAAATCCGCCACGACCACCGAATATATCACCAAAGGCAGAAAATATATCGTCCATAGAGAAGCCTGCGTCTGCTCCGAATCCTCCAAATCCTGACCCTCCCATATTTGGACCATCAAAGCCGAACTGGTCGTATTGCTGGCGTTTCTGTTCATCAGAAAGCACAGAATAAGCCTCTGCTGCCTCTTTGAACTTCTCTTCAGCTTTTGCCTTTTCAGCTTCTGATTTGTCGCCTTGGCGGTCGGGGTGATATTTGATTGCTATCTTGCGATATGCTTTCTTTATGTCGGCAGCACTGGCTTGTTTATCTACTCCCAGTACTTCGTAATAATCACGTTTTGCCATATTCTTTTGTCATTTTTGAGGTTTATTGACCTACTGCCACTTTGGCATGACGCAATACCTTGTCGTTAAGAGTATAGCCTGTCTGTACGCAGTCGATTACTTTTCCCTTTTTGTCGTCACCCATTCCTGGAACCATTGCTACAGCTTCATGGAAATCGGTATTGAAGTCGGAATCAGTAGTGTTGATTTTCTGAACACCAAGCCCTTCCAGTGTCTTATTCAATTTTTTTGCTATAAGCTCCCAACCTTCCTCTAATGCCTGAATGTCGGTATTCTTTGGTGCATTTTCTATAGCTCTTTCTATATCGTCAAGAACAGGGAGAATAGCTTTTATGACATTCTGTCCGCCATTAAGAATTAGTTCTGTCTTTTCTTGAATGGTGCGTTTACGGAAGTTCTCGAATTCTGCCGCCTTATAAAGCAATTGATTCTTCAAGTCTTCAATTTCAGCAAGTGCCACGTCAAGTGGATCTTTTTCCTCTGCTACTTCTTCAGTTGTCTGTATTGTATCAGCAGTGTTGCTTGCTTGCTGCTGCTTTGATTCTTCCTCGTTGATATTTATTTCTTCCTTTTTCATTCTTTATAATATAATTTGATTTCGCAATTATTAATGCAAATAATGTGCCAAATGGCTTATTATAACAAAAGTGGCGCTATTAACACGCCACTTCAGTTTGCTGTTACATATACTTAAAGCAATCTTTTGCGGGCTGCTTAGTTATACATATTTGCCTTTTGTTCCTTTATCTGCTCGTCGTATATATACTCGTCGTATTCCATGAGTTTGTCGATAGTGCCTTTTGGGGTGAGTTCTATAATACGGTCTGATACGGTTTGGATGAACTCGTGGTCGTGCGATGCAAAGAGAATGTTACCCTTGAACTGCATGAGGTTGTTGTTGAATGCCTGTATTGACTCGAGGTCGAGATGGTTTGTTGGTGTATCGAGAATCAGACAGTTTGCATTCTGTAGCTGCATGCGTGCTATCATCATGCGCATTTTCTCTCCTCCTGACAATATGCTTGCTTTCTTCTCAACTTCTTCCTGCTTGAAGAGCATACGTCCGAGGAATCCTTTCATTACAACCTCGTTGCCAGGACCGTATTGACTGAGCCATTCAACAAGGTTTAAATCTGTATTGAAATATTCTGTATTGTCAAGTGGCAGATAAGCGGTTGTTATTGTAACGCCCCACTTGTAAGTTCCTGCGTCAGCCTCTCTGTGACCATTGATAATTTCAAACAGGGCTGTCATTGCCTTTGGGTTATGTGAAAGGAAAACTGTTTTCTGACCTTTCTCTATAGTAAATGACACATTGTCGAATAATACAGTTCCGTCTGGTTCTACAGCTTTTAGCCCTTCAACTTCCAGAATCTGATTACCTGGCTCACGCTCCATCTGGAATATAATACCAGGGTATTTACGTGTAGAAGGCTGGATTTCCTCAACGTTGAGTTTTTCAAGCATCTTCTTTCTTGATGTTGTCTGTTTTGATTTTGCCACATTGGCAGAGAAGCGACGGATAAACTCCTCCAGTTCTTTGCGCTTTTCTTCAGCTTTAGCCTTTTGGTTCTGTGCCTGACGCAGAGCAAGCTGGCTTGATTCATACCAGAAAGAGTAGTTGCCAGAGAATACTGTCACCTTACCGAAGTCTATATCCACGGTCTGGGTAGATACAGCATCAAGGAAGTGACGGTCATGGCTTACGACAAGTACAGTTTGCTCCAGATTGCTGAGATATTCTTCAAGCCATTGCACTGTATCAAGGTCAAGGTCATTTGTAGGCTCGTCGAGCAATAGATTGTCGGGGTGACCAAACAATGCTTTTGCAAGCATCACACGCACTTTTTCTGTATTTGAAAGTTCACCGACGAGTTTATAGTGTAAATCTTCTGTTATGCCAAGATTCTGTAGAAGCTGGGCTGCATCGCTTTCTGCCATCCAACCGTCCATCTCTGCAAATTTAAGTTCGAGTTCAGCTGCACGATTACCGTCAGCATCAGTCATCTCAGGTTTTGCATATAGAGCTTCACGTTCTTTCATGTTTTCCCAAAGAGGTAAATGTCCCATCAAGACAGTATCCATTACAGGGAATTCGTCATATTTGAAGTGGTCCTGCTCAAGAACCGACAGGCGTTCGCCAGGTCCAAGTTCCACTGTGCCCTTGTTTGGCTCGAGGTCACCGCTTATGGCTCTAAGGAGAGTTGATTTACCAGCACCGTTAGCTCCGATAATTCCATAAATGTTTCCGCCTGTAAACTTGAGATTAACGTCTTTGTAAAGTACTCGCTTTCCGAACTGTATTGCTAAATTGGTTAAAGTTATCATTACCTTAATTTGTTATTATTTGGGTACAAAATTACTAAAAAAGTTCGAGAATATCCTCTGTTTCAAGTTATTTTGCTAACTTTGCATTATAAAACTTGATATAGGTATGCGCTATAATCCCAAATTACATGAGTATGACCGCTACGAGGTGCGTGGTGATGATACATTGTTAGAGTGGCTGTTTAAAAATGTGAAGCAGAGTAAGAATAAGTCAAAGGCTACGCTTGCAGGGCGTGGAATTAAGGTTAACAACAAGGTTGTAACCCAATTTGACCATCAGCTTCATGCCGGCGACCATATTGCAATAAGCAGGTCGAAGCTGAATGATAAATTCAAGAGCCGCTATGTCAAGATTGTTTATGAGGACCGTTGGCTTGTTGTTGTAGAGAAGAACATAGGAATCCTGTCTATGGCGGCTGGTCGTGCGTCGCTAAATGTGAAGAGTGTCCTTGATGACTATTTTCAGAAAACACGTCAAAACTGTCGTGCTCATGTTGTTCATCGCTTAGACCGTGATACTTCAGGACTCATGGTATATGCAAAGGATATTGATACGGAGCAGATACTGGAACATAATTGGCATGAAATAGTTTATGACCGTCGTTATGTTGCAGTTGTGAGTGGTGAAATGGAGGAAGACCAAGGAACTATAGCCAACTGGTTGAAGGATAACAAGTCATTCGTTACCTATTCAAGTCCTACGGATAATGGAGGCAAGTATGCTGTTACTCATTTTACTACTCTTGAGCGTCATACCGACTATTCGCTTGTAGAATTTCAATTGGAGACAGGACGCAAGAATCAGATTCGTGTGCATGCAAGGGATATTGGTCATCCTGTATGTGGTGATGTTAAATATGGAAACGGGCATAATCCAATTCACCGTCTGTGTCTGCATGCTTCAATATTGTGTTTCTATCATCCTGTAACGAATGAGTTAATGGAATTTGAAACGCCGATTCCTACTCCTTTTAGAAAGCTCTTCAAGTAAGTGTGCTGAACTTTTGCATGTAGATTTGCGCTATACTGCTATGAACGTTATGTAGATATACGCCAAAACTGCAATTACAATGAGCATTACGATGGTTTTAATAAGACATGTTGCTATTTTCTTTAGCAGCATGAATGCAGCTACTATTACTATAAGGGCGAATATATAAAATCCGAAATCTGTCATATATTAATTCTTTTTATGTATATCCAACTGTGGGAATGGTATTTCGACACCATTTTCATTGAGTGTGGTGTAGATGCACTCTAATATTTCGCTGTCGCATCTTGCGTATGATATTACAGGTACCCAAGCGAGTATCTTCAGGTTGATTGCCGAATCGCCAAATCCTTCCACAAGCACAATAACTTCACTATGCGGTTTGAGGAACGGCATCTGTGATATTTTATCCACAAGCATCTGCCTTACGGCTTGAATATTGCTTCCGTAGGCTATGCCTACTACAAGTTTGTCGAGTTCATAGCCGTGATTTTTAGTAAGGTTCTTGCAGTTCTTGGCAAAAAGTTGTGAGTTTTGAAACGCTATGACTGAACCGTCAGTGACATTCAGCATTGTTGATGTATAGCTTATGGAACTGACTGTTCCCCTGTAGCCGTCGCATTCTATGAGGTCGCCGATTTTTACGCGTCCTGTCATAAGAGATATGCCGTAGTAAATATTCTCAAGTATGTCTTTCGACGCAAAGCCTATACCTGTTGACAGACCTCCCGATACTACCAACAACCAAGAGTTGCCTACATGAAGCATGCTTAACGATATTAGGAGCCACATTCCCCATACTGCAATCTGTATGACATTCTTTGCAAGTACATTGCGTGATGCGGCTGTGGTGTGGTCGCTTTTTTCAAAATATAAAGCCAGAAATGCTTTCAGCATGCGGTTTATATATGCGAAGAGAAAATACAAGGCTATGACCTGACAGATGCCGTACAGGCTTGCGGCGAAGTTGGGTGTGTCTATGAAACGTGTGCGAAACAAGGTCCATATTGTATCGCTGAGGTTGAATACATCGGCTGCCCAATATACAGATATAATGAAAGAAGCGATTCCTAAAACCGGAAGAGCCACGCTGTGACAGAAATTGTAGAACCATGTTTCTGTTATGGGGCGGCTGCTGAAACCTCTGCTCTTTGCCCATGTTTCCATCCAGCCTGATATGCATGTTATTGTGAGTATGCATGTGAGTTGCATCACCCACCATATGAGCGCCTCTACGCTGAACAGTGTGTAACCTGCCCATGAGCTTATGACCGAGAGAAGGAACACTGCCATTGATGTGTAGGCATAGTACACATCGCTGCGTGGAATGTTGCGGCTGTATTTTCTTATAACCTGCCATTGCCAGAAGGTGCATGCCAGTAATATTGGAGGAAATACAAGGTTTACAAGGTCGTTGGGTATGAGCACAATCCGTAATGCTATTACAAGGAATCCTACTAATATCAGAGGTGAGTAGATTCTGAATGCACTGCCAATCTGTCTGCCTTCAATTCGCAGGAGCAGTGATATTAAAACAACTCCTACAAGCCATGCGAACTCGACAAGAAGTCCGGATGCCATTATCAGGAAGTTTTGGTCGTAGAATATTATGCGTATAACTCCAAGTATGATGGCAAGTGTAACCATGCTTGTCGCCATCATTATGCTGTTACGTTTTTCTAAGAAAGCAGGTGTCAGCAGGCGGCGAGGCATGAGGTATCGGAAAAACAGCAGGTTAAGCCCTATTGCTATCAGCCCGTAGAGTATGACCACGGCAAAGAGAATGAGTATGACTCTGTAGTCCCATTGCGATTTAATCTGCTTTTGATGGGGTTTGTATTTCGTTGCTATTGAATTGGCTGTCTGCTTCCATGAGGTGTGTAATGATTTCAAGGTTGAGATATAATTACCTCCGCTGTTGTCAAAAATGCTTGCCTGTATATCAGAATATCTCTTCATGGCATAGTCGTTGAGCGAGCGCAGCCGTTCTTCTGTGCGTTGATAATATGATATGTAGTCTGCCATCTGCTCACTATTGTCGTTGAGCATACGGCGTATGGCAATAGCCAGAGTCAGGCATACATTCCGGTTTATTTTGCCCTCTTCGCTCATCATTGTTACAGACATCTGGCTCAGACTCACAATTAGAGAGTCGTGACGGGCAATTTCTGTTTTATTGTTCTCTATGTACTGACGGAAGGGCAAAGACATTTTCTGAAACTCCATATACATCTCGGTTGCTTCGTGGCAGGCATAGGTGAGGTCGAAAATGTTGTCTTGCTTCTGTGAATACAGCATTAACGAGTTCTGTGTAGATTTGTTATATATATTTATAAGGTATGAACCTATATTCTGTTGCTGCTGTTGCATAAGTTCACTTTGTTGACGAAGTTCCTTGTGATAGGCAGTAAGTTCGTCTCGGAGAATGCCCAGCGTACTTTCCAGATTCTTTTCCTTAAGTACAGCACTGGCAGGAAGGACAATGAAAAGTGCCATTAGCAGAATGGCGAAAAATATTTTTTGTTGCATAGCTGTATTGTGTGCATAATTGCGATTGCAACGCAAAATTATAAAAAATATTCTGATTAACCGTTAGCAGCTGTTGATAAATTATATTAAACTAACGTTTGGTTGTTTGGTTGTTTTGTTGTTTCGTGGTTTGGTCGTGATTTTGTGATTTGGTTTGGTAATTATTATAGCTTGCCCAACTCAGGCAAATGATTTTTTCCACTTTGGCATGCTTGCCTGACTTAGGCAAATGACTTTTTCCACTATGGCATGCTTGCCTAACTTAGGCAAATGACTTTTTCCACTCTGGCATGCTTGCCCAACTTAGGCAAATGACTTTTTTCACTTTGGCATGCTTGCCTGACTTAGGCAAATGACTTTTTTCACTTTGGCATGCTTGCCTGACTTAGGCAAATGACTTTTTTCACTTTGGCATGCTTGCCTGACTT
>JBHAEQ010000029.1:0-78453 GCA_041855685.1 Prevotella sp. | reverse complement strand
GAATGGTGTTTTAGCCTGCAAAATGAGCTATTGAGCATTTAAAAACGTTAATTTTGTGCTCAAGCTAGCTTGAAGGCGTATGACACTAGGGAATATCAAGGAAGAAGGAAGGTTTCAGCCTGCAATTTGAGCTATAGGTCTAAAAAAAATTATGTTTTTTTCTGATAATCCGCTCTTCAAGTCTATTAAAGCGCTCTGGATTTTCTCGCTTCAAAACAATGGATTTTAACGGCTATTATTTGTATGTTAGGAATAATTGCCTTAATTTTGCAACAAATAAATAATATAAGGTATGGCAAAGAAAACTATTGATGTTGACGGAATAAGAGTGAAAGTAAACGACCTGAAATTTGTGCAGAACAAATATCAGCACGGCAATCTGGCAGACTATGGTTGGGACGAGGAGTTCTTGGACAATATGCTCTATGTGGCAGAAGAAGAGCCTAAGCACGAGTGGATGCGTGACCCCGAGATATTGAATAATCTCGGTATTGTATTTACCGACGGCGTAGGAGTGGATATTGATATGGAGCGTGGAATAAAGTATTTCGAGAAAGCCATTGCTATGGACGACGACCTCGCAAGAGTAAACCTCGCTGACATTTACAGAGAGGGAAAGAACGGCATAGAGCAGGATTATCGTCGTGCATACAAGCTTTACAAACAAAGCGGAATTCCTGTGGCTCACTATCGAGTGGGTGAGGCTTTCGAGCTTGGTCATGGTGTTGATGTTGATATGGCGCAGGCAAAACGCTACTACAAACTTGCCTACGAGGAAGGCATAGAAGAAGCACTTGAGAAGATAAAATAGACAATAGTCCAGTTCTCATGTGAAAAGGGGCTATTGAATATGAAAAAAACAAAAGAGTTGAGAGAAGAAAGGCTATTGTCCTTTAACTTCTTTCAACTCCTTCTAATTTATTTAACTTCTTCAAAGGCTACTCATCGAAGTCAAACTCGTCGAAGTCATCATCATCGTCAAAGCCAAATACTACAGGGGCAGAGAATTGGTCGAGAGCACGGCGGTCTTTCTTTGTAGGACGACCAGTGCCTCGTGCTCTGTCTATGAATCCGCTTATGCGAGCCATCTCGAGCAGTTCATACTGCTTTGCGTCGGTGACATTCTCGTAAACCTGTGACACCAGTTTTGCCCCAACACGCTGCTCAATGCAGTTTATGATTTTGAAAGAATATACTACGGGCGGCTTTTTCACAGATATGACATCGCCTATCTTTACTACCGAAGACGGTTTCATGTTGACATTGCCTTTGGTAACACGACTGTTTTTGCAGGCATTGGCGGCAACAGTGCGTGTCTTGAAAATGCGGGCTGCCCAAAGCCATTTGTCCAAACGAGCCTGCGGACTTAGATTGAGCTGTTTTGTGTTTTGACTCATATTCTGATGGTTTACTTCTTGTTAAAGAGGTTCATTGTTCTGTCAAGTCCTTGTAGAACGAATGACTTTATTTCCTCAATACCATTGTCGAGTACGGGTTGAAGAAGTTTGCGTTCATCGTTGGTGAATTTGCCGAGCACCCAGTCAATTTGTCCGCCTCGTCCAAACTCATTGCCTATACCGATACGCAGACGGGCATATTTCTCGCCGATAAGTTGCTGTATGTTGCCAAGGCCATTATGCCCGCCATTTGAACCGTTCCCCTTGAGGCGGCTTTTGCCCAAAGGAAGTGCCAAGTCATCAACCACTACGAGCAACCGGCTCTCGTCGATATTCTCTTTGTTGAGCCAGTATCTAACAGCATTGCCGCTGAGATTCATGTATGTAGTGGGCTTAAGCAGAAAGAGTTTTCTTCCCTTGAGCGATGTTTCTGCTACAAAGCCATAGCGTTTATCCTCGAAATTGACTCCGGTATTCTCTGCAAAAGCATCGAGTAGCATCCAACCTGCATTATGACGGGTTTCGTGATATTCTGGTCCTGGGTTGCCAAGACCTACAATTAAAAACTTATCCATATATTTAAAAAGGAGTCAGCCTCGTTGAGACCAACTCCTTATTTGTTTTATTGTAATGCTTATTACTTCTTTGCAGCGGCGGCAGCAGCAGCGGCGGCAGCAGCGGCACGTGTCATCTTAACAGAGCATACGATAACCTCTTTAGAAGTAGCAATCTCCAGACCTTCGAAGTGAAGTTCACCAACCTTGATGCTCTTACCGATTTTCAAGTTTGTAACGTCAATATCGAGCTTCTCAGGAATGTTTGTGTAAGGAGCTGTAACGGAAATCTTGCGGATTGCAGGAGCAAGGCGACCACCATCGCGAACACCCTGAGCATGACCTACGAGATTAACAGGAATACCAATAGTGATTGGCTTTGTAGGTGTAACTTCATAGAAGTCAGCATGCAGCAAAGCGTCAGTTACAGGATGGAACTGAAGTTCCTTGATAACAGCCTCATGAACAGTACCGTCAATGTTGAGCTTGCAAACGAGAACATCAGGAGTGTAAACAGCCTTTCTTATTTCAGAAAAAGCGATTGTGAACTGCTCGGCTACAGGAAGAGAGTTTTCACCCTTTGACTCACCATAGAGGTTACATGGAATAAAACCCTGCTTGCGCAAATTCTTAGAGGCTTTCTTGCCTGTTTCGGTACGCTTGGTACCATTAAGAGAAATTTCTTTCATAACTTGTGTTACTCTAAATTAAGTTGTTAAAATTAAAATGCTTAATCGCCATCACACGAATGCTTTGCAAAAAAAAGCGGTGCAAAGATAAGATATTTTCTTGAGGTATGCAAAGTTTATATAAAAAAAAGTATAAATGAAAGTGTTTTCTTGCATATTCACAATAAAAGATTTAACTTTGCATTATATTTTTTTGAAAGCAAGAACACTAATTGTTAGAGAATGATTAATCGTGAACTTATAAGAATTAAGGTAGTACAACTTGTATATGCTTATTACATGAACGGGGGAAAGTCCATGGACATTGCAGAAAAAGAGTTGCTTACAAGTTTGTCAAAAGCCTACCACATGTACAATTACCTATTAGACTTGATAATAGCTGTTACACGTGAAGAACGCTTACGCTATGAAATTCTCTCTCAGCGTGCCGAACGTGAAGGAACAGAGGCTCCTTCTGCACGCTTTGCCTACAACCGTTTTGCTGTGCAGTTGGAAGAAAACGAGTCGTTGGCGGAGTTTAATGATGCACAGAAAATGTCGTGGAGAGAAGATGTCGAGTTTGTACGTAGAATATGCAACCTTATAGAGCAGACCGACACATATAAAGAGTATATGGCATCTGTGGAAGACTCATACGAAGCCGACCGTGAAGTGTGGCGTAAACTGTACAAGCAGATTATTGAACACAACGAGGATTTAGACCTTCTTCTTGAAGAAAAGTCGCTTTACTGGAATGATGACAAGGATATTGTTGACTCATTTGTTATCAAGACGATAAAAAGATTCGATCCCCAAAATAAGGCACATCAGGAACTTCAGTCTGAATATAAGGACGAGGCTGACCGTGAATATGCAATCAAGCTCTTCAGAGCAAGTATTCTCAATACTGACGAATATCAGCACTACATGACTCTGCACTCACGCAACTGGGAGCTTAACCGCATGCCATTCATCGACATTGTTATAATGCAGATTGCGTTGGCTGAAATGCTGACATTTCCCGCTATTCCCGTAAGCGTTACTATAAACGAGTTTGTTGAGCTTTCAAAGGTATATAGTACACCTAAGAGTGCAGGATTCATCAATGGTATGCTCGACAATATAGCACGTGCATTGATAACAGAAAATAAATTGTTGAAACAACTATAACGTTAATATATGACACAGATTATTCTTGCTGCCCAAGGACAAATGGGCGGCGACAGCACAGGGTTCATTATCATGATGGTGGCTGTATTTGCTATCATGTGGTTCTTCATGATTCGTCCTCAACAGAAAAAGCAGAAGGAGATTCGTAAGTTCCAGAACTCTATTGAGAAAGGAACACAGATTGTAACCGGCGGTGGTATCTACGGAAAGGTTAAGAATGTTGACCATGTCACTGGCAAAGTTGAGGTGGAAGTTGCCAACAACGTTGTTATAACAGTAGATAAGAACTATGTCTTCGCTGCTGTACAAGATATGCCGGTTAAGTAAACAAGCAATCCTCCTGCTGCGTCCGAGCAAGGGATTGTTCACTTTCATGATATTTCTGGTGTTGAGCAGCCTGTTCTGGCTTTCGACAACACTCAACGAGTATTATGATTATGAGATTCCTGTGCCTGTGACAATAGACGGTGTACCAAAGAATATCGTATTCACAGAGACGCCTACCGATACTGTGCGTGTCATGGTGCGCGACAAGGGATTCTCATTCCTGCAGTATCTATATGGAGACAAGATTCGCCCTATATCAGTAAACTTCTCGAAATTCTCGAAATCCCACAAGTGTGTAGTCTCACAAACAGAGTTGCACAGACTTGTGTCAAGGCGGCTCTATGGTTCTTCAACCATTAGCTCTATAAAGCCCGAACGACTTGAATTCAGCTTTGCAAAGGGATACACCAAGCATGTGCCTATACGATTAATAGGGCAGATTATACCTGCACCTAATCATTACTTGGCACATACACAAATGTTTCCGCAGAAAGTAACAGTTTTTGCATCAAAGGAAAGGCTGGACAGTATAAAGTTTGTTACTACCGAGAATCTGAACATAGTTAATTTCACTGATACTGTGAGGCGTAATGTGAAGATTAATCCTATTAAAGGAACAAGAATCTATCCTGATATTGTCACAGTGGGATTATACTCCGACATTCTTACGGAAGAGACGGTTGAAGTTCCTATTATTGCAGTGAATGTACCCGAGAATATTACACTGCGTACATTCCCTGCAAAGGTAGCTGTTAGATTCACTGTTGGTGTTTCGCAATACCGCACTATCAATACAAGTCAGTTCAGAGTTGAAGTTGATTATAATGATATTGTGCCAGGCTCCGACAAATGCCAGATACAGATAGCAAGGATGCCCTTAGGCGTCATGAAGGCAAATACAGAACTTCAGAAGGTGGATTACCTTATAGAGAACTAATGAAAATAGCAATTACAGGAGGCATTGGGAGCGGGAAAACCCACGTATGCGCATTGCTTGAGAAATACGGAATAAAGGTTTATGACTGCGATTCAGCAGCCAAAAGACTTATGCGCTCATCGCCCGAATTACAGCAGGCACTGACTGATACTGTAGGTATGAACGTTTTTCCGAACGGTATTCTTGACAAGGCAATGCTTTCAAAGTTCATTCTAAACTCTGATGAGAATGCGAGAAAGATTGATGAAGTAGTGCACCCTGCTGTTGCATGCGATTTCATAAACTCCGGCTGTGAGTGGCTTGAGAGTGCCATACTCTTTGAAAGCGGTTTCGACAAACGCATTAAGCCTGATTATGTTGTTTGTGTGACAGCGCCTATGAACATTCGTCTTGAACGAATAATGAGGCGCGATAATCTCACTCATGCGAAAGCAATGGAGTGGATAAACCGACAGATGGGGCAAGAGGAAAAACTCGCAAAATCAGACTTTGAGATACTAAACGATGGTGAAGCCGATTTGGAATCACAGATAAAAGAAATATTCAGACAAATAAATAATAAATCATAAATTCAATGGAGACAATACTTTCAATTGCAGGCAAACCAGGACTTTATCGTATGGTAAGCCGTGGCAACAACAGCCTTATCGTCGAGACAATAGACAGTAAGAAGCGTCGTGTTCCAACTTTCGCAACCGACCGCATAACCTCACTTGGCGATATTGCCATGTACACAGAAGACGAAGATGTAGAACTCTGGAAGGTGCTGAAAGCTGTAGGAGAGAAAGAAGAATCAAAGAAAAGCTCTCTCGACTATAGAAAATGCAGTGCCGACGAACTGCATGAGTATTTTGCATCAGTGCTTCCAAGCTATGACCGCGATCGTGTGCACGATTCTGACATGAAGAAGCTGATTCAGTGGTATAACATTCTCGTAGAGAACGGATATACCGATTTTGAAGACCTTCTCTCTGCAAAGAAAGAAGAAAAGGAATAAACACACACACAATACCTTGTGCCTTTCCCTGCGATGGGGGAGGCATGGGGTTATAGAGTTGGTATAACCTCTTAAAAAACCATGGGGAGTAGATAGCTACCTTCCCAATAATCAAAACTATAAAAATGAATAATAGAAAAGAAAAGCTGAGCGTGGCATTCGTTATTATGGGCATGCTCTTCTGTATCTGCTTGGTAACAAGCAACCTGTTGGAAACAAAACTGTTTCATGTTTATGGAAACATTAATCTTACTTGTGGTTTCATAGTTTTCCCTATTTCCTACATTCTCAACGACTGTATTGCCGAGGTGTGGGGCTTCCGTAAGGCACGCTTCATCATCTGGCTTGGCTTTGCCATGAACTTCTTTGTTGTGATGCTCGGAGGGATAGCGTGTATTCTTCCTCCCATAGTGCCAGGCAGCGACGACTCGTTCCGCGAAGTATTCGGCTTTGCACCGCAAGTAGCCATTGCCAGTTTCACCGCATTCATAGTAGGTTCGTTCCTCAACGCATGGGTGATGAGTGCAATGAAGATTGCTGACAGGAACAAAAGCAACTTCAACTTTCATTTTTCAGTCAGAGCTATTGTGTCAACAATTGTCGGTGAAGGAGCCGACTCCTTAATATTCTTCCCACTTGCTTTCTACGCACTGCCTTATATTTTCGAGGGAGCACCAAAAGTTACTCCTGAGATTCTTATAAGTCTTATGCTAACACAGGTGGCTGCAAAAACTCTCTATGAAATATTGGTACTGCCTTTGACTATAAAGGTTGTGAAATATGTAAAGAAGTACGAGGGAGTAGATGTCTATGATGATAGAGTTTCGTATAACCCGTTGAAAGTATCAGAACTATAAGTATGAGCAGAGAAACAGAAGATCTTAATCTTTTAGGCAGAAAAACTGAATACAAGAGCGATTATGCGCCGGAGGTGCTTGAATCATTCGTAAACAAACATCCCGACAACGACTACTGGGTGAAGTTCAACTGCCCTGAGTTTACATCGCTGTGTCCCATCACTGGTCAGCCTGATTTTGCAGAGATTGTCATATCATATATTCCTGCAGAGCGAATGGTAGAATCAAAGAGCCTTAAGCTCTACCTATTCTCCTTCCGCAACCACGGTGATTTCCATGAAGACTGTGTGAACGTTATTATGAAGGATTTGATAAAGCTTATGCAGCCAAAGTATATAGAAGTGACAGGATTGTTCACTCCGCGTGGCGGTATCTCTATCCACCCTTATGCCAACTACGGTATGCCCGGTACAAAATACGAAAAACTGGCTGAACAGAGGTTGGCAAACCAATGACAAATACATGCCAAGACAAAAGATGTATCAAAGCAGATGCATCTTTTTTTGTTCTTTAAGACCGACACCTAAAAGCTATTTTATATATTGCAAAAGCTAATTAGCTTTTCATCGTTCCTTAGGAAGTCCTTCTGTCGTTCCTTAGGAAACCCCTTAGTCATCCGCTAAGGAAAGCTTTGGTTGTCTGCTAAGGAGTGGTAAAAGGGCAGAAAAGGTACTCTTTACAAGCCATATATTTGAAAATAACCGAATCGTAACAATAACGTAATCAATTTGTAATATATATCATAGACCTTTGCATCGTAAAAACAATATTATAAATAAAGCATAATATGAAGAAAAGAGGTTTTATGATTTTGGCAGCCTTTACAGTCATTCTGTTTGCTGCCTGTGGTGTAAGCAAAAACAAGTCTGGACGGGAAACAGCAGAACTCACGAGGGCAGGGGCTACATTCCCATTACCGTTCTATACTCAGGCTTTCAATGATTATCAACGTGAAACCGGCGATGAGATTGCCTACGGTGGCATTGGCAGCGGTGGAGGCGTGAGAAACCTCAGGGATGGAATTGTTGACTTCTGTGGGTCGGATGCCTTTATCTCTGACGAAGAAGCCAAAGGGATGAAGCCTGTGGTGCATATCCCAACTTGTCTTGGTGCCGTGGTGTTGGCATATAACTTTCCGGGTGTGAATGAGTTGAAACTCTCAGGCGATGTCATTGCCGACATCTATGCAGGAAAAATAAATAAATGGAATGACCGGTGCATCGCTGCACAGAATGCAGGTGTAAAGTTGCCGAACAATAACATCGTTGTTGTATATCGTTCAGATGGAAGCGGCACTACTTTCAATTTCACAGATTATCTAAGCAAGGTCAGCCAAAGCTAGAATAAGGCGTTCGGTAAGGGCAAAACTGTAGATTTTCCTGTGGGCATTGCCGCCAAGGGCAATCCTGGCGTTGCAGGCATCATTGCCAATACAAAATGCTCAATAGGATATATTGGTTCGGAGGTTGCCTTTGCACAGAAAATACCATTTGCCAGTGTACAGAATAGTCAGGGGGTATATGTTAAGCCGTCAGAAGAAAGCATCTCGGCTGCGGCTGGCGACATTCCTCTGGACACACGCTGTTCTATCACCAATGCATCGGGGAAAGACGCATATCCCATCAGTTGCTTTACATGGCTGATTGTGTATAAGGAGCAGAACTATTCCGGCAGGAAAGCAATGCAGGCTGTAGCAACTGTTAAACTCATGGAATATATGCTCAGCGACAAGGCTCAGCAGATAACAAGAAAGCTGCACTATTGCCCGCTGCCTCAACAAGCGGTGAATATAAGCAGGCAGAATTTACATACCGTCACCTATGATGGCAAGGCTATACTCAAATAAGAAGCGACCATCGTGGGAATGTCCTTGGATGTCATTCCCACTGTATAGCACAATGTTGTTTATGCAGGATAAATTATTTAAGATATTACTTTTTATCTGTGCCCTTGTAGTACCTGTCATTTGCTCGGGCATCATTCTTTCCCTTGTCATGGGGTCGTCAGAAGCATTCGACAGGTTCGGATTCTGGGAATTTGTATTTTCCGGGCACTGGATAACAAAAGTGGGACATGAGAATTATGGTGCACTGCCCTTCATCACCGGCACTTTGCTGACCACAGCACTTGCTCTCATTCTGTGTGTATTCCTCGCACTGCCGGTCGCTCTTTTTACCGGTGAATATTTCCGGGGAATGAAGGTGGCAGGCATATTGAGCACCGTTGTTGAATTGCTGGCAGGTATTCCCTCCATCATCTACGGGTTGTGGGGTTTCTATGTTCTAAGAGAACTCTTCATGCAACTCAACTTGTCGCCCGCAGGCTCAGGTATCCTCACCGCCACCTTTGTACTCGCAATCATGATTGTGCCCTATGCCGCCTCGCTAAGCTCAGAATTCATTAAAATGGTTCCAGCACAGATGAAGGAAGGAGCCTATGCCATGGGAGCGACAAGGGCAGAGGTGATACGTCATGTGATTTTCCCCGTAGCTGGTTCTGGAATATTCTCTGCCTTTATCCTCGCAATAGGAAGGGCTTTGGGAGAAACCATGGCTGTAACGATGCTCATTGGAAATACCAATGACATTCCAGAGTCGTTGCGCCAGACTGGCAATACGATGGCAAGTATCATAGCCAATCAGTTCGGCGAGGCTGATGGTCTTAAACTTTCTGCCCTTATCGGCATAGGTTTACTTCTGTTTGTCATCACGGCAATGATTAATATTGCTGGAAGAATATTAATCAGGAGAGTCAAACACAAAAAATAGAAATGGAACACAATATTAAATCCATCAGCATCAGCCGTAGGAAGACATATAGTAGAGTTGTCTTTCTCTCTGTATGTACTCTTTCTGCTGTCACTTCCATACTGCTTGTGGCAATAATTGGGGATGTGTTGTGGAAATCACTGGGAGTGGAACAGCTTGTTATATTCAAAATAGCCAATGGCATTGTCGGAACCTGTCTTATGCTGTTCGTCGCATCTCTGGCAGCCATACCAATAGGTATCATGAGCGGTATATGCCTGTCGGAATACAGACACTCGAAGGTTGCGGCTGCAGTAAGCTATCTTACAGATATGCTCCAAGGAACTCCTTCCATTATTATCGGAATTGTAATCTACATATGGGTTGTCGTACCCATGCATGGATATTCGGCATTTGCCGGCAGCATGGCGCTGATGGTGATGATGCTGCCGCTCATCATTCGTTCCACGGAAGAAACAATGAATGCGCTGCCGAAAACATTGAAAGAAAGTGGACTCGCACTCGGAGGCGGTTATTGGAGAGTGATGCTTAAAGTCATTCTGCCGGCATCGCTTGGCAGCATCCTGACAGGTATTCTGCTTGCTGTCTCTCGTGTGGCGGGCGAGACAGCTCCATTGATGTTCACAGCATTGGGAAGCATGACCTTGACATGGGACATGACGAGACCTATGAGCGCTGTTCCACTTCTTATCTGGGACTTTTATAATGATCCAAGCCAGCAGGACCTTGTTTGGGGCACATCGCTGTTTCTGCTTTTATTTGTTTTGTGCCTAAACCTTTTAACAAAGAGATTGGAAAAGAAATGGAAAAAATAGTAAATCCTATTTTAAGTATAAGAGACGTCTGCGTGTCCTATAACTCAGAAACCATGGCAGTAAAGCATGTTTCGGCAGACATAGATAGAAACACCATAACCGCTATTATGGGACCTTCTGGTTGTGGAAAGAGCACACTTCTAAGAGCCGTAAATCGTATACATGAGCTTTACAGAAAAATCAAAACCACAGGAGATATTCTTCTTGAAGGTGAAAACATTCTTAATATGGAAGCCATGTTGGTAAGAAGACGCATCGGTATGGTTTTCCAGCAGCCTAATCCATTTCCAACCATGAGCATCTATGACAATGTGTTGGCTGGATACACGCTCAATGGTATTCGCCTGTCGAAGAGTCGTAAAGATGAAATTGTTGAGAATAATCTACGCAATGTGTCTCTCTGGGACGAAGTGAAGGACTCATTGACTAAGCGGGGAACATTTCTCTCCGGAGGACAGCAGCAGCGTCTGTGCATAGCCCGTTCACTGGCATTGCAACCCGATTTGCTGCTTATGGACGAGCCTACCTCTGCTCTCGACCCTATAGCAACGAAGCATATCGAGAGTTTATTGGACGAGCTGAAAAAAGAGGTTACCATCCTCATCGTTACTCACAACATGTCTCAGGCAAAGAGAGTGGCTGACCATTCCATGTTCATGTTTCTTGGTGATTTAGTGGAATATGGTGAAACGAAAAAGATGTTCGACAGTCCTGAAGATCCTCGAACCAAGGCATATCTAACAGGACAAATGGGATAAGCCCGAGATTGGTTGTTTAGTTGTTTGACCGTTTGATTGTTTGGTATTGTCTTGGACTCCCTGTACTCCTTGAACTCCTTAATTGTCAAAATACTAAACAAAAGTTCAAAATAAACCCCTTATATTTGGCGGTTTTATAAAATAAAAGTGAGTTGGGCGTAAATATGCGAAAATAGAGACGTTAGAATAACCTTTTAGTTTTCAGTGGTTTAGTTGTTTTGTCGTTTGGTTGTTTCGTTGTTTTGGTTATGAAAAAGGCTTTTACAGAGGTTAATGACGTACGTGCATACACCTTAACGGCGTACGTTTTAGGGTCTATAGGCGTACGTATTGAGCGCTGAAGACGTACGTATTGAGGTTAAACACCGTACTTTTGAGGTTTTACCCCCTTTTTTCTTATCTCAAGAAAGCCTTTTATTGCAGAGTTTGAAAATATTAGTGCAAAAATCTCGACAGTAATTTTCTGTGAATAAAACGGACAGACTATTATTTATCTTATGATAACATTTGCATGTATAATATGTTTTTTGTAAGTTTGCAGCATTATTTGAGATAAAAAATATTTCTTTTTTACTTCTATGAATCTATAATATTTGGAGTGATAAGATTGTCATAAATCTCTTCTTTGAGAAAAATGGTCCAAGCCTTATATCTATATTTTATACCTGCTTGTATTTCGCTAAGTGTACAGGAATGCATCCTTGTTTATGCTATAGTATGTTGTAGTTCATATATTTATCAACACCCTATTTATTATAATTGCCTGCAATCTCGCATATTTTTACTATTACCTGCATAGCTTTCTCCATGACTTGAATGGAGATGAACTCGTGGGGACCATGGAAATTGACACCGCCGGTAAAGATGTTGGGGCATGGTAAGCCGCGGAATGACAGTTGTGCTCCGTCGGTACCTCCGCGTATGGGCTGAACTTTTGCAGGAACTCCACACTCACGGAATGCTTGCAGGCATATATCTATAGTGTGTAGATGCTCGTCTATAACCTCTTTCATGTTGGCATACTGATTATAAACGTTTGCCGTTGCAGTGCCTTCACCGTATTTATTGTTAAGAGTCTCTACACAGTTTTGGATAAACTGTTTTCTATACTCGAAACGTTCTTTGTCGTGGTCGCGAATTATGAAATACATCTTGGCAGACTCTGTTGTGCTGCTCTGACTTACCAGATGATAAAAGCCTTCATAGCCTTCTGTAGTCTCTGGAAGTTCGGTTTCTGGAATCATGGATAGTAGTTCTGCCGCTATGCGCGATGCATTGAGCATTTTGCCTTTTGCATAGCCGGTATGTACGCTGATGCCTTTTATGTTTATCTTTGCAGCTGCTGCATTGAAGTTCTCATATTCCAGTTCTCCCAAGTCGCCGCCGTCTATTGTATAAGCCCAGTCGCAACCAAATTTCTCTACATCGAAATGGTGTGCGCCCATGCCTATTTCCTCATCGGGGTTGAATGCTATTCTTATATCTCCGTGCGGAATATCGTTGTTGTCGCGAAGATAGCACATAGCCTGCACAATTTCTGCAATACCTGCCTTGTCGTCGGCTCCGAGCAGGGTAGTGCCATCGGTTACTATAAGGTCTTCGCCTTTATGGAGAAGAAGTTCTGGGAATTTGTTAGGTGAAGAAATGATTCCTTCGGAGAGTATGATGTCGCCTCCGTCGTAGTTGCGTATTATCTGTGCCTTTACGTTTTCACCTGATGCGTCGGGAGATGTGTCGTAATGAGCGATGAAACCTATTGTTGGTACTTCCTGATTCTTGAGATTGCTTGGTAGTGTGGCATATATATAGCCTTTGTCGTTGAGCTCAACATCTGAGAATCCCTCGGCTTTGAGTTCATCGCATAAATATTCTGCGAATCGCAGTTGTTTGTCGGGAGTTGACGGAACAGTCTCTGAATCCTCACACGATTGTGTGTCGAATGTTGTGTAATTTATAAATCTACTGACTAAGTCCATGTTGTAGTTGTTTTTATTGAATTATGAGTACCGTTCTGAGCATGTAGATTACGTATATGCATAATAGAACAGTTCCCTCAATCCTGCTGACTTTACGACCGGTGAATAGGAATATCCATAGCAGAATGGTGAGTCCAAGCATGATTATGTAGTCGAACTTGAATCCTACATTTGTGTTCTGTATTGGGCACACTGCTGATGCTGTACCAACAACACTTAATATATTGAAAGTGACACTGCCTATAATATTTCCCAATGCCATGTCAGCTCGTTTCTTTTTCGCAGCCATGACTGTTGCAAACATTTCGGGAAGTGATGTACCTACAGCAACCACTGTCAGTCCTAACACTCTTTCCATTTCCTTTGCACCAACACCAAGGGCTGTGCCAAGTGTCATGGCTATATCAAATGCACCATTGATGAGCAGGTTGGCACCGGCAACAAGAGCCGTTATAGAAGTAAGAACCAGCAGCGCAGCTTTCCATATAGGCATAAAGAGTCCTATTTCTTTTCCTTCTTTTATCAAAAGAGTTTTTTCATGTTTTCGTGAGGTTTTAATCTGCCACCACACGAAAGTAATAAGTAGAGATAAAGCAACAATGCCTTCCCAGCGTTCTATTGTTCCTGCCATGCCTGCGACAACCATCAATACTGCTGACAGAATCATGAACGGAAGGTCACGTGCTAATGTGATTTTTGTAGCTGTGATAGGATAGATAATTGCAGTTGCGCCTATTATCAATGCAATGTTTGCAATGTTAGAGCCTACAACATTTCCTATGGCAATGCCGGGACTTCCTTCCAATGCAGCCAATGTGCTTACCAATAATTCTGGTGCTGATGTGCCGAAGCCTATAATAGTAAGACCTATTACCATGTTGCTTAGCTTTGCCCATTTGGCTATTGCCACAGAACCGTCAACAAGATAATCACCGCCTTTTGTTAAAAGAAAAAATCCCAGTATAATGTATAATATTGATATTAGTACCATTTCACTGCATTTGTGGTTCCGCTTCGTTTATCGTATTTGAGTACATCTGTAAGCGTTGCTGCATTGCAGCGGAATGAGAAATTATAGCTTGTATAAGGTGCAAGCACCATTGAACAAGACATCTGGAAACAGTGCAGGTCGCGCTGTAGAGACGCAGTTGTCATGCTGAGTTTCTTATTGTCGAAATCGTAGCCTGACGAGAAACTTATGTTCCAGCCTTCAGCCAAGCGTATGTTTCCCGACATGTTCATGGTCTGCGAGAATCTGTAAGGGTAGCGCATTGTCTTTGTGTTGAATGTACCACTTGTATTCTCTCGCATTGTGATACCATATCCTATTGTCAGCGACCAAGGCATAGAGAAAGGCATATACCCGTCGTAATCAACTTCGGCTTTACTCTTCTTTTTTCCTTTTTTTCTTAACCCTTTCTGGGCATTTATCATTGTTTCATCAATATTTGATTCTATATCAGTGTCCATGCCCTCGTCATCTTCAAGTTCACCATCTTCTTCACTGTTTCCTCCACCGAACCATTTCTTCAGTTTCTCTGGATTCAAAGTGAATGAGAAATTTTGGGAAGTTCCTTGGAAACGTCCAAATCGTCCGTAACTCCATTCGGTGCGGTTTCCTACGTATGGTTTTCCATTCTCGTCAAGTTCATATGCGTATGTGGCAAAGATTGCATTCATGTTGAATGTGTAGTTCTTTCCAAATTTTAATCTTATTCTTGTGCTAAGGTCGCTCCAAGGTCGAGTCTCAGCAGCCATGTTATACGACATGGAAAGTCCGAAATTGTCGATGATGCTTATTTTCTTTAATCCCGTAGAGTCCTTATCGGTTTTTATCTTCATCTCTACATTATTGTCGATTGAGAATGCCCATTGTCCGGTCTTTCCCTTTCCTGGGACTCCATAAAGTTGACCTGCATAAGGAGAATATTCTACAAGAGACACATTTCCGTCAGCATCGGTCTTCTGATATGTCTGATAATATCCATAGCTCGCAGCACCAAAGTCTGGAGCATAGCTTAGACTTAATGAAGGAGTAATGACATGGCGAATGGCTTGTATCTTATCGCCGAATATTTTTCTTGACGGTGTGAAGAAACCGTATAGCTTGGTTGACATGGATAGTGCCAGATTCCAGTTATAAACATTATAGAATCCCTGTGTAGTATCAGTTCTTTCCACTTGTGCTGTCTTATCCCACGATTTCTCTGTACGGCTTAGATAAGTGCGGTCGTTGAAATTCACCGACGGACTCACGTTTATATAATTAAATAAGGTGAAATTTCCGCTTATAGGTATAGAGTGCTGCATGCCATTCTTCCAGTCTTTTGAGAAGTTTGAGTGCATAAGCTTGTCTTCCTTTCCCGAGAACGAGTTGGAGAGTCGTCCTGTATATGACATTGAAATCTTCTCATACCATTTTGCCTTGCCTACAGCATTCTTTCTCTTGAATGGATAGAAGCGTGATATGCTTACCGTGAGGTCGGGGAGAGTCATTGTGAGAGAAGAGTCTCGCATGTTCTGTGTAAGGTTGGCAGAACTGCTAAGGTTCATTCCTATGCTTGAGAAGGTAGTGCTCCAGCTTACCGATGAAGTACGAGTACTCTGAGTCATCGACTGTGGATTATAAGCCGAATTGAGGTTGTTGCGCTCGTAGGAAGAAGTTGCGAAGTTTACACTTGCTGACAACGTGTTATAAGGATTAGCCTTTGAGTCCTGTCTGTGCGACCATTGTAATTTGAAGCTTTTTTGCTGTGTAAAGTCAGGCATGCCCTTTTCGCTGTTTCGTGTGTCCTGATAGCTGAAGAGGAAACTGCCGTTATATCTATAGCGTTTTCTATAGTTAGACGTTGCTGATACTCCCCATGACCCTTTAGTGTAAATTTCACCAATCAGCTTTAAGTCCATTTTGTCGCTTATTGCAAAGTAGTAACCGCCGTCACGAAGATAGAAACCGCGTGCCGACTCGTCACCGTAGGTAGGCATGATGAATCCGCTTGAGTATTTTGAAGTGAATGGGAAGAATCCGTAAGGAATAGCCAGAGGCAGAGGTACATCAGCTACTACTAAGTATGCTGGACCAAATACAACATCCTTGCCAGGGCGTACTTTTGCTCTTGAAAGGGCAAGATAGAAATCGGGGCAGTCGGCATCACAAGTTGTGTAGCGACCATGTTCAAGATATATCTCTCCACTTGCATTGCGTTTTGACAGTTTACTTGTAAGGAAACCATCTTCCTGCTCTGTAGTAACATTGCGTATGAGTCCTTTCTTTGTCTTGAAGTTGAACGACATTGTGTCGCTCTTGTACGATTCCTGTCCCATTTGGAAGACAGGTGTTCCGTATAGTTCCGTCTTTGTAGTGTCAACCCATGCCCCTGTAGCATGAACCATGTTTTTCTCCATGCTCATATCTACTTTCTCTGCATCGAGGTTCATATTTTCGTATTTCACCTTTGAATCGCCATACAGATATGCTTTCTTTGTAGAAGCAAGATACACCATTGAGTCGTTTGACTGGTAATGAACAGGTGACTCAATACCACTTGACTTCAATCTGTTTAGCGAGTCTTTACGTATGCTGTCGTCGATGGCTTTGTTATGATTGAATATGGCAAGTGCCAGCGAGTCCATAACAATCGAGTCGGTTATTTGTATGGAATCATCTTCAAGCCTCATGCTGTCGGTAAGTTTCACCATTCCTGCACGCAAGCTGTGTGCAGGGATATTGCCTGACATCATGAGGATGACAAGGAATAGTGATAGTATTATGACGGAATGTCTTTTCATTTAAATAATTCGTGCAATTCAGCGAAGCGGTTTACTGTGTCGTCGCCAAACTTCCGCATGGAACGGATTACACTTTCTATTGTTTTTTCCTCTGTGAGGTGTGTTTTCGAGTAGAACTTATCGGCATAGCATATAAGTTTTTCCTCAATAGTCTCTGGCAGGAAATTGCGAACGGGTAGTGGCATTCCTTTCTCTGCAATGTCCTTGGCTGTTATTCCTGCTCCTGTGTGTCTTTCACATACACGTGCGTAGGGTTCAATGTCTTTCGTTGTCATTCCCCATTCTACAGTACCTTTCTTGAGCATTTCTGCGCCACATATACCATGACGCATGTAATGTTCTGTTCCATGGCATTCTATTTCAGGGGCATTGCACAGTATGATTCCTATGTCATGAAGCATTGCTGCATCATATACAAAGGTTTTGTTGATGTTGAGTTCAGAATGTATGTTGGCAATGCTGATAGCTTTTTCGGCTACCAACCTACTATGAGTTAGGAGAATGGAACGTAAAGCTCCATTCTCCTTATAGTAGCTGTCTATGATAACATTGACATTCATTCTGCAAGACTACAGTTGCTTATGCTTCCTGCTTGCGTTCAATATAGGCAATAACATCGCCTTTGCGCACTTTGGCACCCTGCTTTGCATTAATTTCTACAAGCTTGCCACCTAATGCTGCTGGTACGGTGAGTAGCTCACCCCATGTTGCCTGCATGAAGCAGAACACATCGCCCTCTGCATATTCCTTACCGATATAAGGTTCAACAGAAGGTGCACACTCGCCTTCGCCGTTCATTTCCCAGAATAGCTGACCTGCGCAAGGAGCTACAATAGCATCAGCTTTTGCGTGCTTGAATGCGGCAAGTTCTTCTGGAGTTATCTTAGTGCCGAGTGCGGCATCTTTTTCTTTCTGCAAATCAGCAAGGAAGTTCTTCTTTGCCTGACCGCTCTTGTAATTGCGATATTGCTCGGGGTGCATAGCAAGTTCAAAGAGTTCTTCGTTGTCCTGACCATATTCCCAACCGTTTTCGTCCATTTCTTTCTTGAAATCCTCAAGGTTGTTAGGATAGAAAGTGCGAGGGTCGTCAGTAACAAACTCGCGTCCTTGTTCTTTAGCAAGCTCTACAATCTCTGGTGCCAACTCTCCGGGAACTTTACCCGACTTACCGAGTATCATTCCCCAGATAGAGTCGTCCATCATTACATAGCGGCCCTTGCCCTGTTCAATAGTGAGAAGATTGAAGAGAGCAATATTCTTAACATACTGCGAGAATGGTGTTACCAATGGAGGGAAACCCACCTTAGGCCATACATACTCAACTTCGTTGAACAATGCAACGAGCATGTCGTCGGTGTTAAGTTCAGGCTCGCCTTTCTTTTTCTTGAGATTGTTTATAACACCCTGAATACCTCCAAGGTCAGCCATCATAGACCCCATCATACCACCAGGCAATCCGCAACCGAGAAGAAGTGATGACATGTGCTTATTGGCAGGATTTATGAAGTAGCCCAGCCAATCGTCAATGAACTCCTGAGTCAATGAACGAGCTTTCATGTAAGCGTTCATGTTTATTTCAGGAACATCGAAACCTGCATCCTTAAGCATCTCACGAACAGAGATTACATCAGGATGAACCTTACCCCATGACAGTGGTTCTATAGCTGTATCGATGATGTCGGCACCGTTTTCACATACTTCAAGAATAGAAGCCATTGACAAACCAGGACCGCTGTGACCATGATATTCAATTATTACATCAGGATGTTTTGTTTTGATAGCCTTTGTCAAGCGACCAAGGAATCCCGGCATGCCAACGCCTGCCATGTCCTTAAGGCAAATCTCTGGTGCACCTGCCTCAATGAAGAGGTCAGCTTTTGCTGCATAATATTCAACAGTGTGTACAGGTGAGTTTGTTATGCAGAGTGTAGCCTGGGGAGTCATTCCTGCCTCTGCAGCCCATTTTATAGAAGGAATTATATTGCGCTCGTCGTTCAAACCACAGAAAATACGTGGTATATCAACACCTTGAGCATGTTTTACACGATACATAAGTTGACGAACATCGTCAGGAACTGGATACATGCGCAGTGCATTCAAGCCACGGTCAAGCATATGGGTTTTAATTCCAACCTCATTGAAAGGCTTACAGAAAGCACGAACCGCATCGTTAGGATTCTCGCCGGCGAGAAGATTTACCTGCTCGAAAGCACCTCCGTTGGTCTCTACACGGCTGAAGCAACCCATTTCGATGATTACTGGAGCTATGCGTTCCAATTGGTCTTTGCGTGGCTGGAACTTACCTGAGCTCTGCCACATGTCTCTATATATGAGACTAAACTGAATCTTTTTCTTCATATTTGGTTTGAAATTCTTTTTGTCTTAACAGTTGTCTGTTGAGCGGATAATGCGCACAATTGACCGCAAAGTTACATATTTTCTACGATATATAAGCAACTTGAACACAATTTAACTCGTGCGCATGCGTGTTGTATAAGCGTGCGTATGTATTAACATATCATAATTATTTGCTCATGTAATTTTGTACATCGCATTAATTTAGTAAATTTGTTTTCTATTATAAACACATATTTACAGTTCTATGATGAAGCGTTTTTTATATATTCTGATGTTATGTGCCACAGGCATGGCTATAGCATGTAGTGGAGAACAAAAGAATGAAGCAGGTATTGACGAGGCACTTATGTCTGATTTCTCTGATGACAAGACAATTTACGGACTTGCCTGTGAAGGTTGTACTGACTCGGTTATTTGTCTGCTTCCTACTGATGGAAGCAATCCTGTGATGTATAATATTATAGATGCCGCACGTAATCGTAAGGTTATGGGAAAGATAAAAATAGGTGATTATCTTGGTATTGTTCTTAATGCCAATGACAGTACTGTGGCTGACATGGTTATAGATATTGATCACCTTAAGGGTACATGGTGCTATGTTGTCATGCCGAAAATGAAAGCTCTGCACAAGATGTCTCCTAAGTCACAGCAGCGTTTTATGAACGGTATGCCCGACTCTTTACGTGAAGAATTGTTTGTTCCTCGGGAATATGGCTTTACTATAAAAAGTCATTATCAGGCATCTTCCGTTGGTTTGGTAGGGCATGTCAACGCCCTGGAAGAAGAGAGTCCTGTTGTATATGATAAGGTCCCTAACTATATAATGTGGCATTTGTTGAATGGAAAACTGGTGCTTATGCGGCAGGAAAATGTTATGTCAGCAGCAGGTGATGATAAGAAAGTAAAACCTACAATAAAGAATGATACTGCAGATATTATTTATATGATGGACGATTCGCTTGTTCTTCGTTTCAACAATCACATGCAGAGTTTCTATAGGGTTAGCAGCGCTGAATCTGCAAATAAGATTGCTCGTGAGCAGGCAGAGCGAAAAGCAAAGGAGGCTGCAAAGGCTGTAACCGAGGAAAGTAGTGAAAAGGTGGAAGCTGTGCATCGTGAAAAGGATAAAAAGTAGTGTGAATTGTGTTGTTTACAAAATATTCTCGTTTTTCCTTTGTTATGTGACAATGTTTTCGTAATTTTGCACCCGTTATTAGCAAAATGATAGTAAAAATGAAGAATATCATACCTTTAGGATATAAACCGATTATTGACTTACAGCAAACAGAACAGGGTATAAAACTTATAAAAGAGTTTTTTCAGCAGAACTTGTCAACAGAACTTAGACTCCGTCGTGTTACGGCTCCGTTGTTTGTTCTTCAGGGACTTGGTATAAACGACGATTTGAATGGTGTAGAACGCGCTGTGACTTTTCCAATAAAAGAGCTGGGCGATGCTAAAGCCGAGGTTGTTCACTCGCTTGCAAAATGGAAGCGCCTTACTCTTGCCGAGTATAAGGTGAAGCCGGGATATGGAATTTATACTGACATGAATGCTATTCGTGCAGACGAAGAACTTGATAATCTGCATTCCCTCTATGTTGACCAATGGGATTGGGAGGGAGTCATAACTACAGAACAGCGTACTGTGGCTTATCTGAAAGACGTTGTTGAACGTATTTATTCTGCTATCCGGCGTACAGAATATCTTACTTGTGAGACCTATCCTCAGTTAGAACCATTCCTGCCAGAGAAGATTCACTTTATTCATAGTGAGGAATTACTGCAGATGTATCCTGACAAAACTGCGAAAGAGCGTGAAGATTTGATAAGTCGGAAATATGGTGCCGTCTTTATAATAGGTATTGGCGACCGGTTGAGTAACGGTGAGAAACACGACGGAAGAGCTCCCGACTATGATGATTGGTCAACAGTAGGAGAGAAGGGGCTGACAGGTTTGAACGGTGATATTCTTATATGGTATCCTGTTCTTGGGCGCTCTATAGAACTTTCTTCAATGGGAATACGTGTTGACAAGGAAAGTTTGTTACGCCAACTGGTTCAAGAAGGCAAGGAAGACAGAAAGGAGTTGTACTTCCATAAAAAACTTCTTGCAGATGAACTTCCGCTTAGTGTAGGCGGCGGTATCGGACAGAGTAGGTTGTGTATGGTGTTGTTGCATAAGGCTCATATCGGTGAAATACAAGCCAGTATCTGGCCCGAAGAAATGCGCCGGCAATGCAGAGAGGCAGGCATGCCGTTGATATAAAAATATATACAGGATAGAAACATATACTAAAGTTTCGCCTGTAAGCACGTTAAGCATCAGAAGTGTAGTTATAAGTTTGTTTCATAAAGCCTGTAACTGCATTTCTTTTTATCTCTAAATAACTATCCTTTTGTCGTCCTCCAGCTGAAGGACGGCTCAGTCGAAATTTAATGGGGAATAAACCTCAAAACCTGCGTAGTGTTCTATTCTTCCTTTATGTCGATATTATTCCCGATTTTATTATTTCTGTGCGGACAGACACAGGATCTGTCCCTACGTACCTCTCTAACCTCTTAACTCCTTAAACTCAAGTTGAAAACTCCCACACTAAATTTCGACTGAGCCTGAAGGACGTGTGTCTCTCAGCTGGAGGACGATGATTATACAAGCTGTTATAAAGCGTAATAATGGTGATTGTTGAACTTTTAGAAGCTCTGTTTTGGGCTTCATAAGTCAACTTGTACTTGCTTTTACTCTTAAATCATCAATCAATAAGCATTAGAAGTCACAAAGAATCAGTCAGGACGCTAATGAACGATTTGGGTTAAAAACTTAGATTTTATTTTGTATTGTCTCCTTTTTACTGTAACTTTGCGCAAGAAACTAAATTAAAAAACAATGGAATATATAGTCTCGGCAAGAAAATACAGACCGATGTCTTTTGACTCTGTGGTAGGACAGTCGGCTCTTACCACAACGCTGAAGAATGCTGTTAAGACAGGTAAACTGGCTCATGCCTACCTGTTCTGTGGTCCGCGGGGAGTGGGAAAAACGACTTGCGCCAGAATCTTTGCACGTGCAATAAACTGTCAAAATCCTACTCAGGAAGGAGAGGCATGCGGCAGTTGTGAGAGTTGTAAGTCGTTTGAAGAAGGTCGTTCCTATAGCATTTTTGAACTTGATGCTGCAAGTAACAACTCTGTTGAGGATATAAAGACCCTCATGGAACAAACACGTATTCCTCCACAGGTGGGCAGTTATAAGGTATTTATCATTGACGAGGTGCACATGTTGTCAACAGCCGCTTTCAATGCGTTTCTTAAAACTCTTGAGGAACCACCGGCTCATGTAATCTTTATCCTTGCAACTACAGAGAAACATAAGTTGCTGCCAACAATAATATCGCGCTGTCAGATATATGACTTTGAGCGTATGACAGTGCAGAATACCATTGACCACCTGAAAATGGTGGCTGAGAAGGAAGGATATACCTACGAGGAAGAAGCTCTGGCAGTGATAGCAGAGAAAGCTGACGGAGGTATGCGTGATGCCCTTTCAATATTTGATCAGGCTGCAAGTTTCTGTAAAGGAAATATTACTTATGAGAAAGTAATCGAAGATTTGAATGTTCTTGATGAGGAAAACTACTTCCAGATTGTAGATCTTGCTATAGCTAACAATGTTGCCGAAATAATGCTTTTAGTTAATAAGGTCATAGCTCGTGGTTTTGACGGAGGTAATCTTTGTCAGGGACTTGCCTCTCACATAAGAAACGTGATGATGGGAAAAGACCCTAAGACAATGCAACTTTTGGAATGTTCCGCACAGCATAAAGCTCGTTATGTGGAGCAGGCACAGAAATGTTCAACTTTATTTCTATATACAGCATTGCGTATTTTGAACCAATGCGATATAAACTATCGCCAGTCGTCAAATAAGCGACTGCTTGTAGAATTGTCGCTTATACAAGTGGCTCAGATAACACAGTCCGAGGAGGAGGCACCAAGTGCGGGGCGCAGCCCTAAAAGATTGAAAACCCTGTTCAAAAATATAGCCCTGCAGGCTAAGCCTAAAAAAACAGTCCAGCAGGTGACTGAAGCTAAGCCTGTAGAGTTTACTGCCAGCATGTCTGAACAGAAGTCCGTTGTGGAGAAACCTGTTGTCAGTCGTTCTGGGTTAAAATTGTCATCCTTAGGTTTTACCTTTGCAGGAGTAAAGAAAAAAGAAGCTGCAGCATCATCAACGAACGATGAAGAAATTGGCACTAACGAAGTTGGAATTATAAAGGAATTTAGTCAAGATGAACTGGAATTGCAATGGTTGTCAATGTGCAATCGCATGCAACTTACTCCAGAATATAAAGGTTTGGCGGCTCGCATGAAGAATATTCTTCCTGCGGTAAAGAATTATCCGGATGTGGAAATTGTTGTGGAAAATCAACAGCTTCTTGATGAAGTAAGGAAACTTGAGCGCAGAATAACAAGTACTCTTCGCATGAATCTTGGTAACTCAGAGATTGTGCTTGCCATGCGCCTTGCAGAGCCAAGTGAAGTGAAACGAATACTTACAAAGCGCGAAATGCTCGAAGAGCTTAAAAGTACCAATCAGGGAATGGCAAGGCTAATGAGCCGGTTTGATTTGGAGTTAGTGTGATGACAAAGTTTAATAAGAAAGTTGTTATAATGGGTGCTTCTTCTGGTTTAGGTCTGGAAGTAGCACGGTTGCTGTTGGCTGAAGGCTGCAGAATTGGTGTTGCAGCACGTAGGATAGACCCCTTGATGGAGCTTGCTCGGCAGTTCCCAGGTAGAGTAGAGGCGATGCAAATAGATATAATTTCTGATGACTCAGAACGTAGATTAGAGGAGTTGATAGATAAACTTGGAGGAGTTGACTTGTATCTTCACTCATCGGGGATTGGTAAAGTGAATGCTGCTTTAGATTCTGGTATTGAGAAAAATACTTTAATAACCAACGGCTTAGGTTTTACACGTATGATTGGAGTCGTTTTCCGGTATATGTCTAAAAATGGTGGAGGACACATAGCTGTAATATCTTCCATTGCCGGTACGAAAGGGTTGGGACCTGCTCCTTCATACAGTGCAACTAAGGCTTTTCAGAATATATACGTTGAGGCATTAGAGCAACTTTCAATATCAAAATCTTTTGGCATTATCTTTACCGACATACGTCCGGGGTTTGTTGCTACCGACTTTATAAAGGGTAGTAATTATCCTATGACTTTGGATAAGACTGATGTAGCAAAGGCTATTGTAATAGCTTTGTCTAAGCATAAACGAGTGGTTGTCATTGACTGGCGTTGGCGAGTTTTAGTAACGTTATGGAAGTTGATTCCACGAAGTGTTTGGTGCAGATTGAAACTCGTGCACTGATGTTTTAGCACCTTAAATTATCCTAATTATTTGTTATCAGCCAAGCAATCCTCATTTTAATTTCCTATTTTTGCATGCAAATAATAAATGAATGGCAAAGCTTGATAACCTCCTTGACGTTTTAGGTCACTATAAATATCTCATCACTATAGTGTTGGGAGTGGTATTTGTTGGTGTGCTCAGTGAAAACAGCATTGTCAATCTAATGAAGATGGATAGTATAAAGAGAGACCTTCAGGATGAGATTGAACGATATGTCAAGCAGAATAAGGAATCCGAATCCGAACTCAGGGCTTTGAAGAACAATCCTAATGCCGTGGAAAAAGTGGCGCGCGAACGTTATTTTATGAAGCGTGAAGGCGAGGATATTTTTGTGTTAAGTACTGATATTCCCACAATAGAAGAAGATGGAAAGAAGAAATAGGCATAATGATATAAGAAAACTTAGTAAGCTGCAGTCTGCCTTATTTATGGCAGGTGGTATTCTCATGGTTATAGGCATTGGTTGTTATGTATTCATGTTTCAGCAGTTGCTGGCAGGTTTGGTATTCCTTACAGGTGCAGTGCTGTTCTCAGTTATGCAGGCAATGCAGACTTATCATGGTAATAACCTTGCAATAAAGCGGCTGAAGAATATAATGAATATAGCCGATTTGTTGTTTGTACTGTCTGGGGTCCTTATGATTGATACTGTAAACAATTTCATGCGCCCCATGTTCAGCAATCAGGAAACTTATATACAATATGTTTATAATAAATGGATTGTTCTTTTGTTGATAGCTGTTATACTTGAAGTTTATACAGTGCATCGTATATCCAATGAGTTGGCAAAAGCTGACAAGGATAAAGGATAGAAAATAAAAAAAAACATAAAACACAGTTGTTGAAGTTTAATTTCACTGAAAATATTTCCATTGTTCAGTATAACGTACTATCTTTGCCTGTGTATTAAAACTTAAATATGAAGAATATATACTCATCGCTATTGCTATTGATTCCGTTCATGACACTCACATCATGTATGAGTTCGTATAGTATTCAGGGCTCATCTAATATATCCACACTTGATGGAAGAATGCTGTATCTCAAGGTCTTGAAGGATAATGAATTTAAGAATATAGATTCTTGTGATGTCGTTCACGGTAAATTTAATTTTAATGGCAATATTGATACTGTACGAATGGCAAATATTTTCATGGAGAATGAACAACTTATGCCTATCGTTATAGAAAGTGGTGATATTACGGTTAAGGTAGATGATACACAACTTGTTGCCAGTGGAACAGAATTAAACGACAAACTTTTTGATTTTCTAAGAAAATTCAACCAAATAACAGGTGCGCAGGCAGACCTGATTCATAAACATGACAGAGCCATCATGGACGGCAGTGATATGAATGAAGTGCTGCGGGAATTACAGATGGAAGATGTACGTCTTTCTGTTCAACAGGATTCTCTTGTTACAAATTTTGTGACAGAAAACTTTGATAATGTTCTTGGTCCTGGTGTATTCTTTCTTACAACTATCGGCTATGATTTCCCTTTACTTACTCCATGGGTTGAAGATATAATGAGTAAGGCTACTAATTATTTTAAGAATGACCCTTACGTGAAAGATTATTACGAAAAAGCAAAGGAGAACCAAGATATAATGAATGGTCTGCGTGATGTGCCGCCAGTTCATTCTACTATACCTAATAGTGGTGTTTCTAAAATGTATCCAGCACCAACTCCGAACGATTTAGCAAAACCAATAAAATAATAAGCAATGACAACACTGATTTATGGGGGAGTCGTAGTTAATGAGGGGCGAGAGTATAAGGCTTCCGTCATAATTCAAGACGACCGCATAGCAGATGTCATAGAGACAAACACCATTCCCCGTGGCGACTTCGACAATGTTCTGAATGCCACGGGGAGTTATGTTCTGCCTGGAATTATTGATTCACATGTACACTTTCGTGAACCAGGTCTTACGCAGAAAGCGAATATCGAAAGCGAAAGTCGTGCAGCAGCTTATGGCGGAATTACATCGTTCTTTGAAATGCCAAATACTGTGCCTCAAGCAACAAATGCAGAGGAACTGGAACGGAAGTTTCAGTTGGCAAGTGAGCGGAGCCATGTCAACTACTCATTCTTCCCAGGTGCGACAAATAACAACAGCGATTTCCTCGAGACTCTTGACGAAAAACGCATCCCGGGAATAAAACTATTCATGGGTTCGTCAACAGGTAATATGCTTGTGAACCGAAGAGATGCTCTCGACAAAATCTTTGCCATAGCGGCAGAGCGCAACCTTGTTGTAGTGGCACATTGTGAAGACTCTGATATAATAAATAACAACATACGCAAGTATCAAGAACTGCTTAAAACCGATGATCCTGACATAAAGTATCATCCTCTAATACGCAACGAGAAAGCATGTTTAGAGTCGGCAAGACTTGGAGTGAAGTTAGCACAGAAGCATGGAAGTCGTTTTCATATTGCTCATTTGTCAACAGCGAAAGAATTAGAATTGTTAGGCGGAAATATCACCGGTGAGGCTTGTGTGCCCCATCTTTTGTTTACTGATGCAGACTATAAGAGACTGGGAACATTGATAAAATGTAATCCTGCTATTAAGACAGTGAATGATAGAAGTGTCCTTCGTATGGCATTAAGAATAGGTTTAATTTCAACCATTAGTACTGATCACGCCCCGCATCTGCTTGATGAGAAACATGGTGGAGCATCAAAAGCAGTATCAGGAATGCCTATGGTGCAATTCTCATTGCCTGTGATGCTCTCACTTACGAATGAGAATGTGTTGACAAAAACTCAGCTTGTACAATTGATGTGCCATAATCAAGCTGACCTGTTTGGTGTTATCGACCGTGGATATATAAGAAAAGGATATAAAGCTGATATCGTAATTGTAAAACCTGAACGTTGGAAAGTAGAACGTAATTGCGTGCAAAGCAAATGCGGGTGGAGTCCTCTTGAAGGAATGAACCTCGACTGGAAGGTGATACAAACTTTATGTAACGGTAATATAATATATAATGTGGGAGTGTTTGATAACACTTCAAAAGGTGAGGAGATAGAGTTTGGAAAACGCAAGATATAACTGCAGAAGACATAGTATATCAAACCTGCGTGAATTAATAGCATGGCCTTATTTTGAATATGCATGGGGAGTAGTGCGGGCAAGTAAAGATGAGAAAGAATCCTTAAGACGTGATGCAGAGTCTATGCTCGACTCTTGGGAAGACAAATACTGCGCATTGTCTGTACTGGTAAGGAAAACTGCCAATGCTGATGGTGATGATATTGTAATAGAGAGCATACGCTTCCCAATGCTGCGTCAGCAATCGGGCGAGTTCCTCTCGTTGGCTGACTATATTAAACCAATAGGAATGGGTGAAGACAAAATAGGAATTTTCGCTACAACGGTAGATGAATATATTCCAGAATTGAATGCTTCCGACCCATACGAACGAATGCTTGCACAAACTCTTGCCGACCGTTTGGCAGAAGCTGCGGCAGAAAAGATAAACGAGGAAATGCCTGGCATAAGACCAGCAGTAGGATATCCTATTATGCCAGATATGAGTTTGAACTTTCTTGTTGATGAGTTGTTAGACTTTAGCAAGATAGGAATAAGCCTTACCGAGACAGGAATGATGAAGCCACATGCTTCTGTTTCGGGGTTGGTTTTTACTCACCCTGCAGCTAAATATTTTAATATAGGGCAAATAGGAGAAGATCAACTGCGTGATTATGCCATGCGAAGAGGATTGTCTTTAGAGGAGATGCGCAAATTCATACGTTAAAACAATAAACACTGAAATAGAAATGATAACATTTTTGTATCGTATATATCAAATTTTGATTTGTCTGCCTTTGGCTATTCTTGCCACATTAGCAACAACGATAGTGACAACAGTAGGTTGTACTATAGGTAGTGACAAATATTGGGGCTACCACCCGGGCAAGTGGTGGTCAATAGTATTTATACGTATGTTTTTGCTTCCAGTGAAAGTAGAGGGGATAGAGCATCTTGACAAAAAGCAAAGCTATGTATTCTGTTGCAACCACCAAGGAGCGTTTGATATATTTCTTGTTTATGGTTTTCTTGGCAGGAATTTCAAGTGGGTAATGAAGGAGTCGCTGCGGAAAATGCCGTTTGTAGGAATGGCATGCGAAGCTGCAGGATTCATATTCGTCAACAATAAAAGCACTTCCAAGACTAAACATATGTATGAGAAAGCACGAACAACTCTGCAAGGGGGAATGTCGTTGATGGTCTTTCCGGAAGGAAGAAGAACGGAAACTGGAAAGATGGGACCTTATAAAAGAGGTGCATTTATGCTTGCTGACGAACTGCAATTACCTGTTGTTCCACTCACGATAAACGGTGCATTCAACGTAATGCCACGGCAGAAAGACTTTCATTGGGTTACTTGGCATCCGCTTAAATTGACAATACACAAGCCTATTTTCCCAAAGTCGCAGGGAACCGACAATTTGCAATATCTGTCTGAAGAAAGCTATAAAGCCACATATTCAGCACTTGATGAAGAATATAAATAAAAACAAAAAATGTCTGATAGCATTATAATAATTCCTACTTATAATGAGAAGGAAAACATAGAGAAGATAGTCCGTGCCGTTTTCGGTTTGGAAAAGTCGTTCGATATATTAGTAATTGATGATGGTTCGCCTGACGGAACTGCTGCTATCGTAAAACGATTGATGGCAGAGGATTTTGCTGGTAAGCTTTTTATTGTGGAGCGCACAGGCAAGTTAGGATTGGGTACAGCCTATATTGCAGGTTTCAAATGGGCTCTTGAACATAGCTATGATTATATCTTTGAGATGGATGCAGACTTCAGTCACGACCCTAACGACCTGCCTCGCCTTTATTCAGCCTGTGCTGACGAGGGTAATGACATGGCAATAGGTTCTCGATATGTTACTGGAGTTAATGTTGTGAACTGGCCTATTGGCAGAGTTCTGATGTCGTATTTTGCTTCAAAATATGTTCGGTTAGTAACAGGTTTCAAAGTACATGACACAACGGCTGGTTTCGTTTGCTATAAGCGTAGAGTGCTACAGACAATAGAACTCGACAAAATTCGCTTCAAAGGATATGCATTCCAGATAGAGATGAAATACACAGCCTACAAAATAGGATTTAAGATTAAAGAAGTAAGTGTGATATTTGTTAACCGACGGGAAGGCACAAGCAAGATGTCTGGTGGTATCTTTGGTGAAGCTTTCTTCGGTGTAATGAGATTAAGGCTTGACGGTTTGTTACGGAAGTTTCCCAAGCCTGTGAAATAATGAACTTAACAGATTTACAAGAGTTATATAAGCGCAGTCCACATATGACTGCGCTTAATAAAACACTGGAAAACAAATCCGTAAGGACTGTTTTCCTGCATGGTATTACAGCTTCTGCCTTACCGGTAGTAATGTCTGCCATAGACAAAACCTCGACAAGACATATTCTTATAATTATGGCTGACGAGGATGAAGCTGGATATGTGTATAATGACCTTTGTCATTTGCTTAGCCAAGAACAGGTGTTGTTTTTTCCTACCTCTTATAGACGAGCTATTAAATATGGGCAGCATGATGCTGGGAACCAGATTCTAAGGACAGAGACATTGGCTAAAATTATGTCGAACTCTGCAGAATCATCTCTTCCTCTTTATGTGGTTAGCTATCCTTCTGCTTTGGCAGAGCTTGTTGTGTCGCAGAAGCAGCTTGATTCAAAGCTTATATCTCTTTCAGCAGGTCAGGAAATTGATATTGTAGAATTGGAGAAACAGCTAATTGCATTCGGATTCCAACGTACGGATTATGTCTATGAACCAGGGCAGTTTGCTGTTCGAGGCAGCATCCTCGATGTATATAGCTATTCGTCGGAATTACCATTTCGTATTGATTTTTTCGGTGACGAGATAGATTCTATACGGACATTTGAGGTTGATGACCAACTTTCAAAAGCCAAGAAACAGTATATACAAATACTTCCCGAATTGGCTTCTTTGCGTGAAGAGAAGATTCCTTTTACTTCCTTTCTGCATGAAAATACTGTTATAGTTGCAAAGGATATTCTTTATGTACGCGACAAAATAGCTCAAATCTATGATGAGGGTTTCTCTTCGCAGGCATTGTCAGAAAAACTTGAGACTGCTACAGAGACTGAACAACAACAGATAATGCACGAAATGAAGAAAGAGACATCGCTCTGTCCTCCTTCACGATTCACTAAAGATATAAGCTCGTTTGTAAGAATAGAATACGGTCAGCAGGCAGCAAGTCAGCAGGCATTGTTGCAGTTTGATATTTCGCATCAGCCTTTGTACCACAAGAATTTTGAGTTGCTTAAGCAGGCGCTTGATGATTACCAATGCCGCGGTTATAAAATCTACATACTTGCCGACAGCGATAAGCAACAACAACGATTACAGGAGATTCTGACATCCCAAACTTCTGAGTCAACACCTTTGTTGCCTACTCCTGTAAAAGGTACGCTCCATGAAGGCTTCATCGACAATAATCTAAAGTCTTGTTTCTTCACCGACCATCAGATTTTCGATCGTTTCCATAAGTATAATCTAAAGTCCGACAAGGCACGCACAGGCAAGATGGCTCTTACAATGAAAGAGTTGCAGGAAATGGAACCTGGTGATTTCCTTGTTCATGTAGATTTTGGAATCGGAAAGTTCGGCGGACTTGTGCGCAAGCCTACCGAGAAGGGATATATTGAAGAAATACGTCTGATATATCAGCGAGGTGATATTGTTGATGTTTCCATACACTCTCTTTACAAAATATCAAAATATCGTCGTCAGGACACAGGCGAGCCTCCACGTCTCTCAACACTTGGTACCGGGGCATGGGAACGTTTGAAAGAGCGTACAAAGACCAAGATAAAGGACATTGCCCGCGACCTTATAAAACTGTATGCCAAGCGCAGACACGAGAAAGGTTTTGCATTCTCACCCGACTCTTATCTTCAGAATGAGCTTGAGGCATCGTTCTTCTATGAAGACACTCCTGATCAGCTCAAGGCCACACAGGATATCAAGACCGATATGGAGTCGCAGCGACCTATGGACAGACTTGTATGTGGTGATGTAGGTTTTGGCAAGACTGAGGTTGCGGTTCGTGCGGCATTCAAGGCGGCATGTGATTCAAAACAAGTGGCAGTAATGGTGCCTACGACAGTTCTTGCCTTCCAGCATTTTCAGACATTCAGTAATCGTCTTAAGGGCTTCCCCGTTCGTGTAGAATATCTGTCGAGAGCACGTTCGGCAAAGAAAACCAAGGAGATTCTTGCCGGTCTTGAAGAAGGTAAGGTTGATATTATAATAGGTACTCACAAACTAATTAGTAAGTCGGTGAAGTGGCACGACCTTGGACTGCTTATTATCGATGAGGAACAGAAATTCGGTGTATCGGTGAAAGAAAAACTGCGCAAGATAAAGACCAATGTTGATACTCTTACCATGACAGCCACTCCTATTCCGCGTACCCTGCAGTTCTCCTTAATGGGAGCACGTGACATGAGTATCATTCGTACGCCACCGCCTAACCGTTATCCTGTGCAGACAACCCTTGCTTCATACAGTGGTGAGGTAATCTGTGATGCTATTAATTTTGAGATGAGTCGTAATGGGCAGGTTTTCTTTGTCAACGACCGTATATCGAATCTGCCAGAAATAGCTCTGCTTATTAATAAGTATGTACCCGACTGTAGAATAGCAATAGGTCATGGCCAGATGAATCCTGATGAACTTGAGAAGATACTCATTGGATTTATGAATCACGATTATGATGTGCTGCTTTCTACAACCATAGTGGAGAATGGTGTGGATATATCTAATGCAAACACCATAATTGTGAACGATGCTCATCACTTCGGTCTTTCTGACTTGCACCAGATGCGAGGCAGGGTAGGGCGTTCTACACGTAAGGCATTCTGTTATCTGTTGTCACCTCCACTTTCGGCACTGACTCCTGAGGCGCGTCGCCGTCTTGAGGCTCTGGAGACTTTCTCCGATCTTGGCTCAGGTTTCTCGCTTGCCATGCAGGACCTTGACATTCGTGGAGCAGGCAATCTGCTTGGGGCAGAACAGAGCGGATTCATGGAGGATTTGGGATATGAGACATATCAGAAGATATTGAATCAGGCTGTTACCGAACTAAAGAATGACGAGTTTCAGGAAATGTATGCCGATGAACTTGCTGAAGGTAACGATATTAAGGCAGAAGAGTTTGTTGATGACTGTGCTATTGAGAGCGACCTTGAAATGTACTTCCCCGACCAATATGTTCCTGGCTCATCAGAAAGAATGCTTCTCTACCGTGAACTTGACAATATTCAGACCGACGAAGAACTTGATGCTTACCGCCAGAGACTTGTTGACAGATTCGGTCCTGTGCCGCATGAGGGTGAAGAGCTTATGCATGTAGTGTTGCTCCGACGTCTGGGACGTTCGCTTGGCTGTGAGAAGATAATGCTTAAGCAGGGGCTTATGAACATGCAGTTTGTAAGCAATGTCGAGTCGGCTTATTATAAGAGTCAGAGTTTTGGTCGTGTTTTGAACTTCATTGCTTCAAATGCACGTCGCTGCGACTTAAAAGAAATTAAGGGCAGGAGACTGATGCGAGTCAATGATGTTGCTACCGTTAAGGAGGCTGTGATGTTGTTGCGGCAGATGCGGGATTGAATAATTGAATAAGTATGGTGGGAATATTTGCTGCAATAATCTATTTCGTTCTTCTCTATCTCTTCAGTCGTTATGTTAGCGGACGTGGAGGAAACGACGCTTTCTATAGGGCTAATAAGCAGTCGCCGTGGTATTTGGTGGCATTTGGAATGATAGGTGCAAGCATATCGGGAGTTACGTTCGTGAGTGTCCCGGGAATGGTTAACAGCATAGGCATGACTTATATGCAAACCTGTTTGGGTTTCATTGCCGGCTATATGTTAGTTGCGTTCGTACTGTTGCCTATATACTATAGACTTAATCTCACTACCATTTATTCCTATCTCGATCAACGTTTGGGACATGGAGCATATAAAGTCGGAGCGTCATTCTTCTTGCTTTCTAAGATGATTGGAGCTGCTGTCAGGTTCTATGTGGTCTGTATCATTCTTCAGCGTTTTGTGTTAGACGAAATAGGGGTGCCATTTCCTATCACCGCCATAGTGCTTGTCCTGCTGATATGGCTTTATACTCGGCGTAGTGGTATAAAAACTCTTGTTTGGACGGATACTCTTCAGACTGCAATCATGTTTACGGCACTGTGCCTTATAATATATAATGTTATGGAAGCTTTAGACATGAGTCTCGGCGAAGCATTTGATGCTGTTGCCGGTGATGAACGCAGCCGTTGGTTCGTATTTGACGATCCTGTTTCAAGACAGTATTTCTGGAAACAGTTTCTCTCCGGTGTATTTATTGTAATTGTGATGACCGGACTTGATCAAGACATGATGCAGAAGAATCTTACCTGCAAATCGCTTTGCGATGCGCAGAAAGACATGTGCAGCTATGGGCTTGCCTTTGTTCCCGCCAACCTCCTGTTTCTTGCTCTTGGTGTGCTGCTTAGTCAGCTTTGCCAGCAAGAAGGTATTGCCATTCCTGTCGGTGATGAACTTGTGCCCATGTTTGCTGCTACCGGCAGATTGGGCGAGACTGTTGTGGTGTTGTTTGCTATTGGCATTGTGGCGGCGTCATTCTCAAGTGCCGACTCCGCTCTCACTGCCATGACTACCTCTTATTGTATTGACATTCGAGGCAGAGCAGATGATGAACGACTTAGAAAGCGTACGCATCTTGCCATGTCGATAATGTTCATATTGATAATATTGATTGTGAAAGCTATAGGCTCAACGTCTGTTATTGACGCAATCTATATTATTTGCAGCTATACCTACGGTCCGTTGCTGGGTCTCTTTCTCTTTGCCTATTTCTGTGGTACCGATATGGTGCAGACTTCACGTCGTTTTGTTCCTGTCGCCTCTACAGCAATGTTATGTATAGCCTCGCCGTTGATGTGCTATGGTTTGGATAGATTGACAACAGAACTTTGGAATTATCATTTCGGTTATGAACTGCTGATGATAAACGGTGCTCTTACTTTCTTCGGACTTTGGTGTCTGCGCCTGATCTATAGGATTGCGAGGTAGTATTGCTCTTTTTGAAAAAATCAGTGTAATTATTTCATGGTTTCTGCCTTTTTTGTTATCTTTGTCCGCATAATTCAATATCTATTATGAAAAAAATGTTATTTCTTATTGCGGCATTCACTTTATTGGTAAATGCTGGAGCGCAGGCACAAGAGAAAAAATTCTCACTCTATGCCGTAGGTTTCTATAACCAAGAGAATCTTTTTGACACCTGTCATGATGCAGGTAAAAATGACTATGAGTTTCTTCCGACAGGGTCATATAAGTGGGATTCATTAAAATATGCTAACAAGCTCAAGAACATGGCACGTGCACTTGCCGACATGGGCACAGATATGTTGCCAAACGTAGGCTGTGCATTTATAGGTGTGTCTGAAGTTGAAAATGCGAACTCTTTATCGGACCTCATCAGTCAAGAACCATTGGCTAAACGTAATATTCAGTTTGTACATTACGAAGGACCCGACAAGCGGGGTGTTGACTGTGCATTGCTTTATAATCCGAAATTATTTGAACCATACAATTCATTCATAAAGCAATATGTTTATGAAAATGGAGACACTACTCGCTTCACACGTCCATTCCTCACCGTACAGGGCAAGTTGGGCGGCGATGACATCACTGTTATTGTATGCCACTGGCCATCAAGAGGAGCAGAAGGAAAATTCCGTGACTGGGCTGGAAAACAGGTAAGAGCACTGACAGACTCTATAGCAGCGTCCAATCCATATATGAAGATTCTGGTAATGGGAGATATGAACGACGATCCCGACAATACTTCAATGGCAAAGTTTCTTGGTGCTAAGCGCACAATAGAAGAAGTAGGCAACGGCGATTTCTACAACCCGTGGTGGAATATGCTTAGAAAGCAGAATCAGGGTACGCTGATGTATCAAGGTGCATGGAATTTGTTCGATCAGATTGTCATGTCACGCAACTTGCTTAATCAGAACGGAGAAAAGGATTTCAGTTCACTGAAACATTACAAGAGCCAAATATTCAAGCGTGACTATCTAATGCAGACAGAAGGCAAATATAAGGGTTCGCCAAAACGCACTACGGCTGGAGGAGTATGGCTCAACGGATTCTCCGACCATCTGCCCGTTGTAACATACTTAATAAAAGAACAGTAATGATGAAAGATATAACCATCATAGGTATTGCGGGAGGAACAGGCTCGGGCAAAACCACGGTAGTGAAAAAGATTGTAGCTACTCTGCCAAAAGACAGCGTGGCGGTAGTACCGCTCGATTCTTACTACAACGACACAACAGCACTTACCGACGAGGAGCGTAAAGCAATAAACTTCGACCATCCAGATGCCTTCGACTGGAAACTGCTTATCAAGCAGATAAACGAGTTGCGGGAAGGACGCCCTATAGAACAGCCTACTTATTCATACATTATCTCAAACCGCCTGCCAGAAACTATTCATGTAGCACCGAAACCCGTAATCATAATCGAGGGCATCATGACATTGCTCAACAAGAGGCTGAGAGATATGATGGACCTTAAGATTTTCGTGGACTGCGATTCCGATGAACGCCTCATTCGCAATATACAGAGAGACACCATAGACCGAGGACGAACAGTAACAATGGTTATGGAACGCTATCAACAAGTCTTGAAACCTATGCACGAGCAGTTTATTGAGCCAACAAAGAGATATGCCGACCTCATAATTCCTGAAGGCGGACATAACGTGAAAGGCGTGGGAATACTTTGCAAATACATAGAAGGGCTCACGGGCATCAAGATGTAATGAAACTTAGCGTAATCGTTCCAGCATACAATGTAGAGACAACGCTCAAGCGCTGTATTCAAAGTATCATCGATCAGAAGATTGATGATATGGAGATAATCATTATAAACGACGGTTCGCGCGACAACACACTGCAAATAGCAAGTGATATTGCTGATACTCACCCATCGGTTCGTCTCATAAATCAAGAAAACTGCGGACTGTCAGGTGCCCGCAACACTGGTATAGAGGCATCGAGGGGTGAGTATATAACATTTGTTGACAGCGATGACTGGCTTGCTTCCGGCACTTATTCCCCATTATTGAATATGCTGGAACAGAATCCCAATACCGACATTGTGGAATATTCCGTTGAAAAAGACAAGGGAATAAAGGGAAAAACAACAATGCTCCTCAACGATGGTGTCTATACAGACCCACGCCGTTATTGGCTTGAGACAAAAGGCTATGAGCATACCTATGCGTGGAACAAGATTTTCAAGCGTAGTATGTTTTTCACTGATGCTCACACGCCTGTGAGATTTCCTGTGGGTAAAGTATTCGAGGACGTGTCGCTGATGACAGAGCTGCTACGGTATAATCCTTGCATACTCACCACCAAGCACAAAGGATACATCTACGAATGGAATCCCATGGGCATAACAGCAAGGGCTAAAGGACACGAACTACAGCAACTGCTCGATGCACAATTACATGCTGCTAAGAGTCTCGGCATAAATTTCTTAGCACAGGAACAGACAGACAACATCAGAAGAAAAGTCGATGCCGTAGAAACACCTTTGTATC
The DNA here is from genome assembly GCA_041855685.1 of Prevotella sp. Lineage (GTDB taxonomy): Bacteria > Bacteroidota > Bacteroidia > Bacteroidales > Bacteroidaceae > Prevotella. Next base: position 40,964 of record JBHAEQ010000029.1, on the reverse strand, counting down.
TTACACTGCTTAATATTCAAATATCGGTCAGCAGATTATGCGGCACTACGCCTGTGATGCCATCGCTGAAAGTAGGAATATGCAGTAATGCGATTTCTCCTGTCATTCTTTTCAAAGTCTTTCTGCTCAACACTTTCGGCATCAATACTCTTTGCAAAGTATTCAGTAAGTTATAATTCAATGAGAGTTCAAGGAGTTCAGGACAATACTAAACCACGAAACGACCAAACAACGAACAACAACCAAAACTAAACCATCAATTCTCCTATTCTTCCTTTATGTCAATATTATTCCCGATTTTATTATTTCTGTGCGGACAGACACAGGGCCTGTCCTACGTACCTCTCTAACCTCTTAACTCCTTAATCTCAAGTTGAAAGTTCCCCCACCAAATTTCGACTGAGACTAACTTGCTTATACCGAACTCACGTTTCATTAAGTCTTTAGTTATGGCTGGTTGGAGATTTTATAATTCATAGTGTTTTATTTAGACAATATGAAGCGTGGACATACTCGCAGGTAAATGCCGAACGAAACATTAAACTCTTTGAGATTGGTGCTCTTAACTCTGAAAGCTTCAAATTCTGCACCGAGAGTGTATTGTTCTCCAAAAGAGTATTGATAATCAAAGCCTAAATAGCCTGTTCTTATGCCATTGAAAGTGGTATAAGGAGATTTAATACTTATAGTAGAGAACATTGGATTACCATAAAGGGAAATAAACTGTTTTGGTGCATAGAGGCAGCCTAGTCTTAAAGTAACATACTTGGCAAAGGTAAGTTCGCATTCGCCATGCAGGGCAAAACCGCCGTCGAAGGGCCATAGTCTGCCTGCCTGCTGATAGCTTCCAAGAAGATTCAATTGCAAACCGTAGCTGTTGACAGATGTGTTTAACTGTTTGTGCCACTCCAAGCCTATTGCACCATTACACAGAGTTTGTACACCACGGTCGAACTCTTGCTTTTCCTGTTCTCCTCCACGGTGCTGGGAGAGAACAGTGAGATTAGCTGACAGGTGTGTGCTTATAGGGCTGCGAGCTATTAAACCTACAGTAAATGCTTCCTGATGAGTGTCTTCCTTAAACTGATAGCTCTGCCAGTTTACAAAAGCATCAACATGGGTTCTATCTTTTTTCCATAGCAGTTGGACACCCATTTCAGGGTCGGCACTCATAAGCTGCTCTCTATTATATAAAGGTGTAATCATTCTATGTTCAACACCTCCATAGATATTGCCAAGTATAACAGTGAGATTCTGCATACGGGCTTCTGCCCTGAACCAAGGTAGAACGTGGGCGCCACTTTGATATTGACTTCCTTTCCAAGTGCCTATATCATGATAGGCATAGTTGGGATATTTATTTGCTCCATCAAAGAAGAGAGCATGCAGACCTGCTTCAAGGTGAATGTTCTTATTGGGTTCGTAGGATACTGCGGGTCTTATCCATGTGCCGGGAAGTGTGTATCCTTTTGTTATCTGCGAACTGTATTCATTGTCGCGGAAGAAAGCCAAGGCATCTACCGTCAGTGACAGGTTGTTTTGAATTTCCTGTGCGGTAAGTTGTAGTGGTAAAAAGAAGAGCGATACCAATATCAGGTGTTTCATAGGAAAGATATTGTGGTCGGGGGTTGTCGTGCTGTTATTTTGAAGGATTTATAATTCTTTTTTCCTCCTGTCCATTCCAACGCAGAGTGAGTTCAAAAGGAACATTTGTCTTTATTGAAACATTAGGTTTTACAGAGGGATTAGAACGTTTAGCAACTCTTATGCTGACATTGCCGTCCTTACCAAAAGGATAGCGGTCAATGCCGTAAGCATCAAGAAGGTTTACATCGATTGTGAGTTTCTTTTCAGGAACATTTGCACGTATGCCGAAGATATACTCTATTAGTTCGGCTATAGGAGTGAGTCCCGACCACCCAACAAAATCCTTTCGTGCCATGAAGCCCGGTTCTGCACTGTCGGGAGCATAATATTCCCAGAATGTACCTGTTTTCTTATATACATCAAGCACATTCTGATAGTGATTAGTCTGTATTTTCCATGCCAGTTCGTCGTAACCGTTATTCTTCAGTCCGCGTATAACCATATAGGAAGCACCAGGCCAAACACCACCTACCCAATAGCGCCCGTTGCTCTTGAACTTAGGGTGACTGGCTGCAAGTGATGCTGGTGCATGGTGGCGGAAAAACTTTGTTGAGTCTTCAAGATGCGCCACGAGTTTGTCCATTCTCTCTTTTGGCAATACATCAGTCAGCAGTGACCAATAGGCATATATGCCTTGTGTTGACGACAAAGTGCCGTCTCTATACTCGTCATACAGAAAGTTGTCCTTTTCGCTCCACATACGGCTGTTGATGTAATTCTTCAGCATTTTAATCTCGTCCTCAAACTCTTCAATCTCCTGCCAGCGCTCAAGATAGAAACCCATCTTGAGGAGAATCTCATCGCACATTATAGCCTGTAGGCAGGCATCGAGCCAAATCATGTGCCCGTTTGAATAAATAGTGTTGTAACCTTCCTGTACACGAGGCATGTTATCCATGCCTGTTCCCCAGCCAGAACTCCAATACATTCCGTTCTGCCATGTTCTGTTAAGGCGCAGCCACTTACAGTAAGCCGCAAGAGCAGGGAAGATTTTGTTCAAACGGCTGTCGTCGCCATACTGCTCGTAGTAAAGCCATTCCGACCAAGGAAGTATATTCGGACCTGTTGATGTAGGGTCATAACGACCGAAACAGTCGCTGCCGTCAGCTCTTATCTCGCGGCAGATGAAGCCGTCGGGATGCTGTTTGGCATAGAAATTGTCGAGAGTCTTCTGGAAAGGAAAGAAGCGTTCGCCATAGCGGGTGAACATTGTGATGAATGCACAGTCCCACATGAAGATGTTGCCGTTATAAGCTGGTGATATATAACTCGTTACAAAACCGGAATCATCGAGTGGCAGACTGATGTTCTTTATACCTATTTCCCATGCTTTCCAGTACATTTCAATCTCTTTGTCGTGACCTTCCCATACAGGAGATGGCAGTACTTTGCGTGCACCATTGAAACTTCCTGGTTTGGTGCGTGTCATCTTTGCAGTGCGGAAAGAGTTCTCTGCTACGAGCGGTTCTCTGACATAGGTATCCTTATAGGGAAGTTTATAGAGCGGAGAGCCTGATGGTATGAGATTCTGTGCAGAAGCATTATGCCCCAAGAGAGGCAGCAGTATAAGAATGGAAATAAGAATACGCTTCATTGTATCCAAGTTTTTATATTAGGAAATATAGGATTTTATAATCCAAGAAGATGCTTTATTTTGTGGAAAATATCTGTGTGGAGCATGATGCCCGTAAAGTACTCCGAACCAGGACCAAAGGCATAAACCGGTACCATAACTCCTGAATGACCGTCAGTTGTAAACTTTGCCTCAATGGTTCCGCTTGCCAAGTCGCCTCCCACAAGCGCAACTCCACCTGTCTCGTGGTCGGCAGTAACTACAACCAGAGTTTCTCCATCTTTTGCAGCCCATTTATATACCTCGCCGATAGTCTTGTCGAAGTCGAGAGTTTCCTCCATCAACAAACCTATTTCGTTAAAATGTCCGTAGTCATCAAGTTGTGACCCTTCTATCATCATGAAGAAACCGTTGTCGCTTTTCGACATAAGTTCAATCTGTTTCATTGAAACTCGTGCAAGCATATCCTTACGTTCTTTAGGCAGAGGAGTATCTTTTTCAAAAGGCACACAATATGCCTTGCCACCATTGTAGTTGAGGAAATCTTCATAACTGTTTACGATGTTATATCCCTTCTTCTTGAGTTCATTGAATATGTTGCGCTTGTCATCACGGTTTTCAGGATTGAACATGCTTGCGCCTCCACCGAAAACATAGTCAACAGGACTTGCAGGAAACTGACCGATGAGATTCAGTTCCTGATCGCGGTCTATGTGATGAGCAAGAAAATCGCAGGGAGTTGCATCCCATAAACGGCATGTCACAGCAACACCTGTTGTCATACCTTTAGCGTGAGCAAGGTCAACGAGCGAAGGGTGGGCTACCCCTTCAGCATCAACTCCCACCGCATGATAAACCGTTTGCTTGCCTATAGCCAAAGCCGTTCCCCCTGAACCGGAATCAGCAATAAGGCGATTTGCTATAGGAGTTTTGGCAAGTCCCACATACTGAGAGTTCTCTAACCAAAGTTTACCCCTATTGCATGTCCATGCACACTGAATATGATTCAGACTCATGCCATCGCCAATCATGAGTATGACGTTCTTGACTTTCTTACCTGTAGGAGCTGTTATTCTGTCAACAGCATAAGGCTCAGGATGAGTGTACTTTTGTAGTTCAAAGTTCTCGGCAAAGATGTTCAGACTGACAACCGTCAGCAAAGCAAACATAAACAGTTTTCTTATCATGTATATACGATTTTGGTTTTTATTATATAAGAATGAAGTATGCAAAGGTAATATTTTATTCTGAAATACGAAAAGAATAACAATAAAAGCTGACTTAAACCCAAATCTCATTTACTACAGTTGCGCATGTAAGTAACGTTACAATTACTTCCAAATTGCCATCACAAGCGTGACAGTGTTACTGCCATAGTTGTGTTACTGGGTTAAAATGAGTTTACGCCAACACCTCACGCAAAACACGCCGCATACCAGTGCACTTTACATTGAAAACCAATGCACTTTACTCTGTAAATCGGGCCGCTTTACGTTGTAAACCGAGCCACTTTACCGTGTAAAATCAATGAGTTTTAATTCATTTCTTAATAGATGTTGTATGTGATAAAAAGAAACTTTCAGAGGGAATGTGGGTCGTATGTAATAGTGTAAGGCGGGGTAAAAGTGATAATTTTCATACCTTTCAATTAGAAAGAGTGTCATACTGAAATATTAAAAACGTAACTCTCTGTAATTGAATAATTACATTTATTTGGAGGTAATAAATATTTTTTATATCTTTGTACGCTCAACGTTTGGTGCAAAAACAAAGCAAAAAAACAAAAATAATTAAAACAAATTTTATGCAAAAGCATCTTAAATTATTAGCGCTGGCACTATGTCTTGCCCCTGCGGCGATGGCACAGACACCAGTAGCAGGCTCACAAGAGGCTCGTGCTATTGCTGATGCTGACGAGAATGCATTCACATTCACCGAAAGTCAGCTTGGCGAAAATGACGACATGGCGCAAGGCGTAACAGTCATATCTTCAAATGGCGACCTCTATGCAAATCAAGTGGGCTACGGATTCTCTGCAGCAAGATTCCGTTATCGAAACTTCAATAACAAGTACAACGACTTCTATGCCAACGGCATGCAGCTGAATGACATGGAAACAGGTCAGTTCCGATTCTCATTAGTTGGAGGATTGAACAACCAGACGCGTTCAATGGAAGCTGCACTTCCTTTTGAGGACAACAGTTTCTCATTGTCAGGAATGGCAGGTTCAAACAACTACAACTTCCGTGCAGGAAGCATGCCGAATGGTCATCGTGCCTCATTGCTGTTGACAAACCGCAACTATAATGTGCGTGGCATGTACACTTATGCTTCCGGATTCAATGCAAAGGGCTGGGCTTTCGCAGCAAACATCACCTATCGAGGTTCAACCTACGGCATGTCTAAGCTGAACCACTTCTACAAAGGAACTTTCTACAACGCCCTTTCTTATTTCCTCGGAGTTGAGAAAATCATCAACGACAATCACAGAGTATCTTTTGCAACATGGGGTAATCCTACAGAAAGAGCATCACAGGGAGCAAGTACTGACGAGATGTACTGGATTGCAGGAACAAACTACTACAATCCTTACTGGGGATATCAGAATGGTAAAATCCGCAATTCGCGCATAGTCAACGATTTTGCACCATCAGCACTCTTCACGTGGGACTACAAAGTCAACAACAAGACAAGGTTGACAACAACTATTGGTGGAAGATATTCTATGTATAAGAATACCTCGCTCGATTATAATAATTCTGACAACCCACAGCCAGACTATTGGAAGAACATGCCCTCAGCTTACTACAATGTGTGGGATCAGGGAAGCAATCGCAACAATGCATATACACCTACAGCATGGCAGAATGCATACAACTATCTGGCAGCCGGCGAGAGAAATCGTCAAATCAACTGGGATAGACTATATGCTGCTAACGCTGGTGCTAACGCATTGGGAACAGAGGCAATGTATTTCATAAAGGCAAAACACAACAATGCACTTAACCTACAGCTCAACTCTGTACTCAACACTGAACTTGACCCATTCAAGCACCTTACGCTTGGCTTAGGTCTTGGCGCCAACCGTGGAAGACATTTTATGTCAATTGACGATTTGCTTGGCGGAACCAACTTCCACAATATCAATTCATACGCAGTTTCAACCTACGGAGCAATGTCTGATGCTGTTCAATACGACCTGAATCGTCCGAGTTATATAGGTGATGCAAGCACAAACATGAAAGAAGGTGACAAGTATCGTTATGACTACTTCCTCAATCTTCGCAAGGGAACTCTATGGACATCATACACTGCTGATGCCCGTAGGTTGCACTTCATGTTCGGAGCTAAACTGAACTATACTGCAATGCAGAGAGAGGGAATGATGAAAAATGGTATGGCACCAAACAATTCATTTGGCAAGTCGGGCACAGCCCAGTTCCTTGACGGAGGAATCAAGACCGCACTTACGGCAAACATCGGTGGAGGTAACGCTATTTCTGCCGGTATTGGTCTTGAGACTCGCGCCCCACAGGCATCAACAGCATTTGCTGCACCTGAAATCAATAACGACTTCGTAACAAATCTGCATAACGAACAGGTATTCTCTTCACAGTTAAGCTACCAGTTGCGTACATCATGGCTCAACCTCAATATCAATGGTTATTACAGTTTCATGAATCATGTAACAGAGTGGCAGAACTACTATTTCGACGATAACAACTCATTCACATACGTAAGTTTGACTGATATTAAGAAGGCAAGCTACGGTGTTGAACTCGGAGCAAAGGTAAGAATCACTTCCACCCTCGACCTCAAAGCCTTCGGACACATTGGCGATGCTAAATATCTTGATGACAGCAAAGCCCGCTACATGGTTTCAAAGCGAGCAGAATATGTTGACACTAAGGTTTACAGTAAGGACATGCGTGAGAGCGGCACCCCACTTACAGCTGCAAGCCTCGGACTCAGTTATCACAACAGAGGCTGGTTTGTTGACGTTGCAGGTAAATACTATGACCGTATATACTTGTCTTGGTCACCAAGTCTGCGCTATGAGAATGTTGTTACAAAACGCCAGTCGGCAGGCGACACAATGTATGACAATGACGGAAATCTCCTGCGTTCGGCTTTCGCACAGGAAAAAGGCAAAGGCGGATTCATGCTCGATGCCAGTATCGGCAGAAGCATATACCTGAAAAAAGGTTCTCTCTCAATCAACCTCTCTGTAACAAATATCCTCAACAACACCAAAATTGTTACCGGTGGATATGAGCAGAGTCGTACAGACTATACAAAGAACAATACCGGAGGTTATGACAAGCGAATTTACTACTTCTCAAAGAATCCTAAGAAGTATTATGCTCTTGGAACTAACGGTATGTTGAACATAACCTATAAATTTTAATTGACATGAAGAGAATTCAATATATATTGTCCGGCGTTATAGCCCTTATGATGGCTTCATGTATGGACAGTGGCTATGGCGATGTGAACACGAGTGCAGAAAACTCCTATGGCAACAACTCTATTACAGAGTCTAATGTTGTAACAATAAAAGAGCTTTGTGCAATGGAGAACTATAAGACCGTCATGACACAATACCGTGATTTCAAGGAAGTCACTGACGATATTCAACTTAAGGTACGCGTAACAGGAAACGATCAGGGCGGTAATATATATAATAAGGTGGCACTACAGGATGAAAATGGTGATGCTATCATTGTATGTGTATATGCTGGTGGTATGCATGCGTATCTACAGGTTGGTCAGCAGATTCTAATTAACTTGAAAGGTCTTTATGTAGGAACTTACGGCTACCAGAAGCAGATAGGTGTTCCTTACACCACAGCATCAGGAAACACATACCCAGGGCGTATGTCTAATGCAATGTGGCAGGAGCATTTCAAGCTCATAGGAAAGCCAGACCCATCAGTTGCTAATGTTCAGCCGATAGAGTTTACAACAACAATAATGGACAACATTGACGAGCATGCTGGTAAACTGATGACTATAAAAGGCGTAACCCTTGTTGATGCAAACGGCACAACAGTTTGGGCACCAAGCGGTACTAACGTAACTGAGGATGAAGCAAACACTGATTTCTCAATCGAACGTACAATGCAGGGATATTCAGCAAGCAAAGTTGTAGTATATACATCTACAAGTGCCAAGTTTGCCAACGAAGTAATACCTACAGGCAAGGTGAACATAACAGGTATATTCACACGTTACAATAAAAAATACCAGTTGCAGATGCGTACTATTGATGATATAGTAGCTGTAGAGTAATAAAACCAATTCAAAACAATAATATTAAAATACGATAAATAGTATGAAAAAGATAATTTTCTCATTGATGGCACTATTTGTTACTGCCTTCACATTCACAAGTTGTGAGTCTGTTCCAATGCCTTACAATCAGCCTGGAACAGGTGGTACTCCTGCAGAAACAATAGAACCAGCCGGTTCAGGTACACTGGAAGACCCATATAACATTGCAGCTCTTTTGAAATATGCGGCAACACTCGGTGCAGGTGAAAGTTCACCAAAACAAATTTATTTCAAAGGAAAGGTCGTGTCAATAAAGGAAATCACTGATGCAACATCGTATGGTAATGCAACTTTCTACGTTTCTGATACAGGAACAGCACAGAATCAGTTCTATGTATATCGCTGTTTAGGTCTTAACAACAAAAAAGTAACCTCCACTGATATTATAAAGGTTGGCGATGAAGTTGTCGTGTGTGGTATTATAACTAACTATAACGGTACTCTTGAAACTGCATCGAACAAAGCATACATATACTCAATAAATGGTGAAGGAGGCAATACAACAGGTGGCGACACTCCTTCTACTGTAGAACCAAAGGGAACTGGTACAGAGGCTGACCCATTCAATGTGGCTGGTGTTATTGCTTATATCAATACTCTCGGCGCTGATGTACCGTCTGACAAAGAAGTTTATATTAAGGGAAAGGTACTTGCAAACAACACTACTGCTGCAACAATTACTTCATATGGTAATATGACTTTCACAATGGTTGACGAGGGTTCTGAAACTCCTGTGTTTACAGCATTCCAAGTTTTTGGACCAAACAAGGAGAAGTTCACTTCTGTAGATCAGATTAAGACTGGTCAGACAGTTGTTGTTTGCGGTAAGGTTCTAAACTACAAGGGCAACACTCCTGAAACTGTTGGTAAGGGAGCATCTTATGTGGTAAGCATCGACGGTAATGGTTCTTCAACAGGTGGCGGCTCTACAGAGCCAACTAATCCAACCACTAATGAAGGTATTACCATCGACGGTACAACCCTTACTCTTACAAACTCAAGCTATACTGCTGGAAGCACAAGCACAACTATTGACCTCAATACTCTTGGTTGGGCTAATGCTTCTGATGCAACATCTTATACTGCCGAGGACGGAACGACAATTACATTCGGTAAAGGCACTAATGAGAACAATGCACCTAAATTCTATACAGCAACAAAGGGTGTTCGTATGTATGCTAACAACACTCTCACCATAACAGCTGCAAAGAACATTGCAAAGGTGGTAATCACTTGTGATACATTCAGTGGCACAAACTATGTTGGTAATGCAACTGCTACAATGACGGCTGATGGTGGAACAATTGTATATACAAACACACACAGTGAAAATAAGGGTGGTGTTCAGTGCCGTCCGCAGACAATAACAATCACTTACGCTCAGTAAATTTTTAGAATTGAAATTGATTAGAAAACATAACAACCACTTCGTAGCAGGAGCATTAGCATTAATGTTGATGCTTACTGCCTGCGGTGGGGCAGATCCTGAAGAAAAAGGCGGTGGCGGCATTACAGGTAATGCCAATGCCAACAGTACCGATGTGTGCAAATATGCCAGCCGTTTGGAGTTTCCTAAACTTAAGGGTGGCAATAGTATCGTCATCGTGAACACTACGAACGATTCATACGATAGGGAAGGCGTGAATTATTGCGTAGAATGGGATAAGAACAAAAAATCGCAGCGTTGGTCGTGTTATGAAATGCACAGTGGATATAAAGTAGCAGGCATAGAACGTTACTATAGCAAGCAGAACCAATATCCTTTTGACCCTCAACTCGTAACAGGAGCTACGTATCTTGATAAAGACTATTTTTATAGTTCCGGTTTTGACCACGGTCATATCTGTCCTTCGGCAGACCGTCTGTATTCCACAAATGCCAATTATCAAACATTCTTTCTCACTAATATGCAACCTCAAAATCATACATTCAATGCTGATGTTTGGGGTAAATTAGAAAATCAAATCCGCTCATGGGTCACATCTGGTACTACATTATATGTATGCAAAGGAGGTACTATCGATTCTGAGACCAATATCCTACAGCGCATATCTGGAAAACTCATCGTTCCGAAAAATTTCTTCTGCGCCTTGCTCTTGAAGAATAATCTTGGATATAAATCCATTGCATTTTGGTATGACCAGAGTAAAGACCTCGACGAGAGTCAACCTCTTTCCAATTTTGCAATATCAGTTGACGACTTGGAACTGCGCACGGACATAGATTTCTTCTGTAATCTGCCAGATGCAACAGAAGAAGACCGCGAATCACGATGTGATTTGCAGGCATGGGGGTTGAGATAATGCACTTATGTTTTTCTATTTAATATTAACAAATAACGATATTCATTCCTAAATATGAAAAGGTTTATACTTTTAGCTTGTGTGGCACTATCACTAAATGCCACAGCACAAACCGAACAGAAAGCTATGATTGATAGTAAGAATTACGACAACTGGTACATAGGAGTAAATGGCGGACTTGCTACAAAAACTACTCACAGTAAATGGTTGAAGAACGTAAACTCTAATGCAGGTCTGCGTGTAGGTCGTTGGTTTACTCCAGCATTCGGTCTGGCAATCGAAAGTAATGCATACTTCGGTTGTAAACCGTGGACAGACACGGGCACACTGGTGAAATATGTAAACACCGACCTTGCTGCTACAATCAACCTGTTTAACTGGTGGTTTGGCTACAATGGACAGCCTCGCACATTTGAACTTATAGCTGTACCAGCAGTTGGTATGGGGCATGTATTTGGCAACAGCAGCAAGATAAGTCATGGTCTTAATGACTTCACAGGTAAACTTGCACTCGATTTTGCTTTCAATGTTGACAAGAAGAAATCATTGCAGATATACCTTGAGCCTGCACTGCTCTATTCAATCTATGGCAATACCAACAATACAACAGATTTTGGACTCGATATAAACCGCAGTCATTTCCAACTTAATCTCGGACTTATCTATAAGTTCAAAAACACCAACGGTACACACAACTTCAAATATGCAGAGCCACAGGTCATTACTGACAACAGCGAAATCAACCGCCTTGCAAACCGCATAAAGGAGCTTGAGGCTCAGAATGAGGCTCTAAGAAGTTGTCCTGCTCCACATGTTGCACCACAAATTGTAAGAGAAACAAAGATTGTCAACATGCTTGATCCTGTTATTGTATTCAAAAAAAGTTCAAGCATAATCGAAAAAATGCAATACGCAAATATCGAGAAAGTGGCAAAATACATGAAGGAAAACAAAGAGGCGAAGATAAAGGTAACTGGTTACGCATCTACAGAAGGCACTGCAAAACTTAATCAGCAGCTTTCCGAGGCACGTGCCGAAGCTGTTAAACATGCCCTTATAAAGAAATATGGCATTGCTTCCGATCGTATAGAAATCAGTGGCGAAGGTGCTACAGATGAACAGTCAGCAGAGCGAGCTTATAATCGTGTTGCAGTATTCAGTATTGCCGAGTAGAATAGCAAATTGTCTCAAAATCAAAAAAATATCATAACTTTCTTTGTCTTTGTGGAGAAAAAGTAGTACCTTTGCACCCGTATTTTGAGTTATTGGCACTGAAATGTCCAGATAAACAGACAATTAAAGTATAAATAAATAATATTCAAGTAAAATGAAAAAAGGTATTCACCCAGAAAACTATCGCCCCGTCGTATTCAAAGATATGTCCAACGGCGATATGTTCCTCTCAAAATCTACATGTAAGAGTAACGAGACAGTAGAATTTGAAGGCGAGACTTATCCAGTAGTAAAGATTGAAATCTCAAACACCTCTCACCCATTCTACACCGGTAAGAGTAAGCTTGTAGATACAGCAGGTCGTGTTGACCGCTTCATGAATCGCTACGGTAAGATTCAGAAGTAACCTTTTCAAGATATATATAATATCTGAAAAAAGATAATCAGATGCGGTCAAACGTAGTTGCATATGCGTTTGTCCGCATCTTTTTTATATAGAAAATACAAAGTTTAATATTCAAACACGCAACAATATGGAACATGTAAAATGCTTGATAATAGGCAGTGGTCCTGCTGGCTATACAGCAGCTATATATGCAGGTCGTGCTAATATACAGCCCGTTCAATACTGTGGGTTGCAAGTTGGTGGACAACTGACAACGACTACAGAAGTAGAAAACTTCCCTGGTTATCCGGAAGGAATTGACGGCAATCAGATGATGCTCGACCTACGTAAGCAGGCAGAGCGTTTCGGTGCTGATATTCGTGATGGTATCATAACGAAATCAGATTTTTCTTCACGTCCATTCCATCTATGGACAGATGAAGGTCATGAAATAGTAGCAGATTCTGTTATCATTGCTACAGGTGCAAGTGCAAAATATCTTGGGCTTGACGACGAGAAGAAGTATAATGGTCAGGGAGTTTCGGCTTGTGCAACCTGCGACGGATTCTTCTATCGCAATAAGACGGTGGCTGTCGTCGGCGGCGGCGATACAGCCTGCGAGGAAGCACAATATCTATCGCAGCTTTGTAAGAAGGTGTACATGATTGTGCGCAAGAATTATCTTCGTGCTTCTGATGTAATGCGTAAACGTGTAGAAGATAATGATAAAATAGAAATTCTCTATGAGCACAATACATTGGGTCTTTATGGTGATAATGGTCTTGAGGGTGCGCATGTTGTAAAGCGTAAAGGAGAAGCTGACGAACAGGAGTATGACCTACCAATAGACGGATTCTTCCTTGCCATAGGACATAAACCTAACACCGATATATTTAAACCTTATATCGATACTGACGATGTTGGATACATAAAGACTGTAAATGGTACTCCATGCACAAATGTAGAAGGAGTATTTGCCGCAGGCGACTGTGCCGATTCTCATTATCGACAGGCCATCGTTGCCGCAGGTTCCGGTTGTATGGCGGCTCTTGAAGCCGAGCGCTTTCTAAATAGGTGATTAATATAAGCGAATCCCCACCGACGGGGATTCGCTTTTTTATTAACCACTTGATTGAAATTTATTTCACGACTTTCTTTCCGTTGATGATGTATATTCCTTTGGGAAGCTGTTGTGGTACTGTGGAGAGACGTCTTCCGTCTAAGGTGAATGTACCACTCTTAGTATTGACAGAGTCGGCGTGTTGCAGTGTCACATCTGTTGGTGTTGGATCTTCTACTGTAGGATCGGGCAGAAATTGGAAATCAGTTGAGACAAGCATTCCGTTCTGACAGTTTACGCAGTATGCAATAGGATTGTTAGAATAGTGACGATTTGTTGAGAATGTCTTTCCCGAGGAGTGCAGCTGTGCGCATGCTTCGTTATTGTTGATAACGGTCAGTGCTCCCCATGAATATCCGCGTTCGAGTGTGAGGTCGGTACCGCTGTTTGTGAATGAGTCGAATATTAACTGTTCCGAAGCAGGCGACCCTATGACATCACGGAAGAGGGGGTGTCCTTTATGACTGCTGAAATAGTATTTGTCGTTCTTTATCTCACACTTCCATAACGTTGCTTCAGTCTCATCGGCTGTAAAGCGTGCTCCCAGCTCATCGTGGGTCATGTAGAAATATGAAGTTCTTCCGAATGGGCGGACATAGCTCCTTATTTTATAGTAGTAACCGTGTTCTGGTTTGATAACATCGTTGTCTTCGATGTTAGTGAGTGCGGTCAGGGTCTCGTTCAGCCAGTTTATGTTCTTCTCATCTAAATCTTCCAGTATTTCGCAGGTAGTGGTGTTGAATACAGTGGCGAAGGCGTCTTCGAAATTCCTTAGTTCACTGAGCTCTGTTTTGGGATAACCTATCTTGCCTTTGTTGCGATAGAGGTCAACAGCCATTGACGCAAGCTTTTTAGCTTTGTAGCGTATAGTTTCCTCTTTATTAATGGTATCGGGTATTTTTATGAGTTGCGTATATGTATATTCCGTGCCGTTAATTGTGGCTTTCCAACTTCGGCGTACAAGCGCCCCTTCTGTCGTTTCTGTGTAATCGCAGTTGACCGCATTAGCAGGATTTTTCTTTTCGTAAGCCATGAGCTTTGCCGCCTCGGGCATTTCATTGAGACTGTTGATTTCTATATACGGTGTTGGTGGTGGTGTTGCCTGGTGTGTTGCATCTCTGAACTGCACACGCTGTTCATCGGGGGTTATAAGCCATCCTTCTCCGGCAAATACGCTTCCAGCCTGAAATATGTATGGTTTCTTCGGATACACATCGTATGCAGCCTCGCCTTTAACCTCTATTTTAATGCATCCTCCGTTCATTTCGAGATTCCAGTTGTGGTAACGGCTTTTCCCCGTCTTTATATATGGCATTGATATAGTGCAGTTACCGTTGTTGGGCAGGTCATCGGCCAGCACATACTTGAATGTCTGTCCGAAATCGTCGGACAATAATACTCTTATTCTACTCTCCTTGCCATATATTTCGGTGCATGGCTCCCATGTTATGGTAAAGTCTCGTCCCACCCAGCGGTTGATGAGCAGGCTGTGCGACCCCTTTATGTTTGTTATGGCGAATGGGTTTCCATCAACAATGTTGAGCTTCATGGTTATCCCATCGTATGTGGCATTGCAGTTAACAGTGCCTGCGAAAGTGTACTCTCCTGTTCGCGAATAGTTGGAATAGTCCTCGTAGTGAGGCTGTTCGTCTCTTTTTCCTGTTCCGAAAGTACTTCTGGGTCTTTGTAATACGGCTGGAACATGATACAGTTGCTCTTGATGCTCTTGTAGGCAGGTTTGAGTGGATTAGGATAGTTCTGACTCGTGAAGTCGAACGGGTTGACATTGTAGTAACAGTCGCTGTCGGTAGTATTCTTCAGCGGCAGATAGAATTGAAAGTTCGTTCCCTTTGTTATGGTATATTCTTGCTTTATTTTTTCTCTATCAAGCTCTGGTGCCTGTGTTGTTGTCTCCACGGCGTATGGCATTACAGTTTCGCTGCTGTTTACGAAACATGCCTTGTCTTGACTGCGTGTGTCATCGGTGTAGTAATTGAAGTTTGCAAGCAATCCCCTCATCTCCTTTATGCTTGCCAGCGAGAAGAAATCTCGTTGATAACCGTAGCTCATGATGCTTGTGCCTATTCCCGGCTCTGTGCAGTTAGAATCTAAACGCTGGTGTGTGTGATCTGCCCCGAATGTATGCCCGAGTTTGTGTGCAACAGTTTCCGCATCGTATATTGACCACGCCTGACCTTTTATGTATGGACTTATGGCGCTGCCCAGAAATGCGAGTCCCGTCTGTCGGCCATGAGGTCGTACTATGAGTACACTTACGTCGTATTTGTCTTTATCTTCACCGACCGCATCGTCTATGATTTTTTTATTGGAGTTCAGTTCTCCATTCTTATTGCGTACAGGTACCTGCCCATTCTGGAAAATTATTAGTTTGTTGTTGCGCACGATGTGGAATACTATTCCAACATCAAGTGTAAACCATTTATTGAGTTGCTTTTCGAGTGTGTCCCAGTATTTGTGTACATCATCTATCACTCGCTGCTTGTCCTCCGTGGTACCATTCCATTTGAAACGTGTGTCGGAAAGTGCCTCGGGTGTCATGCACACTGCCAGTCGGAAATGGAATATCCTACCTGTGTTCCTAATAGGGCTTGTCGTTATGTCGGGTTCAAACCTTGACGGTACTTTGAAGATTTTTGCCGCCTTATCGGTTTTGGGTATAATCAGCTAGCAACATTCTTCTTCGTCGTGGTACGTCTGTGAAATGTGTCTCTGTCTGTTGTCCGCATTGGAAAATAGAGGCTGTAGAATTAGAGTCAGTGTGATGAGTCCTGACAGTGAGGACTTAAGAATACGTTGTTGTTTGTTCATAAAAGAAAGTAATATGCGATTATAATTGTTTCCTTGCTGTAGTTAGTGGTTTTATTTTTCCTTGATGTTTCCATGCTTTGTGGGGTTTTGGCGCATGGATTTTATATTGTTCTCAAACTTTCGGAGAATTGTCTGAGTTCGGAACCGTCGTCTAACGATGGTGAATATTCCTCAAGAATATTCACTGTCTCGGCTCCGAAAGTTTCTGCCAGATCGCGTGCTGTATTCAACACACACACGTTTCCAGCCAGTCCGCACACGTCAATCTGCTGTATGCCTTTTCCTTGTACGAGTGTTCTCATTACCTGTTCCTGCTCAGTGTCCTGCATTATGGAATATTCCTCTTTTTCTATATGCATACCCTTGTACAGCATTATGAATCCACCTCTTGTGTTGTTCATTGCTTCAAGCAGGCTTGGCCACAAGGCAGCCCCCTGCGAGTGCTGCACACAGTGCGGAGGCCATGGACCGCCATTACGGTCGAATGAACTGTGGTTGTAAGGATGCCAGTCTGATGTGGTGGCAATGATGGAATATTCCTGTGAGTTCTCTCTGATGTAGCCGGCGAGGGCATCCATAGCCTCGGCGGCTCCTGCTACGGGCAGCGATCCGTTGATGAAGTCCAGTTGCGGGTCAACAACGAGGAGCATCTTTTTAATCTTCATGTTTTGGATTTTGTTTTTTAGTACTATAATGTTTCTCTACCGTGTTCGTCCTAAAATATAAATAGGAAGCTTCAGGCTTTGCTGGTGACAAAGATAGTGATATTCCTTGTTATTTCAAAATTTATGTTATGAATATTTGTAAAATCGATAGCAAATTGTTAACTTTGCAAAAAGATTTTTCTCAATACCACATTTTTAGTTAATGGAAATAAAAGAAAACCACGGTATTCACAACGCTCGGGAGCTTGGTATGCCAAAGTACTTGATTCTTGGAGTTCAGCATCTGTTTGCAATGTTCGGCGCTACTATTCTTGTGCCCGCCATTACAGGCTTGTCTGTATCAACAACCCTCTTATTTGCCGGTATCGGCACATTAATCTTCCACTTCATTTCACGTATGCAGGTTCCAGCCTTTCTTGGCTCAAGCTTCGCCTTTATCGGCGGCTACATGTCGATAAAGGAAATGGGAATGCAGCAAGGACTAACAGAGACGCTTGCACTGGATTATGCCTGTGTGGGCGTTTTTTGTGCAGGATTGTGTTATTTTGTCATGGCGGCTCTTATAAGAGCCTTTGGTTCAAAGCGCATACTGCGTTTCTTCCCCCCCGTTGTGACCGGTCCTATTGTAATTGCTATTGGTCTTACGCTTTCTGGTACTGCCATTTCAAGTTGTAATACCAACTGGTTTCTTGCCATAACAGCCATTGTGGTGGTTATCTTCTCTTCTATATGGGGAAAGGGTTTTATCAAGATTCTACCTATATTGCTTGGAGTTGCGGTCAGTTATGCTGTAGCTGCTTTTATGGGAGAAGTGGATTTTTCAAAATTGAATGAAGCAGCATGGTTTGGTATTCCAATAAGTCGTGAGCAGAGTGTTCTGGCTGTGTTTGAAAATACAGATAAAACATTGCTTCTCTCTTCTATTCTTGCAATAATGCCTGTAGCCTTTGCTACGATGATGGAACACATCGGTGATATGTGTGCTATTTCTTCTACTGTGGGTAAGGATTATCTTTCATCTCCGGGATTGCATAGAACTCTTACCGGCGATGGACTTGCAACATCACTTGCCGCTTTGTTTGGTGCTCCTGCTAATACTACTTATGGTGAGAATACTGGTGTATTGAATCTTACCCGTGTATTTGACCCGTCTGTTATCCGCCTTGCAGCTGTATTTGCAATAGCTCTGAGTTTCTGTCCTAAGTTTGCTTGTCTTATTGGTCTTATGCCTGCAGCTACTATTGGTGGTGTGAGCCTTATATTATATGGTATGATTTCAGCCGTGGGTGTACGTAATCTGGTTGAAGAACATGTTGATTTCTCATCGTCAAGGAATGTGTTTGTTGCAGCTTTGATACTTGTTATTGCTATAGGTGTGAAATACGGAGCAGATGATAGTATTGCCATTGGTTCATTAAGACTATCAGGACTTGCTCTTGCTGCAATAGTAGGAATCGTACTCAATGCGTTGCTTCCTGACCAGTTGGGCATGAAGGTAAAGAGTTTCCACGGCAAAGACAAACAAGAGGCTAAACAGCAGAACGAACAATAATATCAATTATATGCTATCTAAATTATTCGGTTTTAACAAAGACACCATGACCGTAAAGAAAGAGGTCATGGGAGGAATAACCACATTCCTCACAATGGCGTACATTCTCGCCGTTAACCCTATTATTCTGTCTGAGGCAGGTATGGATCAGGGAGCAGTGTTCACAACAACTGTATTAGCAACAGTAATTGCCACTTTGGTAATGGCTTTTTATGCCAAACTTCCATTTGCTTTAGCACCTGGCATGGGGCTTAATGCATTTTTTGCCTATACTGTTGTTCTTACTATGGGCTATTCCTGGCAGTTTGCACTGACAGCAGTTTTTGCGGAGGGAATTATCTTCATATTGCTTACTGTCACAGGTCTTCGCCAGATGATAGTAGAGTCTATGCCGCTTCTTCTGCGTAGAGCCATTGCACCAGGTATTGGTTTGTTTATAGCCTTGATAGGAATGAAAGGAGCAGGGCTTGTTGTAGGTAATCAGGCTACACTCGTTGCTCTTGGCGATTTGCATGATCCTAAAGTTCTTTTAGCTTGTTTCGGTATATTGTTTACTGCTATAATGCTTGTCAGAAATGTTACAGGCGCATTGCTGATAGGAATAATTGGCACAGCATTGATAGGTATTCCTCTTGGTGTTACCAATTTTCAGGGTGTTCTTGATACTCCTCCTTCAATATCTCCTATTTTAATGAAGTTTGAGTGGCATAATATCCTTTCTTTCGATATGCTTATTTGTGTATTCACTTTCCTATTCATAGACTTGTTCGATACTATGGGAACTCTTATTGGTGTTTCAAGTCGTGCAGGACTTATTGATGACAAGTCTGATGTGAAGCCTTTGAACAAGGCATTCATGGCTGACGCAATCGGTACTACCGTAGGTGCAATGCTTGGCACTTCAACTGTCACGACTTATGTTGAAAGTGCTTCCGGTGTAAATGTTGGAGGAAGAAGTGGACTTACTGCTTTCGTAACAGCTCTCTGCTTTGTTGCAGCCCTTCTCTTCGCCCCTTTATTCCTTGCAATCCCAAGTCAGGCTACAGCTCCAGTACTCATAATCGTTGGCGTTATGATGATGCACGATATAAGAAAGATTCATTTTGATGAGTATATTGATGCTATTCCTTGTTTCATATGCATAATTCTTATGCCTTTCGCATACAGCATCTCTGATGGTATTCTTATTGGTCTTATTTCATATGTTCTTATCAGAATCTTTGCTGGGCGCTGGCGTGAGCTTAATGCCGGCATGATTATACTCGCAATATTATTCATCCTTAGATATATATTCCTATAAAAAAATGAAAAAAGTAATTCTGACAGTGATGCTTGTCATCACAACAATTGTGGCTTCAGCCCAAGTGAACTTACAACTCCATTACGATCTCGGTCGTACTATCAACAGTAGTGCAGAGCCTGAGCGTCCAAATGTGACAACAACAGTAGAAATGTTCAAAGCCGATAAACTGGGTTCTACATTCTTCTTTGTTGACATGGATTATTATTCAAGCGGTGTGGCTGGTGCATATTGGGAGATTTCACGTGAGTTTAATCTTACTAAACTTAACGAGAGCAGTTCTATCGCAGCACATGTAGAGTATAATGGTGGTTTGTTAACTGCAAAAGATATGACTTTTGCAAGCCGTTTCCAGCCTGCTGCTCTCGTAGGTGGAACATGGAACTGGCATAATGCCGATTTCTCTTCAGTATTCTCTCTGCAGGTTATGTACAAGCATTACTTCCAGCAGACTATTAACGGTGTTAAGGTGAAGGCTGTGCCCAGTTTCCAAATAACACCAGTATGGAGCACAACTTTCGCTGATGGCAAGATGACATTCTCTGGATTTGCCGACCTGTGGTACGGCTATATTCCTAAATGGGAGGCTGATGGCAGTCAGAAGAAGGGACTTGTGTTTATCACAGAACCACAGTTGTGGTATAATGCTACTTCACAGCTTTCTATAGGTACAGAGGTAGAGATTTCAAACAACTTCATCTATTCTGCAAACAACACAAAGTTCATTGTTAACCCAACTTTGGCACTTAAGTGGAAGTTTTAGAATGATTTAATTGCAAACAATATGCACCGTTGCTTTTATGTGATAGCAGCGGTGCATTTTTTTGTATGTTTTGGTTTGCAATAAATTGTAATTCTGCTTTTTTTTAGTTATCTTTGCCATTGCTAAACAGAATACGATTTATAAACACAATCCACAAGCAATATGACTTTATCTGCTGAAAATATATTCCTACTTGGTTCTATCCTTATATTCGTGAGCATTCTCATAAGCAAAACGGGCTACCGCTTCGGCATACCCACGCTGCTTCTGTTTCTGTTCAGCGGCATGTTGTTCGGTACTGATGGCTTCGGAATAGAATTCAATAGTCCTCACGATGCTCAAACTATTGGTATGCTTTCATTGAGTGTTATTCTGTTTACTGGTGGTATGGATACGCGTATGAAGGATATAAAACCGATACTTAGTCAAGGACTTATACTGTCAACACTTGGTGTTGTTCTCACAACTTTGCTCACAGGTGTATTTATATACTATATTACAAGTGCTTTGGGCATGGGCGTGCAGCTGTCATTGATTTTGTCAATTCTTCTTGCAGCTACAATGTCATCAACCGATTCCGCATCTGTTTTCAGTCTGCTTCGTTCACAAGGCATAGGACTTAAGCATCGCCTGCGTCCGATTCTTGAACTTGAAAGCGGTAGTAACGACCCTATGGCTTATATGCTTACTTTAGCATTGGTAGGTGTTGCCGCAACGGGTGGAAACATGTCGGCATCAGCTCTTTTAGGGCAGCTTGCTTTGCAGTTTGTAGTTGGAGGATTAGCCGGCTGGGCAATGGGAATTGGCTGTTCATGGCTTATGAACAGGATAAATCTGCCTAACACATCATTATATCCGGTGTTGCTTCTGAGTATTGTACTTATAACCTATACGCTTACAGATATGCTTAAGGGCAACGGCTATCTGGCTGTTTATATAGCAGGATTGGTGGTAGGAAACAATAAACTCTCCTACAGGCGGGAGATGACAACCTTCATGGACGGACTTACATGGCTGCTTCAGGTGGTGATGTTCATAACCTTGGGATTGCTCGTGAATCCTAACGAACTGCTGGATATTGTACCCGTGGCTGTGGCAATAGGTTTCTTTATGATGCTTATAGCTCGTCCGCTAACGGTTTGGTTCTGTCTGCTTCCTTATAAAAAACTGCCCAATACGGCTAAACTGTTTCTTTCGTGGGTAGGGCTTAGAGGTGCAGTGCCTATTATATTCGCTACTTACCCTATGCTGGCAGGTTTGGAAAACTCACATATACTTTTTAATATCGTCTTCTTTATAACAATAATGTCGCTTTCACTTCAAGGCACTACCATATCGTGGCTCGCACGCAAACTACATCTTGACTGCGAGGAGGAGAAACAGAGCGAATTTGGAGTTGAGATTCCCGAAGAGATAGGCTCGAAGCTGAATGAAACCAGAGTGACGCCCGAGATGATTGCCGGCGGAAACAAAATAAGTGAGTTGAATTTCGGGCAGGGCACACTGATAATGCTCGTAAAGCGCGGCGACAGCTATATTGTGCCCAACGGACAACTTGAGCTGCACATTGATGATGTTCTCCTTTCAATATCTCTGAAAGAATGACATTTATTGCTGTCAGTAACTATAATCTTCTTAATAGTGCCGTTAATATACTTGGCTCTGTTTATTCCCCCACTGGTGCAGACTGCGAACTTCCGTCAGCAACATAACCCCAAACAGATCATTAGATTCCGAACTTATTGTGTTCGATTATATTTCAGATTGGTTTCCACTGTTACATTGATGTAGTGACAACTTCAAGGTAAAAGTGGCGGACAAGATGTAGAACATTCCTCCTAAAATAGTGAAAGACGTGATTGTACCACGCCTATGGTACCAACAGTGCCACAACTATGACAGCAGTACTGTCACAACTATGGTAGCAACACTGTCACGCCTATGACAGTAACACTGTCACGCTTGTGGTGGCTGTTTGGAAGTAATTGTAACGTTATTTACATGCGCAACTGTAGTAAATGATCGGTTTGGGTTTTTACCATGACAGTAATAATTTTTATTCTAATACTTGAAACTTGAGCCTCCTACAAACTCGCGCATGATAGATGTAGGTGGTATTTCCTTGTCGCTGACAGGCAGAAAATAGTGAATGAATTTCAGCAGGCGGTGAGCCTCGGCATACTCGGGGCAGTTCTTTGGAACACCTGCCAGAATCGGCTCGGCATGGTTTCTAAGAACTGCAAACTCAATGTTCAGTGCCGAATTGAACATCATGTCGGCATTCTCCTGATAGGGATTAATCCATAGTTCCTCCGCATCGCACACGTTTTTCCACTGCCTTATAGTTTCCTGTGCACTGAATGCGCCTTTGTTGTAGTCGCGTATGATACGGCGCAGAAGACGATTATCGCGTGTAGGAATCCAGTTGTGCGAATCGAGGGATACGCTTGTAAGACAGGAAATGAATATCTTGAACTTCTGAGTATCTGGTATCAGAGGCGTTAGATTAGGGTTGAGGGCATGTATGCCTTCTATTATAAGCACCTTGTTGTCGTCAAGTCTGAGTTTCTTTCCATTGAACTCACGCTTTCCGGTGGTGAAGTTATATTCAGGAATCTCAACCATTTCGCCGTTGATGAGTTTCTGCAAATGTGCTGACATAAGTTCGGAGTCAACAGCTTCAATGTTGTCAAAATCGTACTCACCGTTAGGCAGTTTTGGAGTATCGACACGGTTTACGAAATAATCATCGGTAGAGAACGATAAAGGCCTTAGTCCACAAGCCAATAGCTGAATGCACAGTCGCTTGCAGAAAGTAGTCTTTCCTGATGATGATGGACCCGTTATAAGGACTACTCGGCATGGTGTTTCCTGTGAATGGAACCTCCGGTTTATCTCTTCTGCAATTTCTACAATCTTTTTCTCCTGCAATGCCTCCGACACTTGAATCAGCTCTGATGCATTGCCTCTTTGTATTGCTTTGTTGACATCACCCGCATTAGAAAGACGCATTATAATGTTCCATTTCACATTTTCCGAGAACATCTCAAAAGTGTGAGGCTGCTCAATCATTGGCGCGAGAACATTTGGGTCTTTTTTGTCAGGAACTCTTAGAAGTAATCCGTTCTCATGCCTTTCAAGTCCGAAGAGCTTGAGATATTTCGTTGAAGGCACAAGGCAACCATAGTAATAGTCGGCAGTACCATCGAGTGTGTAGTAGTCGCTGTATATTTGCCCCGATGTTTCAAGGAGTTTTACCTTGTCGGCAAAGTTATTCTCGCGGAAAATCTTTATAGCGTCGTCAGTAGTTGCTTCTACACGATGAAACGAAATGTCGGCATTGACAATGTCATTCATTCTTCTGAGAATGACTTTTACATCATCATCGGTAGGATATTCTCCGTCTTTCTTCTTGAAGTTGCAATAGTAGCCGTTAGACAAAGGGTGTTCTACAAACAGCTTGGAACCCGGAAACAAATCTTGAGTTGTCTTATAAAGCATGAAGCACAATGAACGCACATAAGCTCTCATGCCCGAAGCATCGCTAATATCAACAAACTCCACATCGCGGTTTTGATATACCCGAAACTTTAATCCTTGCGATACATTATTGACTTTTGCTGTCACTACGGGGTACTTGAATTTGAGTTCGGGATATGCTTCTAAAATCTCAAGCAGAGTTGTTCCAATTGGAAAACTCTTGGTTACCATGTTGTTCTTGCAGCGAATCTGGAGCATGTTGTTGATGAATTATAAATGCAAAAGTACAGTATTTCTGTTGAAAGGCAAAATATTTACAGTATTTTTTGTTTATGTGTAGTTGTTAATGGTCGTTTTTATCAAGACCACTAAATCAACAAATGCGGGCTGCAATCTATTTGCAATCTGGAAAATGGGCATCATTATGCGAATACTTCAATAATAGAAAAACAAACAAGGATTGGAAATATTTTGCGAATCAGGTTAAATTGTTTATCTTTGCATGTTCAATTTTTTTTCAACGCACCGCACATGGTGCTAATATCAAATATATTATGACAGACAGAGAATATATGAAGAGGGCTATAGGCCTGAGTATTGACAATGTGAAGAATGGGGGAGGACCTTTCGGGGCTGTTATAGTGAAAGACGGCGAGATAGTGGCGACAGGAGTAAATCGTGTTACTGCCAACAATGACCCTACGGCACATGCAGAGGTAACCGCAATAAGGAATGCCTGCCAGAAGGTTGGCTCGTTCAAACTTGAAGGTTGCACAATCTATACATCCTGTGAACCTTGTCCTATGTGTCTTAGCGCAATCTACTGGGCTGGTATAAAGGAAATATACTACGGTAATACAAAGATTGATGCAGACAGAATAGGTTTTGGTGATAATTTCATATATGAAGAGTTGGAGAAACCTTATGCCGAGCGTGCAATACCGATAAAACCTCTTATGCGGGAAGAGGCACTTGAGGCTTTCCGCAATTGGGAGGATAAAGAAGATAAAATAGAATATTAATATCTGTGCTTAATTTGCGTGTAATGCAATAAAGGCGTGTGTTTCTTTGGCGAAATAAAAAGATTATGTTATTTTTGTAGAGAATTTAAGCAAAGTTTTGAAGAAGCATCTAAGCGACACGTTGAAAGTGATGGTCTCGCTGTTATTAGGCGGTGCTATTTTGTTTTGGATGTACCGAGGTTTTGATTTCGGTGCAGTAAAGCGTGTTATGCTTGATGAAATGAACTGGTGGTGGATGCTTTTGTCTTTTCCATTCGGAATTATGGCACAGGCATTCCGTGGTTGGCGCTGGCGTCAGAGCCTTGAGCCTTTAGATGAGAAACCTCGCCTTTCAACCTGCGTAAACTCTATATTTATAAGTTATGCCGTTAGTCTCATAATTCCGAGAATAGGTGAGTTTGTGCGTTGTGGGGTTTTGAAGCGTCAGGACAAGGTGCCGTTCACGAAGGCTTTGGGAACTGTAGTTACAGAGCGGGCAATAGACACCCTGTTGATAATGGGCATTACATTGGCAGTTATTTTCTCGCAGTTAAGAATCTTTGACCGTTTTTTCGCTAGCACAGGCACAGATGTGAGCCAGATTCTCTATAGATTTTCTTGGGAAGGGTATCTTGTTACTGCGCTTTGTGCTATAACGGCACTGGTCTTTTTGCATATGTTGTTCAGGCGTATGGCTTTCTACGAAAAAGTGAAACTGTCGGTACAAGGTCTTGTAGAAGGAGTTATGTCGCTTAGAAAGATTAAGAACATTCCGCTTTTCATCTTTCTATCTGTAGGTATCTGGGTGAATTATTTTCTCCATTATTACCTCACTTTCTTCTGCTTTGAGGGAACGAGCAATCTTGGAATAACCAGTGCACTCGTTACATTCATAGTGGGAACTATAGCTGTTATCGTGCCTACGCCAAATGGAGCCGGTCCTTGGCACTTTGCTGTAAAAACAATGCTTATTCTATATGGTGTGGCTGAGAATCAGGCACTCTACTTTGTATTAATCGTTCATACCGTTCAAACCTTGCTGGTTGTACTGCTTGGTATATATGGTTGGACAAGAACTTCTTTACAAAAACAAATATGAGCGAAATTAAAAATCTACAACCAGAGTGCATCTGGAGAAACTTCGATGCTCTCACACAGGTGCCCCGTCCATCGGGACATTTAGAGAAAGTACAGAAATTCCTTATGGATTTTGCCGCAAAAGTTGGCGTTGAGGCATTCCTCGACCCTGCCGGTAATGTCGTTATGCGTAAGCCTGCAACTCCTGGAATGGAGAATAGAAAGGGTGTAATTCTTCAGGCACACATGGATATGGTGCCGCAGAAAGCTCTTACATCTGACCATAATTTCCAGACCGACCCTATAGTAACCCACATTGAAGG
This sequence comes from Prevotella sp., assembly GCA_041855685.1. Lineage (GTDB taxonomy): Bacteria > Bacteroidota > Bacteroidia > Bacteroidales > Bacteroidaceae > Prevotella. The sequence goes on along the minus strand of JBHAEQ010000029.1, from coordinate 14,439 downwards.
TGACTGGGTATATGCAAATAATACAACTCTTGGGGCTGACGATGGTATGGGTGTGGCTGCTATTATGGCTGTAATGGAAGCGAAAGACTTGAAGCATGGACCTATTGAAGGACTTATCACTGCCGATGAAGAAACCAGTATGATTGGTGCAAATGCACTTCCTGCCGGCGAACTTAAGGGTGAGATTCTTCTGAACCTTGATACAGAGAACGAAGGAGAAATGATTATTGGTTCTGCCGGTGGTGTTGATGTTACTGCTACTATGCAGTATAAGGAAGTTGAAACCGATGCTCAGGATGTAGCGCTGAAGATAACCGTTAAGGGACTTAAGGGCGGACATTCAGGTATAGAGATTGGGCTTGGCAGGGCAAATGCCAACAAACTCCTTGTTCGTGTGGTGGAAGACATTATTTGCAGCGACGAAGCTCGTTTGGCATCTTGGCACTGCGGCAATATGCGCAATGCCATTCCATTTGAAGGAAGCGTCGTTGTTACCCTTCCACAAGAGAATGTAGAATCTGTAAAAGAGGCTGCAAAGAATTGGGCTGCTGTATTTAACAACGAGTTCAAAGGTATTGAAAACGAGATTAGTGTTATTGTAGAAGAGATTGAAACTCCAAAGACACAGATACCGGAAGAAATACAGGACAATCTTGTCAATGCCATCTATGCTTGCCATAACGGTGTTATGCGCTATATTCCTTCACTGCCTACTATTGTTGAAACTTCAAGCAATCTTGCCATTATCGACATTGAAGGCGGCGAGGCACGCATAAAGATTCTTGCACGTTCAGCGTCTGAGAGCCAGAAAGAGTTTATAGCATCTTCTCTTGAGAGTTGCTTCGCAATGGCAGGAATGAAAGTTGAACTTGGTGGAAGCTATATGGGTTGGGATCCAAATCCAGACTCAGCAATGATTAAAATAATGGAGAATATCTATGAACGTGAGTTTGGCAATAAACCGTCTGTCACTGTTGTTCATGCAGGTCTTGAGTGTTCTATCATTCTTAGCAAATACCCGGGTCTTGATATTGTGAGCTTTGGCCCTACACTTGAAAGTCCTCATACTGCTAAAGAGCGTTGCCAGATTAGCACAATGCCTAAGTTCTGGACATTACTCGTCAAGACGCTCGAAGAGATTCCTGTGAAGTAACTTACACCTTAATTATATATAGGGTGCTGCGAACGGCATGTAATGCTCATTGCGTTCATAATGATTTATAACGGCAGAACATGCTGTTCGCAGTTTCAAAAAACAATATAACCTCAAATGCGATCATTAGATTCCGAACTGATAAGTGAATGCAAGCAGTCGGAAAGCCTATAGATAAAAGCATAAGACATAAATCTGCGGTCTAATGACCGTATTTGGATTAAAATCAGTGTAAAAGAAAAAGTTTTCTATAGGAAAAGCCTTATTTAAGAGTTTTTTTTGTACTTTTGCACACAAATTGTAATAATAACAATAATGGACGATTATCACGCGGAGAATTATAACTTGTAGGCGTGAGGCTGTTAAGCCTCCCGTCCACATCATTATGGAGGTTTAGCAGAAATGAAGACTTTTTGGAATACTGATAGCGGGCTGAAGCAAATTCAGGAATGGCAGCCAAACTGCTGGGTGCAGGTGACATGCCCAACAGAGGAAGAACAGCAAGAACTTGAGAAGACATATAATATTCCGGATTATTTCCTGTCGGATATCTCGGATACTGATGAGCGTGCCCGTTATGAATATGACGATGGCTGGATGCTTATTATCTTGCGTATTCCATACGTCAAGGAAGTGCGTTCACGAACTCCATATACAACAGTTCCGCTGGGTATCATACATAAACGCGACATAACAATAACCGTTTGCTTCTATGAAACAAACATGATGATAGACTTTGTTTCTTTTCATCAGAAGAGGGCAGAAGGTTTTACTGATTATGTTGACATGATATTCCGTTTGTTCCTTAGTTCATCTGTTTGGTATCTGAAGCGCTTGAAGCAGATTTCGGTGCTTATTGAAAAAGCCAAGGCAAACCTTGATTATGGTGTGAACAACGAGAGTCTTATCGGATTGTCACGATTGCAGGATTCACTCACATATTTCCAGACATCAATAAGAGGAAATGAAAACTTGTTGGCAAAACTGAAATTCAAACTACAGGTCGATGAACTTGATGCCGACCTTATTGAGGACGTAAATATTGAGATGACACAGGCGAGGGAAACTACAAATATCTATTCTCATATTCTGGAATCTACAATGGATACATATCAGAGTATTATCAATAACAATATGAATACCGTGATGCGTACACTCACGTCTGTTACAATCATATTGATGCTGCCTACCTTGATAACCTCAGCCTTTGGCATGAACCTTATTAATGGAATGGAAGAAAGCGCTTTCGGATTTGTTATTGCCGTAATACTCAGCGTTGCCGTTGCTGTAGGGTCGTGGTTTATTCTGCGCCGTAAACACATGCTGTAAATATCATTATGTACGCACAATAGCGCTTATAAAACCTGACTGTAGTAAAAAAAACAGAAAAATATAAGGGGATTGATTTTTTTTTTAGTACCTTTGCGCCAATTAATTTAATCAACTTCGACTCATAAACTCAAAACAGTAAATGATGGACTCTCAAGAGACAAAGAAGATTTATGCCAACAAACAAGAGGTAATTGATCGTGCTAAGGAAATTATAAACAATGAAGAGAATGTAAGCCGCGAAGAGCTTGATTTGCTGAAAACCGTTTTTTACAAACTACTCATTGCAGAGCGCGACGAAAAGCAAAAAGCTTATATGGAGGCAGGAGGTGACCCTGAAACATATAAAGTAGAAGCTGATTCTGATGAGGATACCTTTAAAGAGGTTATGGCACAGATTCGTGAACAGCGTGCTGCTATATTCCAGAAAGAAGAGGAAAAGCGTAAGCAGAATCTTGAGAGAAAGCTCGAAATAATAGAGAAAGTTAAGGGAATGGCTACGTCACCCGACGAAGCTAATAAGTCATATCAGGAATTTAAGATTCTACAGGTAGAATGGAAAGAAATTGGTGCAGTGCCGCCAGAGAACTCAACTGAGGTATGGAGAAACTATCATCATGCTGTAGAACAGTATTATGACTTGTTGAAACTAAACTTTGAAGCTCGCGATTACGATTTCAAGAAAAACTTCGAATTGAAGACTGCTCTATGCGAGAAGGCGGAAAAACTGGCTGAAGAAACTGATGTTGTTAGTGCATTCCATCAACTTCAGGAGTTGCATAATGAGTATCGTGAGATTGGTCCTGTTGCAAAAGAACAGCGTGAGGAAATATGGAATAGATTCAAGGCTGCAAGCACCATTGTGAATAAGGCACATCAGGCACATTTCGAAGAACTCAGATCACTGGAAGAGGAAAATCTGCAGAAGAAGACTGAACTCTGTGAGAAAGCAGAAGAAATAACCAATGAGCCTAAAAAAAACAATAACGACTGGGAAACGCTCTCTAAAAAGATTATTGATTTGCAGACAGAATGGAAGAAGATAGGCTTTGCACCACAGAAGATGAACGTGAAGATATTTGAGCGTTTCCGTGCAGCATGTGATAAGTTCTTCACAGATAAGGCGGAGTATTACAAGGGCTTGAAGGATATGTTCAGTGATAACGTTGCAAAAAAGCAGGCTATAATAGAAAAAGCAAAAGAACTTTCTTCAAGTACTGAATGGCGTTCGGCTGGCGACAAACTTATTGCGTTGCAGAAGGAATGGAAGGAAATTGGTGCTGTGCCAAAGAAGGTTGGTAATCAACTTTGGACTGAATTCCGCGCTGAATGCGATAAGTTCTTTGAAGCAAGAAATGCTGCTAACTCAGGTACTCGCAGTGAGGAAAAGGCAAATCTTGATAAGAAGAGAAGTTTGATAGAACAGTTGAAAGCTCTTGCTGAAGAGACTGTTGACAATCTGCAAGAGAAGATTCAGACTCTGCAAGAAGAATACAACCAGACCGGACATGTGCCCTTCAAAGAGAAAGATAATCTATACAAGGCTTATCGTGAGGCTTTAGACTTGGTTTACGGAAAACTTCGTCAAGGTACTCACACACGTAAACTTGATAATTTCAAGGCGTCGATAGCTAAGCGCGGAGAAGATGCAATTGACAATGAACGTGCACGTTTGCTTAGAACATACGATGCGTTGAAGTCTGAAATACAGACTTATGAAAATAACCTTGGTTTCCTGTCGGCAACAAGCAAGAAAGGCAACGCATTGGTTGACGAGATAACTCGCAAGATTGAAAAACTTAAAGCCGACCTACAGTTGACTCGTGAAAAGATTAAAGCCATCGATAGTCAGAATAAGTAATTAAGAAATTATAACTAAGAGAATCTCGTCCATGTGGCGAGATTCTTTGTTTGATTACTCTTTTATATATATGCAGTCAAACTTCTACAAACCAAATTATATGATCATGTGTAACCTTAAATCTGTTGTATTCTCTACCTTGCTTTTAACCGTTAGCCTTTTTATGCAGGCACAAGAAAGCAATCTACCAAAACGTTGGTCTATATACGGCGGTTTCGGACAGGAGTCATTCGTTTATAATGAAGCCTTTGAATCAAATAAATTCTATGATTTTGATATGGGCAATGTCTTTTCTGTTAATGCAGACTATTACATTAAGCGCAAGTTGGTTGTAAGCGGCGGCTTATATTTTGAACAAGATGGTATTGCTACCAACTACTCTGATGGAATAGGGCTTAAGAAAGTGAACCGAATGGGTTTTAATGCAGGAGTCAAATATTATCTTCTTGCAGAGAAATGGATTATCCAACCTTATGGCAGAGTATCTTTACAAACCAACTTCTTGAATCTTGGAACAACAAAGGCAAGTGAAAGATTTATTGTGGAGAATGGTTATCCTGATAGCCATGTGAAAATAGATTATGATATACAATGTCCAGCATTGTCGGTAATACCTAAAGTGGGTTTTGAAGTTCGTTTGTTTAGCAGCGTATCTTTTTATACAGAAAGTGGTTGTAGAATAGGTGTTGGAGGGCATAACCGCTATGATGTTGACTTCATAAGTGGTCCATTGATGGGACAAAGCTATAGACATGAAAATACAAACATCAGCACAGGGTTTAATATAGGACTGAAAATAGATTTCCCGTTGAGGAAGGTTTCAGGACGTTCGAAGAACACTCTATTCACTCTTCTCTATAGCTTCATAAGTTCAAAGAAGTAAAACCACAGGGACGCACGAGTGGTGCGTTCGATAAAAAGAATTCCCCATGCACCTGCACCGTGAAGTGCAAGCATATTGGGATTTTGTGTGATGTTTCCTCTTGTTTTCTTAAACGTGAAAGTTAAGTAACTCACAAGTCTGTTAATAATGATAATCTTCTGCGAAAAAAAGATGTTAGTTTGTTTGGTTTTATATATTTTTTAATATCTTTGCACGGCAAACAAAAATAAACGTTCAAGCTAAAAGCCAAATGTAACAATCTCTCAACAAGAATATGAAGTGTAAGAAACATTGTGTGAAAGACTTCTTTAATGAAGCATTCTACTTATATTATGACGGCTTCAGGAATATGACTCTTGGTAAAACATTATGGACTATAATAATCATAAAACTGTTCATAATGTTTGCAATACTTAAGGTATTCTTCTTTCCTGATTTTCTAAAGCACAATTCACAAGAAGGTAGGGAAGCCGACTTTGTTTCCACCGAAATCATTAACCGCTCGAAATAAATAATATAAACCATTATAAATATGCTAAATCTATTATTAGACATCACTTCTTCTACTGTGGACTGGTCAAGAGCACAGTTCGCACTTACGGCTATTTACCACTGGTTGTTTGTTCCTCTGACATTGGGACTTGCAGTCATTATGGGTATAGCAGAAACTTGTTATTATCGTACAGGCAAACTGTTCTGGAAAGATGTTGCCCGTTTTTGGCAAAAGCTGTTCGGCATAAACTTTGCCATGGGAGTAGCTACGGGCATTATTCTTGAGTTTGAATTTGGTACGAATTGGAGCAACTACTCATGGATGGTGGGCGACATCTTCGGAGCACCTCTTGCCATTGAAGGCATATTGGCATTCTTCATGGAGAGTACATTCGTAGCAATCATGTTCTTCGGTTGGAATAAGGTTTCTCGTGGATTCCACCTTGCATCAACTTGGCTCACAGGTATTGGCGCAACAATATCAGCATGGTGGATTCTTGTTGCAAATGCGTGGATGCAATATCCTACAGGTCAGGAGTTCAATCCCGACACTATGCGTTTTGAGATGACATCATTCATGGATGTGGCTTTCTCTCCTTTCGCTGTTGACAAATTCTTCCATACGGTAACAACGACTTGGATAGTTGGTGCTGTATTCTGTGTGGGCGTCAGTTGTTGGTATCTGCTTAAAGGGCGCGAGACGAAACTTGCCGTAGAGAGCATAAAGATAGGAGCTTCATTAGGTCTTGTCGCTTCTCTGCTGGCAGTAGTCACCGGTGACAATTCGGCATACATGGTGAGCAAATCGCAGCCTATGAAGCTCGCCGCCATGGAAGCGCTTTATAACGGCGGAAACAATCAGAGTCTCACAGTCATGGCGCTTGTCAATCCATTCAAACAACCTGACTATAAAACAGAGGAAGAACCTCCGATGCGCATAGCTGTGCCTAATGCCTTGTCTCTTTTGGCTACCCGCACAACAAACGGTTATGTACCGGGTGTGAACAATCTTATAAATGGATATATAAAGGAGGATGGAACGGTAGAACCTTCCTATGCAGAGAAGATTGAACGGGGCAGGAAGGCTATTGTGGCATTGCAGACTTACAGAAATGCAATGGCAGGAGTGAAGGCAGGTAAAGGTGAAATGCCCGAAGAGGCTAAGGCAGCTCTGCCTGTGTTGAAGGAAAATATAAAATACTTCGGTTATGGATATATAAAGAATGTTGACGACCTCGTACCATCAATTCCTATTAACTTCTATGCATTTAGAATAATGGTAGGGCTTGGCTGCCTGTTCATTCTGTTCTTTGCTGTTGCGCTTTTCCTTGTCTATAAGAAGGACATATCACGCTATCGCTGGCTACTTATTGCTGGTGTGGCCCTCATTCCTCTTGCCTATGTTGCCAGCGAGGCAGGTTGGATTGTTGCGGAAATGGGTCGTCAGCCTTGGACCATTCAGGATATGCTTCCTGTGGGAGTGGCAGTTTCCAACATTCCCTCTACAAGTGTCGCTATTACATTCTTCATCTTCCTTATACTGTTCACAACAATGCTTGTTGTTGAGATAAATATTCTTATCAAGCAGATAAAGAAAGGTCCAGAGTATTCAGAACCCGTAGAGGCAATAGTAAACATTGATAATAATTAAAAGACAACTCACTATGACATACGTTTTTTTTCAACAATATTGGTGGTTTATAGTCTCGTTGTTAGCAGCATTCCTTGTATTCCTTTTGTTTGTGCAAGGCGCTAACTCAATGGTGTTTGAATTAGGGAAAACTCCTGAAGAACGCCGGCTTGTTATCAACTCAACAGGTCGTAAGTGGGAGTTTACCTTCACTACGCTCGTTACTTTCGGCGGCGCTTTCTTCGCTTCATTCCCATTGTTCTATAGCACAAGTTTTGGCGGCGCTTACTGGGTGTGGATGCTCATACTCTTCTCTTTTGTTCTGCAGGCTGTGAGCTATGAGTTTCAAAACAAACTCGGCAATATCCTCGGCGCTAAAACTTTCCAGATATTCCTTATTATCAATGGTGTTGTTGGTCCATTGTTATTGGGTGGAGCTGTGGCGACATTCTTCAATGGAAGCAATTTCGTTATCGATAAAGGCAACATCTTCACAGGTGTTCAGCCGGTAATCAGCCATTGGGCAAATGCAAGCAACGGACTTGACGCTTTGCTCGACGTATGGAATCTTGTCTTTGGGGTAGCGGTATTCTTCTTGGCAAGGGTGTTGGGCATTCTCTATCTCAACAATAATATCAACGACGAAATAATACGCAAGCGTTGCCGCAAGCATTTGGTAATCAATGTTGTCATATTCCTTGTGTTCTTCCTCGCTTTCCTCGTACGCACTCTGCTGAAAGACGGCTTTGCTTATAATCCTGAGACTGGCGTTATTTTCATGGAGCCTTACAAGTATTTCAACAACCTTATTGACATGTGGTATCTCACGTTGATACTCCTTGCAGGTGTAGTTCTTCTGTTGTTTGGTGTTATGAAAACAGTATTGTGCGCCAAATATATCAAAGGAATATGGCCCGCTGGAATAGGTGTTATTCTCGTTGTATTAGTACTTCTGCTGAATGTTGGTTGGAACAATACAGCTTTCTATCCGTCAAATATTGATTTGCAGAACTCATTGACAATAGCCAACAGTTGCAGCAGCGAAACAACCCTTCGTGCCATGACCTACGTGTCATTGCTTGTTCCTTTTGTTCTTGCGTATATGGTTTATGCATGGCGGGCAATGGACAAGAAGAAGCTCACGCGAGAGGAATTGCGTGAGGAAGATGTTTATTAAATCTCATCGGTTATGACATAAAAATGAGGGTGTGCCAAGTTACTTTTGACACACCTTCATTTTGATTTATCCCGAATCGATTCATCAGCTGACTCTAATATCCGTGGTGAAGTTTGTAAGCTACTTTTCATGATTTTTATGAATAACTATTCTTAAGATCTAACGATAGTTATTCTTATGTTCTAACGATAACTATTCTTACATGCTAACGATAACTATCCTTGCATGCTAATAATAACTATCGTTACATTTTTACACAATAATACTTTCTATAAATAACTATCGTTAGACAAAATATCCGCCTTGTTACTTTCCATGTGTATGTATTGTGGCTCAGCCCCAGCTGCCCGCTGGAAAACACAATTGCCATGTAAAAAATAGGGTCTCGCAATAACTAAAAGTTATGAACGAGACCTAAATGAAAGGAGGAGTGGTACCACCAGGAATCGAACCGGGGACACACGGATTTTCAGTCCGTTGCTCTACCAACTGAGCTATGGTACCAACATGTTTGCAAAGGCTTATCGCTTGATTGCGGGTGCAAAGGTACGACTATTTTTCTAATCCTCCAAATAATTACGAAGCTTTTTTTTGAAATATTTTCGTTTTTCTGTATTTTACTTACTAAAACATGAATGTTAGTCCTTTTTTAATGGGTTCCAACCTTGTGCGAGAAGTTCAAATTCACCACCGTCTCTTGCCATTAAAGCAAGTCCTAATTCGGGCTTACAGATATGACCGATAAGTTTAACACCTTCAAGAGTCTGTATTTTTTCATGGTCACCAATAGGAACTGTGAAGAGTAATTCATAATCCTCACCTCCATTTAGGGCACATGTTGTTACGTTCATGTTGAGTTCTTCTGCCATGAGTGCTGTCTGATAATCTATAGGCAGATTCTTCTCGTATATGCGGCAACCTGTATTGCTCTGCTTGCAGATGTGATGCAGTTCGCTTGACAAGCCGTCAGAAATGTCAATCATTGATGTAGGACGTATTCCTGCCTCACGCAACTTATGTATTATGTCGCCGCGAGCTTCTGTCTGAAGCTGTCGTTGGAGGAGATATTCCTTGCCAGCGAAGTCGGGCTGGAAATCTTTAAGTTCTTCTAATGCCTTTTGGTCATTCTTTTTGCGTGCTTCGTCAACCTGCTGATAATATACAGTCTTCTCACGTTCAAGAAGCTGCAAGCCCATGTAAGCAGCTCCTAAATCGCCTGAGACACATATAAGGTCGGTATCTTTCGCACCATTGCGATATACTATATCTTCTTTCTTGACTTCGCCAATGCAGGTTATTGAGATTGCCAGTCCTGTGTATGACGATGTGGTATCACCACCAACTATATCGACTCCCCATTTCTCGCATGCCAGACGCAGACCGTCGTAGAACTCTTCCAAGTCTTCTACCTTGAAGCGTTTGCTCAAAGCCATGCTCACAATTAATTGGCGTGGAGTGCCGTTCATTGCAAAGATGTCAGAGAGATTTACCATGGCTGCCTTATAGCCCAGATGCTTAAGGTCTATATATGTAAGGTCGAAATGCACTCCCTCCATTAGCATGTCAGAAGTTACGAGCACTTCTGAATCGGGATAATGCAATACGGCACAATCGTCTCCAACTCCCTTTACTGTTGTTTCGTGGAGTGGGGGAAGATTCTGTGTGAGTCGGTCGATAAGACCGAACTCTCCAAGTTCTGAAATATTCATGATTTATATTTTCGTCTGTTGTTTTGTAGAAAAACGCTTGTGAGTCTTCGATACAAATTTTTGTATCGTTTCGTTGAACTCCTCTTGCATGTCGAGTTTGAATTCTATTTCTATAGGCAGAACGTATATATGTTCTTTTAAATGCTGTGGTATGTTGACAATATTTGTAAGCCGTGTGGCATCCTTCTCTGTTGTTATAATGAGCTTTGGCTCTGCCATTTTGGAGAACTTCTTGTTTATTTTCACAATGTCGGAGTTCGTAAACTGATGATGGTCGGCAAAGGTCATCTCTGTTATGTTTTTGCAGTGAGGTTGCAAGTCTGTGATAATCTGCTTTGGCGATGCTATTCCAGACAGCAGTAGTATATTCTCTTCTGGACTTATTGTTTCAAGTTTACGAGATTGTTCTCCTTCCAACTGTCGTAATGGCTTATAGGCAATAGAGGTAAAGAACAACTTTTGATAAGGTCTGAGGTCCATAGCTTTTGTAAGCACACGATAGTCGATGGGCTTTAAGTCGTCAGGACATTTGCTTATGATAACAATATCGGCACGTTCCTTGCCCGACTTAGGCTCTCGCAGTCTGCCTGCTGGCAGGAGCTTATCATACGTTATGAGACGGTGATAATCCACTAACAGAATATTCAATCCAGGCTTTACGTAACGGTGTTGGAAAGCATCGTCAAGCAATATTACTGATGTATTGCTTGTCTCGTCGTCAGCCAGCAACCTTTTTATACCGTGAACTCTCTTCTTGTCAACAGCCACGTGGATGTTAGAAAACTTTTGTTTCAGTTGGAAAGGTTCATCACCTATCTTTGGCATTGGTGTATTAGTCTTAGCCAGAATATATCCACAGCTTTTGCGTTTGTAGCCTCGTGATATTACTGCAACCTGTTCTGTTTTGTTTAGGAGATTTACAAGATACTCTACATGTGGAGTTTTTCCACAGCCGCCCACAGTGAGATTACCCACTGAAATGACAGGTAGAGGAAAGCTGTGCTGCTTAATGATGCCGACATCGAAGCACCAATTACGCAACGCCACCCCTAAGCCGTAAAACCAACTTAGGGGGGTGAGCCATTCGTTTATTTTTATGAAATCTCCCTCCATTTACAGAAAGGTTATTTTGCTCTTACAATTATAGGAGTTGATGCCTGAATAGGGCTGTACTCTGTGGCAGACTTTATTGCCATGAATGGCAGATACCAGTCGCCCATGAACAGTTTTATCTGTTCCAGATAGTTATTATTCTCGGCAGTAGTATTCAACAACTGCTCAGTCCAATCTGCGGGTGAAGGATATTCCTCGGTGTAATATTCACTGAGTTTTGCCAGCTGAGCAGCTTTTGCAACTGCCACTTCAATGCCTCCAAGCTGGTCAACAAGTTTTATCTTCATAGCATCAGAGCCAAGCCATACACGACCCTGCGCAATTTCCTCTATGTGTTCTGTCTTCTGCTTTCTGCCGTCAGCAACACGCTTGCAGAATAACGAATAGCCACGGTTTATGTAACCTTGAAGCAAAGCTGTTTCTTCAGCATCAAACGGACGAATTGCTATGCCCATAATGCCAGCATCCATATCTGCATGCTTGTTAGTCTTGACACCATCGAAGTGTAATCCAAGCTTTTTAGTCAAGCCCTCGCTGCCTTCGGCAATAACTCCATAAATGCCGATAGAACCAGTAAGAGTTGTAGGTTGAGCTACAATCCATGATGCATTACAACTGATGTAATATCCTCCTGATGCAGCATAGTCACCCATTGAAATGACTACAGGCTTCTTAGCCTTAAGTTTTGAAACCTGATGCCATATTTGCTCTGAAGCGTAAGCCGAACCTCCAGGAGAGTTCACTCTTATAACGACTGCCTTGACATCGTCATCGTCAGCCAAGCTGGCAAGGTCCTTGCTCATTTCTGTACCTACAATCTGTGAAGTGTTCATGTTCATGATACCTCCTGAAGGAGTATCTACGATAACACCTGAAGCATAGTAAACCGCAATCTCATCGCCATTCTTCTTAGCTTCTTTCACATTGCGCATTTGTGATACCGAAATTTGTGGTATTTCGTCTTCCTCCTTCAGTTTGAGTAATTGCTTTACTTTAACTTTTATCTCGTCGTTATAGAGAAGACCGTCAACAAGTTTCTTCTTTTCTAATTGCTCTGTCGGGAAAAATACTGCCAACTGGTCTGCGTATGCGTTAACTGTATCAACACTTAACTTGCGACTCTCTGCAATATCAGTTATGATATTTTTCCACAAACCTGTAACATAAGCAGTAACCTGTTCACGATTAGCATCGCTCATATGGTCTTCGCTATATATTTCAGTAGCACTTTTGTACTTACCAACCTTTATAATCTGGTGGCGTATTCCGAACTTTGCATACAAGTCTTTAACAAACATAGCCTGCGAGGCAATACCATGCAAATCTACACTTCCCTGTGGGTTAAGATAAACCTTGTCAGCTACGGAACTGACATAATATGAGCCCTGTGTGTATGAATCTGCATAAGCCACAACCCATTTCTTTGACTTCTTAAAATCTCTCAATGCATTGCGTATTTCTTGAAGAGTGCTGTAGCCTGTTGCCAAACCGCCAGCCTCAATGTATATACCTTTAATGTTGTCGTTGTATTTGGCTTTCTTTATTGCCGAAAGAATCTCATTAAGCCCCGTCTGGTCAGAATTATCACCCATGAGCTTGTTAAATGGATTGTCGTCACCACCCTGCTCTTCAATGGCACCACTTAAATTGATAACGAGAACTGAATTTTCATCAACACTCTGAGTCGCTTCCGATGAAGCTATGATGCCGATAATACTCATTAAGCCTAGCACCGAGAAAATAATAAATGTTACTATTATTCCCACAACTGTGGCAAAAACATACTTACTGAATTCTTTCATCTTTTTTATATAATGTAATTAATTTTGGTGCAAATATACAAAAAACTTTCGTATATTTGCAGACTTTTATCCTTTTTTTACCTTATAGGTATGTGCAAACTCAAGTTATTGTAGTAATTCTTTCTCCTTAGTTTGCTAACCCCTGCATAGTTTTGAGCGTAAGGTCAATAGTTTGCCTTATTGCCTAACTATTACTAGTTTACTTTTACATTCGTCCTCGGTTTCCTTTAACTTCCTCTCCAAATCACTAAATCATGAACCAGATCATCAAGCCAATCACTAAACCAAACAACTAAATAACCAAACGACCAAACCACTATATATAATATAAGGTGTATCCGCTTTGTAGTCCTTGATTTACCTCAATTCGTATATAAAAACTCATATTTTCTTTAAATTTCCCTTGAAAAGATTTGGTTGTTTGGTTGAAAAGCCTTACCTTTGCACTCGCTTTTCGGATAAACCTCCAGTCAAGGCTTGAGGGCTGTCTTTAAGCGCTTCTCGCAAGCGGCGGGAAAGGATAGAGTTCTTTGAAAGATTTATATAAAAAACAGAGTAGTAGTACAAGAAGCGGCTCTTCTGTCCGGCATGCCTTTTTTTTGGGGTTTGCCTTTGATGTGAAGAGTCGGGTATAATGATACGAACCGATCAATTACTTGTAATTTCGGATTTGCGTTCTGACAGACAGACAAACAATCCGTGAGACTGAATGCTTTTTACAGGCCTCAATAGACGAGTGGAGACTCAAGTCATCTTGAATTATCCCGTGTGCTGATGAGACTCGTATTTTTTTTAGTATTTGCGGAATAAAATATAATTTTTACAATGGAGAGTTTGATCCTGGCTCAGGATGAACGCTGGCTACAGGCTTAACACATGCAAGTCGAGGGGCAGCATGTTGGTTGCTTGCAACCAATGATGGCGACCGGCGCACGGGTGAGTAACGCGTATCCAACCTTCCCTCCACTCGGCAACAGCCCGTCGAAAGGCGGATTAATGGCCGATGATGTCCGGTGATCTCCTGAGATCCGGATTAAAGGTATTTTCCGGTGGCGGATGGGGATGCGTCTGATTAGCTGGTTGGCGGGGTAACGGCCCACCAAGGCTACGATCAGTAGGGGTTCTGAGAGGAAGGTCCCCCACATTGGAACTGAGACACGGTCCAAACTCCTACGGGAGGCAGCAGTGAGGAATATTGGTCAATGGGCGTAAGCCTGAACCAGCCAAGTAGCGTGCGGGATGACTGCCCTATGGGTTGTAAACCGCTTTTATATGGGGATAAATGACACT
>JBHAEQ010000028.1:0-58617 GCA_041855685.1 Prevotella sp. | reverse complement strand
GTCCGAAAAAATGTGTACTTTTGCTCATGTTACCTAAGTTTGTTAGCAAAAGCAAAGGTAACAAAAAGGGCTGATACCTCGTGAGAAGTGGCAGCCCTAAATTTGTATCTTCCCAAAAAGTTTAGCGGACAGTAATAAAAAATAGTAGTAAAATGTGCGTTTTTGATGATTTTAGTGATAGTTTGTCAACTGACAAAGTGGCAAAGTTGGCAAAATTAACTGATATTTCTTCCTATCAGACATTCTCGGATAAACTGAATCGGAATGATTTCCCTGCGTTTCTTGCTCATATATGCGAAAGTCAGGCAGATGCTGTCGGGGCGGACAAGTGGTGCACTTTGCACGGTAAAACATCCCGTATCGGCACCTGAAACGGTCCACCTTGCAAGGCAATACTATAAGTATGACGATTGGGAAGTACTACTTTTGGAAATGATTCAAAAGTGCAACGCACCATAATAATGATATTACCTGTAGTAAGTGCCTTGAATCGTTAGGCAGACAATAATAAGTTTTCAAATCAAGTCAGCAAAAAGCTAAACAAAAAAAGAGATGACCCGAAAGTCATCTCTCCATGTATTAATTCCCTTGTATTCTATACAATTACTTCAGTTTTGCATAACCATACTTTGCAACCTCACCAAGTTCCTCCTCAATACGGATGAGCTGGTTGTACTTAGCCATACGGTCAGTACGTGAGAGTGAACCTGTCTTAATCTGACCAGAGTTTGTAGCTACTGCGATGTCAGCAATAGTTGTGTCCTCTGTCTCACCTGAACGGTGTGATGTAACTGTTGTATAACCATGACGATGAGCCATCTCGATAGCATCAAGAGTCTCAGAGAGTGAACCAATCTGGTTAACCTTGATAAGAATAGAGTTACCAGCTCCAAGCTCAATACCTTTCTGGAGGAACTTAACGTTTGTAACGAAGAGGTCGTCACCAACGAGCTGACACTTCTTACCTACGCGCTCTGTGAGCTTAACCCAGTTATCCCAGTCGTTCTCATCAAGACCGTCCTCAATAGAATCGATTGGATAAGTGTCGATAAGGTGCTCAAGGAAGTCAATCTGTTCAGCGGCAGAAAGCTTCTTACCGTTAGGATCTTTCTGCTTACCGTTCTTAAGCTGCTTGTAGTCGTAGAAGTACTCACCGTTCTCAACAACTGCGAATTCAGAAGCTGCACAGTCCATAGCAATCTTAACGTCCTTGCCTGGCTCATAACCAGCAGCCTTGATTGAATCAACGATAATCTGAAGAGCATCTTCGATACCGTCAAGAGCAGGAGCGAAACCACCTTCGTCACCAACAGCTGTAGAAAGACCACGAGCCTTCAGGAGTTTAGCAAGATTGTGGAATACTTCTGCACCGATACGAACAGCCTCCTTCAAAGAAGCAGCACCTACTGGGCGAATCATGAACTCCTGAAATGCGATAGGAGCATCAGAGTGTGCACCACCATTGATGATGTTCATCATTGGAACAGGAAGAACATAAGCGTTAGCACCACCGATGTAGCGGTAGAGAGGCAGGTTGAGAGCCTTTGCTGCAGCCTGAGCTACAGCAAGAGAAACACCAAGAATAGCGTTAGCACCCAGCTTTGACTTTGTTGGAGTTCCGTCAAGAGCAAGCATCTTATTGTCGATAGCACGTTGCAGGAACACATTGTCGCCAACGAGTGCAGGAGCAATTATATCATTTACGTTGGCAACAGCCTTAAGAGTACCTTTACCAAGATAACGGCCCTTATCACCGTCGCGAAGCTCAAGAGCCTCGTTCTCACCTGTAGAAGCGCCTGATGGAACTGCTGCGCGTCCCATTACACCATTTTCGAGTGTTACATCTACCTCAACAGTAGGATTACCGCGTGAGTCAATAATCTCACGAGCATGAACGTTTTGAATCTTCATAATTTGTAATTTGGTTTAATATTTAATATAAAAAATCTTTAATATTCTTTTTCTAAATTCTCTACAAAATTACTATCATTATTGCAGTTTTCCAAATTTATGGCATAGCATTAACCCATACTATAACATTATTTAAGGTCTGCTCTATAAATTATGATTAAAGATTTTACAAGTAAGTATTCAAAATTAACAGTCTATCTTTCTGCCGTTTCTTTATTTTACAATACTACTTATTTCAAATCTTGTCCAGAGCTTTCCTTGTGTTGCCGGTATGTGTTTTGAACTGGCTTGGAGTTATTCCTGTGACATTTCTAAACTGGTTCGACAAATAAGCAAGACTTGAATAATTCATCTTCAAGGCTATTTGTGTCAATGTCAGTTCGTCGTCATTTATCAACTCTTTCACTCTCTCAATGCGTTGTTCTATGTAATAACGTTCTATGGTACGCCCTTCAATGTCGGAAAACAACTTTGACAGTGAGCTATAATCCTGATGCAGCTCCTGAACGAGAAAAGAACTTAGGTTTTGTGGGAGGGGGTAGCCTTGAGAACGCACAAACCGTATTATACAGTTTTTTATATTCGCAACTGTTTGATGCCTGCGATTGTCTAACAATTCAAAACCAAGCGCAGTAAGTGCCTCCCGCAAAGATTCCTTTTTATCTGTGTCCAACTCATTCTCTACAACAACCTTTCCCAATTCCAAACTGACTGGTGTCAAATCCAATTCATGGAGTGTGCGCTCCACTGCCATTATGCAGCGGTTGCACACCATATTCTTTATGTATAGGACAGACACTGGTGGTTTTGGTGGATTAGGAATGCTTCAATATTGTCTGCAATATACGTTCGGCTGTTCTGCCGTCCCAATGTTCTGGTATAGAAGCAGTCTTTGCTGTTTCTGACAATATGCCTTCCATGCAACTGGCAAGTAGTTCAGGGTCTTCATTCACTAAATGGTTAGTTCCATGCTTAACAGTTTCTATGTGTTCAGTATAGTTATTAAGAGTAATACATGGCACACCGTTGAAGGTTGCTTCTTCTGCAATATTGCCGCTGTCGGTTATAATCATGCGGGCATGAGCAGTGAGATAACCAAATTCCAGATACGACAACGGTTCTATTATGTGAATATTCGTAAAATCTGCATCTTCGTTCTCTACGACATTTTTTGCCAAATCACGTAACGGAGCCAGCACCGGCATATTTCCTGCTTTTTTGGAAACAACATGCAGCATGTCTTTCAATTTATCTGTTGAAGAAAGCAATGCCTTTCTGTTTATGGTGAGAACAATGTAATCTCCATCTTTCAAGTTCTTATCATCTAAGCATGCGGGACGACGGAAACGATTGCGATTATTGCGCAAAGTATCCATCAATATGTTTCCTACATCATAAATCTTGTCAGGATTAGCGGTAGTTCCCATTCCTGAACCAGCAGTAAACAGATAATCAGACAGTCCGTCAATAACAAGTCGGTTTATCTCCTTTGGCATGTTTATGTCAAAACTTCGGGTGCCTGCCACAAGATGCGCTAACTTTATGCCGTGCTTCTTAGCAACTATAGCAGATGCCATTGTAGAGGCAAGGTCATCAACAACAATAACTACATCGCAGGGATTATCTGTAAGATACTCTTCCATTTTTGCCATTACCCTGCTTGTTATCTCTACTGTGTCATGGCTGTCAACTCCAAAATACACATCAGGACGAGGTATCTGTAAATCGTCGAAGAGAGAACTTTCCAAAGTCTTGTCATTATCACTACCTGCAAACACGAGCGAATAGTCAACGTCCCTACCCTCGCTCTGCGCTTTCTTTATTGCGAAAATCAAGGGCGCTACCTTGATGAAGTTTGGTCGCGCCCCTGTCATGATTACTATTTTCATTATCTTATTCAGCTTTAAATAATTCTTTTATGCCGCCAATTGAACCCATGAGGTTTGTTGCCTCGTATGGCAGATATACAGTCTTTGTCTGGTCACCAGAGGCTACATCTTCAAGCATCTGTATATACTTCTGTGCCAACAGATAGTTGGCAGGATTAGTGCTCTTGCCTACCGCTTCTGTTATTTTATCAATAGCAACAGCTTCGGCTTCGGCTTTTCTGATGCGTGCAGTAGCTTCTCCCTCTGCCTGCAGTATTGCCTGTTGCTTGGCTGCTTCGGCTCTGTTGATGGCAGCAGTCTTATCAGCCTCTGACTTGAGAATGACAGCCTGTTTTTCACCCTCAGAAGTAAGAATGGTGGCACGCTTGTTACGTTCTGCCTGCATCTGCTTCTCCATGGCATTGAGAACGCTTGCCGGAGGGGTAATATCCTGCAATTCCACACGGTTTACCTTTATACCCCATTTATTTGTTGCATCGTCAAGAACGGCACGCAGTTTGGTGTTGATTGTATCACGAGATGTGAGAGTCTGGTCAAGTTCCATCTCACCTATTATATTACGCAGGGTTGTCTGTGTAAGTTTCTCAATAGCATTAGGCAGGTTGTTTATCTCATATACAGACTTAAATGGATCTACAATCTGGAAATACAGAAGTGCATTAATCTGCATCTGAATGTTGTCCTTTGTAATTACATTCTGCTTGTCAAAGTCATAAACCTGCTCACGCAAATCTATCGTACTTGAATATACATAACGACCGCGATTCAGCGAAATAACTGTCTTGGCATTGTCAATGAAAGGAATGATGATATTAATTCCCGGTTGCAGTGTTGCATGATACTTACCCAAACGCTCGATGATACGGGTTTCTGACTGTGGAATTATCACCAATGTTTTCTTTACAAAGATTATCGCCAGTACAACAACTGCGATAAGAAAATAACTTAATACTGTCATAATGATATTATTTCTTCAGATTCGTTTTACTATTACAATTATACTTTCACGAGCCACAATACGAACAGTCGCTCCTAATTCTATTGGGTCACCGTCGGTAGATAAAGCCCGCCACTCATCTCCATCTATTTTGACATATCCATATCCCATTTTTTCTATTGCTTCAATGACTTTTCCCTCTCTACCTATCAAGGCATCAGCATTAGAGACACGTTGTTGTTCTTTTGGATGAAGATAACGGGTGAGCGCAGGACGTATAAACCAGATACTAAGTATAGATATTATTGCCCACACCAACACCTGCAGCCAAGTAGGCAAACCAATCAATGCGCCTACCATAGCTCCTAAAGCGCCAAGTGCAAAACAAGTGACAAAGAAGTCAAAAGAAGCGACTTCTATAATCAGGCAGACTATGGCTATGACAAGCCACATGAGCCATAAATTATCGGAAATGTATTCAAACATAGTTTTAAGATGTTGTTTATGTGCACCAAAATTACGTATTTTTCATTTAACTGCAAAATAAATAAGCAGTTTTTTCATTCATTACGCCCTTTCTTGAACTACTAAAGCAAATTAAGCTTGCGAAAGCTGACGACTTATATTAATCCAAATCTCATTAGACCGCAGGATTAATTCTGTGTAATATTATGCATATCTCAGAATCGGAGTAATGTTGAGCCTGTTGTTGATTTATCAAATCCATTGACTTGCACCGCCACTACTCCACTAATGCCCGCAGGAAGTTGAACAACGTAATCTGACGAACCTACAGGGACGGCATCACGCATTAAAAGACTTCCCGATGTGGAGTAAACCTTAACTTCTACATCGCTTGTTATAGGAGTTGAGAAAGACAAAGCAAACGAATCATGACTCTTTACTGCAAAATTCACATTTGAAGGCTGCGTGGTGCTTATCCCCTCTATTTTTGAAAGTCCAAGAATATAAAGCAGACCATGATAAACATCAATCTGCCCATATCCGCATTCATTATTAGGATATTCCAGAGCAGGGTCTGTTTTAGTACATGTATTGGCAAATACTTCCATTATCTGCTCCTTAGTAAGGTCGGGTTTTGCCTGAAGCCACAAAGCAATAGCACCTCCTACCGCCGGCGCCGACATTGATGTGCCTGTGTCTGCCTTCCAGTAATAGGTATGCCCGTTATGTTCGTATTTCTCGACACACGACTCAAAGAACGGCGATTCGGGGTTTGCTTGAGGATAACAGCTTCCTCCTGAAGAAATAATATTCACCCCGGGAGCCATAACATCAGGCTTTATCCTACCATCAAATGTTGGACCTACAGAAGAAAAGCGTGCTCTCTGCCCGTTTGTTCCAAAATCATTATTAATATCGACACCCGACATATTGCGATAGCCTGTACTGTAGGCTGTTGCCCCTACACATATAACATCAGGAGAAGAGCCTGGCGAGAATATGTCGTGCGTACATACTGCGGCATTCAACGTGGGATTTGCTCCTTTCTGAACAAAGTTTCCTTTTACCTTATATACTTCTACATCAGCATCAATCCCGATAAACTCTATGCTTATGCTTGTTGATGAGACATCCATACCAAGCCTTTCCGGACCTTTTACCGAATAATCAACAACAAGTTTATTCTTATCATAAGCTGATTGATAAGCGGCAAAGGCGAAAGCATATTCTTCGCCATTCACCAACAAAGTGTCGTAAGCTAAAGAATCAGGCTGCTGGCATAACCACTCCGAAGAGATTGTAAGCGTATCATTCCTTTCTCCATAGACAACAATACGTACATCAATATGCTTATCGGCTTGCGAGAACAAAAATAACGAATTTCCCCATACTTCAAGAAATGTGCCCGATGTTTCTACACCTGCGGGTTTATGGATATAAGAAGGTTCGAGATTGTTATTACCTGCCGATGCCACTATTATCTTTCCCTGCCCTGTCATTGCCCGCAATGATTCGTAATAAAGAATATCGTCGCCCCGCAAATCTTGACGAGAGCCTTCACTAAAGGAAATAACACAAGGCTTGCCAACAGACTCGGCATAATCGAATATATATTTAAAGCCAAGGGCGTCAGTAGCGTAAGTATATTTATAGTAATCAGTCTCATCAATAAGTTCGATGGCATCAGAAGTGGCATTGCTGACAAGGCAGATGTCACTTTCATAAGCCACACCTTTATAATCAGTACCGAAACCAGAACCTGCCGCTGTTCCCAAAGTATGATTACCATGATAGGACAGATGGGCGTCACGACTACGAGAATATGCCAATAAGGCAGTCTCTCCAACATAATCTCGCCCTACAGGCAAAGAACTACCTATGGTGTCAACACTCAAATGGTCCCACATCGCCTTTATTCTGTATTCGCTCAAATCATTATTAAAGAAATTAGGACAGGTGAGGTCAAAACCAATATCCATTATTCCCACAACAACTCCACTACCAGTATATGCTTGAGGCATATTCAAGCCTTTATATGCCGGCTCGGAATTTATCAGGGCAGGAAACCGGTTGTTTGTTGTATGAGCCATACCTCCAGCTTCCATGCGCACAATCCGTTTGTCAGAGGCAATACTACCAAGCCTATACAAAGGCACACTTACTATCTGAACATTACCGAAAGTCGCATGGCTAATACAATGATTAGAGCTAAGCAAATCAGTAATATCCCCACTGGTTTTAATAAACAAAGTGGCTGTTCTTTCATTCATCAGGCGTGCTTTTTTCATGCTACAAGATGATTGGTGATTGTCGAAATACATACTTCTTACCGTTGGCGACATCTTAAGAAGCTCTCGACGCTGTGCTTGCAAAGGTAGCACTAAAAATACAAGAAATATGTATAAGAAAACATGAAACTGCTTCATTTTCTGATAATTTGATTGACAAAGTAAATAAAAAAAAACGATAATGACAAGAAATCCAAATTAAATTAGTAATTTTGTGTTATTATTTTTAATTACAAAATGAAAATTTCAGAACACAAGTCAATAACGGCAACTTACGAGATGTACGACATCACTAACGGACAGGAGCTGCTTTTGGAGTCAACCCCTTCAGAAAGACCAATGGAATTGATAACAGGCTGCGGCATGACTCCACTCTTAACACTCGAAGAACACCTTGCCACTTTAGCAACAGGAGATAAATACGAGATAACAATTATGCCTGAAGATGCTTTTGGTTTGCATTTCAGCGATCGTGTGCTCGATATAGACAAGCATGTATTCTCGCCAAACGGAGAACTTGACGAAACCCGCATATTCCCAGGCGCAATAGTGCCTTTGCAGAACGAGCAGGGACAGTGTTTCAATGCACAAATAGTATCAATAAATGAAAATACAGTGCAGATAGACCTTAACCACCCTTTGGCAGGAAAAACAATCAAGCTGAAAGGTATTGTACTTGAAGCACACGAAGCAACAGAAGAAGAAGTTGAAGCATTAAGAAACCAACACGGCTGTGGTTGTGGAGGAGGTTGTTCCGGAGGATGCGAAGACGACTGCAATTGCTCTGGTGGTTGCTGCAGTGAGGGCAACTATAGTTCTGACAGCTGTTGCGGAGGCGGTTGCGGTCACTGTGGATAAATAGAACAATATTTTAAACAAGGTAAAAGATGAACACTTTTGGCAAGTTATTTACTCTAACAACTTTTGGCGAAAGTCATGGTGTTGCAATAGGAGGAATTGTTGACGGCATGCCTCCGGGCATAGATATAGATATAGAGTTTATACAAAACGAACTTGACCGGCGCCGACCAGGACAAAGCAAAATCACAACCGACCGTCATGAAGCTGACAAAGTAGAATTTCTGAGTGGTATTTTCGAGGGGAAATCCACAGGATGTCCTATAGGATTTGTTGTGAACAACAAAAACCAACATTCAAAAGACTACGATAAAATGCGCGACTTATTCCGTCCTTCACATGCAGATTTCACTTATACAAAGAAATATGGCATACGCGACCACAGAGGAGGCGGACGTTCATCAGCACGCATAACAATAAGCCGCTGCGTGGC
The DNA here is from genome assembly GCA_041855685.1 of Prevotella sp. Classification (GTDB taxonomy): domain Bacteria; phylum Bacteroidota; class Bacteroidia; order Bacteroidales; family Bacteroidaceae; genus Prevotella. The sequence continues at coordinate 49,836 of JBHAEQ010000028.1, read as the reverse complement.
AGGTGCTCTTGCAAAACTTGTACTACGCCAATTAGGCATTACCATTCATGCATATACATCACAGGTTGGAGATATTGAGCTTGACAGAGATTATAGTAAATACGATTTGTCAACAACAGAAAACAACCTTGTACGGTGTCCAGACCAAGAAAAGGCAAAGGAGATGGAAACTCTCATTGCGGCAATAAAAAAAGAGGGAGACACTATAGGAGGTGTAATAACATGCGTTATCAAAGGCTGTCCTGTTGGACTTGGAGAACCGGAATTCAATAAGCTTCATGCCCAGCTTGGAGGAGCAATGCTAAGTATCAATGCCGTGAAAGGATTTGAATATGGTGCAGGATTCAGCATGACCAACAAACGAGGCAGCGAAGTAAATGATTCGTTCTATAATGACAATGGTAATATTTCAACCCGCACAAACAATAGTGGAGGAATACAAGGAGGAATAAGCAATGGTCAAGATATATTCTTCCGCGTAGCTTTCAAACCTGTTGCAACAATACTAATGGAGCAAGAAACCGTTGATAAAGACGGAAATAACACATTATTAGACGCTCGCGGACGCCATGATTCATGCGTACTCCCAAGAGCAGTGCCTATTGTTGAAGCAATGTCAGCCATGGTAATTTTGGACAATTATCTCCTAAATAGAGCAAGTGAGAAGAGAAATTAGTATTAAAACGCAAAAAAAATACTTATTAAATTTGCGAGAGAAATAAAAAAACATTAATTTTGTATCGACAATACGAGAGTTGGGAAATTCTCAAGATTGTTTAGTTAAGTCTAGTTTAGTTTTTGTGTTGGTTTAGGGTTGCCGTTTGGCAACCCTAAATTTTTCTGTGTGGGCAAACATTCCCAGCATGCTTTCGCACGTGATATTCTGGCTCAGTCGAAATTTATAAACAACAACGTAGCGGACAGCCCCTGTGTCTGTCCGCACAACCAAACCACCAAAGTACCACAGTTATGGTATTTGGAGTACCACAGTTATGGTACTTGGGGTACCACAGTTATGGTACTTGAGGTACCAAAGCTATGGTCTTGGGGTACCAAAGCTATATTTCACTATAGACAACCTATTATTTCCACAACAGATTTGTATCCATGATTATCAAGCCAAGCATTGATACCGTCTTTTACCTTAATAGTAATTTGAGGGTCAATAAAGTTAGCAGTACCAATTTGTATGGCAGTGGCACCTGCCATCATAAATTCTATTGCATCAGTAGCAGTAGAAATACCCCCAAGACCTATGACAGGTATGCTTACAGCCTTTGATACTTGATAAACCATGCGTAGAGCCACAGGTTTGACTGCAGGCCCTGAAAGTCCGCCAGTGCCTATACTCAAATTAAAGCATCTACGTTCAATATCAATAGAAGTACCCATAAGCGTATTTATAAGCGAAACGCTATCAGCTCCCTCTGCTTCAACAGCTTTGGCAATTTCGCAGACATCAGTCACATTGGGCGAGAGCTTAACTATAAGCGTCTTGCCATATCGTGCTCTGACAGCCTTCACCACACTTGCCGCTCCGTCTGGAGTAACACCAAACGCCATGCCTCCCTGCTTCACGTTAGGGCATGAGATATTGAGTTCTATAGCAGGAATCTTATCCAAAGCATCTATTTTTGCCGCACATTCAGCATAATCTTCAAGAGTAGAACCACTGACATTAACAATCATGTTAGTATCTATATCCTTTATTTCAGGATATATATGCTCGCAGAAATAATCTACTCCCTTATTCTGAAGGCCCACGCAATTGAGCATTCCCTGAGCAGTTTCAGCCATGCGGGGATAATCATTTCCCTCGCGTGGATTTAAGGTCGTACCTTTTACAATAATACCACCTATCTGGTCTAAAGGAACAAAATCAGCAAACTCTATTCCATAACCGAAAGTGCCCGACGCAGTCATTACAGGATTCTTCAATACTAAATCCTTTATCTTTACATTTATATCTGCCATAAAAGTTTCTGAATATTAAACACCGGACCGTCTGTACATACACATAAATTGCCTTTCACCGTCTTCTCTACACAACACAGACAAGCTCCTATTCCACACGCCATCATATTCTCAAGCGATACTTCGCATTCTACATTACGCAGTTTGGCATAATGCGCCACAGCCATCATCATAGGCTTAGGACCGCATACCTGTATTCGGGAAAATCCTCCATGTTCAAGAATAGAATGATTTGTAACAAACCCCTGCTCGCCTAATGAACCATCTTCAGTGGTTACATAAACCTCGCCAATAGACTTAAATAAATCCAACTGTAGAACATCAGCCTTACTTTTTGCCCCCAAAAGAAATACAGGAACTGCTCCTCGCTCTACAGCCTTTCTGCCAAGATATACAAGCGGGGCTGTACCTACGCCACCACCTACAAGGAGTATTCGTTCACCTTTTGCGGGAAGAGTAAAACCATTACCTAAAGGAAACACACAGTTAACTTTGCCGCCAGCCTTCAATTTGGCAAGACAGGCAGTCCCGTCACCCACAACATGAATGAGCAGGGACAACTCATTAGCAGCATAATCAACATCATTTATGGAGATTGGGCGACGAAGAAAGGTTTTGGAAGTGCCTTCCACCAACATCTCTACAAATTGTCCTGGCAGCATTTCAGGCAAAGGCTTGGTATCAGTAAGGCGAAGAACTACATGCTGGGGAGTTGGATACTCCACTGAGTTAACCAAAAGGTCGATACAATATTTCTTCATATAAATATAATAAGGTGTAAATTTATAGAAGCTCAATGTTGAACTTGCTACAAAGTTAAAGATAAAAAATAAAATACCCAAGCATTAACTTGGGTATTTACATTTCTTTTATATGAAAGGTTCATACCGTGAACCTTAAAAGCATAAGCAGTGAGACTATTTTTTAGGAACAAAAGTCTCCCACGTCTGGTCATCATAGAAGATGCGGATTTCGGTAATTTGCCGTTGTGGTTTGTCATTTATTTTCACAACAACATTTTCTCTTCTATATGCTCCATGAGACATGCTTTGCATGGTTGATTGTTGTGGCGGGGTAGGAACGTCCATACCAAAGTCAAGTACAGGTTCGCCTCTTTTATAAGCATCATATTGCTCTGAATGTGGAGCATCATCAACAGAACTTCCAAACATGTCGCCTTCACCATAAAGCAACCACTGTAAGTTTATCCCAGGAAAACTCTTCTTTATAGCATCAACAATATTAAGAGTCGGTTTTGTTCTATCGTTGAAGATGCTGCTAAGTGAAGCAGGGGAGATTTGAAGCATCTCAGCAAAGTTCTGTTGAGTGAGATGTTTTGCCTCCATTATTTGTCTAATTCTATCTTTCATTTTTGGTTTACTACTTAATTATACCCTACAACAGGGAGTTTTCATTGATTTTACAAAGGTAAAACAAAAAAATGAATCATACAAGTTTTTGAATCATTAATTTAACCTTTCATACTTCATGTTACAAAGTTAATATTCATAAACACAAATACCAGCAAACGCTAAATACGTTTATAATTCCAAATCACAAATTTACACCGACAAAAACAAACAATCTTAAAATATAGCCTATGCAAGCTAACTAACAGATTATAAAACAATTATAACACCATATCCTACATTTGCATAAGGATATATGCAACTTTTCTCTTTAATTAATGTACATTACAGTATGCTCTCCTTTAATATTATTTTATAACTTCAATGATTTTCAATGATTTATAATCACATAACAATATTGAATATTTATAATTTAAAGTTTTAGATTTACAATATTTACATTTACAAACTTACATTTACAAAGGTCAAACAATACGATTTTATGAAGCAGAATTAATATTGATGTATGTTTGTAAATCTACTTTAATAAATTATATTTATATTATTTACAAGTACAAAGTATAATAAATGTGAACACGAAATTAAAGAATAGAAAAGGAGAGAAATTTTCGCATATTTCTTATATTTGCGAACAAGGAATAAGAAGGTTGAAAATATGCGTGTTTTTAAGGGTTAGAAATCTGCGTTAAGCATTGTATTTATCGTGGCTGAGGGACAAAATTTTCCTCCACGAAAAGGTTATTTTACGCTTAAACTAGAATTAAAAAAGGGACTTTTTAGTGCAAAATAAAGAAGATTAATTCCTTTAATAGGTCTCCAGTAGTAGTATTTGGAGCATCTAAACCCTTGCTTTTTTCGTCAGTTTCTCGTAGTTTAGAAATTATCTGCATAGTTTTTAGTGCAGAGAAATTTTGCAGACCTGTTTGATATTCCCTCACCTGCCAATCATTTCTCAACTCTAAATGTTCCTTCAAGGAGTTGCTGTCATTTCTGTTCGGAGCATACCATGCAAGCATAAGATTTTGGAAATAACTGAAGAGTGTTGGCAATAGAATATACACTCCACCCGACTTAGGGTTTTTGTCAAAATAATTGATAATACGATTTGCCTTCTCTACATCCCTTGTAACTATGGCATTTCTAAGTTCAAATGAGTTGTACTCCTTGCTTACTCCAATACACTCCTCCACCAGTTCGGAGGTAACTCGTTTATCGTTGTCAGAAAGAGCCAAACATAATTTATCCAACTCCGATGCCATACGATTCAAGTCTTGTCCGATAGATTCTGCAATAATAATAGCATTACGCTGTTCTATCGTAACACCACGCATTTTCAAATACGACTCTACAAATCCAGGGAGTAACCTGTCACCGATTTTAGAACTTTCAAAAACCACACCTACAGATTCAGCCTTCGGAACAAATTTCTTTCTTTTGTCAATACTGCCGTTTTTATGACAATACACAAGAACCGTCTGTGGCGATGGGTGCTCAAAATATTTCTCTAACTGCTCGGTATTCTTAATATTCTGCGCTTCTTTCACAATTACCACTTTATACTGCGACATCATTGGCAACTCTCTTGCCATATCAGCCACCTGAGCTGCAGAAACATCAGACCCAAATACCACAAACTGATTGAACTCGCGTTCATCTTCCGGCAAAACAGAATTAGAAATGGCATCGCAAATCTTATCAATAAAATAGCTTTCCTCGCCCATTAATATATAAATAGGTGAAAACTTACGCTCTTTTATATTGCGCATTATTGACTCAAAAGTTACGCTGTCTTTTTTTGCCGCCATATCAGTATTTAGCAATTAAGATGCAAATATAGGATATTTTATGTATCTTTGCATCAGAAATTAAATGCAAAGATAATTAAAGTTGGGCGAAGCGCCAAACAAATAATATTTTATTTTCGATGATTCAGCTAAACCTTCCAACATATAAATTCCGCCTTGGAGGCACTCCCGAAAAGCCAACTATATTCGACCGACTACGCCGAAAGTACGTAGCATTGACACCCGAAGAATGGGTACGCCAGAATTTTATAAACTTTCTCATAGAAGAAAGAGGATTCCCTCCTGCCCTACTTGCCAATGAAGTGAAACTCAAAATAGGAGACAAGGTTATGCGAGCCGACTCTGTGCTCTACGACAGAATGCTTTCACCAAGAATGATTGTTGAATACAAAGCTCCTCACATAACTATTACGCAAAAGGTATTCGACCAGATTTCGACTTACAATCTGCTGCTGCGTGTTGACTACCTGATAGTAACCAACGGTCTGCAACACTATTGCTGTAAGATGGATTATATTGGTAAAAAATATTTATTTATAGAGGATATTCCCTACTACGATAATATTTGACAAATAAACATAACATTCCGCAAATATGAAAAGACATATAACTCTTCTTTTGCTACCATTTATAGTAATTTCAACATGGAGTTTCAATAGTCAATACTGGTCTTACCTTGTAGGAAGAAACATATTCCACAATTCAAGCACATCTGCAAGCAACATATCTGGATCAAGCGGTTCCTCATCATTTGGAGGAGGCGGTGGCTTTTCAGGCGGAGGAGCTGGTGGAGGAGGAAGATAAGGCTACATGTTTTATCGGACAACCTGTAGCTCTCCCTCATTATGGATAGCAGCATACGGCGTTTCGTTCGTGATAGTAACCTCCCCAGGTGCAGGCGTGAAGTCTATATTGGACATGAGGTTGTTACGGTCGGAGGTGAGTGTCTTGTGCGGTGAGCCTTTCAGCTGACGCTGCGCAGGCTTCCATTTGTGGAGACCATTGTTGCGGAAACCAGAGTCGTGGAAGTTCTGCGTAAAATGGTTCTTTGCCATGATGCCCACCTTTCGAGGCAGACGGTCGTTAATCTCCGTGTCAACCATTTGTTTGAGACGTTCCACTATTTGCGGAAGATTTTTTGCGTCCATGATGTTGTATTTTACTGAAAGAAATTACCATGAATTAATCAGAAATTATTTTCCAATATAAAATTTAGAAGTGTTCTGGTGGCACAGAAATCGTACAAATCTTATCAAATCATACATTTTTTTGTTTTTTTATTTGGTGGATAAAATATTATTTGTAACTTTGCGGAGTCCTTGGGGTGCGATATTAAGGTCTGTATCGGATCAGCACTTTAGGGACATTTTTTATTTCTCCAGTATTGAGTAAAATTGTTCTTTTCCGAAAGTTAATCTTTCTAATTTAACAAGGAAAATTTTTCTATTATACTCAAATTCATATTCTACATAGTCAATTACATGACGATTTATTTTCTTTTGGATATTAGCTTGTACTTTCGGATCTGACAAATCCTTACCTTCTCCAGGAAAGCTAACTTTTACAAAACTCATCTCTTGAGGATTATTCCAAATATGTAAAGCCGCATCTACATCGTAATCATGATGAGCATGTGTAAGGAGACGTCTTCGTGATTTTCCAGACAAATGCAATAAACCTGTATTCAAATTCTCAAGATTTTTATCACCAGATAAAGGCATTAAATCATGCTCTAAAATATATTCTTTTCGAATGCGAGCCGCCTGTTCTATCACCTGCTTTGCCTGTGGTCTTTCTAAACACCCATTTATAAACGGACAGTTGAAGCAATCTTTCTGTCTGTTATGGAATAGTGACCTTACTTTATTCTTTAATCCACTTTTCTTATAAGCGAAGCACTGACTGCACTTATCAGGAAAATACGGGTGTGTTTGGTTGAACAGATGCCCGTCCTTTCCCGGATTGTTGTCCAGTCCACGGTGCGATGCCGTAGGTTCTTCGTTGTCAGGCAGAGGATTCACCGGCTCATCAGTCTGCTGAAGCGTGCATTTGCAGTTCCAGCGGTCGCCAGGGTGATGCGAGTTCCAGAACGGATCATTAACCGGCAGCGTGAGCTTGTTGCGCCAATACACCGCATGCGAGTTCTCCGGCTTTGGCGACGTAGTAGGCATCCAGCGCAGATTAGGCATTACATCGGCATTGTCGATGAACTGCTGCCAGTCAGCCGCACGGTGCGCCCTTATTACTGCCGTGTTGTACTCCGTGCGCAGCCATGCGTTTGTGTGATGCGAGACAATAGAGTCTATATCCTGCCTCCATTGGTTGAAAGGCTTGAGATTTCCTTTTTCGTCGTGCAGAAGATCAGCCATCTGCCTTGCCATAGTATGCACCTTGAAAGTAGCGAACACCTCGTTGGAGTGCTTTATGCTGCTAAGGAATGCCGTTTTACGGTCTATGATGTTATGAGACACGCTGCTTTGGGTAATACCATTGACAGCCGCCTCGTTTAGAATGCGGAGCACCTCACGCCATGCCGACGGCTCTATATCGGCAGACGAGTCAAAATCACTGCCATAGATATTCCTTAGGAAAGACTCCAGAATCTCCGGTGAGAATTTAACGCTTTGCTCGTTTTGAAATTCCGCATGGCATATCTGGCATGGTTCTGAGTTATAGAGAGCCTGCAGCTCATTGGTTATGCCCCGCTCTATTTCGGGGCGACTGCGAAAAAACCTCTCAAACGCTGTTTGAATGATGTTTTATCACTGTTTGAGGAATGTTCATCTACAGTTTTATTCTGTTACGTTGCTTCTTATGCTATTTTTACATCAAACCACAACCATTATAATTGTTTGGTCGTTGTTTAATGACAACCTGTAAATATTAATATCCGCTTTGTTGCTTCCCATGTGTATTGCTGGCTTTGAATCACAGCTTCTATTGACATACAGCGTTAGAACTCATCGCAGAGCATTGAACGAAATTTGAACGAACATAGAACGGTTGATGAATAGAAATACTGCTTTCCTGCATGTTTTGCTTACGTGGGCTTACGTTTGCAAAAGGAAGTCCTTTTCTACGGAGCTTCGGGTAAATAATTTCTATCCTTTTTTAGTTTTACCGGGCAGCAATAATAAAAAACTTTTTTTCGTTTGTATGCACACAATATTTGCCGTATTATTACGTTATTGCGATAATATGCAACGTTTTTTGCCTATATATATAATAATGTGTATGGCTGCTTTGTTGTGGTCATGCGCCGAGGAAGAATATACAACATCGTCTTCGGCAACATTGGAAATTGCAGATTCATTGAAGCTGGATACTGTTTTCAGCAATATCCCTACTGTTACAAAAGATTTTTGGATTTATAACCGTAATAAGAAGGGCATAAGGCTTACGTCTGTGCGTCAGGCGAGGGGTAATCAATCAGGTTTTAGAGTCAATATTGACGGCATATACCTTGGACCTTCAAACGGGTATCAGACTTCGGAAGTGGAAGTTCGTTCAGGCGACAGCATTAGAGTGTTTGTAGAACTTACTACAACAACTACTGGTAAAACAGAACCCTTAGAAGTGAATGACGAGTTGCTGTTCACGTTGCAAAGCGGCAGTGTGCAGAAAGTGAATCTAAATGCTTTCTCGTGGGATGCTAACATAATGGAGAATCCTGTTATTGCCGAAGACATTACCTTGACAGGGGATAAGCCTATCGTGGTATTAGGTACAATGACGGTTAATCCCGGAGTAACGCTTACACTTCAGGCTGGTACAACATTGTATTTCAGAGACGAAGCTAAAATAGATGTTCATGGCAGGTTTCTTTCTAAAGGTGAAGCTGGCAATGAGGTGGTTATGCGTGGTTATAGGCTTGACAATATACTAAAAGACCTGCCTTATGACAGAATAAGCGGACAGTGGCGAGGTATAAAGTTCTATGAAGAGTCGTATGGAAATGAAATTCACTATACTGATATTCACAGTACATTTACAGGAATAGAAATAGATTCAAGCGATGTTGACAAGCAGACTCTCTTGATGTCCTCGTCAACTGTGCATAATTGTCAGGGCTATGGAATTATTTGTCATAGCAGCTGGATTCTGCTTGATAACTGCCAGCTGTCGAATACTTTGAACGATTGCCTTGCAGTTGACGGAGGCATAGCAGTGTTGAATAATTGTACCCTTGCACAGTTCTATCCGTTCGATGCCAAACGTGGCGCTGCTCTGTTCTTCTCGTCTGCAAAGCACGATGTGAATGTCACATGTCTGAATAGTATTATAACAGGTTATGCCAATGATGTGTGGACTGCAGTTAAAAGCGATGACCATGTACTGGAGTATAAGTTCCTTAATACTATTATCCGCACTCCTCAAGTTGGGGAAGAAGATTTGCCGAAGTTTGAGAATGTAGTCTTTGAGAATGTGGAAGATACAACAACAGGCAAGAAACATTTTGTTAATATTGATACCGATAATTTTATATACGATTTCCGATTGACTGCGACATCTACAGCCATTGATGCTGCTAATCCTCTGACTGCACTTCCTACGGACAGGGTTGGGCTTATGAGAGATGAAAAACCAGATGTCGGTGCTTTTGAACGTCCTAAACAATAAGAATTATGTTATTAAAGAAAATTGAGTTTGACGTAGAAATTCTCACAATTGATGAATTGTCTAACGAAGAAAAAGAACTTGTTGAAACAGCAATAGACCAGACTAAGTATGCCTATGCCAAATATAGTAATTTCTGTGTGGGAGCAGCTCTTCGTCTTGCCGACAACAAAATTGTCAGAGGTGCAAACCAAGAAAATGCTTCATTCCCTCTCGGATTATGTGCAGAACGTTCTGCTATATTTGCCGCACAGTCATATTATCCTGAACAGGCTATAACTTGTCTGGCTATAGCAGCAAAGAACCAAGACGGACTGCTTAAAAGTCCTATTACTCCATGTGGTGCTTGTCGGCAGGTTATGCTCGAAATGGAAGACCGTTATCAAAACAATATGGCCGTCTTATTATACGGAACTGATAAGATTTACCGTTTGAAACGTGCTAAAGACCTCCTGCCGTTGTGCTTTGTAGATGCTGATATGCATTGAAAATGTAATTTTGAATAAAAAATATAGCGAAAGTTTTGTTTATTGAAAAATAAATTGTACCTTTGCACTCGCTTTTAATAAGGCTGGTATTTATTGATTCAGAATTTATTCTGACGACCTTTAAGGAAGTTTGGGTGAGTGGCTGAAACCAGCAGTTTGCTAAACTGCCGTGCGGGTAACCGTACCGGGGGTTCGAATCCCCCAGCTTCCGCAAAGGATTCTGATTATAAATACTTTTTTGATGGTGGATTCATCTAAGGGTTAGGATTCAAGATTCTCAATCTTGCCATAGGGGTTCGAATCCCCTATCCACTACATCGAGCCTCTTCACAGCTGAAGAGGCTTTTCTATTATCATGTTCATACGGCTCAGCGGATTTTTCAGGTTGGTAGGAAAATCATCAAGAATAAAGTGTTGCCAACCTGTACACCTGCGACTTGGTCTCACCATTAGACATCCTCATGGGTTTCCATTCTCCGATGAGGCCTTTCCCTATCCTTGTATGTGCAGCCTTGCGTTTGGCACGGTGTTCCCTAAAAAAACTCCCACCGAAGTGGGAGTATAGGAGTAAATCCTTCGGCATATAGCCTTATTGTGATAAGATGTAGAATTATCTTATGTTGCAAAAGTAAGAAGAATTAGTTAAATCTCCAAATTTTTATATAATTATTTGTAAATTTATTTATTTCTTTGTATTTTTACGGCTCAAAAGTTAAATCTAACATTACAATGAATAAACGAGTACTTGGTATTGATACAGGAACTAACAGTCTTGGCTGGGCTGTAGTGGAGAAGAATGCTTCCAATGAATACACACTTCTAAAAAGGGGAAGTCTTGTATTTCAGGAAGGAGTTAAAATTGAGAAAGGTATCGAATCATCAAAGTCATCTGAACGTACTAAGCACAGAGCGTTGCGCAAGTCCTATTTCCGTCGTCGCTTGCGTAAGATTGAGGTATTGAAAGTGCTTATAAAATATGGCTGGTGTCCGAAACTGAGTGAGGAATCGCTTCATCTCTGGCACACGAAAAAACAATATCCCAAGAGCGATGAATTCATGTTGTGGCAGCATACCAACGATAATCTCGGACAGAATCCGTACTATTATCGGCATATCTGCCTGCATAGGGAACTCAATCTGGACATTCCCAAGGAAGCATATATGTTAGGTCGTGCATTGTATCATCTGGCCCAGCGCCGTGGTTTCCTAAGCAATCGGTTGGAACAAGGCGGGGAAGAAGAGTCGGGAGAGGTAAAGAAAAGCATAAGCGATTTGTCAGCAGAAATGGCAGATGCCGGCTGTGAGTTTCTGGGTGACTATTTCTATCGGCTTTATGCGGGTGAAGGGAACAGAGTAAGGCTCCGCTCGCGATATACAGACAGAGAAGAACATTACAAAAAGGAGTTTTATGCCATTTGCAATTGCCAACATCTGACCGAAGAACAAATTACGGAACTCGAGCGTGCATTGTATTTCCAACGCCCGCTGAAGTCGCAGCGTCAAGGCGTTGGCAAGTGTACGTTCGAGCGTTGCAAACCACGTTGTGCCGACTCACATCCTGACTATGAATGCTTTAGAATGCTTTCGTTCATAAATAACATAAAAGTGCAAGGCCCTAAGGATGTAGAACTCCGTCAGCTGAATAGTGATGAGAAAAGCAAGATCCTACCTTTGTTTTTTCGCAAGTCAAAGCCACAGTTCGATTTTGAGGATATAGCCAAGGCCATTGCTGGCAAGAAAAACTATCAGCATATAAAGGACTCTGGCAATCTACCATACAAGTTCAACTATCGAATGTCGCAGGGTGTCACAGGCTGTCCTACCATTGCCAGCCTGAAGTCGGTCTTCGGCGATGACTACGCCAAAGGCATAGCCGAGGTGTATACGGGTTGTCACTCCAATGAGCGGGAGGCTGTCGATGCGGTTTGGAACGTGCTCTATTCCTTTGCCGACAAGGACAAGCTCATTGAATGGGCAAAGGACAGACTGCAGCTGGATGACAATTCTGCCGAGACATTCGCAAAGGTCAAACTCACCCATAGCTTTGCTTCGTTGAGCCTTGCCGCTGTGCGCAGGATTCTGCCTTGGCTCGAAAAGGGCTTGATATATTCCCATGCCGTCATGATGGCAAAGATACCAGATATCGTAGGTCTTGAAGTCTGGGCTAAGCATGGTGTGAACATAACTGACGAGATGCTGCGTTTGATTAGTGGTTTCAATCCAAAGGACATGCAGTTGCAAGGTACACTTGACTTCTGCATAAAGGATTATCTGCTTAATAACTTTGAACTCCCGTCAGGTGCTGCCGACCGCCTTTATCATCCTTCCATGATTGAGACCTATCCCGATGCAAAGCCCAACGGTCAAGGCATCTTCCAACTTGGTTCGCCACGTACCAATGCCGTGCGCAATCCTATGGCAATGCGCTCATTGCATCAAGTAAGAAAAGTGGTGAATCAACTGCTCCGTGATGGCACGATAACCACCTCCACGGAAGTCCACATAGAGTATGCGCGTGAACTTAACGATTCGAACAAACGCAAGGCTATTGCTCAATGGAACAGAACTCGCGAGAAGAAGCGCAAGGAATATGTGACATGTATTCAGAGCGTGATGGGCAAGGACTACGAGCCGTCGGCTGACGAACTTGCGAAATACCAGTTGTGGGAAGAGCAAAAGCATATATGTTTATATACAGGCAACGAAATATCGCTAATAGATTTTATTGGAAGGAATCCAAAATATGACATTGAGCATACCATCCCACGAAGTGTCGGTGGTGATTCGACAATGGAGAACATGACACTTTGCTCCAACAGATTCAACAGGGAAATCAAACGGGAAAAACTACCAGCACAACTCGCCAACCATGATGAGATAATGGTGCGCCTGGACAGATGGAAGGCAGAGATAGAACGGCTACGCAAGGATTTGGACCGCATGCGCACGCATTCAGGGATGGATAGAGAAGTAAGAGACCGACTCATACAGAAACGGCATATCCTGCGGTTGGACTTAGACTATTGGACGGGTAAGTACAAGCGTTTCCTGATGAAGGAAGTACCTGAGGGCTTTGCCCGCAGGCAGGGGGCAGGCATCGGCCTTGTGGGTAAGTATGCAGGTCTGTATCTCAAGAGCCTCTTTCATCGGGCCGAAGACCGCAACCATAGCAATGTGCGAGTCGTAAAGGGAGCCATGACGGCTGAGTTCCGCAAGATGTGGGGTATCCAAAACGAATACGAGAAGAAAAACCGCGACAATCATATACACCACTGTATAGATGCGATAACCATTGCCTGTATGCCTATGGGCAGCTATAATGACATGGCACGTTACTACCAGCAACTCGAAGAGTACGAGCGCGGAGAGCAAAGGAAACCTTCGTTCCCAAAGCCGTGGCCGACATTCACGGAGGATATGAAGGCATTGGTAGAAAATACACTCGTGGTTCATGATACACCTGACAACATGTCAAAGCATGCACGGCGGTATGTCATGACTTCGAAGGGACGAAAACTCGCAAAAGGCGATTCCGTACGAGGCTCACTCCACAATGATACTTACTATGGTGCAATAGAGCGTGAGGGCGAGGTGCGATATGTCGTTCGTCGTGCCCTATCATCGTTCGAAAAAGAAACTGACCTCGATAATATTGTCGACGATATCGTTAGACAGGTTGTCAAAGAGGCTGTCGCTCAGAGAGGCTTCAAGGAGGCAATGGCATCCGACATCTACCTGAATGTTGAGAAAGGTGTAAAGATAAAGAAAGTGCGCTGCTATGTGAACTCTGTCAAGAAACCTGTCAATATCCGCCAGCAACGCGACCTTTCAAGGAAAGACTATAAGCATCAGTATCATGTTGCAAATGATGGCAACTATCTCTTGGCAATATATGAAGGTGAGATTAAGGGCAAGACAAAGAGCGATTACGAACTTGTGCGTACTATAGATGCGGCTTGCTATTATAAAGCAAGTACAGGACGTTCAGAGTATCCATTTGTCGTACCGGAGAAGAGCCCGAGAGGATTTGCAATTAAGCATATCCTGAAGATTGGCCAGCATGTTCTTCTCTACGAAAACAGTCGAGAGGAGATTACTGGTGTCGACTATAGAGAACTCTCTAAACGCCTTTACATAATAACAGGATTGAATCTGAATCCTACTGGCTCCGGATATGGTAATATTGTAATGCGCCACCATCAAGAGGCTCGCATGGCAAAGGATGTGAAAGCAGTGAGTGGTGCGTATAAATGCAATTGGGGATACAGAGGAGCCATCCAAATGCTTCACACTCAATTCAAAGCCCTTGTTGAAGGCGATGACTTTGAAATCAATGTACTTGGAGAGATAACATTTAAATAGAAATGAACTATGCTGAAGAGAACTCTTGTCTTTTCCTGTCCGATGAATCTTAAACTGAGGAGCCGACAGTTAGTCTTGACTTATAAGGACGACCCCGATAACGAACATACTGTACCTATTGAGGATATTGCTGTTGTCGTGCTGGAGAATCAACGAACAAGCATATCCATTCCTTTGCTTAATGCTCTGGTTGCGGATAATGTTCAGGTAATCTTCTGCAATGACCATATGCTTCCTCATAGTATGTTGCTCGGCTTTGACACAAACAATACTCAAGGCGAAACACTCCGCAATCAGATTGCAGCGGGAGTGGTTCTGAAGAAGCAATTGTGGAAACAGATTGTTGAGGCGAAAATTCGCAACCAGTCGCGCTTGCTTGACAAGATAGGCTGTAACGGAGCGGTACTGCGTCCATATTATAGTAATGTGAAAAGTGGAGACAGCGACAATCGAGAGGGAATTGCCGCAAGAATATATTTCCAAGAACTGTTTGGCCAGGATTTTGTACGCGACCGTACACAGACAGGAATAAATTCTCTTTTGAACTATGGATATACTATTCTGCGTGCGGCTGTAGCCAGAGCTCTTGTCTCATCAGGACTTTTTCCTGCCATTGGCATTTTCCATCACAATCGCAGCAATCCATTCCCTCTTGCTGACGACGTGATGGAACCTTTCCGTCCCTATGTCGATGAAATCGTCCACGACCTTGCCATGCGTGGTGAAACCAATTTGACGAAAGAGGTAAAGGGCGAGCTCATAAGTGTACTTTATGTAGACAGTATATATACAAAGGTTACTCGGCCTCTTAGTGTAGGGATGTCGCAGACATCGGCAAGTATAGTCAAATACTATGCCAAAGAATCAACCGTAATCGATCTTCCCGTATTTCAATGAGTTTTGAACGATTAAATGCATATCACGTCATGTGGCTATTAGCAATGTTCGATCTGCCTGTACAAACAAAGAAAGAACGCAAAGAGGCTGCGCTTTTCCGGAAGAATCTCGAAAAGGATGGCTTTGTCATGCATCAGTTCAGCGTCTATATGCGTTACTGTGCATCGCTCGAGAGTGCTCTGGTTCACATTAAGCGTGTGCGTAGTTTTTGTCCTCCATCAGGACATATTACAATTTTGACTATCACTGACAAGCAATACTCCAATATCGTAAACATCTGGGGTAAGATAGAACAAAAAAAGAAAGCCATTCCTTTGCAATTGGAATTTTTTTAGTATTTTTGCCTTGTCAAAAACGTCAACAACGCCACTTCATATTGACAGATACGCATATAAACATCTGAATATAAGATGAATACGAGATATATGGTTGTGGTTTGATGTAGAAATAAGATAAGAAACAACTCATTTCCTTACCAAAAAGTGGCTGACAAGTTGTGGTTTGATGTAGAAATAAGATAAGAAACAACCGGTTTGCTTCTTCTGTTCACTCCGAAGAAGTTGTGGTTTGATGTAGAAATAAGATAAGAAACAACATATCCCGAAGTCTATGCAGCGTGTGTGAAGTTGTGGTTTGATGTAGAAATAAGATAAGAAACAACGAAAACTGACTGATATAGTGTTATTTAATAGTTGTGGTTTGATGTAGAAATAAGATAAGAAACAACCCGGTTACGCATTTCAGATCAGCCTTTATGGTTGTGGTTTGATGTAGAAATAAGATAAGAAACAACAGAAAGCATTTAAAAAGCCATTAACATAGGGTTGTGGTTTGATGTAGAAATAAGATAAGAAACAACGGTTTAAAGAGTGGTAATGACAGCGCTCGAGTTGTGGTTTGATGTAGAAATAAGATAAGAAACAACAGAGTAAGAAATTTGCCTGGCTCTACTGAGTTGTGGTTTGATGTAGAAATAAGATAAGAAACAACATGGCATGGGCAAGGTTCTACAAAGAGAAAGTTGTGGTTTGATGTAGAAATAAGATAAGAAACAACTAGTGGTTCAAGAGCCTTTGCGAGGTCTTTGTTGTGGTTTGATGTAGAAATAAGATAAGAAACAACTAGCAGTTTCTGAATAACAAAGTTCGTCAAGTTGTGGTTTGATGTAGAAATAAGATAAGAAACAACTACCATTATTTCAATAACCGACTGTTATTAGTTGTGGTTTGATGTAGAAATAAGATAAGAAACAACCCAGTCTGTGAAGATAGGGGAGGTATTACAGTTGTGGTTTGATGTAGAAATAAGATAAGAAACAACGCTCTGCTATGACTTGTGCCGCATCTTTCGGTTGTGGTTTGATGTAGAAATAAGATAAGAAACAACTCATACAGGAAATAACCGTAGCCAACCAGCGTTGTGGTTTAATGTAGAAATAGAATAAGCAGCAACGTTGAAACCAAACCAAACAACATGTAATATTAAGTTATACCTAAATTCCACAGCACTTTAGTTTAATTTTCAGTATAAGTTCCTGAGCAACAAAATGTTATTCAGGATTTTTTCCATGTCAAATTTTTCACTTTACCTTGGTGTTGCATTTTTAAATGAGCAAAGAATCATCAATGACATGGGGAAGTTAAATATAAAATCTGAGAAAATCACCCCTTTTGGAGGAATACTCATGTGAGAGACCTTTTTCCCGTTTTGTGGGTCCGGTTATCGACAAGATATTAGGTATTCGATGTACGTCATACGGTTATCAATACAGTGGGATTGTCGGATCTCTGTTGAGTGTTTACTTCTGTGGTGTGATTATGTTGAGGACGTGAAGATCCACCTGATGCCCCATCTCTCGCTTCATCCCACTCTTCGCACATGCAGCTCTGACACTATCCTGAGAGGGATTTCGGAATTGGCTACAGCTAATACGACCTATACCTCTGACACGGGAAAGAGCTATGACTTCAACACTGCCACGAAACTGAACAGCCTGCTGGTGAAGGCTCTCAAGAACACTGGCCAGCTCGTGGGCGGATAATCCTACGATCTGGATTTCGATCATCAGTTCATAGAGACGGAGAAGTACGATGCGAAGATGACCTACAAGAAGTTCACCAGCTACAGTCCCGGCATGGCAGTCATAGGCGACCTCGTCGTCGAGATATAGAATCGCGACAGTAATGCCATGTCCGTTTCCACTAGCAGGACACGCTGGAGCACATTTTCTCAAGCCTTGAGCAGAACGATATACATATCAAGCGCACCCGGATGGACTGCGACTCCTGCTCATGCGAGATTGTGGAGACCGTCGAGAAGCACTCGGAGCATTTCTACAACCGTGCCAACCACTGTGTATCCCTCTATGACAGTCTGCTGGCTCTGCGTGGTTGGCAACGCCAGGAGATCAACGGCATCGAGTATGAGCAGAACTCCATCATCACGGAGAAGTGAGAAGGCAAGGCGTACCTCCTAGTCATACAGCGGGAGCGACGAATGGACGGTGACGTGGACTTGTGTGATGGAGAATACACTTATCGCTGCATTCTGACCAACTACTATATGTCCACCACGAGGGAAATCATGGAATTCTACAACCTCAGAGGTGGCAAGGAACGCATCTTCGACGAAATGAACAATGGATTCGGATGGGCCAGGCTGCCAAAATCGTTCATGGCAGGGAATACGGTGTTCATGCTGCTGACGGCACTCATACGTAACTTCTACAAGTTCATCATGGGCAGAATTGACACGAAAGCCTTCGGACTGAAGAAGACGAGCCGTATCAAAGCCTTTGTGTTCAAGTTCATCAGCTTACCAACCAAATGGATAAGGACAGCAAAGAACTATGAACTGAACATCTATACGGACACCCTATCATATCAATACCCTTTTGCAATCACTGACAACTGAAAATTCAACTTAGTGAGTTACGGACAGCATAAATCCCCTGTAATGCTTGATGGGGTAAGGGGAAGGTGAGTAATAACGACCATACATCGTCACGTCTGTAGTGGCAAGAAAAGCGTCAAATAGAGTAACAGACTGCAAAATTAGTCTGCATGACTATTAGGGCGGATTTTAAGTTATAATTGCGTTAAACTTCAACATTTCTGCTATTATTACATTGGTTTTCATTAATTTTGCAGATATTATTGCATAATTTGCAAAAGACAATGGATAAGATTCTTAAATATTTCCCAAACCTTACTGACGAGCAAAAGCAGCAGCTCGGCATGCTCCAATCCTTATACGAAGACTGGAATGCAAAGATAAACGTAATATCCAGAAAGGATATTGAAAATCTCTACGAGCACCATGTATTGCACTCAATGGCTATTGCACTGGCGGTAAAGTTCAAGCCCGGAACAAAGATTCTGGACTTCGGCACTGGCGGCGGTTTTCCCGGCATTCCACTGGCAATACTCTTTCCTGAATGTCAGTTCACACTTATTGACGGTACCGGAAAGAAGATCAAGGTGGCAAATGAGGTGATTCATGCTATAGGTCTAAAGAATGTCGCAGCTATTCACAGACGTGGCGAAGAGGAGAAAGGGCAATACGACTTTGTTGTAAGCAGAGCTGTAATGCCCCTACCCGACTTGGTAAAAATTGTAAAAAAGAACATTTCAAAAACTCAGAAGAATGCTACTATCAATGGAATATTCGTATTGAAAGGTGGCAATATAGAAGCTGAAATACAGCCGTATCGCAAGAAAATCGAAACAACCGAGATTAACACTTGGTTCAAGGAAGACTGGTTCAAAAATAAATACGTTATATATCTGCCATGCTGACAATTCAGAGATTTACCGTTAACCCATTGCAGGAGAACTGCTACATAGTGAGCGACAACACGAAGGAATGTGTAATTATTGACTGCGGTGCTCAGTCGTCGTATGAACATAACGCCATACTTGACTATATCAGGCTGAACAATCTGAAGCCTGTACACCTTCTGCTGACACATGGACATATAGACCACTGCATGGGAAACGGCTTTATATTCAAAGAGTTCGGACTTAAACCAGAAGTACATCTCAAGGAGCATACACTTGTAGAACAGCTCAAAGAACAGAACGAATACATCATAGGTCAGCCTCTACAGTACGAGCATCCTCCTGTTGGACACTATTTTACAGGCAACGACACTATCAAGTTTGGCAACCATGAGTTCACCATCATCGAAACCCCGGGACATTCTCCCGGAAGTGTTTTCTTCTATTGCGAAACCGAGAAGACTGCATTCTCAGGCGATACTCTATTCTGCGGCAGCATAGGACGCACCGACTTGTGGGGAGGAAGCATGTTCCAAATCATTCAGAGTCTCAGAATGATTTGCCAACTTCCCGATGATGTCAAGATCTACCCTGGACATGGTCCTGAGACAACCATAGGCTATGAGTGTGCCACCAACACCTATTTGGACAGATAGTGAACAACAAGACCGAGAAAATAATAATGGGTATCGACCCTGGCACTAATGTCATGGGTTATGGAGTCATACGCATTCTCAAAGGCAAAGCACATATGGTGGCAATGGGAATTATCGACATGCACAAGATTTCCGACCCATATCTGCGTCTTGGCCATATCTCCGAGCGTATTGACGGACTCATTTCATCATATCTTCCCGATGAGTTAGCCATCGAAGCACCATTCTTCGGTAAAAATGTTCAATCAATGCTGAAACTCGGCAGGGCACAAGGAGTTGCAATAGCCGCCGCCATTCGCAGAGGTATTCCTATACACGAATATGCGCCGTTGAAAATAAAAATGGCATTGACAGGCAACGGAGCTGCAAGCAAAGAGCAGGTAGCCGGAATGCTGCAACGCATATTGAAGCTTAATGTTGAGGAAATGCCGAAATATATGGACGCAACTGACGCCCTCGCTGCGGCATACTGTCACTTCATGCAGATGAACAGACCAACAACCGATGGTCAGCATTTCAAATCATGGAAAGATTTTGCCACACGCAATAAGGCACGTGTTACAAATCCTGCCAACACTGCAAAAAAAGAGCAATGAGAACCGTTATAGACATAAAAGAAGGCTGTGCCCGAATGCCCGAATGGCAGTTGAAAGCCAAGATAAATCTGCAAATAAACGAAGGTGAGCACATTGCTATCATAGGCAACAACGGAAGCGGAAAGTCGAAACTCGTTGATATGATTATAGGCAGGCATCCGCTTTATGAAGGACACGCCATATATAACTTTGGAGATGATGCCTATAAGCTCATAGCCGACAATATAAAATACATAGCTTTCCGTGATTCTTACGGCAGTCATGACAATGGTTATTTCCTACAGCAGCGCTGGAATCAAACAGAAATAGACGAGGAAACTCCTACCGTAGAGACTCTTTTAGAAGCTGCCTTCAACTTTTCAGGCAATGACACTCCTGAACGAAGAGCACTACAAAAGCATCTTTATGAGTTGTTTCATCTTGAACCGCTATTGGATAAATACATTATCCTTCTGTCTTCAGGTGAGATGAGAAAGTTCCAACTCACTAAGATGCTGCTGTCAAATCCAAAGATACTGATACTTGACAATCCATTTATAGGACTTGATGCAGAAACCCGCAATCAGTTGGGAACACTGCTTACAACACTGGCAGCAGAACAGGGACTACAGATAATACTTATTTTGACAAAAGCCAATGATATTCCATCGTTCATAACTCATGTGTTTGAGATGAAAAACGAGATTTTACAGCCAAAGCAAGAAAGATGCGTGTTCATGGCAAAAAGGCAAAAGGCAGCACCTGCTTCTAATATAGAAGACAAACTCAAACAGATACTTTCTATACCACAGAAGGTTAATAAATATCATGTCGACAAAGTGGCTGAGCTTAAGAATGTAAGCATACGCTATGGAAAAAGGACCATTCTTGATAAGTTGAACTGGACTGTAAAGAACGGAGAATACTGGGCTTTGAATGGTCAGAACGGTGCAGGCAAATCAACATTGCTGTCGCTTATCTGCGCTGACAATCCACAGAGTTATGCCTGCGACATTACTCTTTTCGATAAAAAGCGTGGTATGGGCGAGACCATCTGGGATATTAAAAAGCACATAGGATATGTGTCGCCAGAAATGCACAGGGCATATAACAAAGATATATCATGTATTAACATTGTGGCAAGCGGATTAAACGATTCCATAGGTTTGTATGTCAAACCCAAAGAGTCGGACTTCGAACAATGCCGCATATGGATGCAGATATTTGGAATAAGCCATCTTGAGAATAGAACGTTCATGAAAATATCAAGCGGAGAACAGCGCCTTGTACTCTTGGCACGAGCTTTCGTCAAAGACCCCGAACTGTTGATTCTCGACGAGCCGCTCCACGGACTTGACGAAAAAAACGGAAAAATGGTGAAGGAGATTATAAATACTTTCTGCAAACGACACAACAAAACACTCATAATGGTAAGTCATTACAGGGAAGAATATCCGAAGTGCATAGAGAAAGAGATTCATTTAACAAGAATATATAACACAAACTAATATATAACTGATATGAGAAAAATTATCATGACATTGCTGCTCTGCTGCACATTTGCTTTTCAGGGTTCAGCACAAGAGGTTTTCACTGAGATAAAAGGCTTGATGGACGGTTATCTGAAAGTAAAGAATGACACAACATTGAATCTTGAAGTAAGAAAGATAGCCACCTTCAAATGGGACGCCATATATTATATGGTATATAAATGTACTGACGAAACAGAGTCAGAACTCGGTACTCAGGTAAGTGCAATGGTTGATTTTGTCAATCTGTATCTTGCCCGTTTGAACAAAGCCAAGAAAGCAAGTGACAAGCAGTTGGTAAGGGCGCAGTTTAAGAATGCCACAATAGAGCATGCCAAATTCAACGACCCCGATAAGGATATAATATATGCCTATGTTGACAATCAAGACTTCCTTACTCAATTCTCTCTCGACACTGACTGGGTGAAAGCCCTTGATGCAGTGAAGTAATAATAGAACCAATAAGTATTACCATAAACATCCCGAATGGCATTCTCACGTATTGTCGTATCGGGATATTTTTTTATCATAGCCTGAAAGTCAGCAAAGTCAGCTTCCAATTCAGGGACATGAAAGTCAATAACTAGGGTGCTATGCAAATGACGATATAGTGTGAGAGCCTCTCTATAATGCTTCTTCACCACTGTTGTAGAGTCATAATCGTCTTTGAAGTTATTCACAAAACCGTCAATATCACGGTCGAGCAGGAATGAGGTATATAGATATTCTTTACCAGCAGGCTTTATCATGCCGCGTTTCTTCATAAGTTTAAGATACTCTCTGCTGTTAACATCAGCAGCGGGTACTCCACCTAAAGCCTGATAAATGGCATAGGAATCGGTCATTACAAGTTGATTGCTCACTGAAGGTAATAGATTCTCAGCACCTCTAACCACAGGGCGCTCAAAAAAATCATCACCTAAAGCACCCTGCTTAGCCAACGCAAAAGCCTTAATCATCGTTAGTTGCGGTGAATTAACATCACTCTTGTTTATCAACTCCACTGCCGATGCATATTTCTTACTGCGAATCATGCGCTCGGCACGAAGTCTTACATGGTCATACTCATTTGTATTTCCTGAAAATACAGCTAACAGCAATAGGGAAACAATAACGACGAGATTTATCCATAATCCTCTTAAAATGCCTTGAGTATTTCTCGGTTCAGCAAGGAAAGCCATGCCGCTTACACCCTGATTAAGCAGAAGGGCGATGCAAAAAATCACTAATGCCACAACCCAACTCCAGCCAAAAACAGAAGTTCCTGCCTCTACAATATTAATATCTGTCATTGCTGCCAGCAGTAAAGCAGATGGAAGATGATACAAAGCAGGCAGAACAAAGAAGTTTCTAAGCAGAACCTTTGCCGATAACAAGCTGAAAAGCATCAGCAGGAGCGTTATTATAACAGCTCCCACCAATGAGTTATATACTGTTGTTCCTCCAGAAAGATAATGTTGCGCATAAGCAAGCATATCATTCTGGAAAAACAATAAATAACAGAAAGTGAACAGGCAGAATACCACAGAACATACCAGATTCACTATTGGTTCTGCTTCTCTATTTCTTGACATATTAATTTTTCTTCAGTACCAATGCCGAACGTGCAGGTATATAAAGCTTAAGCCATTCCTTCTTATCCGGAGCATATAGCGGGTCAAAATTAGTTAGATGAATCATGCTGTCATCGTTAAGTCCATTACCTCCATAAGCAGGATTATCCGTGTCGAGCACAATGTTATAAGTGCCAACAGGAACGAGCAGTCCATAATCTGTAAACGATTTCGATGGATTGAAGTTGAAAACAAACACAAGACTGCCTCTGCTGTAAGCAATAACTTGGTCGCCGTCATTGTGCCATATTTCCTGCACTGGTGTATCTTGGAAGTTCTTTTCCTCTTTAAGTATGTGCATAAGGGCAGAATCGAAATCGCCTAAATAATGATAGCATAGTTCTTTATTATCTACAAGATTCCATTGTCGGCGTGCATATTTATAGCTCCAGCCATTGCCGTCACGTGGGAAATCTATCCATTCTGGGTGTCCAAACTCATTGCCCATGAAGTTGAGGTAACCTCCGTTGATAGTAGAAGCTGTTATCAGTCTTATCATCTTGTGAAGAGCAATGCCTCTATGTGCGGAGGCATTCTCGTCGCCTTTCTTGAAATGCCAGTACATATCGGCATCAATAAGACGGAAAATAACCGTCTTGTCACCAACAAGAGCTTGATCGTGAGATTCCACATAGGATATTGTTTTCTCATCAGCACGACGGTCGGTTAGTTTCCAGAACATATCGAAAACACCCCAGTCCTCGTCTTTCTTCTCCTTTATCAGCTTTATCCAATAATCAGGGATACCCATTGCCAATCGATAGTCAAAGCCGTATCCACCGTCTTCAATCTTAGCAGCCAAACCCGGCATGCCCGACATTTCCTCGGCTATGGTTATTGCATTCTTATTTACTTCATGAATAAGTTTGTTGGCAAGGGTGAGATAACAGATTGCATTATCGTCTTCAGCACCATTGAAATAGTCAGCATAACTTCCAAAGTCCTGTCCCAACCCATGATTGTAATAGAGCATAGATGTTACTCCATCAAAACGGAATCCATCGAAATGAAACTCCTCGAGCCAGTATTTGCAGTTGGAGAGGAGGAAGTGTATCACCTGATTCTTACCATAGTCAAAGCAAAGGCTGTCCCATTGGTTATGTTCCCTGCGTTCGCCAGGATAGAAGAACTGACAAGGGTCGCCGGCAAGGTTGCCCAACCCCTCAACCTCGTTCTTTACAGCGTGTGAATGCACAAGGTCCATTATTACCGTAATGCCATTCCTATGAGCTTCATCAACAAGTGCTTTCAACTCCTCTGGAGTACCGAAACGACTTGATGCGGCAAAGAAGTTGCTCACATGATAACCGAAACTGCCATAGTAGGGATGCTCCTGAATTGCCATAATCTGAATGCAGTTATAGCCATCTTTTATTATTCTTGGCAGGACATTATCCTTGAACTCTGTATATGTACCTACTTTCTCGGCGTCTTGCGACATGCCTATGTGACATTCATAGATGAGTAAAGGTTTGGTATTTGGGCGGAAAGTTTTCTTCTTCCATTTATATTCTTCCTCCGGAGACCATACCTGTGCAGAGAATATTTTAGTGACATCGTCCTGCACAACTCGGCGTGCCCATGCAGGAATACGCTCACCCTGACCGCCGTTCCAATGAACACTCATCTTGTAGAGGTCGCCGTGTTTCATGGCTTTTGCCGGCAGTTTCAGTTCCCAGTTTTCTGTACCTGCTATACGCTTAGCCTTGTACTTTGAAGTTTCTTTCCATTTATTGAAGTCACCGATAAGGTAAATTTCAGTGGCATTAGGTGCCCATTCACGGAACACCCAACCTGTACTGGTTTTATGAAGACCGAAATACTGGTGTCCATTGGCAAATTCACTTAGGCTTATTTTACCATTATCAGTAAGTTGTGCCTGCTTGTTAAGAGCATTATTGTGACGTCCATTGATTGCATTTTCAAATGGACGTAGATACTCATCGTTCTGTAAAAGCTTAAGCATCTTAGGCTCTGCTTTCTTTGGTGCAATCTTTACAGCCATAATACATTTATTTTTTATTTGTCTTCATATCTTCGACCGTTCTCGTAACGTCCTTTTTTTATAATCTTTCCGTTACGATCCTTCTCGACGAAATTACCATCACGCTTGTCATTAAGGTATGTACCTTCAAAACGTTTGCCATCTTTATCTTCGCTGACAGCCGGTCCGTTCTTCATTCCATTCTTATATATGCCTTTGAATTTAGCACCATCTGCATAGTGAACAATAACTTCACCGTCAACTTTTCCGTCCTTGAACTGCCCTTCGAATGCGTCGCCGCTTTTCTTCTTCAGTTTGCCTGTTCCATTCTGCAGACCGTGTTTCCACATTCCGTTATATACATCGCCGTTAGCCCATAGGAGTGTTCCCTGACCGCTTTTCTCTCCATTTTCAAAACGACCGGTATATCTATCACCGTTGGCATATTTTAGAATGCCGTCGCCAGAGCGTAAGTCTTGTTTATAGGAACCTTCATAAACATCTCCATTGGCATATTTATATATTCCCTTTCCATGTTTCATGTCATTCTGCCACTCGCCGGTATATACATCGCCGTCGGCATAATGGAAAGTGCCTTTCCCCTGACGCACATTGTCCTTCCATTCGCCATCATAGCTTGTACCGTCGCCCCAGTCGAAATGTCCTTTTCCGTTTTTCTTGTCATTATTCCAGTTTCCATCATAGAAAGCGCCTTCCTTAAAAGTATATTTCCCTTTTCCCTGACGCTTATCTTGAAACCACTCGCCGTCATACTTGTCGCCGTTGAAATAATACATCACACCGTGGCCATGCTGATAATCACGAAACCACATGCCTACATATTTGTTGTTATTAGCAAAATAATATGTCCCGCGCCCGTGTTGTTGGTCAAGAAACCACTCGCCATCATATTTTTCGCCGTCAGTAAATGTATATACTCCTGTACCCTGACGCTTGCCCTTGGAGTATTCTCCTTCATAGACATCTCCTGTAGGGAATATGGTTTTGCCTTTACCATTGGGTTTTCCCGACATGATTTCTCCTTTATACTGCCCGCCGTCGTGTGTGGTACATGAGCCAAGCGATATTTTCTGTGCGCTTAAAGAAAGAGGAATAAGTAGGGAAAATATAGTCGATATAAGATATTTCTTCATTGTTATAATTGAATTACAGGGTATAAATCACTGCCAAAATTACAAATTTTATATGGCTTATCAAAATGTATTAGGTATTTTTTGTAATTTTGCCAGCAAGTTAATACAATTCATTCTAAAGTAAAGATGGCAAATAATCAAAACTCGTCAGCTATCGACAGCAATTCAGCAAAGCAAGCATCTGACACTAAATTTATTGTAATTATTCCTGCCCGCTATGCTTCAACCCGTTTCCCGGGCAAGCCTTTGGCGGTACTCAGTGGTAAACCTGTCATACAAAGAGTGTATGAAAAGGCGGCTAAGATTGTTGATGATGTTTATGTTGCCACTGACGATCAGCGCATTTTCGATGCTGTTACAGCATTCGGCGGCAAGGCAATAATGACTCGCGCAGACCATAAAAGCGGTACTGACAGAATAAAAGAGGCTGCCGACAAGATTTGTAAAGAGGAAGGAAAAGAGTTTGATGTTGTAATAAATATACAGGGTGATGAGCCCTTTGTTGATTCTTCACAAATAGAAACTCTATGCCGACAGTTTGACGACTCAACCACACAGATTGCTACACTCGGTAAAAAATTCACTTCGATAGAAGCTGTAGCAAATCCTAATTCGCCAAAAATCATTATTGACAATCGTGGTTTTGCACTTTACTTCTCACGTTCTATAATACCTTTTGTCAGGGGCATTGACATAAACAACTGGATAAATCAATATCCGTTCCTCAAGCATTTGGGAATTTATGCCTATCGCAAGGAGGTACTCAATGAGATTACTTCCCTACCCCAGTCATCGCTTGAAATTGCTGAAAGCCTTGAGCAGTTGCGCTGGTTGCAGAATGGTTATCGCATAAGAGTTGGACTTACCGATATTGAGACTGTAGGTATTGATACTCCTGCCGATCTTGTGCGGGCAGAGGAACTCATGAAATCAGAGAAGAAATAAAAACGGTATACCGACAAAGGAATCGTTTGAATTATAATGACATTATCCGAATGAATAATAAAACTGGTGCTTTTTGAATGCCAAACCTGCCCTTCTTAGAGTGCAAACCCGCCCATTTCAGACTGTAAAACGGCGGCTTTTGCATGCTAAAACGGGCTGGTTTTAAAGTGGGAAACAGTGTCATTTCCAATCCATTGATTTACAATATAATACGAAAAGCCATTTGTATTGCAATCATATATAAGCCTTTTCAGCATTCACATGACAGGAATTTGAAAAATACGAACAAACGAAACAAGACATAATAAAGTATGCAGATTCTATTGGCAAACGCAAAGATAATGAATAAAGCAAGCAACGTCAAACCGCTTACAACTCCGCTATTTCAATCAACAGCTAATGATATAGCTATGGGAATGGCTCAGCTCGACATTACTGAGCTTGAAAACCAACTTGTATGCAACAGAAAGATTGCTGCTGAGAATTGGCAGCGTTATCAGCATTTTCATTGCGCTGAGACCATGCCTGCGATAATGGCTTACAACGGTCAAGCCTACAAGCATCTGCATGCCAAAACACTTACAACAGAGAATCTGGCGTTTGCACAGCAACACCTATGGATAACCTGCTTTCTCTACGGAATTCTACGACCAATGGATGCTGTCGTTCCCTACCGCATGGAACATAGTGTGAGCCTGCAGACAACCGGCAATATTCCGCTAAACCAATACTGGCGCAACAAACTGACCGACACGTTAATAGACAGTTGCCAAGCCGATGACGGAGTCATAATGCACCTTTCAACACATGAATACGAAAACCTTTTCGACTGGAAACAGGTGAAAACTGAGACCAAAGTAATACAACCGCTCTTCTATGTAAGGAAAGGCGGCAACTTGAAGATGCAGGCTGTATGGGCAAAGGCATGCAGAGGAGCAATGACAAGATATATCATCAAGAACAGAATAACCAATACTGAAGATATTAAGAACTTCTCATACGAAGGATTTGAATATAATCCCAACATTGGAGAAGAACTGTTTCCACATTTCGTGAGAGAAGAGTAAGTAAAAAGAAAATTCATCAATAACACAGAAAATTTCTGTAACTTTGTCCTTGCTAATCATAGCGGATTCCGTTTGTAATTGTTTGATTTTTAACACCATAAAGTTACAACAATTTTCGCAGATCATCAAACTTTTAGGCTATCTCTTATCCCGAACTTGCGTATTGGTGATTTTTCTCTTCGATTGATTGTTACCTATTTCATTTCTCAAACTTTCATTCCTGCAACTTTGCTGTAAGTTTATAGGTGAACAGAACTCGTCTATATGTTAATATTTGAGACTCTTTTATCTTCTTTTCTTCCAATCACTATTAATACATTGTTTATGTGAATTTTCTGCACTTGCCATACAATCTATATACCAACCAACTGCTGGCAATGATGCTTACTTACTTCATACATTTCAAGTTTTACCAGACAACAATATTATTAAATTCATAAAATAAATCCGTCAACAGGTGATTTTATAACCTTCCCTATTGTATAGCCTTCAAGTTGTGCAGCCTCACGCAATTCGCTTTCAAAATGGAAAGCCATGCTTCCTACACAATTAACAGGTAAATCTTTACGTCCATATTGGGCGATATTATGAGTGAAGAAATCACGAAAATTATTAACCACAAGCATTCTCACTGCATTGATATTTAGATGCCTATGTATGAATGGCGACATAGAGGCAAGGAACTTATTAGGCGAACCTTCACGATACACCTTACAAATAATATCAGCCAGACTTAATGAAAACTCCGCTTCAAAATCAATCGTAACCGACTGTGGCAATAAACCTTTAAGCACAGCATTGAGGAAAATACGTCCAAGCACTGCCCCTGAGCCCTCGTCACCAAGGATAAACCCAAGTGCCGGAGTATTACGAATAATCTTCTTTCCATCGAACAAGCAAGAGTTTGCGCCTGTGCCGAGAATGGCTGCTATACCTTCATCATTACCACATGCCGCCTTCGCAGCGCCAAGAAGGTCGCTGGCAACAATCATTTCAAAAGCATTAGGCATGTGTCGTTTCATTATATCTGCTACACATGGAATTAAATCATCAGTGCAGCCAGCTCCATAAAACTCCAACTCTGTAATGTCAACAGCAGATATTTCAGGCAGAAGTTCGGAAGCTATCTGTTGTTCAAATACTTCAAGTCCCATTACCGAAGGATTAAGTCCACCAGTAAAAAAATGCTTTACTATACAGGAATCATTAACAAGAATCCATTCGCTCTTGGTACTTCCACTGTCACAAACAAGCAGCATAGTTATTCAAATGATAATTTATCAAGTCTGTCTTGCAGTTGTTCCGCCATACTCTGGCGGATGGCAAGCTTTATAACACACGTATTATCAAAGGTCTGCGAAACGATTCGAGGCTGCAAATCTTTCACCACTTTCATCACTCCATTCATCATTTCGTAAGAGAAACTATACTCAACTATGCTCTCAACCAAGCGTTCCTCAACCTCTGCATTGTTCAAAGCATCAGCGGCAGTCTCACGATAGGCAACTATCAATCCGCTTGTTCCAAGATTAACTCCACCGTAATAGCGTATTACAAACACCACAATATCAGTGAGTTCACGACTCACCAACTGTCCGAATATAGGCTTTCCTGCTGTTGACGACGGCTCTCCGTCATCATTAATACGCCATTCTTCACCCATAGGTCCTAACCTGTAAGCCCAACAAACATGGCGGGCATCGTAATATTTCTTACGATACCCAGCCAATAATTCCTTTACCTCTTCGGGCGATTCCACATGATGGGCAAAGCCGTAAAACTTGCTTCGTTTCTCGGTGTAGTAACCCTCGGCAGTGTTTTTAATAGTCTTGTAGCTATCCACAGATATTAATCAAGTGAATGAATTACCAATCCTGAACGCAGCTTCGGTTCAAACCAAGTTGCTTTTGGAGGCATAATCTCACCTCTGTCGGCAATATCCATAATCTGTTTCATAGACACAGGATAGAGTGCAAGCGCCGCTCTCATCTCGCCGGAATCTACTCTACGCTTGAGTTCTGCAAGCCCTCTCAAACCTCCAACGAAGTCAATGCGCTGTGAAGAACGCAAGTCGCCAAGTGCAAGAATGTCCTGAAGAATAAGGCGCGAAGATATATCAACATCGAGAACTCCTATCGGGTTGGAATTGTCGAAGGTTCCTTCTTTTGCATTCAACTTCCACCATTCGCCATCTATATACAGCGAGAATTCATGCAGTTGAGCTGGTTTGTAAATATCAGCACCCATGTTCTCAACGTTGAAATTCGCCCGAAGCCTGTCAATAAACTCCGCTGACGACAAACCGTTCAAATCCTTAAAGACACGGTTATAGTCAAGTACTGTCAGCTGACTTGCCTGAAAGCACACCGCCATGAAGTAATTATACTCCTCGTCACCCTTATGGTCAGGATTCTGAGAAGCACGTTCTGCTCCAACAAGTGCAGCGGCGGCACTGCGGTGATGCCCGTCAGCAATATACATTGCCGGCATCTTCTCAAACTCAGTAGTGATGGTATGAATATCCGAATCATCGGCAACTACCCACAATTGATGACGGAATCCGTCAACAGGAGCAATGAAATCATACTCGGGTTCTGTGGCGGCATACTTCTTTATCAGAGCATCAAGCACAGCATTGTCGGGATAGGCAAAGAATACAGGCTCAATATTTGCATTTGTTATACGCACATGCTTCATGCGATCTTCTTCCTTGTCACGGCGGGTGAGTTCATGCTTTTTTATCACTCCAGAGATATAATCGCCGGAATAAGCACCCACAACAAGACCATACTGAGTCTTGCCGTTCATGGTTTGAGCATAGATATAATATTGCTCCTTACTGTCTTTCACAAGCCAACCATTGTCCTGAAACTTTTGGAAATTAGCCTTTGCCTGTTCATACACACGAGGGTCGTATTCGCTTGTGCCTGGTTCGAAATCAATCTCAGGCTTTATTATATGATACAGTGATTTGTCGTTATTACCAGCCTCGACACGTGCTTCCTCGGAGTCAAGCACATCATAAGGACGTGATTCAACAAATTCTACAAGCTCCTTTGGGGGACGTATTCCCTTGAAAGGTTTTACTATAGCCATAGTTATTTATTTACTTTGAACGTCGTGTCGCCTGTGGCAAAGAAACTGTTTATCTGCTTTGCAGCGGCAATACCTGCATTATTGTTAGCCTCAGCTGTCTGTGCTCCCATCTTTTTAGGAGTAGAGAAGTAACGGTTCTCAAACTTTTGGAACTCTGAATCTGCATCAGGCATAATGTCAGTCAGATACTTAATGTCAGTACGTTCTGCCATGAGTTTCAGCAATCCAGCCTCATCAATAACCTCCTTACGGGCAGTATTGACAATAATTCCGCCTTTCTTCATCTTGCCGCACAACTCATAGTTTATGCTCTGACGCGTCTCTGCGGTTGCAGGAATATGCAGCGACACTATGTCACACTGCTCGAAAAGTTCTGTCTGTGATGCTGCGGCAACAACGCCTGCTGCTTCAATAGATTCTTTAGAGCAATATGCATCGTATGCCATAACTTCCATTCCGAATCCCTTTGCAATACGTGCTACATTGCGTCCTACATTGCCGAACGCAAGAATACCAAGTTTCTTGCCCATGAGTTCTGTACCAGCCTTACCATTATAGAAGTTGCGCACAGCATACACAAGCATACCAAATACAAGTTCAGCCACTGCGTTTGAGTTCTGACCCGGAGTATTCTCGGCTACTATGTTATGAGCTGTTGCAGCATCAAGGTCTATGTTGTCATAACCAGCACCGGCACGCACAATAATCTTCAACTGCTTTGCTGCTTCCAACACCTCGGCATCAGCCTGATCTGAACGGATTATCATTGCATCGACATCCTTTACAGCGTCAAGCAACTGAGTCTTGCCAGAATACTTCTCCAGCAACACCAGTTCATGTCCTGCACCCTCTATTTCTTTGCGTATGCCCTCTACCGCCGCAGCAGCAAAAGGCTTCTCTGTAGCTATTAATACCTTCATTGTTCTTTGATAATTAAATATAGGCCGGCTGATAGGAGCCGACCCATGTTGTTATTTTATTAATGATTAGCCTCAAATTCCTTCATGCAGGCAGCAAGAGCCTCACAACCCTCAATAGGCATTGCATTATAGCAAGATGCACGGAATCCGCCTACATCACGATGACCCTTAATTCCTACCATGCCCTTGCTCTGTGCAAATGCAAGGAATTCTTCCTGTAAGTCTGCATATTCAGGAGACATTACGAAAGTAATATTCATCAATGAGCGGCTGTCAGCCTCGGCTGTACCAACAAACAATTTGTTGCGGTCAATCTCTTCATACACAATCTTTGCACGTTGTTCAGCCAATTTCTGCATAGCAGCTACACCGCCATGAGCTTTGATATAACGGAGATTGAGCATTGCAGAGTAGATTGGCACAACAGGAGGAGTATTGAACATAGAACCTTTCTTCACGTGTGTGCGATAGTCGAGCATTGTTGGAATGTGACGTGAAACCTTTCCAAGGGTGTCATCCTTAACAATGACGAATGTAACACCTGCCATTGCAAGATTCTTCTGAGCACCACCGTATATCATAGCATACTTGCTAACATCAACAGAACGTGAGAGAATATCAGACGACATATCTGCAATAAGTGGTATAGGAGAGTCTATATCTTTCAACAACTCTGTGCCGTATATTGTGTTGTTGGTTGTTATATGCAGATAGTCGGCATCTGTAGGAATATTGAAAGTCTTAGGAATGTACGTATAGTTCTTATCGGCAGAAGAAGCAACTTCCACAACCTCACCGAAAGCCTTAGCCTCTTTCTCTGCCTTGGCAGCCCAAGCACCAGTGTTAAGATAAGCAGCTTTTTTCTCCAAGTAGTTGTATGGAACCATGCAGAAACCAAGCGAAGCACCACCTCCAAGGAATACAACAGAGTAGCCTTCAGGAATGTCAAGAACTTCCTTGAAAAGGGCTACCGCCTCATCGTGAACTGCCTGAAAGTCCTTTGAACGGTGACTAATCTCCATAAGAGAAAGTCCTGTACCATTAAAGTCAAGACAAGCTTGTGCGGTCTGTTCCATCACCTCGCGTGGGAGGATTGATGGTCCTGGATTAAAATTGTACTTTTTCATAATCATTTAATTTATTGAATTAATTAATAATCTTTTCTATCTCTGAAAATTCATCACCCATATTAAGATTCAGATATATATTATATAAAGGTGTTGCCCAAATGTTTTTTGCATCAGGCATAAGTTTTCTATACTTCTCAAGATAAACACGCGACTTATCATAAATAGCATTAAGTTCATGCTTTTCCTTATTTGTATGCCGCTTTTTCCTTGAAAGCGGCACTGCCTTGTTATAATAGGCTAAGCCCGCATTGGCATAAGCTACTGCCTGGGAACTATCCAAGTTTATTACCAAATCACTGACAGTTATACACTCATCGTTCCTGTCAAGATGAAGTAAAGCAGAGCTTTTTGCAACAAGAGCTGCTATATTATGCTTGTCGGCAGTAAGTGCCTTATCACTTATCTCCAACACCTTGCTGTCATTACCCTCTTTTCCGTAATAAACGGCAAGCCGTGGGAAAAAGTATGCGTTATCAGGATATTTTTCAAAACCTTCCTCCAAAACAAGCCCATACAATACGGTGTCGTTCTGTGCTAAATAAGATTCTGCAAGATATTGAAGAATATAAACCTCACGAGAGGAATCTTTTAATGCCAAATCAGCATACTTTATAACTATTTCATGCTTATTCATCTTATATCCACAGAACAAAGCCCAATAAGCTGCATCTGCCATTCTTGAATCAGTAGCGGCATAATCAAACGAGCTGAATAATGGCTGATTGGCACAATCTAAATAGGCATGGAAGAAATTATAGGCATTAGCATATTGCTGTTTTTGCAGATAATATCCGCCTCCACTAAACAGATTAGCCCTGTAAGGATTGAGATATGTGGCATGCTTTTTTCTATATACTGGCTCTGTTGTACCACTTCTTACTGTGCGTGAATCTACAGAGTCCATGCTTTCAAGAACATTAAACATGTGGAGAGTATGAGTAAACAGTTTTGCCGTGTCCGATTGCTGTCCCAAATACAGTTTCTCGTTCAATTGCTCATATTGTCCATTTACAGCCTCAAACAAAGTGAGCCATATTCTATCATTATCAATATTGTCGGAATCTCTAAGAAGCTCGCGCATTGAAGCTTCGGTCTTATCAAGATCTTTTTTCTTCTTTATATTAGTCTTTGCAACAGCCAAAGCTTGCTTAACCTTCTTTCTTGAATCCTTATTGTTGCCCTGTGCAATAAGGTTATTGCAAATAAACGCAAATAAAAATACAAATATATAATACCTTCTATTTATAATCATCTCTTTACAATCTTTTTACCGTTAACTACATACACACCTGCAGGAAGTGCCTCTAACTTAGTTCCCATTCTTATTCCCATAAGACTATACGCCTCAAATATCGACTCATCACTGAAAATAGTTGATGTGATTGATGTTGATTCATTTGTTACCTTCACTTCGTCAAGAAAAAAACGCTTGTCACCAACAAATACAAGTGACATTTTACCATTACCTCTTATTTCATAATTAAAGGTGGTCCACTCTCCTCTTTTTGCAACACATTGGTCAATGAAAGTTCCGCCTGCATAAACATCAATAGTCATTCCGTCGCGAGTAGTATTCCATATTCCTGCTTTAAAGGACAATGTTGCCGTACCCTCCAGAGTGAAACTTGGAGATGTTACCAATCCGGCATAAGTTCCAGTACCTAACTTCAAGCATTTGTGGCCTGCTGACATATGGTGACTTTCCCACGATGTATTATCAAAGTCAGGAGCTTTATTTGATGTTGTACCACTCCAAATTCCATCATTGCCTCCTGTACCTTTACATTTATCAAACGATTCATAAAAAATGTAATCGCCAGGAGTTTCTATAGTACCTCCACCATTATTAAACTCGGAATGAGAATCAGAGAAACTAAAACTCATACTGCCATCAGTATTCCTCAATATATTCCGTATGCCTTTATTCATAAACTTAGAACCGTCAGCATTAGCATTATGCAACTTAGCCGCAGGAACGGAATTGTTTGTAAGGGAGTCGTTATCATTATAAGGATATAAATGACCTGCAAATGAAGAGGCATCATTATTAGCCATAAACATTGACATGCGATGCAAGCCAGCATCTTGGGTATTTACAGTATTATTCTCCCATGCCTCTTTATCAAAATCTACATGAGAAATAAACAGGCCGTTAGGTGCTATATTATTTTCAAAATACTTAAACCATTTATCAGATTTTCTATTCTCCAACAAATAATATTCATTTTTATTTCCCTCATTATACACCACATAAGAATCGGGATTTGTATTCAAAGGTCGCATCTGCTCAATTGCTACATTCTCTTTAAGTTCTGTTGGAACTAACCAGCCAAAATACCAACGTTCATAGGCTGTATAACCAGAAGGAACCTCACCTATAGCCTCTGGACCATTATATGCTCCCATGTCCATTATATCCCAATACTGCAAACTGCCGTTGCCAACAGTCGTATTATAGAAGTCAGGTAATCCTAAACAATGGCTAAGCTCATGACATATTGTGCCAATGCCTGTAAGGGTAGAATCATCAATACCTGCCAACTCACAAGTAACGGCATACTTATCTATCTTAACCTCGTTATATTCTACAGGTCCATTACCGTCACCATTCTGTGAGCCAATAGTAAGACTGCTTGCATGAGGCCACAAAGTACCCGACACAGCACCTGAACTTTCGCCATAGCCAGCATAGACAACAAGTATCTGCTCAACCTCACCATCATTATTCCAATCATATTTTGAGAAGTCCACACTCTCACTAACCAATTCGCATGCCTCAGCAATCATTGTTGCAGGATAAGTATCAGACCCTCCTTCGTCAGAGGAGTTCTGACCATAATAAGTAAAATTCTTGGAGAGAGTGACAGGACCAACTACATCAAACTCAATATTTAATACCCCATAGCTCTGGTCATGGAAATAGTCGTGCACACTTCCTACATGTCCATTTTCAGCAAATCCTTTCTTGTTGAAGAAGTCTGTAAAATATTCATTTGCATCTAAGCTGTGCATTCGCTTGTTCTTGAAGTTAACCAGAATTACAAGTACTTTCTTGTCACCTGAATATATTTTCTGCTTAGCAGAGCGCATAGCATTCCTTTTAGCGCGTTTCTTGTGCGAAGAATACATACGCTTTATACTTTCACCATAAGGAATCTCTATTACCTGTTCATCATTTTCAACTGAAAAGAGTCGTCCATCAACCGACTCCCACCAATGTCCATACTCGTCACCTTTAAGCGTCACAGCTATTTGAGCACCGTCTTTTAATGTCAGCACTCGTGTCACATTTCTGCGCGCAGGAATAGCAACAGCTATTATTGCCACTAAAAGCAAACCCACAAGTATAACACTTTTATTTGGCATTCTTATAGTATTTATTGGACTTCAAAGTTACTATTTTTTGATTAACTCGCAAAGAATTAAACTGTTTTTTTGGTAGGCAAAGCTTATTATTAGTAATTTTCTTTGTTTTTTATATTCAATTATCGTAACTTTGCAGGAACGCTGTTTAATAAAAACTATACTCCGAAAGATTATTCATATCGACATGGATTCCTTCTTTGCATCGGTTGAGCAACGAGACAATCCTGAATTACGCGGTAAACCTATTGCCGTAGGCGGCACAAGTAATCGTGGAGTAATTTCTACTGCAAGTTATGAGGCAAGAGTCTTTGGGGTTCACTCTGCCATGTCAACAAAGAAAGCTCTTGAACTCTGTCCCGATCTAATACTGCTCAAATCGAACTTTTCCAAATATAAAGAAGTTTCAGAACATATTCATAGAATTTTTCATGAATATACTGATATTGTAGAACCAATATCGCTCGACGAGGCTTTTCTTGATGTTACACATAATAAGAAAGATATTGAATTAGCTACGGTAATTGCTAAAGAGATAAAGCAAAAGATCCAAGAACAACTAAATCTCACTGCATCAGCAGGAATTTCATATTGCAAATTTCTGGCAAAAATAGCATCCGACTACAACAAACCAGATGGCTTCTTCTTAATACACCCGGATAAGGCACAAGCATTCATAAACAACCTGAAGATTGAAAAATTCTGGGGGGTTGGCTCTGTTACTGCAAAAAGAATGCACCAATTAGGAATATTCACCGGCAGCCAACTCAGACAGTGGTCATTAGAAGGGCTTACCAAGGAATTTGGAAAAAGCGGAATGATATACTATAACTTTGCAAGAGGCATAGATACACGACCTGTGGTGGCAAGTAGAATAAGAAAAAGTGTAGGCTGCGAAACGACTTTTGAGGTTGACCTATACAAAAAAGCCAACGTAATAATAGAACTGTACCACATTGTGGAAGAATTAGTGAGACGTCTGGAAAAAGATAATTTCGAGGGACACACGTTGACTCTAAAGATTAAGTATCACAATTTCAATCAGATAACACGAAGCCAAACCAAGACTGTAATATATAAAGACAAGACTGAAATTCTCAATACATCAAAAGAATTACTTAATGAAGTAGAATTTGGACGCAAGAAAACTATCCGCCTTATTGGGCTTTCTGTTTCAAATCCACTCAGAGAACATAAACCAGAATGGACTGAACAGAATATATGGAATAGTGATGACTTTTAAAAGGTAGAAAACATATAGAGACAATCTCATCAGTTTTCTACCCTGCAAATTATAAGAAAATTAATAAGCTTGACGCTTAAAATATTTCTTGCCCTTGATGACCACAATACCTATATAGCTTCGATCAACAAGATTACCTATAATATTATACATTTCTACATTATCAAACAACACTGCTATAGGAACATCATCAATGTCAGTAGTAGTTGACAAACCGTTCTCTTCTTCAAGCCCAACAGATTTAGCTTCATCATAATAAGAAGCATCATCAATCATTGACTTACTTGAATTGAACTCTGCAAGATTAAAATTCTTGGCATTTACAGTCAGATTATTCAAAACAGAACCTGCATCATACAAACTACCAATAGGAGTTGTTACTGCATCGTTCCTCGTTTTTGTTGCTTCTACACCTATGTTAGTCAATGACTGAGCAAATATCATACTTGGTGTAGCAATAATCGCAAACAGCGATAAGATTAATTTTGATTTCATTTTTTAATCATTAAAATATTTATATGGGATAATTAAACTCATACCACTATTGATTTACTCTATTGAGTGAAGTATTGTGGTGTAAAATTAATTGTTATTTTCCATTATCACATCATTTTCCTTAAAAAAATGCAGAAAATACTTATTTTTTTTCAATGTACAGTACATTAGAACAGTTTATGCGATTTTTTTATAAACAATGAATAACAACGTAGGGACATACCCCGTGTCTGTCCGCACAGAAATAATAAACAATGACCGATTGTGGGCTAACACGTAATATACACAAAAAAGGATACGACAATGTCATATCCTCTTTTATATTTATAAATCAACTCTCGCTAAAGAGTTAATTACTTATGCCTCTACAGGAGAGATTGCATCCTCAAGATCCTCAAGTTCTGGAATCTCGTTAGCGGCAGATACCTCTATTGGCGCTTCTTCTACGACAGGAGCAGGTGCGTTCTCGGCAACAACTGTTACAGGAACCTTAACCTCAACCTCCTTGTGGAAGTGAACAACTGCCTCGTAAGTACCAACAGTCTTGATGTCCTTCATTGTAATAATCTTGCGGTCAATATCAAAGCCCTTAGACTTAAGCTCAGCAGCAACAGTACCAACGTTTACAGAACCATAGGTAGCACCTGTTGCAGAAACCTTCGCAGCAATTACAAGTTCCACATTAGCCAGAGCTGCACCTTTCTTCTCTGCCTCAGCCTTAGCAGCTGCAAGTTTAGCAGCCTGTTGCTTCAAGTTCTCAGCAAGCACCTTCTTTGCAGAAGCTGATGCGATAACGCCCTTACCTTGAGGAATGAGATAGTTACGACCGTAGCCACTCTTTACTGTCACAATATCGTTCTTATATCCAAGACCGATAATATCTTCTTTAAGTATGATTTCCATTTGTAGTCCTCCTTAAGTTTATTTCATCAAATCGGTTACGTATGGAAGCAGAGCCAACTGGCGAGCACGCTTTACAGCAGTTGCCACACGGCGCTGGAACTTAAGACTTGTACCTGTGATACGACGTGGCAGAATCTTGCCCTGCTCATTAAGGAATCTCTTAAGGAACTCAGCGTCCTTGAAGTCGATGTACTTAATACCGCTCTTCTTGAAACGGCAATACTTCTTTTTCTTGACGTCGATTGACGGAGCTGTCAAGTAGCGAATTTCTGAATTTTCTGCCATGTTTAAGCCTCCACTTTTTTAGCATACTTGGCACGACGCTTCTCTGCATAAGCAACAGCATACTTGTCAAGTTTAACGGTTAAGAAACGAATAACTTTCTCGTCACGGCGGAATGCTGTTTCGAGAGTTGCAACTACTGAAGGCTCAGCCTTGAACTCAAACAGATTGTAAAAGCCTGTTGACTTCTTCTGGATAGGATAAGCCATCTTTTTAAGTCCCCAAGCCTCTTCATTCACAATCTCGGCGCCGTTGTCAACAAGCACCTTCTTGAACTTAGCGACCGCTTCCTTCATCTGTTCATCAGACAAAACGGGAGTTAAAATGAAAACGGTTTCGTATTGATTCATACGTGTTAAATAAATAATTAATTAATGTTGGCGCATAATATAAAGGGTACGACTTTACGCACGCACCCATATAAAAGCAAGTGCAAAGGTAAAGAAAAAATACGAGAGCCAAACTATTTGAAATGAAAAACAACGACTATTTTAATGTTTTTTTGCTAAATATCAATTAAAGGAAAAGAGAAATATTGATTTCTCGGATAAAAGCACTAATTTTGCAACCATGAATAAAACGAGCAGCAAACCATCATATATAATCCGTAAAGCCTGGCATTATATTAATTATTTAATAGGCCTCCCCCTACTCTACATAGGCACTCTCCTGCTTGTGCTTCATTATTTCTTGCAACTGTCTTCAAACATCATACTTGCATCAGCCATCATATTAGACATGACAGGAATAATTGCCCATTATTGGAAAATAAAACATAACGCATCATAATTCAAACACCCAAATGCATTTATATTACCATAAGAAGTTAATACCATACGTCTATAGCGCCTAATGTAATATTCCCACAACACCTAACACCGCACATTTACAAAAAAAAATAAAGTTATACCGCCTGAGGTACCAAATCCATTTAATACGTCTCCGTGGCGTGGAGCTCAACGGACTTACATACTACAAACAAATATTCCTGCCTAAAATGCGAGACAGGAATATCCTTTTGAGCCTCTTGTCGGATTCGAACCAACGACCCCGAGATTACAAATCACGTGCTCTGGCCAACTGAGCTAAAGAGGCGGGTGGGTAAGCTTGCTACATCGCGTCGCTACAACCAAGTACCTTTGCTACGTTCCCGTCCTGGAGGATTCCGAGGGAGCTGACCGTATAGGACTTACCCATTTGCTAAAAGCGATTGCAAAATTACACCTTTTAGGCCGAATTACCAAATTTAGTATTCATTATTTAACAAAAAAAGATAAAAAAAGAAAGACCTACATAATTATATAATATAAAATGATTAACTTTGCTTTTCAATTTACGTACAAAACACAATGATAGATCCAAAAGCACTGACTCAAGTTAAAGCGTTTGCCCGAATAGACGGATTACTAATGTCGTTAGTATGGTTCATGAGTATGGGCTTCACATTATATAGAACTGAAAGTATATGGGGACTAATCCTCATGCTCTGCACTCCCTTCTTTGTTGGCTGGCGCCTGTCGGTTTTTCGGGACAATGTTCTTGAAGAAAGAATATCGTTCCGCAGAGCATTATGCTATTCATGCTATGTGTTCTTTTATGCTTCAATCATATTCGCACTTGGGCAGATTATCTACCTAAAGTATATTGACGACGGTACATTCATAAACTACCTGAATGGCGGAATAGAAACTTTCAAAGCTCTTGCCCCCAACAACAAATCATTAATAAAGGATATGGAGAGCACAAGAGATGCAATACAATTGATGGGTCCGGCAAACATTGCACTACTGCTTTTTATGAATAATCTTTTTTTAGGTGCATTCATGAGTCCTGTCATAGCCCTGTTCTGCAAACAAAACAAGCAAAAGCATAAATAATGGATATATCTGTAGTAATTCCTCTCTATAACGAGGAAGAGTCGATAAATGAGCTATACGAGTGGATAGCTCGTGTAATGAAAGGCAACAGCTTCAGCTATGAGGTTATATTCATAAACGACGGCTCCACCGACAAGTCATGGGAAGTGATAGAAACTCTCGCCGACGCTCACCCCGAAGTAAAAGGCATTAAGTTTCGCCGTAACTACGGCAAGAGTCCTGCCCTTTATTGCGGATTCAACCAGGCAAAAGGCGATGTAGTTATAACTATGGATGCCGACC
The DNA here is from genome assembly GCA_041855685.1 of Prevotella sp. Taxonomy (GTDB): domain Bacteria; phylum Bacteroidota; class Bacteroidia; order Bacteroidales; family Bacteroidaceae; genus Prevotella. The sequence continues at coordinate 7,430 of JBHAEQ010000028.1, read as the reverse complement.
TGCAGGATTCTCCTGACGAGATTCCAGAGCTTCGACGCATGATAATAGAAGAAGGCTACGACCTTGTGAGCGGCTATAAGATGAACCGAAAAAAAGGCGATCCGCTTTCTAAAACCATTCCTACCAAACTATTCAATGCTACAACTCGCAAGGTGAGTGGCATTAAGAATCTGCACGACTTCAACTGCGGACTTAAGGCTTACAGCAATGAAGTGATAAAGAATATAGAGGTTTACGGAGAGATGCACCGCTTTATCCCTTACTTGGCAAAGAATGCCGGGTTTGAAAAAATAGGTGAGAAACCGGTACGTCACCAGGCAAGAAAACACGGAACAAGCAAGTTCATGGGCTGGAACCGGTTTGTAAACGGCTATCTCGACCTCATAACCTTGTGGTTCCTTTCCACCTTTGGCAAGAAACCTATGCACGTGTTTGGTTTCCTCGGAACAATCATGTTCATAATCGGCTTCATATCAGCATTCATCATTGGAATCAATAAAATATATTCACTTTCGGCTGGTATTCCTGCACGACTTGTAACCGATTCGCCCTACTTCTACATTGCATTAACAATGATGATGATAGGCACGCAATTCTTCCTTGCCGGATTCATAGGCGACCTCATAAGCCGCTCCTCTCCACACCGCAATGATTATCAGGTAGCAAAAACAATAAGATGCGAAGAATAAGACACATTTTCATAACAGCATCACTGCTCATTCTGCTTCCAGCGGAAGCAGCGGCACAACAGAAAAGAACGGTATTGCCCGACACAGTGAGGGTGGCATTACTCAATGGCATCTCAATACGTGCCGATCTTGTCGGTCCGATAATGCTGGCAACGGGCGACTGCGGACATTACGAGGCAGGAGTACGCATAAACATAAAAGACAAATATTTCCCTGCTTTTGAAATAGGACGGACAGAGGCCGACCAGACTATGAACTATGTAGAGCAACATTGGTACAAGACGAAAGCCCCTTATTTCAGACTTGGCTGCGACTTTAACATTCTGCGCGACAAACACGACATATACAAAGCTTTCGCCGGTTTCCGATATGGTTTCACCTCTTATAAATATGACGCCTCAGTTGCTCATACCACAATTATTGAGGACAATCCCGATACAGAAGAAAACGAAAGAAGCACACAAACAACATATACCGAACATTACGGACTAAAAGGCGCATCGCATTGGCTGGAAGGAGTATTTGGAGTTGACGCAAAAATATGGGGACCTATGCACTTGGGTTGGGATATAAGATACAGAAGAAAGATTAAGCACTCTTATTCCGAAACAAGTGAACCGTGGTACGTCCCAGGATTCGGAGGATATAAAGATGCGAAGTTCACTTTCAACTTCAATCTCACTATAGCTCTTTAAGCGCAGAAAAGGCAAAATATGTTAAAACAAAAAGTCATAAAAACAAACTTTCCATATCATGAAACGTAGAAACTGGTTTCTTTTATTTATTCTTGTCGCCGCAGCAGGATTCGTAATCTACACACACAAGACTGCTCCCTACCAGAAAACCGAAGGACGCATATTCGGCACTTTCTATAACATAACATATCAGAGTACGGAAAATCTTGATAAGGCAATACTTGCCGCTCTTCATCAGGTTGACACATCGCTTTCTATGTTCAATAAGGAAAGCACGGTTTCAAAGATAAACCGAAATGAGAATCCTGAGCTTGACAAACTCTTTCTTTACATATTTCCAAGAGCCGTAAAAGTGTCGGAAGCAACAAATGGAGCATTCGATATAACCGTGGCACCGCTTGTTAATGCATGGGGATTCGGCATTAAGAAACAGAATGCTCAAGCCGTGAACCCTACTACGGAACAGATTAACAGAATTAGAGAGTACGTGGGATATAACAAACTACATATCAACGACAGAAAACTAACAAAAGACGACCCACGCACCATGATAGACCTCTCAGCCATTGCCAAAGGACTCGGTTCCGATGTCGTAGCCGATGTACTCAACAAGGCAAAGGTGGAAAACTATATGGTCGAGATTGGCGGAGAAGTCGTGGCAAAAGGTAAAAACGAGAAAGGAAAACCATGGCGCATAGGAGTTACCAAGCCACAAGCCGAAGAAGGACAAGAAGCAGGTTTCCAATGCATACTCCAGCTCAACAACTGCGCAGCGGCAACAAGCGGCAACTATCGCAATTTCTATATTGTTGACGGTGTGAAATACGCCCACACCATTGATCCCCGAACAGGCTTTCCCGTACAGCACGACATAATTTCAGCAACAGTAATAGCACCTAAATGCTATGAGGCTGATGCCTATGCGACAGCATTCATGGTAATGGGACTGGAACAAGCAAAGAAGGTACTCAGCAAGCAAAAGCACCTCAATGCCTATATTATATATAATGGCAAGGACGACACTCGAAAAGTGTGGATGACAGAAGGCTTCGAGAAATACATAGCTCAATAGCAACAATATAGAAACTACTCCTATGCCGAGCTTCCAACTATCTGAACAGCTTCTGTGCACTCCATTGTTTCAGGGCATAAGCAAAGGCGACCTGCAAGATATTGTAGGCAATACAAAGTTCGGATTTTACAAGTTCGACAAGGCAAGAGTAATTGCAAAAGCAGGTCAGCCATGCAAAGAATTGCTGTTCCTACTTAATGGTGATATAGAAATGATTACCTCAAGCGTTGATGAATCATATACTGTAACAGAATATCTATCTGCCCCATTTCATATGCAGGCAGAAAGACTATTCGGACTAAATCAAACACATAGTTCAACAATCAGGGCTTCTACTCCATGCAATATAATGAGCCTCAGCAAGACAGAAGTAATAAACCTGTATAACAACTACGAAGTTTTCCGCATAAATCTGCTTAATATCCTTTCCACCTGCATACAAAAAAAACATATACACAATTGGGCATCAGCTCCTGTCAATCTGGAAGAAAGAATAAAAAGATTCTTAGTCAACCACTGCAATCAACTTTTCGGGAAAAAGGTGTTCAAAATGAAGATGACCGACTTGGCACAACACCTCAACGATTCGCGCATAAACGTATCAGCAGCACTTAACAAACTTGAGGCACAAAGCCTCCTCATTCTCTCGAGAGGTGCTATAACTATTCCGGAAATAAGAAAGTTGGTGGTTTAGCGGTTTAGAAAACCTTGAAACTTAATATAACGTGAGTTCGACGAATTATAAGTATTTGTAAATTTGGCGGACACATAGATTAGGCCATTTTAAATTCATCAAATTCATTTTATTTATTTGGCTCTGAAAAAAGCTCATAACCTTTTTAGAGAAAGCTCATAACCTTTTCAGGGAAAGCTCATAACCTTTTCAGGGGAAGCTACTGATCTTTTATAATTCGCCGAACTCACGTTAATATATTATTTCAACAGGTAGTCTTGCCTGGACTTTATAATATCATCCATATTATCAGTTGCCCAACTCATCAGACTGTCAATAAGAGGGAGCAAACTGTTTCCTTTATCCGTCAAAGAGTATTCCACACGTGGTGGAATCTCCGGGAAAACCTGTCGGAGAACCAATCCATCAGCCTCAAGATTTTTAAGTGTCGCCGTTAGCATTTTCTGTGAAATGTCAGGGATGTTACGCTGAAGTTCCTTAAACCTTCTACTACAGTTTTTTTCCAATGTAAAAAGCACCAACATCGACCATTTATCACCTATACGTGATAAAACATTTCTTACCGGGCAATTTGGATAAAGAGCATCCCTGATTTCTTGTCTGTCCATATATAAAATCTTATTTTAATCGCATATTGTAATACAAAAGTAACTAATATCATTATAAACGAAATCGTTTCCCATGTTAAACAATATAAAATATTAGAATGTCAAATCCTTTATTTACATAATTACTTACCACAAGGTAACTGGCTTACATTTACGTACCTACTTGTAGATATTACTGAATTAGAGTAAATTTGCATTAGCAAACAAAACAATAATAATAAAAAAAGATTATGAAATCAGTAGAATTAACAAAGACCGGTAAGAATTTCACAGCAGTAAATGTAGGTAAACTAAATGAAATCAAGGACTACATTCTTCCCTTGGGAGACATTCAAATACAAGGTAAAGTATTCGTAGGTAAGGCTCTAAAAACAACAGGAAGTGAACTATCATTCCAAACTTTCGCTCCTGGCGAGGATGGTGGCTTTCTCCACACTCACAAGAATCACGAGGAACTGTATTTCATCCTGAAAGGTGAAGGTCTTTATCAGGTTGACGGTGAGAATATTCAAATATCAGAAGGTAGTATCATCCGTGTATCACCAGAGGGCAAACGTACTATTAAAAACACTGGTGATAGCGAGATGCTGATGCTCTGCGTACAGTATAAAAGAAATACCTTTACAACAGAAGACGCTAATGATGGCGTGATACTGAATGATGAACTTAAATGGTAATATAACTACCATTTCTCACATGTTCAATCCGCAAGGCCTTATTATAAAGACTCTGCGGATTGGATACATTATTGGAGCTGAAAAAGCTACAGCCACTCTATAAGATTATTATTGATGCAGTGTAAAGAGGGTGCAGTTCATTTTGACACATTCTCTGTGGAGTATGCCGTTTTGTCTACTGACTTTGATTGTTATATGACAATAAAGATATTTTACAAATGCTCGAAACTCAAAATGGTTTTGCCTTGTGAGGGTTTGTGAGCGATTTTGTGCAAGGCTTCGCTGGCTTGTTCAAACGGAAAAACGCTGTCAATAGAGGGTTTTACCTGATGTTGCTCTAATATTTTAGCCACTTCGGAAAGTTGTTTCCCGTTGGAGGTTACGAAAATAAAATGGTATTCTTGCTCGTTTTTCTTTGCCATTGCATCAAACTTCTTGCCTACCAAGCCGAAAATAATTTTCTTCCACCACGCAAGATTCATCTTTTCTGCAAAGCGTCCGTTGGGCATTCCTTTGAGGGAAACGAGCTTCCCGCCTTTCTTCAAAATGGTAAATTGTTTTTCCAACTCTTTTCCGCCCAAAGTATCGATGACATAATCCACATCGGAAAGCACTTGCGTATAATCTTCGGTTTTGTAATCCAAAAATCGGTCGGCACCGAGTTGCATTACGCGTTCTTTGTTGGCAAGATTGCCGTTGGTAATTACTTTCAGTCCCATTGCTTTGGCGATTGGTATTGCCATTGCACCAAAACCACCCGTTCCGCCAGAGATGAAAATGGTTTCGCCGGCTTTGGGTTGTAGAATTTCCAATGCCTGATAAGCCGTAAGACCCGTGAGAGGCACGGCGGCAGCTTCGGCAAACGACAGATAGGCTGGAATATGAGCCAACGCCCCTTTGTCCACCGCTACATATTCTGCAAACGCCCCAATTTTGTTCAAAGGCAATCTGGCAAAAACACGGTCGCCTGTTTTGAAATCGGTTACATTTCGTCCTACTTTTTCTACCACGCCCGCCATTTCGTTGCCCATTGTCAGCGGAAAAGCGTATGGTGTGATGAGTTTTACCTCGCCACGCGTTATCATATTATCCAGCGGATTGACCCCTGCTGTTTTTACCTTTACCAAAACCTCATTGTCTGCGGGTTGTGGTGTGGCTACCTCTTTTATCTTTACGGATAAATCGGTTTTGGAATGTTTATCTATTTGAAATGCTTTCATTTGCTCTATTGTTTATTTTACCGTATCTAATTTTCGCCTATACATAAACTTAAACGAATACTATCCAGTTATTTAGTATCAATCGCCTTTCTGACAAGTTCAGCCACTTTGCTCATATCTTTGGTAGGCTCGAAACGTGCAATGACATTACCGTTACGGTCGATTAAGAATTTGGTAAAGTTCCATTTTATATCGCTTTTGGAACGCCACTTAGGGTCGTCTTTGTCGAACATACTTTCGAGCCTTGGGCTTAGGCTGTTCTCCTTGTCGAAACCCTCGAAACCTTTTTGGCTCTTTAACCAAGTGTATAGCGGCAGTTCGTTTTCGCCATTGACATCACTCTTTGTAAACTGCGGAAACTCGGTACCGAAGTTTACACGGCAAAATTCGGCAATCTCCTCGTCGGTGCCGGGTGTCTGATTGCCAAACTGGTTGCAGGGAATATCGAGTATCTCGAAACCGTCGGATTTCATACTGCGATACATCGCTTCAAGCTCGTTGTATTGCGGCGTAAAACCGCATCCGGTGGCGGTATTGACGATAAGCAACACTTTGCCTTTGTACGCCGACAGGCTTACTTCGTTGCCTTTGGTGTCGGTAAGGCTGAAATCATATACGGTTGTCATACTCTTGCTTTTTTGTTTATCGCTGATATTCTGACCGTGGCTGACTGCTGTCAGCATCACGGTCAGCATGATTAATATTGTTGTTCTCATCATTTCGCAGGCTCCCATTTACAACGTACAGGCGATACAATGACACCCTCTTTTTTCAAATCCGCAAAAGCTTTATCTACCTCTTTGCGGTCGGCTCCCAACGCTTTGGTTACATCTCCGGCAGAAACCGGTCTCCCGGCTTGCTGCATAGCTTGCAATACTTTTTCTTTCATGCTTTCAGAGAGTTTAAAATGTTACAGTTTCTTCCAATTCCATCATTTTGAAGAATGAGGCGGTAGCATCAGCCAAATAATACATCACGCCGTTCTCTCCGTTTTCGCCAAGTACCGGTTTCAAAATCGGCATCTTATCCACCAAAGCCTTGCCTACCTCAGGGCGTTTATCCTCCACTAACCTGCATTCGATGCGCAGTGTCTTACCTTTGAAAGCACAAATCTCAACTTTTGGATTGGCTGCGATTTGATGAGTAGCATTGGTCTTACCAAACGCCATAATGTATATTTTACCTTCATAGAACAGTTGGGCTCCGTAAGGACGCACACGGGGCTGTTCGCCCTCTACTGTTGCCAAATAAAACGTCTCGGCATCATCCAAGAAATCAAATACTTCCTTTACCGTTTTCATATCTTCTTTTTTTAATTGTTAAACTTAAAATTTAATTACATCTGCTTTGCCAGCCAGTTTTGGCGACCAATCAACTCAATCATCTCTATCTGCTCTTGGCTCCAATAGAGGTCTTCCTCTTCGTCGGCGAGATAGGCTTTCAAGATGTCGTAGGTGGTGGGGTCGTCTTTTAGCTCTGCCATACAGTTGTACAAAATTTTTACCCCTTCCTCTTGCTGTTTGAGGTCTGCTTTGACGTACTCAACGGGGTCTTTCACGATTTCGCGTCCCTTTTGGTCTTCGATTTTGACTTCGCCCCCAATGTCGTTGATACGGGCGATAAACTTCTCTACCCAACCCATCTCCTCGGTGTAATGCTCTTTGTACTTCTCTGCGAGTTTTGTAAAACCCATAGATTCAAAATGTAAGCCCTGTACAAGGTGTGCGAATGCTCCGTTGGTCAGACCGGTGGTAAAAACCTGTAATGTTTCAATT
>JBHAEQ010000027.1:0-21516 GCA_041855685.1 Prevotella sp. | reverse complement strand
TCAATGGTTTGCCATTATCTTATCTGCCACCATTCATTCAAAGGGTTTAGGTAGAATGATGATTGAGTTGCTAAAATTACAAGAGTCTGAATTAAATGGATGGGTTATAGACCATGATTTGTACAAGAAAATAGATGGAGATACCTATTTTTCACCTTTGTCATTTTATAAAAAATGTGGATTTGAAGTATTGCTCAACCAAAGAATAAAATCAGACGTTTTATCTGCTGTAAGAATTAAATGGGTAGCAAAACATTCGGCATCAAGCAATGCTTTCTCATAGATTTACAGCGATTGAACATATATTAAAAGCTTCAGAAATAATGGAAATAAGCAATATCCTCACTCGGATACAGCAAATTGAACATGGATTTCAGCATATCTTTCATGGAGCAAATGAAATCCTTTCTGCTTATTCAGAAAAACAATGTTTTGAATTTGCTCTTGACGCATTCGAGCAAGAAGCCTATCAAGTCCGCATGTTGGCAACAACAATATTGGGACGATTAGCGATAACGAATAATGATGCGCTTTGTCTTCTGAAAGCACGAGTAAGCACCGATAAAAATTGGCGTGTGCAGGAAATGCTTGCAAAGGCTTTTGATGAGGTTTGCAAACACAGAGGATATGAAGCGTCCTTGCCACTTATCGAAGAGTGGATAAATGACAATAATCCGAATGTTATCCGTGCTGTAACGGAGGGATTCAGGATTTGGACAAGTCGCCCATACTTCAAGGAAAATCCATCGGTGGCTATTGCTCTAATTGCTAAGCACAAGGCACACGAAAGCGAATATCTTCGGAAATCCGTAGGAAACGCTTTAAGGGATATAAGCAAGAAGCACGCAGAATTGATACGGCAAGAAGTGGAGCGATGGGACTTATCTAATCCTCGAATTATGTTTACCTACAAACTTGCAACGAAGTTGCTAAAATGAATATGTACAAATAAAACAAATCTGTTTGTGCATCGAGGTAATAACACTTTCTGAAATACTAAACTTTATGATTATAAGTTCAAACATAAAAGCCACATTCCCATATGATTTGCAGATCGTTTGGCAAGTAGTTACATCCCTAACCAACTATTCGTGGAGAAGCGATATTGAAAAGGTAGAAGTTTTATCAGATACGCAATTTGCAGAGATTGCGAAAGGTGGATGCAGAACTGTTTTTACAATAACAAAACAAGAGCCTTACCGCCTTTGGGAGTTTGATATGGAGAATGACAATATGAAAGGACATTGGGTCGGTGTTTTCAGTGGCAATGAAAAGAATGCTACGATTGACTTTACAGAACGCATTGAGCCTAAGAAATGGTTTATGATTCCGTTTGTGAAGATTTATTTGAAATATTGGCAAGCCAAGTATGTTCGGGATTTACGAAATGTATTGAAAAGCGTATGTCCATAGACTTAAAACAGTTATGACGAAATTGGAATTGATAATGGCATTTTTTCCAATTGTATTCATGATTCACGAATACGAAGAGATTATTATGTTCAGATGTTGGCTTGGCAGTAATAGAAATGAATTAAAAAGGCGTTTCCCGAAATTCGAGCAGTTTCTTACACATAGGGGACATTTTGATTATTCTACAGCCACGTTTGCCATTGGTACGGCTCATGAGTTTTTGCTGATTTCTGCAATTTCTTTCTTTTCTGTATGGCTGGGGGCTTATCAATGGTGGTTCGTTGCATTTTCAGGGTATTCCGTCCATCTTATAGTCCATCTTGCACAATGGGCAATATACCGAAAATATGTACCTGTCATCATTACCACAATCTTGACATTGCCTTATTGTATCTATGCCTTTGCTGAATTTGCAAAGGCTTCCGTTCTATCTCCTTTGCAGATGTTATTATGGGCAGTAATCGGTTTCATTCTTACTGTGCTTAGTTTGCTCTCTGCATATCTCTTGATGAATAGGTTTCAAAAGTGGCTGAATAAACATTGAGTAAAGGCATCAACAATATTAAATAGAAAAGAGTTTGCCACACGCTAATGTAGCAAACTCTTTTCTACTTAAACCTACATAGTTCTTTCTTATTCCCAGTTCTTTGAAATGAGAAACAAAATACTTGAAGAAGTTGCTGATGCGTGGGTCATCGCAATTACAATATACAACTTTGTCTTTGAAATGACTTTTATAATGCTGCAATTCGCTCTCTATGTCAGCCAGTTGTGTATAGAATTCATCGGTCTTCTGCTTTTTCGCTTTTTGCAGTAACTCATTTGTCGCCTTTCTTGTCATACTCCAGATTCTATTTTGATGGTTCTTTCAGGGTCAGTTACTTAAACAAGTCTCTGCCCAACGTTTGAAGAGACGTTCTTGAAACATCAAGCATAATTTCAAGCATCTTGTTGGCATCCCATTTTCCTCCATTTCCCTGCGTGTAAATAGAGGTTGCTTGAAGCATGATAGCCTTATCGTTATGCTTGATAAATTTATTCTTGCACAAGTTAGTATTGATAGGCATGCCGTAGTTGGCAGCGGTCAGTCTATCCAGCCTATTCAGCATTCCCGAATTGTATTCAAGTGTAACTACCCTTCCGTCAGGTCTTTTTACAGATATAGTTTCCGTCAGAAAATTCGATCCTCCCAAAAACAGTACATATGGGAAGTGCGATTCCGCCAGCATCAGATTGCCAATTTCTGATATATTCTTATGCGATCTCTCAATGGCATTGCCTGCAGCCATAAGGTCTTGGTTATTCTTTGCTCCAACGAGCTTTCCTGCCTTAATATTCTCTATATCCTTTCCTTGATGCTTTGCTTCGGAAACTAGAATTATTCTCCAATCGCCATTGTCGTCTTTCACTTCCACGAGTCCTCCATCAGGGATAATGCTTGAATTGGGTACGAAAAGTGTCTGTCCCAATTCAGGATCAATTCTCTTCAAGACTTCGTTAATTTCCTCTTTTTTAATGCTCGCCCTATATTGGAATTCCAATTGTGGTTACTCCTCCTGAAGCCGTTTTTACAACAAGACGTGAAATCTCACCGACGGTCATATAGTGCAGTTTCGCTTCTTCCCCAAAAATACCCACAACCCCTTTTGATGCCTTTTGCTGGGCTGTTAGTCTGTTGGACTGATTCTTTTTCGACATAATTTTAATTTCAATAAAGAAATACACGTTTTTCTCTTTGACATAAAGACTTGAAATATTTCACTTTAGCCTTTTAGAGCGGATTATACAGTTTTGATTATATACTTTCATAAGTCATTCAACTTAGAGACAAATGAATTTCCACAAAGGTAGCGTTTTTCTTTTAGAAATGCAATAAAATATGAAAATTTCATACTAAGAGAGTTTGCCTCTATACCATTATTATGTATATTAACAGTTAGGGCAACCCAAACAACTTGCACCAACAGTACTGTTTTTATTTCATTCTAATAACGTTGCGTTATCATAATTCTATCTTCACCACAATTGGCAGGTGGTCGCTGAAACCATTCTTAAACTTAATTCCATGGTAGTTGCGGAAAGGCTGAACGCCGCCATAGTCTTCGTCTTTACACAAAAGAAACGAAGCATCATGTATTCTGCACACTGCTTTATCTGCCAGCGGCGGACTAAGCAAAACATGGTCGATATGCTCCCATTCTCCACGATATTTATAAGTTCCTCCAACTCCGTTCATTCCCTTTGACTGCGACGAGATATTTACAAGTCCACTGTCGTAAAGTACTTTCATGCTTGGTCCATTATGAGGGTCATTAAAATCGCCTGCCACAATAACATTAGCTTGTGGCGACAGTACTTTTATGGAGTCTATGGAATGAGCAAGACGGGCAGTTACAGCCTTTCTGTTCGGACGGGTTTCAAGCTCTCCCCCTGCCCTGCTTGGTGAATGCACAACAAAGACATGAAGGGTATCGCCCAATGCTGTACGACCTTTCACATATAGGATATCACGTGTCGGGCGCATGTTTCTCAACGGTTCAACACGCAGTGAATAACTGTCTATCACACCGAATGAGAATGGTGAATAGAGCAATGCCACATCAATGCCACGCTGGTCGGGTGAATTGGTGGCAATATATTCAAACTTGGCATTACGCAACAACGAACGCCTGGTAAGATCAAAGAGCACAGAGTCATTCTCAACCTCACACAATGCCACAAGGTCGGGAATTGCGCTTACACCATTGGGCGATTCTCCACACGACAGAATAGTCTGCCCTATACGGTTCAGCTTTCCCCAATAACGTGACGGCGTCCAGCGATACAGTCCATCGGGAGTGAATGCCTCGTCTTGTTTTTTAGGGTCGTCAATATAGTCGAATAGGTTTTCACAGTTGAATTCAACAAATGTGAATACCGTAAGCAACATAGACAATAGTATCATTTCTGCGACTTGATGTTACTTCTAATCTTATCGATATAAAGTTTCATCCGTGCGGCATCTTTCGTATCAATAATATCAAGAAGTTCCTTCAACTCTGTGCGAATCTGGGCTACTTGGTCGTGAGTATATGGATTGAAGAGTATTTCCTGCAGCAGATAGTCGTCCTCACTCATCACCCCACGTGCTATCTTCATGTGCCGCTTGAATGTTGTCCCCGGTGCGTCCTGAGGTTTCATTACTGCAGCAAATGTGAATGTGCTTACAAAAGGAATACTTAGCGAATAAGCCACAGTTCGGTCGTGTTCATCAAAAGAATACTCATAGATATTCAATCCAAGCCGGCTATACACGTCCTTAAAGAAGCAACGTCCCATGTAATCGCCCTCGTTGATGATGATTGCGTTTTCTTCAGAAAGTTGGCTGAGATTGGCAAACGTAGGACCAAACATTGGATGGGTAGATACGTAGCGGAAGCCTGAAGTCTCGTAAAACTCCTGCAAACCAGTCTTTACAGAACTAATGTCGCTAAGAATACAGTTTGACGGAATATAGGGTATCACCTGCTCAAAAGCTGAAATAGTATATTTCAAAGTAACGCAGTTTATTATCAACTCCGGCGAGAACACCTTTATCTCTTCCACGGTAGTGAAACGCTGACAGTTATAAGTAAATCGCATTCGAGCGGCATCACGTTCATAGACTGCTACTTCATGTTCAAAACTCAACAGGTCTATAAAGAAAGAACCCATTTTGCCTGCTCCTAAAACAAGAATCTTCATAACGCTATTCCAAAAGTTGTACTTTTGTATTATTTATTTATTATCTCCATCTGCTGGCGCACACTTTCCTCGTGTATCTGCTCGAAGATATGAGCGGCAAACTCTGCAGACATTCCGCACATAGCTCCCTGTACACCACGTTTGTCAAGTATTTCGTTATAACGCTGAGTCTGCAATACTGTCATGTTATGTTCTTTCTTATACTGACCGATTTCACGACATACGCGCATGCGCTTAGCCAGAAGTTCCATCAACTGATTGTCAAGTTCATCAATCTGACGGCGTAACTGTGTAATGCTTTCTGTTGTCACAGTTTCATCGCGTATCACAAGAAGTGAGAGAATGTAATCAAGCACCTCTGGGGTAACTTGTTGTTTTGCATCGCTCCAAGCATCATCAGGACTACAATGCGACTCTATTATAAGTCCGTCGAAACCTAAGTCCATAGCCTGTTGGCATAAAGGAGCAATAAGATCGCGACGTCCTCCTATATGACTTGGGTCGCATATCAGCGGAAGCTGTGGATAACGGCGGCGCAGTTCGATAGGAATCTGCCACATTGGAAGATTGCGGTATATCTTCTTGTCATAACTTGAAAAACCACGATGAATGGCTCCAAGCCTTTGAATACCCGCTGCATTAAGGCGCTCCATTGCACCAATCCAAAGTTCAAGATCAGGATTTACAGGATTCTTCACAAACACAGGTATGTCAACACCTTGTAGTGAATCTGCCAACGCCTGCATGGCAAACGGATTGGCTGTAGTACGGGCACCAACCCAAAGAATGTCAACTCCGTATTTAAGACACAGTTCCACATGCTCAGGAGTTGCTACCTCTGTTGATATGAGCATACCTGTTTCTTTTTTAACCTGAGCAAGCCAAGGCAGTGCTTTCTCGCCGTGTCCTTCAAAACCACCGGGCTTTGTCCGTGGTTTCCACATTCCGGCTCGGAAGATATGACAACCTTTTCCTGCTAACTGGCGGGCAGTTTCAAGCAACTGCTCTTCACTTTCTGCACTACATGGACCGGCTATTACGAACGGACGTTCGTTATCGCTTGGCAAATTGATTGCTTTAAGTTCTAATTCCATATTCTTGATGTTTTGATTATCTTACTATTATACGTCTCTATTTCAAATCTCTGTTTATACGAGTCAGCGCCTTGCGCATTTTATCTTCGTTGGCACAAAGCGATATTCTGATATATCTGTTGCCGTTGCTTCCAAATACAAATCCTGGAGTAATGAACACTCTCGCTTTCTGCAACACTTCTTCGGTCAATGTCTCGCAAGTATCATAATGTGCAGGAATCTTTCCCCAGAGAAACATTCCAACCTGTTTTGTATCAAACGAACAACCTAAAGCCTTCATAATTTCTTCAGCTATATTACGGCGGCGGCGGTATATATCAATGTTGTACTCACGATGCCATTCGGCTGTATTTGTATTGTAAGCCTCGGCTGCCGCCAGCTGCAATCCACGGAATGTGCCCGAGTCGATATTGCTCTTTACTTTCAACATCCAAGAAATGAACTCCTTGTTTCCTACAACCATGCCTACACGCCAACCTGGCATGTTAAAACTCTTCGACATAGAGTTAAATTCAAGACAACAGTCTTTAGCACCTTCTATCTGCATTATTGACAGAGGCTTCTCGTTGAGTATGAATGAATAAGGATTATCATTTATGATGACAATACCTTTATCCTTTGCAAACTGTACTAATCTCTCGTATGTTTCAATGCGGGCATTGCCTCCTGTAGGCATATTAGGATAATTTGTCCACATCAGCTTAACTCTGTTCAGGTCCATCTTCTCCAATTCGTCAAAGTCGGGCTGCCAGTCATTATCCTCACGAAGATTATAGTTCACTATCCTTGCACCGAGAATATTACTCAACGATGTGTATGTAGGATAACCCGGATTAGGCACGAGCACTTCATCGCCAGGATTCACAAATGCCAGAGTTGCATGCAGTATTCCTTCTTTCGATCCTATGAGCGGAAGAACTTCCGATGCAGGGTCTATGCTCACTCCGTATGCACGTTTGTAGAAAGCCGCCATTGCATTTCGCAATTCAGGAGTTCCCATTGTAGGCTGATAACCATGAGAATCAGGCAGCTGTGCCACTTCACATAGTTTATCAATAGTCTGCTGCGACGGAGGCATATCCGGAGAACCAATTGCAAGACTTATCACATCTTTACCCTCCGCATTCATCTGCGCCACTTCCTTCAGCTTACGACTGAAGTAATATTCTTGTACGAGCGATAAGCGCTCAGCTGGTTTTATCAACATGCTATATATTCTCCTAATATTTTCAAATCTTTTGTCAACGGAATTATCGCATCTATTGATTGGCGATAGCGAGTGAGGTTGTCGAACGTAATATCAACATAGAACAGATATTCCCATTCACGACCTATTATTGGCAGCGACTGTATCTTCGTGAGATTTATATCATAGAAAGAAAGTATTGTCAACACCTTTGAGAGTGAACCCTCGTTATGAGGTAGTGAGAAGACAATGCTCGACTTGTCTGTCTTTTCAAGCGGACGGAGGAAGTCAGCTTTCATCGTATTACTAAGAACAAGAAAACGGGTGTAATTGTGCTTGTTGTCTTCAATATGGTCTTCCAATATTTTAAGACCATACATCTCTGCAGCACTATTATGACATATAGCAGCATGTCCCTTTAGTTTATTGACACTGATATTTTCTGCCGAACCCGCCGTATCCTCACATTCTACTACTTTCAACTCATGATGCCCTGATATGAAAGCACGGCATTGCATCAGGGCAACAGGGTGTGAATCAATCTCTGTTATAGAGTCCCAATCATCATCGGGCAAACAGCAGATACAGTGTTGTATATGCTGCTTATATTCGCCGACAATAGTAACCCCAGAAGCTGTCAGCAGTTCATAGTTATGCAGCAAAGAGCCGGCAATGGTATTCTCTATTGCCACAACTCCTATCATGGTTGGGTCTTTAGCCATTTCGGCAAACACTTCTTCAAAAGTGGCGCAACAAACTATCTGCACCTGCTCATTCTCAAAGTAATGTCGGGATGCTATATCATGAAATGAACCTATCCGTCCTTGTATTGCTATTCTTTTCATCAGTTAATATATTATTCTTAACAAAAAACCCGCCTCAACTCATTGAAGCGGGACATTTATGTAAGCTTTGCTTATCTTGTCTTAAGTTGAAATCTACACGCAACTTCCCGCTTCACAATTGCTTGTAAAGTAAAAATAAAAGTAATAAGAAAATGCGTAAGATGTATTCATTTTATTGTTTATTTATAATTCCGTGACAAATTTAATACTTTTATTTCTTTCTTGCAAACAAATTCTACAAAAACTACACTTTTTATTTGCATTTTGTACAAGATGCAGCTTCAAAGACAATACTTCACCTTATTTATATATACTAACGCTTCGACTTCACCTTTTCATATACAGACGGTGTCAAATGATCGGTTCTATCCCAACGCGGCCAGTTATCAACAAGTGGTGCATATGCCTTGTCGTCAACATTTTTATAGCATTTATACGAGAAGCGGGCGTTTATATAGCCGTCGTGCCCATCCTGAGCGACAATGTAAACATACATTGTCTGAGTATAGCCAACTGTTTGCTTGTTGCGCATAATTGGTTCTTGCAGCCAACCTTGCTGAGGACAAGCAACACTCATAATCCTGGCTTTGGGGTATCTGCTCACAAACTGCTGACGGCATTCATCCATGAACATCTTGGCACGTTTGCCGTTATAAAGGTTCACATCGTAAAGGTACATATAGTAAGTACCCTTTACTTTCACCATGTCAGCAGTACTTTCATCAGGAGCAAGCATTTCTGTTATCTTGCCGGCAGCCACATCCATACCCGAACGGGCAGTCTCCAGAATACTCTTCTCCTGCTCACCATAATATTTCTTGTATAGTGGTTCTTCGGTCTGAGCCTGCGCATTTGCCGACATAAAAATCACAAACAAACCTATAAACATGTTCTTTTCCATGACCGCAAAGGTAATACAAAAAGCAGGAAGTTTCAAAAAAATAATGATAATTATTTCAAAAATAGTTTTAATCCTTTGGCTGTTAACACTATAAAGAGTACTTTTGCAAGCAATGAAGATAATGTGCACCATATTGATTCTTACGTTGCTGCCAATCAGCATAAATGCTCAAGAGACAGTAAAGCAGAACTATTCAACAGTTTCTGAAGTATCAATTGATACCGACAGCATTGTTTCTGACGAACCTGAATATCTTAATGGTATGGTTCCAGTTGCCAGTTTCCCTAAACAGACAACTACAGCAGACAGCCAGTTGCATCTCCCCACTCTCAATTATAACGGGCACCTACCAGTCCGCTCTTGGTGGCATTATCCTTTCATGGGAGGCTATGGTGGTTGGAATCTGCACACTGGAATGAACGTGAATCTTGACCTGTCGGCATTCACCTCATTCGGACGCAATAATTTCAGCGGAATTTCCGAACGAATATCGGCAATGTATGCCACACCATTGACAAATAAACTGAGCCTTGCTGTAGGAGGTTATTTCAGTAATATCAATTCCGGCATAGGTTCACTTCGCTCGGCGGGACTATCGGTAATACTCAATTACCGCTTCAATGAGCATTGGGAGGCGTATGTTTTTGCACAGAAATCAATAATAAACAACGGCAGTTTCGGATTCAGGCATGGTAATTACTACTTCCCAACCTTCGGTTATGGTCTGTACGGAGATTATGGCGACCGCATAGGAGCAGGTGTACGCTATAACATCAACCCTTCCACATACATAGAGGTACAGGTTGATTGGTCAAATTATCCTGACCTGTTTCACAATAATATACTTAATTCATCAATGATGCCTGGTCAAAGTACAATGCCTCGTTAATCACCACATATCATCTGCACTACCAGCATCTTCAATCAAGCGCCCATCAATTTCATCACTATCGCCATTACCGTCGTAGAAGCCATAAGCCTCTTCTATCCTGTCGGTAATATAATGTATAATGTCGGCTTCGGTTTCAAAGTCGTCATTATCAACATAATCATTAATGTCTCTTTCTAAATTCCGCACTATGCGTGCGTAAAGAGCGCACTTGTCATAGCCATACTTATCATCACGTTCACTCCGCTCTTGATATTTCTGAAGTATTTCATCAACTTCCTCTCTTGTCATAATTGTAATAGGTTTTAGTTTGTGTCGCAAAGATAAACATTTCCTTTTTATAATGCAAAGTTTTTGCTGTTTTTTTGTAACTCCCTATATAAAAGCCGCATAAAGTGCATCACGAAGCATTACTTTTTCTATATTGCAATGGTGATGAACCCTTAAGCCTTGTGAAGAACTTTGTGAAACTGCTTTGGTCGGAGAAGTTCAAGGCAAAAGCTATGTCGGCAACACTGCGGTCGGTGTTTTTCAGTAATCGCACAGCTTCGTTCATAATGGCATATTCAAGGAAACTCATTACCGTTCGACCACTCATCTTTCTTACAATGCGCGAGAGATATGTGGTTGTTATGTTCAACTGGCCAGCATAATAGGCAATATCGTGATGATGAGCTGCATGTTTGGGCACTAACTGTAGGAAGCGTGCAAAAATTTCCTCGTGCCTTGTCGATACTTTACGCTCTGTGATATTTTGCTGTAAGAAACTTACTACATCAAGAGAGATGACTTCACACAATCTGAACATAATATTTTCTTGGGCTGTCATCGGATAAGCAATATGTTGTATAAGCGATGTAAACAATGTGGACAGTTGCACTATTTGCTGTTTAGTCAGAGCTATTTTCGGATAGTGCAACTCAGCTACAGGTATATAAGCGGTTCTGAGGAATAATGACAACATAGCATTCTTCACTACCGTCTTCTCGTCAAGCAGCAAGAGGTATGCTTGATAATCGTTTGATGCACCAAGCAGGTGGCTGATTACAACAAGTTTAATTTTACAGAGGAGCATGCACAAGTCCACGATAATTGGAATCATGAGCACTTCGCAGAAGAACTTCAGAGTGCTTTCGAGGCTGGGAAACACATGGCAAAAAAAGTATTAGCATACAACGGATAATGATATGCTTAAATCAGAACATCTGCTCGCTGAGAGCATCAAGCCTATCATAACATCAGAAGCCATTTGGCTGGCGAAGGTATCTTCGACGAAGTAAATATAAGAAGATCGAGCGATTGCTGCTAAGCAATTGACTGAAATCAGTGCTACCTTGGTAGCAAATATGGAGGATAAATACATTGTGCCCAATGACAAGATTACTGTACCCGCAGAAGAGAATCAACCTACCGTAGATCTCTATGTGTTTCGTTCGTAAAGCAAGAGTGACAGCCCAACTCCTGCCATATACTACATGCACTCAGGAGGTTATATCACAGGTAGCGCTCAGCAACAGAATACCCTGCTTTCCAATCTTGCCAACTTTCATTGCCACCGGCTCACTTAACCTCTTTGTTGATGAGGACATAGACTACGCTCACAGACTCCTTACAGCTGGTATTCCTGTAGATTTACTTGTCATTAATGGTTTCACACATGGTTTTGATTTCTTTTCAACTGACATTCCTGAAGTAAAACACTTCAGAGAAATACGCAAGCAGGCTATCAAGGCAATGCATAAATGAGAATAACGAATTGTAATGCAAGCTAATGAATGTATTGTAAACCTATTAATAACTGCCAACTATCTTGATACATAGCACTTGATAATGTGTAAAGATAGTTACTCGTGTCATGTTTCCCAATTGGGAAACACATGCACCGCAATTGAGAAACATGTGCACCGCAATTGGGAAACATGATTGCAATAACTATTTTCGGACATCACAAAGCGTTATTTCTTCAATGATTCCAAGTACTTGGAGGGAATCATACCCGTTTCTTTCTTAAAGACACGTGTGAAGTGTTGCGGATAGTCAAAGCCCAAACCGTAGGCCACTTCGGCAATATTCCTGCCGGAAGCAATGAGCGTCTTGGCACGGTCTATCATGTAGCTGCGGATATACTGCACTATGCGGTCGGTGTGGGTTTTGCTGACGATTAACTCTCTGCGAATAAGAGACATTATATTACCAAGGAGTTCCATCTCATCGGACTCCAGCCTTAGCTCCTCATTTGCATTGTAGGAGAAGAAATGATAATTATTGAGATTGCGTTCGAACTCCGTGCCGAACATATATTCAGGGTCAAACAACAGTGATTCGCAAGCATCCATATGTGGCATATGATACTCTTGGACGGGTGGTTGATGAAACAACTATAAAGAAAGACATGGTAATAATCAAGAATGCTAATAAATATATAATACAATAATTCTTGTACTACATAAATTTAAGTCGTAAGCTGTTGAGTACAACACTAACACTTGACAATGCCATAAGGGCGCTTGCAAGTGTAGGACTTATCTGCCAGTTAACACCGAAGACATAGAGTAGTCCGGCTGCCATAGGAATACACATTATATTATATATGAAGGCCCAAAACAGATTCTGCCATATCATGCTAACCGTTCGCTTGCTTAACCGTACTGCCTCGGTTATTGAATGCAGGTCATCGCCCATTAGAGTGACTTGTGATACATCCATTGCTACATCAGTTCCCTTACCAATAGCTATGCTCACATCGGCTGTTGCCAGTGCCTGAGTATCGTTGATGCCATCGCCTACCATTGCCACTGTCTTCCCTTCAGTTTTAAGTTTTCTGACAAGTTCTTCCTTGTCTTTAGCAAGCACATTGCTATGATAATGCCTTATACCGGCTTTCTGTGCCCAATACCTTACGGCATCTTCCTTATCGCCGCTCATCATATATACTTCCACTCCGGAAGCCTGTAATTCAGCCATTGCTTCACGTGCATTAGGTTTCAATGTCTCACGTTCCTCAAGTGCTAAATCAGAGGCTTTTGTGAAATCTATATTCTTATTAGGAATGGTAAGCGTGCCTGTCTTGTCAGTAACAAGAGCGTCTATCCTGCGTAAACTCTCCAATGCCGAAGCATCTTTTATCAGAATCTGCTTCTCGGCAGCCTTGCCTATGCCCACCATGAGAGCCGTTGGAGTAGCAAGCCCCATAGCACATGGGCATGATATAACCAATACCGAAACGGCGGAGACTATTGCATGCGGCAGATAGGCACTGCCGCCTACAAGCCACCATATTGCAAAAGTAAGGACGGCTATACACATAACAACCGGCACGAAAACGAGTGCCGCCTTATCAACAATGCGCTGAACGGGTGCTTTAGAATTTTGAGCCTCTTGCACCATTCTTATGATATTAGCCAATGCTGTTTCTTCACCTATCTGCCGTGCTTTCATAAGGAAACGTCCCTGACTTGGGATTGTACCTGCCAGCACTTTCGACCCTTTACGCTTTTCGGCTGGTGTAGGCTCGCCAGTTATCATGCTCTCATCAACATAGGCAGCATCTGCCGTCATAAAACTTTCTGCCTCAACAACCTCACCATCTACCGGCACTTTCTCTCCTGCACATACTTCCAGCACATCGCCTTTTTCTATTGTCGATACTGGCACCTCTGTTACAACGGCAGGTTCTATGATATTGCCATGTTCATCGCGCTTTGCCATTCGCTCTACTATACGGGCTGTCTTCGGACTCATGCCCATAAGCTGACGAATAGAACCCGCCGCTCCGTCTTTTGCCTTTTCTTCAAGCATACGACCTGTGAGTACAAAGGTTATTATCATTACAGAAGCATCAAAATATGTATGCCATTCTATTCCACGGCTTCCCCATATCTGCTCGCCCCAAAAGGTGTTGAAAGCACTGAAAAGAAACGAGATTCCTGTTGACAAAGCAACAAGAGTATCCATATTTGCTGTACCATGCAACAACTGCCGCCATGCTGAAACATAAAAGCGTCTGCCACAATACAACATATTTGCCAAAGCTATAATCAACGCAACTTGATTCGCAGAATCAGAAGAGCCTGTGTTTATCCAGCGCATCGACACACTCATAATGGCAAGAGAGAATATCCACGACAATAGAACTTTGCGCTTTAGCAGAGAATACTCACGCTTTTCTATCTCCTGAACAGAACGGTCGGATTCTATAACAAGATCATAGTCAATGGCGTTAATCTCGCTCTTCATTGTTTCAAGGGAAATCTCTGCTGGATTAAAATCTACCAAAGCCGACCTGCCCGACAATGATACAGAAGCACTCTCTACGCCATTAAGGCTGCGCAGTTTTTTCTCTACATTAGCCGAACAAGCCGAGCAGGCAAGTCCTATAACAGGTATGGTTTTTCGCATATTACTATATAGTCAGTTCAAACTTTCCTATACCGTCAACAGCCTCTTTGAGTTGTGAAGGCGAGATCTTATCTTCATCATATTCTATAGTAAGAGTACGGTCCACACGGTTTGCTTTTGCATTCTCTACTCCTGCAAGGGCCTTTACTGTATTCTCCACATTAGCCTCGCAATGCTCACATTTCATTCCATTGATTGCAAATACTTTCTTATTCATTGTTCTTTAATTTTAAGTTATATGCAAAGTTAATCATTTTCAATCACGCACATATTACAAAATTATGGATAAAGATTATAACTTTTCATACGAATAGTACGAAAACAGGCATGCAAGTTTCCCTGCACACCTGTTATTATTGATTAACACACGTACTAAAGGTTACTCCTTATCAGGACATATTAGCTTATAACCCTTACCGTGGATATTGATAATCTCAATCTGTGGGTCGTCTTTCAAATGCTTACGCAGCTTAGTGATGTAAACGTCCATTGAGCGGGCATTGAAATAGTTATCGTCAATCCATATTGTCTTCAAGGCGAAATCACGTTGCAGAATCTCGTTAGAGTGAGAACACAACAATGCCAGCAGTTCATTCTCCTTAGTTGTGAGCTTAGTCTGTTTCTCACCTATAGTAAGAAGCTGTTTCTGAGTGTCAAACACAAACTCACCTATGTTATATACAGTACTCTCCTTAATCTTCTTACCACGTACACGACGCAGGATAGCCTCCATGCGGAATACCAGTTCCTCCATAGAGAAAGGCTTTGTGATATAATCGTCGGCACCAATCTTGAAACCTTCAAGTATATCTTCCTTCAATGTCTTGGCAGTAAGGAATATTATTGGAGTCTCGCTGTTTGCTTGGCGAATATCTTGAGCAAGAGTGAATCCGTCCTTCTTTGGCATCATCACATCAAGCACACAAATATCGAACTTAGCCTTCATAAACTCTCTGAAACCTGCCTCACCATCAGGGCACAAAACAGTAGAATAACCCTTTGCCTGTAGATATTCACGCAGCAACATACCTAAATTCTCGTCGTCTTCACAAAGAAGCACTTTCAATGATTCTTCCATAATAATTTATATTTAAAAAGTTATTAATATTTCTATGTTTATAATTTCTATATTCTATGCATCAGGAACTATCGGCAGGGTAATTGTGAATGTTGTACCTTTGCCGTATTCACTATCTACTTTTATATCGCCTTCATGCACATCAACCATCTGCTTTACATATGCCAAACCTAATCCGAAACCTTTCACGTTATGCACATTACCTGTATGAACACGATAGAACTTATCAAATATCTTACGTAAATTCTCACGTTTTATACCAAGTCCGTTATCCTGAACTTTCACAGAAACATGCTGCGGATCGGGATTCCATGTCATTACAAGAAGTTCGACAGGAACATCAGGTTTGCGATATTTGATAGCATTGTCAAGCAGATTGAAGATTACATTCTGGAAATGCATCTCATCAACATAAACCGTTGAATCTACAGCTTCAATGCCTGTATTGATATGACCATTTGTTGCACTCGCCCTGAGCTGGAAGGTTTTTGATATAGTCTCAACCATTTCGTTTATATCGAGATGCTTTTTATTATATATGGCTTTCTGCTTATCAAACATCGACATTTGCAATACTTTATCAACAAGGAATCGAAGTCGTTTCGACTCTGAACTTATAACTCCACCGAGATGTGCCAGCATAGCCTCACTCTTTGTAACACTCTTGTCGTTAAGCATCTGAGATGCCAGAGATATACTGCTTATCGGTGTCTTAAGTTCATGTGTCATATTATTGATGAAGTCGTTCTTTATCTCTGACACCTTCTTCTGACGGAACACGATGAAAATTGTGAATATGAATGTCATAAGCAGCACTACAGTAAAAATCATTGACGGAATCACAAACTTTACACTATTGAATATATAGCCGCTCATATCAGGAAAATGCACCCTCACAACTCCCATCTTTGACTGTGGGTCATTACGGAATAGTGTCTGTGAATACATTATGTCATTTCCCTGCTCTTCATAGTCAGGACAACGGTAAACCTCACGTCCATCAGCTGTTGACACTGTAAAATGATAGTGTATGTTTATGCCATTGTTCATCAACTCTGCCTTCAAATCCTGATCAAGCATCTTGAAGTTTATACGTTCATTCAGAGGTTTGTCAGATGCTGTATAAAGTATGCTATATACCACCTCTTCAAGCAGAGCTTTCTGATATACATAGCGATTATGCACTATTTCCTGCATAGAACGGGAAGCTTCACCAATGGCTTTCTTGTCATTATTCAGTATAATTCCTTTAGGCATTGTAGAAGGCTTAACACTAATTGTCTTAAGTTCGAATGATGAATATATTGTACCATCAGTACCTACTACCGAAAACTGATGCGAACCATGATTCTTTCCATCATTCTTACCAATTCCAACACCTAATGTGTCGTGTCCAGATGTCTTACGCTCTGTAGCATTTACATCTTTCTCAAGATAACGAAGCGTTTCGTTAAGCTCCAGATTACGTGAAGCCTGATAGAGTGCGCGGTTGACAGACTCATCAAACTGTTCGCGCTTCATCTGCGTCATTGACTTAATATAAGTAAGTTGCAGATAAAGCAAACCAATGAACGATAAGCCCATTATTATTGCTATTGTCCAGATAGTTTTCTTCTTCATGCTGACAAAGATAATATGTTTTTATTAAACAACAATCTTTTTAAGTTAAATATGTCCTTTATATTTAACAATATTAACCCATATACAGGTTTTTAGTTTCATATACGCATTTATCACTAAATCATCAAAGGGTAATACAAAAAAATAAAGGTCACATTCTGGAAAATGCGACCTTCTATATATAATAAAGGTGTAGCCTTATCTTATTCTATCTGCCGAGCGTATTAATTCCTCGTCTTTTTTTATAGCTCTGCGTGCCATCAAAGTGAGCAGCACAGCTATCAATGGAAAACTTGCCGCAATAGCAAGGTGTGGAGTTGCATCAGCCTTAAGAAAATAAACCAACGCCGAATAAGCAACTATCCACAGCAGTTCAAAGCATACAGCAAATGAACAGAAGAGCATTTGCGCACGACGGTTCTTATAACTAAGCATTGCATATACAGAAAGAATCTCTGCAATAACCACTAACACTAACAATGTTGCTGGCATGTAACTCTCAATTGCACCATCACCATTGATAAGAACAAGGCTGTACATCACCGATGACAAACCCATTCCGGTCGGTTCAAATGTAGCAAGAGGCATACAACAACAAAGCACCAGCAGAATTACCGCCAGTGCCATATATACAGTTTGAATGCGCTGCAACATTATAGTTCCTCCACTTCCTTTGCAGGATCACGATAGTAAACATGATTATCAACAAATTCCTGTGTTGCAAGAAGTGTTGACTTTGGAAGTTTCTCGTAATAACGCGAAATCTCTATTTGCTCACGATTCTCGAAAACTTCTTCCAAAGAGTCGTTGTAAGATGCAAACTCAGACAACTTCTTGTTCAAATCCTGCTTCATTTCAGCAGAAATCTGATTGGCGCGCTTTCCTATGATAGCAACAGATTCGTAAATGTTACCAGTATTCTCACACAAGTCCATTATATTACGAGTAACTGTGTTTACTGGTGCTTTTGACTTTTTGTAATCCATATAATATCTAAAACTACTTGTTATTTCTTATTTTATTAATTGATTGGTTCACTTGCTGCACCCGCTGTTATAGCTTTACAACGCTTGATAAACTTTTCTGCAAGTGCCACATCCTTTGAGTCAGGATATTCGTTGATGAATCCGTAACACTCGTCTTCTGCATCCTGATAACGCTCCAAACGTTTAGCCTCAACACTCATTCCTGCCAATTCAAACTTGCTCTTCATAATAAGCAGGGCGAAATTCTCACGAAGTTTGGTATGAGGGTAATCCTTAATGGCATTCTGTGCTGTTATTATGCAGGCGTCATAGTTATTTTCTCCACCATTGCAATTACCAAAGTAAGTACCAAGGTTATAATAAAGCTGAGCAGAATGAAGCTCTTTCTTAACCAACTTGTCCTGTAGGGTATAAAGTCTTTCAAGCACAGCCTCCTTCATTACCGCATCGGGATAAATGTCCAGATAATCCTGAAAAGCCTTTATTGCCGACATTGTCTCTGTCTGGTCAAGACGTGGCTCAGGGGTGCTCATATAAAGGCTCTGACCTTTGTAATAACAAGCCATCTCTGCATATTTACCTTTTGTATATGTGCTGAAATATTTGCCAAAAGTCATTGCCGCACTCTCGTAGTCTTTATTACAATACTGCGACATGGCAAGCATATAGAGACATTCCTCTGCGTTGTCAGTACCCTTGTTATAGGATACGAGTTCTTCTAAAAGAGTTATGGCACGAGTATATTTACCGTTAGCGAAGCACTCTTTGGCATATTCGTATCTATATGGTGAGTTGGTTGTCTTATAAACCTGATTGAACTCTTGAGCACAACTGGAAAACAAGAATGCTACGGAAATTATTGCGAATACAACTTTCTTCATACTTTCTATACAGAATTTCCTTGCAAAATTACATCTTTTATTGCTAAATACAAAGTAAATTAAACTTATTTTCATAAAACAAGTCATGTTTATAACACTTATTACACAGTTTTTGAAATAAATCAATCAACGCCTTACTGCTATTGAATTATTTTTATTAATTTTGCTTTTCACATGGATTTCAAACTAACATCAAAATTCAAGCCTACAGGCGATCAGCCTCAGGCTATACAGCAACTTACCGAAGGACTTGAGCAGGGAGCTCATGCACAGGTTCTGCTTGGTGTGACAGGCTCTGGAAAGACATTTACCATGGCAAACGTCATTGCCAACACAAATCGCCCCGCACTTATTCTAAGTCATAATAAAACACTCGCAGCGCAGCTGTATGAGGAGATGAAAGCGTTCTTTCCTGATAATGCTGTGGAATATTATGTTTCGTACTACGACTATTATCAGCCCGAGGCATATCTGCCTACAAGCGATACGTACATAGAAAAAGACCTTGCCATAAACGACGAGATCGATCGCCTGCGCCTTAAAGCTGTAAGCTCTCTACTGTCGGGAAGAAAAGATGTAATCGTAGTTTCGTCCGTATCGTGCATATATGGTATGGGAGGCCCAACGGCTCTGCAAAGCAATGTCATATCTTTGAAAACAGGACAGCGCATTGACAGGAATGTATTTCTCAGACAACTTGTCGACGCCTTGTATATAAGGAATGACATTTCATTGGAAAGAGGAAACTTCCGTGTAAAGGGAGAGACGGTTGACATATATCCAGCCTATAGTGAAAATGTTATAAGAATAACTTGGTGGGACGATGAAATCGATGCTATAGAAGAAGTTGATGCTATCAGCTTCCAACGAATGCAGAGATTTGAAGCATACCAGATATTCCCTGCCAACCTGTTTGTTACTACAAAAGAGCAACAGGAAATAGCTATCCGCAATATACAAGACGACCTTGTGAAGCAGGTGGAGTTTTTCAAGGAAGTGGGCGATGATATTAAGGCTCAACGCATTAAAGAGCGTGTGGAATATGACATGGAGATGATAAAGGAGCTTGGACACTGTTCGGGAATAGAAAACTACTCACGCTATTTCGACGGACGAGAGCCTGGGCAGCGTCCTTACTGCCTTCTCGACTTCTTTCCCAAAGACTATCTGCTTATTATTGACGAGAGTCATGTGAGCGTGCCGCAGATAAGCGCAATGTGGGGAGGCGACCGTGCACGAAAGCAGAATCTTGTGGAATACGGTTTCCGTCTGCCGGCAGCATTTGACAATAGACCTCTTAAATTCACTGAGTTTCAGGAAATGATAAACCAAGTGATATATGTATCGGCTACTCCCGCTGACTTCGAGCTGCAAGAGTCGGAAGGAATTGTAGTAGAACAGGTTATCAGACCTACCGGACTTCTTGACCCTGAAATAAGTGTCCGTCCGTCGGAGAATCAGGTTGACGACCTGATGAACGAGATAACAGAACGCAATGAGCGCAATGAGAGAGTACTTGTAACCACCCTAACTAAGCGCATGGCAGAGGAGCTGACGGAATATTTCCTCAATCATGGAGTGAGAGCCAACTATATCCACAGTGACGTCAGTACGCTTGACAGAGTTAAGACACTCACCGATTTAAGAGCTGGAGCATTCGATGTCCTCGTAGGCGTGAACCTTCTGAGAGAAGGTCTCGATCTGCCTGAAGTTTCACTCGTTGCCATACTCGACGCCGACAAAGAAGGTTTTTTGCGCAGCGAACGCAGCATGACGCAGACTGCAGGACGAGCAGCACGTAACGTAAACGGCAAAGTAATAATGTATGCCGATAAAATAACAGACAGCATGCAGCGCACAATAAGCGAGACCTACCGTCGTCGCGAGATACAAATGAAATATAATGAGGAGCACGGAATTATTCCTCAACAGATAAATAGAGAGATAAAGACAGCTCTCGTGAATGCCGGCGAAGAACGCATAGCTGCGGAGGCAAAGAATGCATCAACGGCATATATCCCACAGGAGAATGAGCCAGCATTTGCCGCTGACCCTATAATACTCCACATGAGCAAAAAGCAGATTGAGAAAGCCATTGCAGACAATACTGCCCTAATGAAAGATGCCGCCACAAGACTTGATTTCCTGCAAGCGGCACAATATCGTGATGAAATAGCGAGGCTACAAGAGCTATTAGCTTTTCATAGTGGCGCATGAAGACTCTGTGAAAGAAGAGTAAGTGCAAATTCCGTTATTCTCATGATTTGCATACTCGGTTGGCGAGCCGGTTTCATCTATTATACGCCCTTTATATCGAATATTGGTTTTCTGCATACACTCAACCAACAGCACGTTGTCGCTCACGCTTGTCATTTTGATAGGATAGAAACCTATGAGCTGTTGAATAGCGTCGGGCAGAGGCTGATTGCGCACGATTGCCGTAACACGGAAGTCTTCAAGCTCGTCGTAAATAAAGTTGATGACATACTTGCTCTGCTCACT